>NZ_CAWUKC010000061.1:0-24774 GCF_963922945.1 uncultured Pseudoalteromonas sp. | reverse complement strand
AACCTAGAAATTGAACAACGAAAACGCGCACTACAACGCCAACAAATTTTGTTTAAAATATCGGAACTCGCTACTCAGGCAAAAAACTTAGATGATGCCTATGTAAAAATTCATCAAATAATAAAGACCATTACATACGCAGAAAACTTATACATTGCACTTTATAACAAAAAGACTGGGTGGATTAGCTTCCCGTACTGTGTGGATGAGTTTAAAGACAACACCGAGCCTAGGCAGTTTGCAAAAGGTTATAGCGAACTGGTTATTAGTAGCGAACAAACCCAGCTTATTCACCCCTGTAGAGCCAAGGAGCTATTAGAAAGCGGTCAAGTACAGCGCACTCAAGCTATACCAGAAGAGCAAATGGCTACCAGCTGGTTGGGTGCACCGCTTAAAACATCGCAGGGTGTTATCGGCTTAATTGCATGCCAAGCGTATAATGATAATCATATTTTCAGTAAAGATGACTGTGAGCTTATTACATTTGTATCGCATCAAATTGCCACGGTTTTACAAACAAAGTTAGCCACTCAAGCACTTAAATCTAGTCATCAAGAGCTAGAGTATCGAGTAAACGAAAAAACAAAAGCGCTGCAAAAAGCTAACCTACATTTACAAATGCAGATTGATGAGCGTAAAAAGATAGAGCAACAACTTTATCACGATGCCCACCATGACTCATTAACGGGTCTCCCTAATCGCAGCTTATTTTTAACCCAGCTAGAGAAAACATTGCAGCATTATCATCGTTTTCCTGAACATCACTTTGCTGTTTTATTTATTGATTTAGATAAGTTTAAAGATATAAACGATCAACTAGGCCACCATGCCGGCGATCAATTTTTAATAAGTGTGGCTGATTTATTCTCCCACTGTATTCGCGAACACGATTTACTCGCTCGCCTTGGTGGTGATGAGTTTGTTATTTTGCTTACCCACTTAACAGAGCTACAACAAGCAGAAGATGTAGCCAATCGCATTATCAATATAATGAAAAAACCGTTTTGCAGTAAAGGGACCTGCATTCAAAGTGGTGCAAGTATTGGTATAACGTACTCAAATTCAAGCTATCAGCATACAGATGAAATTATTCGCGATGCCGACGCTGCTATGTATTATGCTAAAAATGCAGGGCGCGACCGGTATGAGCTATTCCACCCATTATTAACACAAACACTAACCAATGCTGAGTCTTCAACACAACATCATTTAGATTCACTGCCGATGAGCTTTAGAAGTGCAGATATTATAAACTTTGATGAGCAACAACAATCAGAGTCACTGTTCGAAGCCTTTGGTGAACACCCTGTATTAGGCTATACCAGTTTTGAAGTGCTGAAAAAGTTTGCTACTGATAAAGAGCAGCACCTACAAGTTGAATTAGAACTATTACAACACGCCTACGCCCATGGCTTAGCAGCAAATGTAGCCATGGTGTTGTTGCCCTGCTCAGGGTTACTTTTAGAAGCGCTTGAATTTAATTTATTTACTGAGGTATTAAGTAAACTGCAAGGGCAAAGCCAACTGTGTTTATTGTTTGACGACCAAGAAATACGTTACGCCTGTGCCACTCAGCTAGAAAACCTTAAAAAGCTCTCGTTGCTTGGCTACAGCATTGGCCTAAATAACTTTGCAAAAGATCGCTGTGAGCTAAATGCACTGACCGATATTTCATTCGACTATGTACTACTTAGCTCAACTTTTAGTAAACGCGTATTACAACAAGAAAGTTTTAACTTGCAGTTACAAGGCGTACTAGCCATCACTGAGCTTAAAGGGATTAAGGTTATTGCTAAAGGGCCTTCTATACTCAACTTTAGAGCCTTGCTTGATAAATACGGGCTTAACTTATTTGTTGCTAAGCAGCAAGGCTTACCGGAACCTGTAGCGGCCAACAATAACGCCGCGCAGTTTATTAACTAGGCTTTTTAAGCATCGCTCTTAAGTTAGCAACTCGTGCTTGGCCTTTTTCCATACGCTCTGCTTGTGAGCTCGGCGCTTTTTTGTTTTCAAACGCTAAGTCATCTTGTGGCAACTCTTGTACAAAGCGACTTAGCTCGGTTTGCGAGGTTTCGCCAAACTGGCGGCGTATTTTTGCATACGTCAAGGTCAGCTCTTGCTGAGCTCGAGTAATGCCCACATACGCTAAGCGTCGCTCTTCATCTACGTTGTCTTCGTCAATGCTAACTTGGTGAGGTAGCAGCCCCTCCTCCATGCCGACCATAAACACATATGGGTACTCTAAACCTTTAGAGGCATGCAAAGTCAGTAACTGTACCGCATCTGACTCATCTTCCTCCTCGTTACGCTCTAACATATCGCGAAGTGTTAATTTGCTGACCACTTCAGGCAAGGTCATTGGCTCATTATCAGCGTCGCCTGTGAGCATATCAGTGATCCAACGATACAGCTCAGAAACGTTTTTCATTCGCATTTCAGCTGCTTTAGCACTTGGCGATGACTCATATAAGTACGCTTCATAGTTAATATTACGCACTAAGTCTTTTACTGCTTCAAGCGTATCGCTTCGTACCGCGTTATCAGAAAGCTCAACAACCCAACGTGCAAACCCTGAAAGCGCATTTAAGCCACGTCCTTTAAGGCGGTAGCCTAAATCGTTATCAAAACAAGTGGCAAATAAACTTTGGTGCTTTTCGTTTGCAAGCGTTCCAAGCTTTTCAAGCGTAACTGTACCTATTTCGCGACGCGGCGTATTAACAATGCGTAAAAACGCGTTATCATCGTCTTGATTAACCAGTAAGCGTAAATACGCCATAATATCTTTAATTTCTGAGCGCGAAAAAAACGACATACCTCCACTAATTTTATAGGGAATACGGTTACTCATTAATGATTTTTCAAAACCGCGTGCCTGGTGATTACCGCGATACAAAATAGCGTAATCCTTATAGCTGGTGCGCTTCATAAATTTATGCGAAATTATTTCAGCAACAACTCGCTCGCACTCATGCTCTTCATCTCTACAGCCAATCACTTTAATTGGCTCACCGTAACCAAGCTCACTAAATAGCTTTTTTTCGATATCGTGCGGGTTATTGGCAATTAAAATATTTGCTGCTTTTAGGATTCGCTGGGCACTGCGGTAGTTTTGCTCAAGTTTTATTAGCCTGAGACCTGGGTAATCTTTACCTAACAGTACCAAGTTTTGAGGACGCGCACCGCGCCATGAGTAAATAGATTGGTCATCATCCCCTACTACAGTGAAACGCGCTCGCTCGCCTACTAATAACTTAACAAGCTGGTATTGGCTAGTATTAGTATCTTGATATTCATCCACCAGCAAATACCTAAACCGCTGTTGCCAACGCTCTCGTGAGGTGGCGTTACTACTCAGTAATAAGGTGGGGATCATAATTAAATCGTCAAAGTCCAGTGCGTTATACGCTCGCAGCTGATTTTGATAACGAGCGTAAAGCTGCGCAAATAACGCCTTTTGTGCATCGCGCGCCTCACGTATAGCTTGCTCTGGCAAAATTAATTCGTTTTTCCAGCTTCCTATTTGCATTTTTAATAGGTTAAGTAGATCTTTGTCTTTTTTAAGCTCATCTTCGGTTAGCTCGCCTAACAGCTGATTCGTATCTTGATCATCAAACAGTGAAAAGCCTTCTTTAAAACCAAGCGTTTTAAGCTCTTTTTTTATTATTTCCAGCCCTAGAGTATGAAAGGTTGATACCCACAGTCCTTTTGCCTCTTGCTTATTGAGTGTTTGTAATACGCGCTCGCGCATTTCTTTGGCCGCTTTGTTGGTAAACGTTACTGCAGCAATATTACGTGCCTTGTACTCGCATTTTTGTACTAAATATGCAATTTTGTTGGTGATTACACGCGTTTTACCTGAGCCTGCACCTGCAAGTACTAGGCATGGACCACTAATATATTTTACGGCTTCATCTTGTTTAGGATTGAGTTTCATAACGACCAAGGAGATTTAAAAGGCACGTAATTTTACCGTAACCACAGATACAGGCATAGCCATTAGATTAATTAATTCCATTGGGGTGATCATGTATTAAATATGTTAGGTATAAGGTAATATTAGCCATTATCATTTAGGGCAACAGCAAGGGACGATTATGATCAATCCAGCAAAACTTGAAGAAATTGCTAAGCAAATCACCAACAACATGCCGCAAGGTGTAAAAAATCTAGCAGATACATTAGAAGGTAAAACCAAACAAGTTTTACAAAATAAGCTGGCCGAAATGGACTTTGTTAGCCGCGAAGAGTTTGATGTACAAAGCCAAGTACTAATTCGTACCCGCGAAAAGCTCACTGAGCTTGAAGCAAAAGTTGTGTTACTAGAGCAACAATTAAATGCTAAGAATAACGACGAGTAATCCATATTTTTTGCAAACTCAGTTACAAAAAAGCAGCCTTGGCTGCTTTTTGCTTTATTACTCATCCACTAAATCTTAAAAAGTGCATCTAATACATAGTATTGCAGTGGTTGTTGCTGAGTTAAACTTACGGCGCGCATTTTTAGCGCCACTTGCTTGCCGGTAATGGGCTTATAACGCTTTAAAAAAGGCAACCGCGTTAAAATAGGTAAAGCACATGCGCCTATTTGCTCCGCTATTCGCGTGTCGCGTCGCTCACCAATTAATAAAGACGGTTGAAATATACTGACTTTTGCAAAGCCAAGCGATGTTACGTGCTGCTCAAGCTCGCCTTTCATTTTTAAATAAGAGCTCACACTATGTGCATTAGCACCGCTTGACGACACCAAGCAATAATGACTTACTCCGTTATTTACAGCCATTTGCGCCGCAATAAACTGATAATTAAAATCAACTTTACGCTGTGCCGTGATAGAGCCCGCTTGTTTTTTGGTAGTGCCTAAACACGAAAAAAGCACATCCCCTTTAAATAACGTGCAGTAGTTAGTTAAACAATTAAAATCAATAACCTGATTAGTCAGCTTGGCATGTTCAAAATCCAACTTCCGGCGAGTTATAGCAATCACGCGGCTAAATTCCGAGCTTGTGAGTAGCAGCGTTAAAAGCTCACTCCCAACAACCCCTGTTGCACCAATGATTATCGCCGTTTTACTCATTGCTTAAATTACCCACAGCCGGCTGTAGCGAATACTTGGGTAACAGCCTTATTATATACATCACTTTCTTCATCAGCGCAGGTGACAACCGATGATAAGTCGTGTAAATGACCGTTTTCCAACCCATATACCCACCCATGAATTGTGAGCTCTTGCCCTTTATCCCATGCATCTTGCACTATATTTGTTCTGCACACATTCCGCACTTGCTCTATAACATTTAGTTCAATCAAGCGGCTTAGACGCTGCTGTTCATCCATTGTATTAAGCTGCGCTAGGTGTTTTTCTTTTACATCACCAACATGGCGTAACCAGTTATCAATAAAACCAAATTTAGCATTATTTAATACCGCTTGAACACCGCCACAGCCGTAGTGGCCAACCACCATAATATGTTTTACTTTAAGTACCTCTACCGCGTACTGCATTACCGATAAACAGTTATGGTCAGTATGTACCACGACATTAGCTACATTACGGTGTACAAATAATTCACCGGGAAGTAAGTCAACAATTTGGTTTGCAGGGACCCGAGAGTCTGAGCAGCCAATCCACAAGTACTCTGGATTTTGTTGCATTGATAATATTTTAAAAAACTCAGGGTTCGCCTCTGTGGTACGTGCAGCCCATCGTTTATTGTTTTCGAATAAATTTTTTAGCTTTCTCATTGTATCTCTTAGTAGGACGGGCTAAAAATTACACCCAGAAAAGACAAGTAATGAGCGCCTTTTTAGTCGGTGTTTGCAAGAATCAAAACATTGCGAGGAGTTAATTTTTTCTCGCAAAAAGTAGTAACAGAAACGTGATAGCCTTGCTGTTGCAAATATAAAGCACGATCGAGCACAAGCCAAACCTCTATTGCTCTTCTAAACACATGTCGAACCAGTTCGATTCGCTCAGTTACTTTTTTACGCGCCTTACCTATTACTAAAAACTTATTGTAATCAGTATCTTGAGGGATAATTAGAGACTTTTTGTCGCCCGCCCAAGCACAAAACTGTGCAAAGGTACCAGAAAACATGGCTTTGTTAACCGAAGGCACACTCACGTAATATTGCTCATGAGTGAGTGACTTTCGAAGTGCGTCAAACCCTAAGCGCCATTCCACCTCAGTTTTTCGTATTTTAGCTACACGAGATGGCGCGGTCACAGTTTCTTGTAATGCCAATTTTAAATCGCGATGTGTCAAATTAAGCTGACTACTTTGCCCAGCCTCACTCATTGCTAGGTAATTGTTTTGAGTAAATAAATGATAGCAACACGGCGAAAAACTAATACGTTTAACTCCTGCCTTACTCGCTTGTTGCATAAATGTTTGATGCAAAGCGCCACACGCATGTAAAGCCACTGCATGGGTATCTGTATTAAAAAAGTGGCTTATATCGTCCTCAAGCACATTTGCTTGGCTAAATTGCATAGCTAAACCTTGCTGCTTAGCGCTGTGCTGGCCTTGCTCACATAGGTGTGCTTGTAGCTCAACACTACGCACACTTTGCGCGCCATTAAAAGCAAGCATGCGTCCTAAATGTCCTTTACCTGCGCACCACTCTAAAACAGGTTGTGTCGTATGTGGTAATGCTGAAACAAAGTCTTGCAGTTGCTCGAACTTACGCCCTTTAATACCGTTACTTATCCAAAACGGGTATTCACCGCGCTGTTGCTGGTTGCTCGGCAAATTACAGAGTTCAGGTAGCTGCTCAACACCTGCAATAAGGGGGCTAAAAAATTGATACAGCTGTTGCTGATCGTTATCAAGCCTTACAACATCTTCATCTGGTAAGTTATGCAACATCGCTTGCAGCTCAGGCCACGGTAATTCATCAAAATCAAACGCAGTACATTGCCAATATTCGCGGGTATGCATTAACACGGCATCGAGTGCTGCAAATTGCTCAGCTAGGTTCATAACAACTTAAAGTAATAAAAAGGACGATTAATTATATCAGTTGTGCAGAGCTGCATTAAGTGGTTATTTTTTACCGAGTATTAACCGTAAATAAAGGGGGATCGAAATAATACTTACAATAAAAGCAGCTATTAGCATCCACGACAGTTGTAATTGCTCTGGTTCTTGGTATTTATAAACGAACCCAGCCTTGTGTTCGTCAAACTGCGTTTGCTTTATGCCATAATAATCTGCTATTAAACGCCATTTAGCCATCGACATATTCCCTAAATGGGTCGTCGGAGGCATCACGTAGTCCTTCATAACTTCAGCTTCATAAGCTAGCTGATGAAAACTTTTGTTTGACGCATAAAATTGCTGAGTAATAGTAATGGCTTCATCCATATTCATCATGGCATAACGCCACCCCTTTAAACTCGCCTGATAAAACTTTTCGACTGTTTGTGGGTGCATCTTAAGCATTGACTCGCTGGTAAATAACACGTCACCATACACATCCATACCATAGCGCTGCGGGCATATAAGCCGGTGCGGTGCTCCTTGCTGTGTCATAAAATAAGGCTGAGTTGTGACATACACTTGCATTGCATCAAGTTTGTTTTCTTGCCACGCTTGCAGCGCAGGCTCATCGCCTTCGTATACCTCTAAGGTAGTAATATCAATACCGCTGCGTTTAAGCATAACTAGCAGCTCAGTACTGTCTTTTTTACTTACTTCGGTAATACGTTTAGCAGTAAAGTCGCGAGGGTGAAAAATATCAGAGCTGTCTTTTACCATCCAACAATACGGAGAAAACTGAAAAATAGCAGCCATAGCCACAAAAGGTTGACCGTTTATTCTTTGCTGCAAAATACCCGAGTGCGCTACGCCAAACTGAGCTTCTCCAGTTGCGACTGGAGTGAAAGTGTCAGGCATATTCGGGTTAGCTTCGCGTATGGTTACATTAAGTCCGGCGTCTTTGTAATAGCCTTTTTGCTGAGCCATGTAATAGCCGGCAAACTGAAATTGGTGGGTCCATTTTAGTTGTAAAGTGACTGATTCTTGAGCCATTAGTTGGCTGCAAAAAAGCAAGCTTGCAAGTATTAATCCTTTAATAAGCAACAGAGTGTTCCAAATAATAGTCATTAGATGTAACTATATTTAAAACACACAATAAAGCAAGCATGCCTAAGCGCATACTTGCTTATAAAACGCTTAAGCTGAGACTAAATCACCCACCTTTGAGCTTTGTGGTTGAGAGGTTAAAAACTGCGTAAAACACGGGTTATGAGTTTCGTCGTGCACACTGTAACCTAAACGGTTTAAGTGCTCGTTAAACATCTCAAATTGGCTTGGCTCAATAGCAAAGCCCGCCAGAACATTTCCGATTGAGCCACCATGATTACGGTAGTGGAACAAAGTAATATTCCAATTGCTACCTAGGGTATCTAAAAAGCGTGCTAGCGCTCCTGGGTATTCTGGAAATTCAAACCGTAATAACCTTTCGTGCAACTGCTCTGGTGCTTTGCCCCCTACCATATAACGTACGTGTAATTTAGCCAATTCGTTATCTGATAAATCGCAAAAATGATAGCCGTTGTGAGTTAAGTCTTGTTTTAACTCGTTGAGCTCTTGCTCACCTTGGCGCAATGCAATACCCACAAATATTTGCGCTTCGCCTGGACCTGCATAACGGTAGTTAAACTCGGTAATAGCACGACCACCTAAAGAGGCACAGAACTGCTTAAAGCTGCCTTTTTCTTCTTTAATCGTTACCGCAAGTAGCGCTTCGTTTTTTTCACCCAGCGCAGTGCGCTCAGCCACATAACGTAGGCGATCGAAGTTTAAGTTAGCACCTGATAACACCGCTGCTAAATGTAATCCTTTTAAGCCCGATTGCTGGCTCCACTTTTTAAGCCCTGCGGTTGCCAATGCACCTGAAGGCTCCGAGATAGCGCGAGTAGAGACAAAAATATCTTGCATAGCAGCACAAATTTCATCGCCACTAACGGTGACAACATCATCACAAAACTTTTGTGCTAAGCGAAATGTTTCACTGCCAATGATTTTAACCGCCACGCCATCGGCAAAACTGCCAACACGCTCAAGCTCAACAGGCTCTCCCGCTTTAAGCGCAGCTTGCAAACATGCGCTTTCTTCAGCTTCTACGCCAATCACTTTTATATCAGGGCGTAATGACTTGATATAAACCGCCATACCCGCCAGTAAACCACCGCCACCTACAGGGATAAATACCGCATCAAGCTCGTTAAGTTGTTGCATAAGCTCACGGGCTACCGTGCCTTGCCCAACAATCACATCGGGGTCATCAAAAGGTGGGACAAATACGCCATTGCGCTGCTCTGTTAATTCAAGAGCGTGTGCCTTTGCAGCATCAAAATGATGGCCATGTAAAACTACCTCACCGCCTAGTGCACGTACCGCATTTACTTTTATTTCAGGTGTGGTAACGGGCATAACAATCGTGGCTTTATGCCCAAGGTGTGAAGCACTGAGCGCCACACCTTGCGCATGATTACCCGCTGAGGCCGTAATGACTACCGAGCCTTTGGGTAATTTATTTAATTTATTATAGGCACCGCGTAGCTTAAACGAGTACACGGGCTGTTGATCCTCACGCTTTAACCAAACATGGTTGCCTAATTTATCACTAAGGGCAGCCATTTCGCTGACCTCAGTGACTTTGGCTAATGGTTCCATATTTGCCTGGATAATCGCGCGAAAATAATCGAGCTCTTGAGAAACCATAATTAGCTAAGCTCCTCCAATTTGGCTAAATCACGTACTGCGCCTTTATCAGCACTGGTTGCAAGTAATGCATACGCTTTTAATGCCGATGATACATAGCGATCGCGGTCAAGCGGCTTGTAAGCTTGCTTGCCACGAGCTAATTGCTTTTGTTTACGCGCTTCTAGCTCTTCATCAGTTAATGCCAGGGTGATTGCACGTGTTGCAATATCAATAATAATTTTGTCGCCATTTTCAACATACGCAATAGCGCCGCCACTTGCCGCTTCTGGCGATACGTGACCAATTGATAAACCAGAAGTCCCCCCTGAGAATCGACCATCAGTGATCAAAGCACATTTCTCTGCAAGACCTTTTGATTTTAAGTAGCTCGTTGGGTATAGCATTTCTTGCATACCAGGGCCGCCTTTAGGGCCTTCGTAGCGAATAACCACAACATCGCCCGCTTTTACTTCATCGTTTAAAATACCTTCAACCGACTCATCCTGTGATTCGTACACTACAGCTGTGCCTTCAAAATGCAGCATTTCATCAACAACGCCTGCACTTTTTACAATACAGCCATCAACGGCTAAGTTTCCTGAAAGTACAGCTAAGCCGCCATCTTGTCTAAATGCGTGCTCAACACTGCGAATACAGCCGTTTTCACGGTCGTTATCGCCCTCATCCCAACGGCATTCTTGGCTCATTGCTTTTGTTGTGCGAATGCCCGCAGGGCCTGCACGATAAAACTTTTGTGCAGCCTCGTTATCTGGATCTGTGGCATCCCATTTTTTAACAAGCTCACCCATTGTCATACCCGCAACGTGGTTTACCGATAAATCAACTAAACCCGCTTTACCCAGCTCACGGATTATCGCCATCATGCCACCAGCACGGTGAACATCTTCAATATGGTATTGTGCTGTGGCAGGCGCCACTTTACATAAAAATGGGGTTTTACGAGAAAGCTCATCTATGTGCGACATGTCAAAATCCACGCCAGCTTCTTGCGCCGCTGCCAATAGGTGCAATACCGTATTTGATGAGCCACCCATAGCAATATCAACCACCATAGAGTTCATAAAGGCGGTGCGGTTAGCAATGGCACGAGGAAGCACCTCGTGATTATCTTTTTGGTAATACTCACGGCACAAATCAACAATGCGAGCACCGGCTTCTACATACAGTTGCTTTCGATCTTTATGAGTTGCAAGCGTCGTCCCATTACCCGGTAGCGCAAGACCTATTGCCTCTAACAAACAGTTCATTGAGTTAGCAGTAAACATCCCTGAACACGAGCCACAGGTAGGGCACGCAGAGCGCTCCACCTGCTCAGAATCAGCATCACTTACGGTATCATCTGCGCCTTTTACCATAGCATCAACCAAATCTAGCTTAATATCGATGTTAGCAAGCTTGGTTTTACCTGCTTCCATTGGACCACCCGATACAAAAATAACCGGTATATTTAAACGCAGCGCGGCAAGCATCATCCCTGGAGTAATTTTGTCACAGTTAGAAATACAAATCATCGCATCAGCGCAGTGGCCGTTTACCATGTACTCAACAGAGTCTGCAATTAAGTCACGCGAAGGCAGTGAGTAAAGCATACCGCCGTGGCCCATTGCGATACCGTCATCAATTGCAATAGTGTTAAATTCTTTTGGAACACCACCGGCTTGTGTGATTGTTTCTGCCATTAATTCACTTAGTTGATTAAGATGCACATGTCCTGGTACAAATTGCGTAAACGAGTTAACTACAGCAATAATCGGTTTACCAAAGTCGGTGTCGGTCATGCCTGTTGCGCGCCATAATGCACGTGCGCCTGCACGTTTACGTCCTTCAGTTGTTGTTGCACTTCTTAATTTAGCCATAGTTACCTCTGTTTTGCCGCTGTGTAAGCGGGCATTCCTCATTCTAAAAATTGTTGAGTTACTGAATGCTGTATTCAGTAACGCGTAAATATGTTTTGGTAGCAGTTACACTGCTTGTTGCTGTAAATTTTCTAAGCTGATTTTTTGCACGTCGACCAACTTGTTTAGCTGACTGATTAATAAATGAACAGGCTTGTCGCTATCTACCGTCATTGCTATCGTATAGTGAGCTTCATCTGTATTAAGCTGAAAATGCGTAAGGTCAAAACCACGGTGACGCACAACACGTAAAAAGCGCTCCACCGCAATACTTTGATTTTTCAATGCAATTGTTAAGCTGTGTTTCATTGTGCTTTCTCCGTAATCATTTCGTCATTTGCAGCCCCAGGTGGTACAAGCGGCCATACGTTTTCTTTATCATCTATACAGGCATGTAAAATATACGGCCCTTCGCTATTTACCAATGCCGTAATTGCATCATCTACTTCGTTGGCCTTTGTTATTGTTTGCCCAGGAATACCAAATACTGCGGCTAATTGAACAAAATCAGGGTTATCTGACAGGTTGGTTTCAGAGTAGCGGCCTTCAAAAAATAGCTCTTGCCACTGGCGAACCATGCCTAAGCGTTGGTTATCTAATATCAGTATTTTTACAGGTAAATTATTACGACGGATAGTGGCAAGCTCTTGGATGTTCATCATGATTGAGCCATCGCCCGACACCGTTATGACAAAATCATCTGGGCGCGCGACTTGTGCGCCAATAGCCGCCGGTAAACCAAAGCCCATAGTGCCTGCGCCACCACTACTTAAATGGTTGCTCGGATGGCTAAATTTCATGTGTTGCGCTACCCACATTTGGTGCTGACCCACATCACAACATACCACGCCTGTTTTCGGCATACGCTGGCTTAATTGGTTCAGTAAGTAAGGGGCAAATACTTTTTCGCCTGGGTAATCGTAACGCCAAGCATGCTTAATATTCATTTCTTTATTTTTATCGCACCAAGCTTTAGGTGTTACAACACACTCAAGTGCGGGTAATGATGTTTTTAAATCAGCAATTAATGACGCTTTAGCAGGTTTACGTTTGCCCACCTCAGCCGCATCAATATCTAAGTGAATTACTTTTGCTTTGGCTGCAAATTTGGCTAAGTTGCCGGTAACACGGTCATCAAAGCGAGCACCTATACACACTAATACATCACACTCTTGGACTGCAATATTAGCGGCCTGTGTGCCATGCATGCCTAGCATTCCTAAGTAGTGCTCGTAATCTGGCAATACACTGCCTAGTGCTTTTAATGTTGATACTGCGGGCATTTGGGTTTTATTTAAAAACTGCATTAATTCATCTTGCGCATCTGCAGCTTGCACGCCACCACCAACATACGCAACAGGCTGCCTTGCTTCACTTAATAACTGATTTGCAATGGCCACTTGGTTTAAATCAAGTTGGGGTAAGTATTCATCAGCAGCTAGCCAAGGCTTAAAAGGCACTTGCGCCATTTGAATGTCTTTTGGAATATCAACAAGTACAGGTCCTGGGCGACCACTTTGAGCTAAGTGCATAGCTTCTTGTAATATTTCGGCTAAATCTTCTGCTCGCTCTACCATGTAGCTGTGTTTTGTACACGAAAGCGACATACCTAACACGTCCACTTCCTGAAAGGCGTCGGAGCCAATAGCGGCAGTCGGTACTTGGCCAGTAATTGCTAACAATGGCACTGAATCCATCATTGCATCGGCAAGCGCTGTTATTAAGTTAGTAGCGCCTGGGCCTGAGGTAGCAAAACAAACCCCTAACTTACCAGTGCTGCGGGCATAGCCTACAGCTGCAAAGCCTGCACCTTGCTCGTGGCGAGTAAGGTAATGCTTTACAGACGCACCATATAGCGCATCGTAAATGGGCATAATAGCTCCGCCTGGGTAGCCAAATACCTCATTTACGCCGTGCTTGGCTAGTAAATCAATTGTTAGTTCTGCGCCTGTCATTAATAACCCCTCATTCCTCAGTGACAACCCAATTACTTACTTAAACTTATAGCTAAAATCTTTAAAAACTCTGTGCTTAAAACTAAAAAGCCCTCCGAACGGTTAGGTGCGGAGGGCTTTTTAATGCTTAAGTTTATAGCACTACGAAGCCCTCGCGGGAATAATCACCACGATAATAATCAGGACTAGGTTAAGTGCATTTGTAAGCATGTAATTAATACCAAATTTAAATCATTTGTAACGAAGCAACACTCTTCGCTGCGTATATGTAGTTGTACCGCGCTGAGGCGAGTAAGTCAACACCCAAATCAATTCAACAAAATATAAAAAAGCGACTTTAAGTGGATTTAAAATTCATAGAAAAACACTTAAATGAAAAAATTATACCCAATTTTTAATCAAACAAATTCACTAACCACATAATAGCTATATCGGGTTTGATTAATTTTTGATGTATTACTCACAAATAAAAAAGTTGTGCGGTAATTACTTCAACACTTTACAAATAAAGCGGGTTTTCGAAACAGTGATTTTTCATCCGTGACCAATATTGTCACCACACCTGTGCATTCAAACCTTTTAAGCACGCCAAAAAATAAATTGGTTTATTAAAGCGCATTAATTTGCGCTAATATTTAATTAACTCAATTTGCTTTAAGGACAAACCATGAAATCGTTCTCTCGACTGGGTCAATTTTTTATACTGACCCTCTTTATAACAATAAGTTTTAATAGCTTTGCAGCACCAGCATTATTCAAGGTAGAAAAAAACGGCACTAGCTCGTATTTGTTTGGAACAGTTCATGTAGGCGATGCCAGCATGAAAGGCTTACCTGAAAAAGTAACTCAGGCTATAGATCAAAGTGAACAAGTTATTGTTGAGGTAGATATTAGTAAGCTCACGCCTTTACAAATGCAGCAGCGTTCAATGCCCTTTATGCTGCTTAAAGGTGGCAAAACATTACAAACAGAGCTATCAAAACAAAACTACAGTAAGCTTAAAGATTACTTTGCGAAAAAATCGATAGATATCGCTATGTTTAATGGCCTCAAACCATGGGCAGTAATGGTTACTATGATGCAAATCGAGTATCAAAATGCAGGCTTTTCTGATCAAACGGGCATAGACAAGCAAGTACTTGCTTACGCTAAAAAGGAAAATATCACGATTGGAGAGTTAGAAACGCTAGAGCAGCAACTACAAATGTTTGATGGCATGGCCTTGCTAAGTAATGAAATGATTGAAGAAACGTTTGAGCAGCTTGCTGATATTAATACTTATTTTATTAAGTTAGTAAACGCGTGGAAAAATGGTGATATGGATACACTTACCCAGTACTACAACATGAGTTTTGACGATAGTAACTACGGTGAAATAAGCGAGCAAGTTATGCTAGTTAACCGTAATAATAAATGGGTAGAGCAATTAGTGCCTCGCTTAGCTAACGAAAAGCTATTTATTGCTGTCGGTGCACTACACTTACCGGAGCAACACGGCTTAATTAAACAGTTAACTGATGCAGGCTTCACGATTACTCGCCTATAAAGTGGTGCTAAAGGTTGGGTATAACAAGCCCAGCCTTTAGTTAAAATCTTCCATTTTTAAGTAATTATCTATTCCTTTAATTTTGTCTGCCGCATGGTGATTTACATAAATAACGGTGCTGGTATTAGCGGCACAAATTTTTTCTATTAATATGAGTACTCGCTGTCTATTTGCTTCATCAAGCCCCAGGCAAGGTTCATCTAAAATAAGTAACGTGGGGTGTTTTACCATAGCACGCACGATTAATAGCATGCGCTGATCGCCACACGAAAGTTGCGTAAATGAGCTATTTTGCTTATCGCTTAACCCAATCAATGCTAACCATTGCTTAGCCGTATTTACCTGCCACTCTACTGGTTTTTGATATAAGCCAATGCTGTCGTAAAACCCAGAAATAACTGTATTTAAAGCCGATATACTCACACGGTAATGCATGTGTAACGCATTTGAAATATAGCCAATATGCTGTTTTATATCCCATATGCTTTCACCGCTTCCACGCTTAAAACCAAATACTTGAATATCATTGCGATAACATTGAGGGTTATCGCCGGTTATTAAATTAAGTAAGCAGGTTTTACCGGAACCATTTTTACCACTCAGTTGCCAGTGTTGGTGTTTATTAATTTGCCAAGTAAGGTGCTTAAATATATTAACCCCTGCGTAGCTAACATTCGCATTATTAAGTTTGACTAATATATTGCCGGCACACTCGGCACGCGCTTGGGATTCATCAGGCTGGGGTATGTCTAAATATGTATGTGTTAAATGCAGCAGTTTAAGCAAGTCGGCACGCGGCTCTGCGTTTGGTCTATTTAGTACTTGCTGTAACTGCCCCTGATTTACATAAGCATAATGAGTAATAAATTCAGGGATTTCATCAATCCTGTTTAGCACAAATACAAAACTAATTTTAGAGCTTAGACCTTCTAGCAAAGCATGTAGCACCGCACACGAATGCGTATCTAAGCCGTCATATGGCTCATCTAATACCACTAAATCTGCATTACTGCTTAGCGCATTTATAAGCAAAAGCTTACGGGTTTCGCCGGTAGAAAGGTCTCTAAAATGCCGACTCAATAAAGCACTATAATTAAATGCATCAACTAATTTAATACGTAAATCATGGTTGTAGTCACCGTTTTTTGGAAAAATAAAATCGTTTACTAGGCTGCGGTGCTCATTTTCAATTTCGTTTTTGATTAACTGTTTTTGCAGATCAGAAGAAACCAACTGTGTATTATTAAATGTGCTGTTAAAGATACCGCCTTGTTGCTTAGCTTCACCCACTAAAGCTGCGCCCAGCGCCGACTTACCTGCACCATTAGCACCTAATAGTAGCCAGTGTTCGCCCACGTTAATTTGCCAGCTTAAGTCATTAATTGTGTAACGGCTTTTACCTAGCCCTTGTAAGTAACCATTAAATTTTTCGAACACAACACGTTGCACAATACAGCCTTCACCATAAGCTAAATAAACAACTTAACGTATAGTAATTTGCTTTAGCAAGCGTATTTAATTGCGTATTAATTTATTTCATTAGCTATGCACACATTTACTAATGCATCAGCCACAGCCTGTCTACTGATTGGTTTATGAATATGCTCACTCGCACCATACTCATAAATTAAGTCCATGTCTTCGGCTGAGGTATTTGCTGTAACAACTATTATGGGCATGGTTTTATTTAGCTCTTTGCGTATTTTTTTAGTGGCTTCAAAACCGTCCATTACCGGCATGTTTAAATCCATAAACACAACGTCATAATGAGTTTTAGCCACCTTTTCGCAGGCTTCTAGGCCATTTACAACGCATTCATAGTTCACACTTAAGGTTGCCAAAATACGTGTGAGTAACAAAGTGTTTAACTCGTTATCTTCAACCACAAGGCAAAAAAGGTTTTTATCGACTGCTTTTTCTGTGTGCTGGTTAGTAATTTTAACCGGTAAATTAAGCGTAACATGAGCGCCACTCGCTGCGTTGTTTTTAAATGAAAGCCAGCCATGCAGCGCTTTAACAACATACTGAGCCCGTGTTAATCCCGTTCTTAAGCCTTGAAAGTGGTTAGTTTGTTTAAATGAGTCAAACTCTAGTTCTGTTATTTCGCTCGAAAAGCCACAGCCACTATCTTTCACTGTTAACTGTAACTGAGAATTACGCATGCTCGCCGAGACTTCGATTTCGCCCTTATCAGTAAATTTTATTGCATTACTGATTAGCTCAGTTAATACATGTTGGAAGCGCTGATGATCTAACTTAGCAAAACAGTTAAGGGAGTCACTAAGATGCGTTGTTAATTTTAGCCCCTTTTGCTGCGCTGCATATTCATATGCAAGGACGACTTTATTTACAGATTCTAAAAGGTTTTCGTTTTTAAGGATGGGCGTCCACTTACCTGTGCTTAGTGCTTGCAGGTCTTGAAGCTCATCGAGCATCGACAAAAGCCTTATGGCACAATAGCTAGCCTGCGTTTTAATATTTTGTTGCTCAGTACTAATGGTGAGCTCATCAATCGACGTGATTAAGCCTTGTAAAGGCGTTCTAAATTCGTGGCTTGCTCGGGCAATAAAGTGCTCTTTGTTTTGGCTCATTTGCGCTACAAAGTCCTTTTGCTTTTGAAGTGCCGCTAGCGTGCGCTCCACCTCTTTTTCCATCGGTATAAACACAAATCTTAGTTCAATTAGCAATAACACCATGGCCATTAGCCAACATAACAATTCTAAATTAGAAACACGGTTAACTTTTTTTACTGCCTGTTGCTCAAACAAAGTAACCGCGCGGTCAAGCTTAGCTAAAAGGCTCTCTACATGCGCTACGCTAAGTACCTGTGTGTCTACTTCGCCTTTTTGATACAGCAGCCAGCTAGCTTGAGTAATAAACTCATTCACTTCGCTATCTAGATTAGCTGGCTCAGAAAAGTATAACTTTACTAATTCTGGCGTTAAATAACGGTAGCCACTACCTTGCTTGGTAAGTAGTACCTCATGAGCTGTTTTAAATTGTGCAAGAGAGTATTCGAGTGATTGGGTATGAGTTGCAACATCAATTCGTGATGAAAGAAGTGCATTACTATGCCAGGCAATTTTTTGCGAAAGCATGCGCTGCTTACCCGCCATATTAATAATTTTAGCATCGTACTTTTGTACAGAAAAACCATACTGTAGCAATAACGCAGAGCCACTTATCAACAGAGCGATAGCAATCAGCGCCCATCGGTAACGCTGTCTTACATTAGCAATAATTTTAAACATACAAGGCCGCTTTTTTTATTTTAATACCAATCAGCATAATTAAGTGATCTATTTTGAGGATGGATAAACGTGTTGATAGCAAGGCAAAAAATTCGCTATTTAGTTATTCTCGGCAATTGCTCCTGCATTGCTCTACCTTCTGCATCCATGCAGTCGTAAATGAGAATTTTTTAACGCAGATAGCGACACGTTTAGCCCCTGAAAATGATTAAATATTATTGCGGATTGGTGTAAGTGTAGCCTATATATAGAAAGCTCAACATCAGCTTTAGTAATTATATAATTAAAAAGCCCAGTAACATGACTGGGCTAAATGTATTATATCTGCAGCCTAAACACCTGCGTAGTTACATTTTCGTTATCGGTTTTCTAGGCGATTATAGTCAAACATACCAAATTCCACGCCGCGATACTCTTTAGCTACTTGGTGCATTATGTCGCTGTATTTCCAAAATTCTGGATGTGAGCGACGAATACCAAATTTTACTTTTAATGCAGCATAATCTGCTTCAATTTGCATCATTGGTAATAGCTGTGCAAATTCACCCACTTCATTTTGATCATTTAAATACCAAATAGCTGCCGGGTAATCGCCAATAAAACCTGGAACGAGCGTAGCAGTATCTTCATCATATGCACGCTGACCATCTTCATTTAGCAAGCTGGAAATATTGTAATGTGCGTTATGATGAATGAGCGTATAAGCTTTGTGCGATTCATCATCTTGCTTCACCAAAATATACGATATTTGCGGCAATAAGTTGATAGCCTTTGCAGGCATATCATTAAGTGCATTCAATGGCGTGGGGACATTTTTATAATCGTAGTGCTCACTCAACACTGGCGCTAAAGCTTGCTTAATTAAGCTATACAACTCATGTTGTGGCTTATCCGTTTTATATTTAATACCACTTGGTTGACTAAACTCTCGATTGTTTTTAAAGAAAGTAGACAAGCTCGGTGGAGACTTTCTGTACCAACTTTTCTTAATTTGATGGCGCTTTGTCTCTGGTAGTAAGGCTAAAAAGTTTTGCTCACCCTCTAGGCGTAAAAAGTCCATGTAAAGACGCGTCACTAACTGATGACCAATATTTCCATACACATCAAAACCTGCAACAAGTAAGTAATGAATTCGCTCAAATAACGCGTAATCTAACACCCACATTGTTTTAGGCTCTTGGCCAATAAACCCTTTCACTACGGTGGCACTGTCAAAATGACGAAATATTGTAAGCGCAGCATTCTTATTATGGCCTTCACCTTTCCACAATAGGTCGGTAGTTAAATGCTCTCCGTTTTTAAACATCTCGTTAGCCAGTTCAACTTTGGCCTGTAAATATTTTTTCTCTCGCACTGAGTACTTAACCCAGTTAGAAATAGGTAAGGCATTACTTTCTTCTGCAGCTGGTAGCTCAAGTGCATCTTCATGCTGAAGCAACATATCTTCTACGGCTGGCGTCGCAACTTTTTCAGGGTCCGCAAAGGCAACCCAAAAGTGATCGTTAATTACATTAAGTGCAATTTGACCTCGACACACAGGCCCTTTAATAAAGCCCATAATAATTAACTCAGCTTCATCAAGCATAAACTGGTATTTGGAATTAATAGGGATCACTTCAAAGGTTTTAAAAGGGTTTGATGCTGACTCAGGTTCATAACTTGGCATTTTAGTGACCGTGTAATCGGGAGCTATAAACTGCTCATACAAACGTGCCAACTTGGCATCATCGAGCTTCAGCGGTAAATGCGTTTTAGATAAAACAGTTGAGCGGTCGTGTAAAAAACGATAATAAACGCGGCTCACTTTAGGGTCGTCATACGGACGACGCGTATTAATGAGTTTAATTTCTTCGCCTGGAGGGGTGCTAGAGCGAACGAGTTTAAAAAAGTTCTCAGGCTCGTCAGAGCCAAAGTATATATGAGCTAAAAACCAGTGCTCGTAAATATAACGTGCGGCTAATTGATATTTTAAGCTGTCTTGGTTTAAAAACGCTTCCCAATTTTTTACATTCGTTAGCTCAACTTTAGTAGGCGGTTTAATATGCGCCATCTTTCCACCATCTTTGAGCCATTTTTGTAAATGATAAAACTCTTGGCTAGATACACCTGGAAGACCGTAAGGCATGCCGCCGTGAGGTTGCTCTGCGGCTAGGCGATCAAACTCTCCCATAGTCGCGCAAGTTTGTGAGCGGCTAAGTGAAAAATCAAATTCATCATCAAGAATTTCATTCTCTGGTAACGGTGCGCTTTGTTTAAGAACGAGTGAATTAAATAACACCCCACCGGCTAGGTTAGCTTCTGCACTTTGGTTACGTTCATTAAGCACAGGAGTAAAGCCTTTTTTACGCCACTGTTCGGTGTTTTGGGCATCGAATAATAGCCGACTTGGCGTTGTGGCTAATAAGCGAGTGCCGTCGTATACAAGTTCCTTACTGAGCCCTCTATCTATTCCTTCAGGTGAAGAAAGCTTTAGCTGACAGGGTGCATCATAACAGCCATGACAAACTACACAGCGTGTATCTAGTACAGGTTTCACTTCTTGTAAAAACTCAGCACCCGCACCGCTATCATGTGGCACAATGCGCTGCTGCGTTTGCTCATTACCAAACATGTCGTTGTAGTGAGCATTGCCTAAATAAGCACACCCACTGAGGATTATAAGGACTAACGAGCTGATCAGAACTTTTTTCATTCTTCATCCTCGTCGCCCAAATCGAAGGTCGGCATCATGTCCATTTGCGGAGAAACAAAGCTGTCGTGTTTTTGAGTATTCAACACCACACTGAGCAATGGACCATGAGTCAGCGTGATGTGTGCATCGTGCTCATAATCTAATAACTCATTAAATTCGCGACTATGCACCTCTAATTCAAAATTGTCTAAACTAATCGCAACACTACTATCAGGTGCTGGGTTTTGGCATATTTGCGTTAGCAGTTCATCATTAAGAGCAAATGAAATCTCCAAATCCGGCTTCTCAACATCTCGCTCACTTAGCGATTCATTTAAAATAAATAACGGTAAAGTAAGTTTGCTATCTTGTTCAAATTCCATTGTGCTCTCTTGCTGACTGACATGTATTTATCCACCATTATAGCAAAAAAGCATATAAATACTGCGACTAAATAGCCGCTCGAATACTGAAAACCTAGTTCTAAAATTTGATATCATGCATTGTCGATTCAATGATAGAAAACACAGCCCCTTGCGGGTCGGTAATCACACTAAAACGCCCAACATCTGGAATGTCTATTGCTGGCACACAGATAGCGCCATCAAGCTGCGTTGCTTTGGCAACCGCCTGATCGCAATCTACTACCGCAAAATACGGCATCCAATGCGGTGGAATATCATCTGGCCATTCATCGGTCATTTCGAGCATGCCTGCTATCGGTTGCTCATCAATAGTGAATAAGGTGTAGTCCATACCTTCCATGGGTTTCACCTCAAACTGCCATCCGAATAACTGACAATAAAAGTCGCGACTTTTTTGTATGTCTTTCGACACAAGTTCAAACCAATAAGGTAGGTTAAGCTCTTGCACTCTTTTAGCCCCGATATGCTCACCCGCTTGCCACAAGGCAAATGTTGCGCCGCCAGGTTCTTGCAGCATCACCATTCGACCTGCCGTCATGACATCATGTGGCCCTGCCAAAACCGTTGCCCCCAATGATTTTGCCAGCTCAGTGCTTTGGTCAACATCATCAACAGCAATATATAATAACCAATGGGTTGGCATCTCACTCATACTTGCTGGCAGTTGATACATAGCGGCAATATCATCACCTTGCTTTCGCAGCATGGTGTAATACATGTCTTCACCTATTGGCTGATCATCAAAACCCCAGTCAAAAAGTTGCGTGTAAAATTGCTTTGCAGCTTGCCAGTCTTTTGCGCATAACTCGGCCCAACAGAAAGTACCCGCAGGGTGTTTTGTATTTATTTTTGTCATGGCAGTTCCTCCTTCATTAACGGTAATCAACAAGCGGCTTTTTTGCCAATTATTTTTGAAATTAATTAAATAACCGTTTAGAAAAATTAAATAATCATTATCAGTCACTTACAGAAAAACCAAAGTAAACCAAGTTTTTATAGCCTTTACACAATATTGATTGCAGTAATAAATACATATATAAATACGAACAATTTTTAATAACAATTATATAACGATTTAACGATGTCAATGAAATTTGCGCTTCCTTTTTTACTTACTCCTATCGCTGCGTTAGCAAATCAGGCTCAAGATATTGAGCGTATTACTGTTTCTACAACGCGTAGTACGGCACCTGTTAGTACTGTACCTGCAACTATCAGCGTTATTACCAGTGAAGACATTGCAGAGCAACTAACTCATACACAAGATCTATCGCAAATTTTAGGTAATTTATTACCGAGTTTTTCACCAAGCCGTCAAAAGATGACTAGCGCAGGTGAAACACTACGTGGCCGTGAGCCGCTATACATGATTGATGGGGTACCTCAGTCGAACCCGTTGCGTAATGGTTCTCGTGACGGCAATACAATTGATCCTGCCATGATCGAACGCATCGAAGTGATCAGTGGTGCTAATGCAATCCAAGGCATGGGCGCAAGCGGCGGTATTATTAATATCATCACAAAATCAGCAGGCGATTTTAATCACCAAATGAGCGCAGGGTTTAGCACTCCGACAGACGGTGGAAGCGACAGCCAAAGCTATAAAGCCAGCTACTTATTCAGTCAACAGCTTGATGATATTAGTTTTATTGGCGGTGTATCGGCACGTAGTACTGGTATGTATCGCGATGGTAACGGAGACTTTGTTGGGTTAGATGGCACACAAGGTGATACGCAAGACTCAACCAGCCTAGACCTATTTTTAAAAGTTAAATATCAGCTTGATAATGAACAAAGTATTCAAGCGATGCTGAACCACTACAAAATTGAGGGTAATGGAGATTTTGTTGCTATTAATGGTGACCCAACAACAGGCCTTGCCACATCAGCTGAAAAAGGCGATATAGAAGGTGATGCACCACGCAACCGTGTAACAACCTTCACCCTTGATTACAACCACACTAATATCGCTGGCGGCAACCTTGCAGTTCAGTTATTCACGCAAGATTTTGCGGCAATGTATGGCGGCGGTACATTTGGTACTTTCCAAGATCCTGAATTTGGTGAAAACCTTTACGACCAATCTCAAAACAAGTCACAAAAGTTTGGAAGTCGCGTTACTTAGAATAAAGATAACCTATTAAGCAGCCAGTTTGATATTGCGACCGGTATCGATTTACTTTCTGACGAAACATACCAAGAGCTTGCGCAAACAGGTCGTCATTGGGTTCCAAGAACCAAGTTTAATAACATCGCACCATTCGCTCAGCTACGTTATGACGGCTTAGAAGATTGGACTTTCAATGCCGGTGTTCGTTACGAGTACGGCAAATTAAAAGTAGATGACTTTACTACCCTAGCATCTTACAACAGCAGCTTTGTAGAAGGCGGTGAGCCAAGCTTTAACGAATTATTAGAGAACTTAGGTGTTGTCTACCAAGTGACTGATGACCTTCGTTTCTACGCAAGCTACAGCGAAGGCTTTAGCATGGCCGATGTGGGGCGTGTACTGCGTGGTATAAACCAAGCTGGCTTATCGGTTGAAAGTTTCTTAAACCTAGAACCTGTGATTTCTGATAACCGCGAATTAGGTTTTGAATATGCAAGCGATAGCTTCAATATTAAAGCCAGCTACTTTGAATCTGACTCAGACTTAGGCTCTCGTTTACAAGCTGATGCTGATGGTATTTACAGTGTAAAACGTGAACGCACTGAGATCTCAGGTTTTGAAGCCAATGCACAGTATTACCTAACTAACAGCACAACATTCGGTGCAAGTTACGCTGATACAGAAGGCCAATATGACGGTGATGGCGACAATAAAGTAGAGAGCGACTTAGGCGGCAGCAATATTTCACCGACACGGTTAAACCTTTACTGGCAACAACAATGGCCAGCAAGTTTGTCTAGCCGCTTACAAGTTAATAAAGTGTTTGACCGCGACTTTAATACTGGTGAAGAATTTGACGGCTACACAACCGTTGATTTATCAGTGCAATATCAAAGTGCTGAGTATGGTGCATTTAGCCTAGGTATCGATAACCTGCTAGATAAGTACTACATCACTTATTATGGGCAAACAAACCCATCGGCAACTCGCTATTTTGCAGGCACTGGCCGAACTGTAAATCTAACTTGGAACTATGCATTTTAGATTTAGGCTAAAGTAATTAAACAATAAAAAAACCCGAGACTAAGCTCGGGTTTTTCTTAATGCTTAATGCATCACTATAGTTGATTACTCAACGATAGTTGCTACAACACCAGCACCTACAGTACGGCCACCTTCACGGATAGCGA
>NZ_CAWUKC010000060.1:0-24865 GCF_963922945.1 uncultured Pseudoalteromonas sp. | reverse complement strand
GCGCCATCCAACACAGTAAAATACCTTGCCAATTATTATCAATTTTTTATGTTGTAGAATGGCTAGAAGGAGCCAATTAGAGACATTTATAACCTTAGTTACATGTTAGGCTTACCCTACATCAGTTTAGGCATTAATGCGTGCAAAAAATAATAACAAATAGGGGAGCTTATGCATATTACGGCTAATTTTAATGCTCTAAAGTAGTGCCGGTACTTTGGTACCAAAAGCAAAATTAGAGTGTAAATAAGGCCTAGAAATGATGAAAGTATTAACAGGAGAGCTAATAGCATTTCTATTATATCCCCACTGCCATATGGCTCTCCTTGAGCCACAGAAAATGACCAATACAAAGTTGAACGAAATACTAATCCAATAAAAGTAATTGCTATTGGTAATGTAACGACAGTTTTAAATAACATCTGTGCCTTTTGGTATGCCTAACACCCAAATAAGGGGCTCAAACATGACGGTTATAATCGGAGCGAAGCGACATAACCGCCATGTTTGTGTCCCAGCGAGCCCGCGAGCGACTTTATTTGTTTGTTATAAGCCGGTGTAACCTTTCATTTGTAACTGCAAAGATGAGAAGTGATCTGAAATTAATTTTGCAGCTTTGTATGAAGGATCTTGCTCATCAATAAATATGAAAAACCTTCTAAGAAAATCGATGCAACCGTCCGCTGAAAGATAATTTAGATCTTTAGCATAGTTACCTAGTTGAGTACTTTGGTTGTGAATCCACCTTCTTCTAACTTTATTCAAATCATTTAGCTGACTGTAAAGTTCAGTTTCTTGAACATTTTTAATGCCCCAAAACTCTTGTGCAAGAGAAATGAATTGTTTTACCGGGCTTTGTTTTGACCAATCCTCGGCCTTAGATTTAGACTTTTTTCCATGATAGTAATCAAAGTAAAAAGCTTCTATTATCATTGCCGTAAAAACTTGTGAAACAATTGCTTGATTCTTCGCAGTCAAATTCTCCTGAACTAAGCACTCATCCTCAGGTATCTGCCCGTATTTTTCGCACACTTGGCTCACAGTGTTACAGTGGAAAATGAATTGTTCAGTCACTACTGCAAGTAGATCACCTATTCCACTAGCACGAACTTGAGTGAGTTTTCCTTCTAGTTCTTCAATCATATCTTTGAGGCTTATAACATTTTAGTATTTATGCGACACGCAGTTTGTGTTGTAGTGTCGCTTGTTGGACTGAGTCGCTACCTGCTCGGTGTGTCAGAGTTGGTGTTGTTTATGCTATGGGGATTTGCTTTTTATGACCTAAGCTTTAGTAAGCCAATTTTATTGGCATATCTGGCCTTATTTAAGCTTTCCCTGCACTGCTCAGCGTTTATTATGTTTCCATTACACCTAAGTTTGGCTAGATAAGCAACTATCTTTTTACACGCACACTCGTTTCCAGCCTGAGCAACTAAGCAGGTTAACTCTTTGATTTTATGCAGCAAGCAAGGCTGCTAACTCGTTCGCACTATTTCATTTACCGACACATCTGAATTCATCACACCCATAAATCGTAAAAAAAGAAAGCAAAATTAAGATGGGTACCTAGTTTATTTCTCTCAAACCTTTTCCTATTGCTCGGTTAAAAAAAAAGCACTCGCCAAAGCGCAGCAGCAACTAGAGCAACAGCGTGCCCACTGCCAAGTTAGCAGCCCTGAACACGAGCAAACGTTTACATTAACCAAAACACTATAAATAAGTTAATTAGTAAAAACGGTGAGCGGATATTTTTACTCCCCCCGAGTGACATTAAATTTATTAAATCGGAGCAAGGTAATAGTTTGGCGTGGAATGGCGACACATTTCATCATTTAAGCGATACGCTCAACCAACTTGAGCATGCCTTAGTAGCAAAAAACTTTGTACGAATTCATCGAAGTTATTTGGTTAACGTTGATCACATTAAAGAAATACAACGTTGGTTTAACGGTAAGCTAATGCTGATTGTAAATGATGATATTAAATCTGAGCTAAGCACAAGCAGAGCCGGTGCCGATAAACTAAAGCAATTACTACACATTTAACGTATCTAAAAATGCGTTACTAATCATTGCTCGAATACACACTTAAAATAGGAAATTTATGCTCAGCAAACGATACCGTTACCGACTGTGTTTGGTTGCCATTAAAGCCTAACTTAAATTCATTGGGTGTTAGCCTGCTGCCATCTGCAAACAGCGCTAATAAATGATCCTGATTAAGTTCACGCTTGCCAGAGGCTAAATTAGTAAGGGTAATAACCGCCCAGCGTTCGCCTATTTCGTTGCTCATAAGTACATAGTTTACAATTGAAAAGTCAGACTTTTTGGGCGTTATATTGTTATCGTTTGGAAACGACAACTGCATACTATTTGGTATGGCTCGGTCTACGTTTAGTACATTATTTTGCGCTGCAAACACATTGGCGCAAAGTATTAATAAAAATAAAAAGCTAAAGACAATTTTTGTCACAATTAAACGTCCTTTTCAATTTAGATGCTTGATTAAAATTTATACTCGCAGTTTTTACCTATTATGTAAACACTCTATTAAAAGCTCAGTAAATTAACTAAGCGCCCATTCAGTGACACCCCATTACTATTAATACTTTGCGGCACGTTAATAAACACACGGTTATTAAACAGGAGTAAATTACATGGCAACCACACCTAAAAATTCACATGAGGTTAGTAATGCGCGATCGGCTTTATTAAACCCAGAGCACAGTATTCAAGTACGAGGCGCGCGTGTTCATAACTTAAAAGATGTGGATGTAAACTTGCCCCGTAATTCACTTGTTGTTTTTACCGGTATATCAGGCTCGGGTAAATCATCGCTCGCTTTTGGAACATTGTTTGCCGAATCGCAGCATCGCTATCTTGATTCGGTATCCCCTTATGCACGCCGATTAATAGACCAAGTAGACGAGCCAGATGTAGATTCGATTGAAGGACTGCCACCCGCGGTAGCCCTGCAGCAACAGCGTGGTGCACCCTCGGTACGCTCATCGGTGGGTAGTGTAACCACTATTTCTAACGCGCTGCGAATGCTTTACTCACGCGCAGGCGAATACCCCAAAGGGCAAGGCATACTGTACGCCGATGCGTTTTCGCCTAATACGCCACAAGGCGCCTGCCCAGAATGCCACGGTATTGGCCGTGTATTTAACGTAACCGAAGAGCTGTTAGTGCCCGACCCGACTAAATCAATTAAAGAGCGCGCTATAGCCGCATGGCCGCCAGCTTGGCAAGGTAAAAACCTAAGCCGTATTCTCACCTCGTTAGGCTACGATATTAATAAACCGTGGAATACCCTGCCTAAAAAAGCCCGTGATTGGATTTTGTTTACCGACGACACACCCACAGTACCCGTGTTTCCTGACTACACGCTTGAACAAACCCAAGCGGCGATTAAAAATGAAGAAAGCCCTAGCTACATGGGTACCTTTATAAGTGCTAAACGCTTTGTTTTACAATCGATTGCGAGCACTCAAAGCCCACGCACTAAAAAGCGCGTATCGCAATATATGCAATTATCACAATGCCCGCAGTGCGAAGGCAAAAAACTTAAAAAAGAGTCGTTATCGGTTAAAGTAGCGGGGGTTGATATAGGTGAGATTTCGCAATTAACACTCAATGAGCTGGCAGATAAATTAAGATTTGCCGTTAGTAACCCCCCTAAAAGTAACGCTACAAATCCCGAAAAAGCCATAGTTGCAAAACGTATAGCAGGCGACATTCTTAAACGCGTTGAAGCACTCACCAAACTTGGTTTGGGGTATTTATCGCTTGAGCGCACCACTCCATCGTTATCGCCGGGTGAGTTACAACGCTTAAGGCTTGCAACGCAAATTCGCTCAAAATTATTTGGCGTTGTGTATGTGTTAGATGAACCTTCGGCAGGTTTACACCCTGCCGATACACAAGCTTTATTAGCCGCATTAGATGAACTAATAGCCGCTGGTAACTCAGTGTTTGTGGTTGAGCACAACGTAAGTGTTATTCGCCATGCCGATTGGGTGGTTGATGTAGGGCCAAATGCGGGCTCCCGTGGCGGTAATATTGTTTATAGCGGCCCTGTTGAGGGCTTAAAGCAAATTAGCAGCTCACACACGAGCCAATACTTATTTAAAAATAACGAATCTCAGCAAGCTCAATTACAAGGTAAACAACGCCCAGCAAAAGCATGGCTTACGCTTAAAAATGTTGAGCGTAATAACTTACAAAAGCTTAATGTAGAATTTCCGCTTGGGGTTATTACAAGTGTTACAGGAGTCTCTGGCTCAGGTAAATCAAGCTTAGTAAGCCAAGCGCTTGTTGAGCTGGTTTACGATGCACTAGGGCAAAAATTGCAGCCACAAATACCTACCGATGAAGCCGAGCTGCTCGAGCAAGAACTCGATATAACAACCGGCGGGCAAATAACAGGGGGCATTGAGCACATAAAGCGACTAATAACGGTTGATCAAAAAGCCATTGGCCGCACACCTCGCTCAAACCTTGCAACTTATACGGGTTTGTTCGATCACGTACGTAAACTGTTTGCCAATACCAAAGAGGCAAAAGCACGTAAGTACGACGCGGGCCGTTTTTCGTTTAATGTTAAAAAAGGACGCTGCGAAAATTGCGAAGGCGTAGGCTTTGTAAGCGTAGAGCTGTTATTTTTACCTAGCGTGTATTCGCCTTGCCCTGTGTGTAACGCCAAGCGCTACAACCAAAAAACACTCGAGATTACCTATAAAGATAAAACCATTGCCGATGTACTTAATTTAACCGTTGAGTCTGCGCATACCTTTTTTGCCGATGAACCCGCTATTTTACGTGCGCTCAATGCGCTTTTACAAGTGGGCCTTGGCTATTTACGTTTAGGCCAACCTGCTACTGAGCTTTCGGGCGGCGAGGCCCAGCGCATCAAACTTGCCACAGAGTTGCAACGCACACAGCACGGCGATACGCTTTATATTTTAGATGAACCAACCACAGGCCTACACCCAAAAGATGTAGCTATGCTAATGACGCAGCTAAATGGCTTAGTTGATGCGGGCAACACCGTCATTATGGTTGAGCACGATATGCAAGTAGCCAGTAACAGCGATTGGGTTATTGATATAGGCCCAGGTGCGGGCGACGAAGGCGGAGTAATAGTTGCACAAGGTAAACCTGAAAGCGTCGCTAAATCCCCAAAAAGTAAAACGGCACCATTTTTAAAAACGCAGTTAAATGACGCACGCGCTAATTAAAATGTTAAAAGCAATATGCATAATATAAAAAGAGCCTGGGGCTCTTTTTATTAGTCTAAGGCTAACCAAACGCCTACAAGCATCATTAAACTGCCTGCTATACGGTTCATCCATTTAATATTATCGCCTCGGGCTAAAAACAGACGCAGGCTTTTACCACCCGTTGCGTAAGCTAACATACTTACAAATTCGGTTACCATAATTACGCTAAGTAAAATCACTAACTGTGGCGCAACGGCCTGATCAACATTAATAAACGGTGGGAGTAGTGAAATCATAAACGCCCACCCTTTAGGGTTAGCAACAGCGGTAATAAACCCTTGCGTAAAAAGCGACTGCCTACTTACATCATCAGGTTTTTGTGTATCAATCGACATTTTACCTTTAGCGCGCCACATATTTACGCCAATGTAAATTAAGTACGCACCGCCTACCCACTTTAGAATAGCAAACGCATCAGGGTAATTTAGCATTACACTTGCTACACCGAGTACCGCAGCAACGGCAACGGTTGCTACGCCTAATAGCTCACCTATCATCATCCATAAGGTTCGGCGCACACCTATGCTCATGCCGAGTGTCATGGCAAGGGTCATACACATACCTGGAGTAATAGACACAAAAAAGAAGGTAGGAATAAAAACCGCAAGTGCTGCTATATCAATCATTAAATTACCTTGTATTAAAAACAAAAAACGCGGCTATAAGTAGCCGCGTTGCTGCTTACTTATGTGATTACTCTTGCCCAGTACTTGCCACTGGTTCAGTAATTACTTCTACTGGCTCTGCTGTATCATTTAACAAATACTTATCTAGCCACTGCTCTTGTTCCCACAGTACATGTAATAAACTTTTACGTGCGCGGTAGCCGTGGGCTTCGTAAGGAAGCATTACTAAACGAGCGTCTTTACCTAGGCCTTTAAGCGCAGCGTACATACGCTCACTTTGCATTGGGAAGGTGCCCGAATTCGGATCTTCTTGACCATGAATCATCAGCATTGGCTCGTTAATTTTTTCAGCGTGAAAAAACGGTGACATATTAGCGTATACACTTTGAGCTTGCCAAAAATCACGTTCTTCACCCTGAAAACCAAACGGCGTTAACGTACGGTTGTACGCGCCACTACGGGCAATACCGGTTTTAAATAAATCGCTATGTGCTAATAGGTTTGCCACCATAAATGCACCGTACGAATGCCCTGCTATAGCTATTTTGTTTTTATCAGCAATGCCTTTTTTAACCAATACATCAACCGCTGCTTGTGCACTTGAAACTAACTGCTTTCTAAAGTTATCGTTAGGCTCACTGCCATCAATGCCTACAATCGGCATTTTAGGGTCGTCAAATACGGCAATACCTTTTGCAAGGTAAGGCATCGGGCCCCAATAACCAATGTAGGTAAATTCATATGGCGACTCACGCACTTGTGACGCTACGGCTTTATCTTTGTATTCAAGTGGGTACGCCCACATAAGTACGGGTAACGGGCCTTGGGTTACATCGTAACCTGGCGGTAAATAAAGCGTGCCAGAAAGCTCAACCCCGTCATCACGTTTGTAACGTAGCTGCTCTTTTGTTACGCCTTTAAATGCAGGGTACGGATGAGCAAAGTTAGTTAATTGGGTAAGTGTATCGTTATCTAAATCACGAATAAAAAAGTTAGGTTGCTCGGTTTTAGACTCTCGCACAGTTATAAAGCGCTCGCCTTCGTCGTCAAGTAATGCACGAACGCGCTCGTAGTATGGCGCTTGTGACTGCCATAAACGCTTACTGCTATTTGTTTTTACATCGTACCTGTCTAAAAACGGAATATTACCTTGCTCTGATGCGCCATTGCCGCGCAGGTACATATAGCGCCCGCCAACAATTTTGATCACGTTGGCGCCTAAATCGTTGCGCTCGTATATAAAGCTACCTGGGTTTTTATACGCATCGTTATAGCTTCGCTCAGAAAAAAGCACACGGTTTTTATCTGCATTGCGTGGTTGAATAACATAGGTACGCACTTGGCGATCGCTAAAGCGCCAGTCGCTAAGCATGGCAATATTTTGATTGCCCCAAACTATACCAGCATAGCGGCGCTCTACTTTAGCAAACAGCTTAGGCTCGCGTTTAAACGGCGCACGTAGGCTGTAAATATAATCATGGTGCTTAACATCGGTTTTCATGTCGCCGCCATCTTGCGCCTCGGCCCAAATAACTTCTGCGCCTTGATCCGCGCGCCATTCAAAGTCGCGTCGGCCAGTGCGAACACTATCGTAGCCTTGCGGAATGTTATCGGCAAGTGGCTGTTTTACAAGTTCGGCTAATGCATAACCGCGCATGCCCCATATTTGCCACGTACTCGCAAACCGGCTGTACGGTACTTGGTACGAAAACGGCTCGTTTATCGCAGCCACTAATATATTGGTTGAATCGGGCGATACCGAAAATGACTTAAATAATGCAGGGCTGCCAATGGCTTGTGTATTGCCATCAAGCGTTACGTAAGCTAATTGCCCTTGGCCGTAAAATTTAAACTGCGCTTCGTCAAAAGGGCTGGTTAATAAGTTTTGATAGGTACGCGCAGGGGCTTTTTCGCCTGTGCTTTGCTGTATAACAGGCACACCATTTTGACTACTGTTTTTAAGCGCGGGCTTACCTATATTAACCGCTAAATTTGCAACCAGTGCGCTGCTATCGGGCAGCCATTGGTAGGGCGTAGCGGTAATAACCGAGTTAAGCGCTGCGTTTGAGAGCATTTTTGCTTGCTTTGTCTCTACACTGTAAAGCCATAAATTTGCTTGGTTTTGTTGCTCTACAACAAACGCTAAATACTTACTGTTTGATGACCATTTAGGTGAGCGAATAATACCACTTGGTAAGTTATTAATATTAATAACCGTGCCGCTTTGCACGTGCTTCAGCTCAACTGCGCTGTATTTTGCGCTAACACGTGAACGCGAAAAGTTAGCAGGGTTAAGTTTAATACCCGCAAGTTTGAGCTCATCTTTGGCAAGCTCATCGAGTGTTACTACGCGCTTTCGCTCAAATAAAGCAAGCCACTGGCCATCGCTCGATAAAAAACTAGTCGGTGCTAATTTGGCATCTACCACAGCAGCAAGCTCTGGCGAAGGTGTTTGATAGCCTTGCTCAGCATAACTGTTTGGCATTATTACAACACAACAAATAAAGGCAACTAACAGCCTCAATGCGTTCATGTTTTTATCCTTTTGTTATTTTTAAGATTTCAAAAGGTATATAAACATGTTTTGACCTGTTCATAAAGTATTAAGCTTTAAATTGCAGCGCTAAAAGATGACTTAATTGCATTATATACGCTACACTACGCAGCTATTTATTCATTACTGCGCGCTTAAATACCATGCCTAACAAAGCTAAATCTGTCACTATTTTTGATGTTGCCCACCGTGCAGGGGTGTCTAAATCCACCGTATCGCTGGTACTAACGCAAAGTAATAAGGTAGCCGATAAAAGCAAACAAAAAGTGTTACAAGCTATAGACGAGCTAGGTTATGTGTATAATCGTGATGCAGCAGCTATGCGCTCTGGGCGCTCTAACTTAATTGTTGTAGTGATTGACGATTTAACAAATCCACTAATGGCACAGCTTGCTAAAAATACAGAGCAAGCACTAAACGACGCCTCTTTTCAGGCTATTATTATCAGCAGCAACAACAGCCTAGAATGCCAAACACAGCTTATAAATAACCTAAAAGAATATAAGGTAGCGGCGTTTATAATTTGCCCTGTAGCTAATACCTGTGCAAAGTGGCTCGACAACCTTGCTGCCAATTACCCTGTTATTAGTTTAATGCACGAGGTGCCTTATAGTTCAGCCCCGTGTGTTTTACCCGACTACAACAAAGCAAGCCATGTAGTAACACTACAGCTAATAAATGAATCAACTAAAAACATACTCTTTATAGGTGACGAGAGCTTATCGTCACTTGCTTTAACGAGTGGTTTTAATAGCGCATGCAAAAAACACAACATCACTCCCGAGCCAGTAATTACTTTGCCGCAAAGCAGCTTATTAAGTGCTCAACAAGTAGTGACTAACACGTTACTTAACAACCCTAATGTTAACGCCGTTGTATGCGCCAACAGCATAATTGCGCACGGGGTGTTAGCCGCCGCACCGCACTTAAAAAATAATATAGTAAGCTGCTTGCATATTCCTGAGATTACCCAAATGCAACCGGCCTTTACTGGCGCCACTATAAACACCCAAGAGCTTGCTCAGCGCAGTATTTTAATACTGCAAGAACAACTACAAACACACACTGCGCCAGTAAAAACACTGGTAAATGTAAACCTACAAATTAGAGAAACACCGTAATGAAAAAAGTGCTGGTAATTGGTTACGTATGGCCAGAGCCAAATTCGTCTGCTGCGGGTACGCATATGATGTCGTTATTAAATGCGTTTAAAGCGCAAAATTGGCAAGTAGAATTTGCTACCCCGGCACAGCGCACCGAGCACATGGTAAATTTAAATGAGTACGGTATAAGCAGCCAAAGCATTGCCCTTAACTGTGAAAGTTTTGATGAGTACGTTAAAGCCTACAACCCAGATATAGTGATGTTTGACCGCTTTATGATGGAAGAGCAATTTGGCTGGCGTGTAGACAAACATTGCCCTAATGCTATTAAAATACTCGATACCGAAGATTTACAATGCCTACGAAATGCGCGCCACGAAGCGCATAAAGGCGAGCGCGAGTTTACCACCAGCGATTTACATTCCGACATAGCAAAACGCGAAATAGCGGCTATTTTGCGCTGCGACCTCAGCTTAATTATTTCAAGCTACGAAATGGAATTACTTAATAGTGTATTTAAGGTCGAACCAAGCTTATTACACCATTTACCGTTTATGGTCGATTTAAGTGCCTTACCTGCGCAAACTAAATCGTTTGATGAACGCGCACACTTTATGACCATAGGTAACTTTAGACATGCCCCCAACTGGGATGCGGTGCTGTATTTACAAAAAATATGGCCGCTTATTCGCAAGCAATTACCAAAAGCCGAGCTACACATTTATGGCTCTTATCCGCCCCCAAAAGCAACTGCACTTAATAACCCTAAAACAGGGTTTTTAATAAAAGGCTGGGCCGACGATGCCTATGAGGTAATGCAAAGCGCCCGCGTGTGTTTAGCACCGCTTCGTTTTGGCGCAGGTATAAAAGGTAAGCTGCTAGAAGCGATGATAATGCAAACGCCCAGCGTTACCACTAATATTGGTGCAGAGGGAATGCACAACGATTTACCATGGCCTGGTAAAGTGGCTAATAATACCGACGATTTTGCAAATGCAGCCGTTGAGCTTTACACCAATCAAGCCGATTTTGAACACGCACAACAAGCTGGCAAAACACTACTTAATACCTTGTACAATAAAGTAAAATTAAGCACGGGGTTAATTAATAAAATTGACTCAATAAGCAAGGATTTAAAAGCGCACAGGGAAAAAAACTTCACAGGACAAATGTTAAAACACCATACTATGCGCAGTACGCAATATATGGCGCAATGGATTGCTGAAAAAAATAAAAAATTAGATTAAAAATGACTAGACTCCTACAAATTTGTGTTTAAAATCGCGCCCATTACAAATGGGCGTTTTAGCCTATACTTTTAGCTAATTTATTTACTCACTGGTCCATACAAGATTTGAAAACTGCAACCTTTACTGAAAAGCGCAAATTTATCGTTAAATTAGGTAAAATGCTACACAAGTACGGCACCCCTGCGTACCGCTTAGAAGCACACTTAATGGAAGTGGCCACCTACTTAGGGCTTAAATCGTCTTTTGTTATGTCGCCAACTTCAGTAACGTTTGTAATTTGGACTGATGGCCACGAAGACGAATACACCCATGTAGCGCGTGTAGACCCGGGCGATCACGACTTAGGCTCACTAGCCGATACCGACGATTTGGTAAATCAAATGCTCGACGATAAGCTCACTTTACAAGAAGTTGATGCGCAGCTTGATGCCATTTACGAGATGCCAAACCCGTACAATAAACTTGTAACCGGTATCGCTTTTGCTACATCGGGTGGGGCTTTTGCCATGCTAATGGGCACCAGTTGGACAGACGTTATTTGGTCTGCATTACTTACTTTAGTGGTGTATATGTTTGTGCTGTGGTCAAACCGCTCGAAGCGAGTTGCTCACATGCTAGAGCCATTAGTTGCTATAGTATCGGCAGTGCTAGCATGCGCAGTAAGCGTGTATATTTCGCCCGATATAAATATACGTTTAGTGGTACTGTCGGCCATTATTGTGTTTATACCCGGTTTGGCGTTGGCACTTGGTTTAGCAGAGCTTGCCGCTAGGCATTTGGTGTCGGGTACAGCACGAGTTATGGACTCGTTTATGCTGTTATTTAAATTGTACTTTGGCGCATTTATAGGCATAGGCATTGGTTTTGCTCTGTTTGGTCAAACCGACTTTGTACAGCCCGAGCCACTACCGCGTTGGACTGCGTGGCTAGCTATATTTTTACTTTGTAGCAGCTTAATAGTGATATTTAGAACTAAGCTTAAACATGCGGGATGGTCAATCGCATCTGGTTTTATAGCCTATGGCACGAGTATTGGTTCGGCAATGTACCTTGACTACACATTAGGTACATTTGTTGGGGCGCTCTCGGTTGGTGTATTTAGTAACTTATTTAACCGTGTAGTAAATGCCCCTGCCTCTATTGTTGCCATGCAAGGCTTAATAGTATTAGTACCCGGTAGTAAAACTTATATTGGCTTAAACTCACTTATTGAAGGCCAAGACTTTGTTTATGCCGAGCATATAGGCCAGCAAACGTTTTTAATATTTATGTCGCTTGTAGCGGGGCTCATATTTGCAAACGTGGCTTTACCGCCTAAAAAAAGCTTATAAACTCGTTACAACTAATAAGCCCGTTAAATTTGTAACGGGCTGTGTTGTTTAACCTGCTATTCGCTATGGGGGATGGTTAGTACAATTTTTCCTACGTGTTGTTTTTGTGCAAACACCTTTTGCGCCGTAACTATTTCGCTCAATGGAAATGTTTGCGCCACAATAGGCTTAATTTTTTCTTGTTCAATAAAGTTAACTAAGCTTTTAAATACCTCAGGCTCTATAACTGTACAGCCAAAAAAAGTTAAATCTTTTAAGTACAAAGTACGTACATCTAGCTCAACTAACGCCCCGCCTATAGCGCCCGACACCGCATAACGCCCTTTTGGCTTTAATACTTCCAAAAGCGTCGGCCATTGCTCGCCAGCTACCAGGTCAATAACAACATCAACACTGTTTTTACCTAAGGCTTGAATTAAATCATCTTCGCGTAGTAGCACTTTATCGGCGCCTAAAGCTTTTAACTGCTGCGCCTTACTTTTGCTCGTAATGGCAATAACACTTGCACCACGCGCTTTGGCTAATTGCACAGCCGCAGAGCCAACCCCGCCCGAGGCCCCCGTAATTAAAACAGTTTCCCCTGGCTGTGGGTTTGAGCGGTACAACATGTTTTCGGCTGTAGAATATGAGCACGGAAAAGACGCCAGCTCAACATCGCTATAATTACTGTTAATTGTATAAGCATGGATGGAATCAACTACAGTGTACTGTGCAAAACCACCATCGCACTCTGAGCCAAAATACCATGGCGATTTAAGTGTTTCGCCATTAGCTTTTACTAAACATGGCTCAACTAGAATACGCTCGCCAATACGGCTTTTATCAACGCTTTCACCTACGGCTACTATTACACCACATACATCTGCGCCTTGAATGCGCGGAAAAACAAACGCATCACCAGACCAACTTGCATCGTCCTTACTGCTTTGTTTTTTAGCGTACCACGCTGTGCGAGTATTAAGATCGGTGTTGTTAACCCCCGCTGCCATAACTTTTATTAGTACATCGGTTTGTGCAAGCGCTGGCAGCGGTAAGTTAGTTGCGTACTTTAATACATCAAAATCGCCATGCTCAGTAAGCTGTACGCCATGCATTGTAGAGGGTAGATTTGGCATTGTTTGCTCCATTATATTAATTTAAGAATACTGTTTTTTGCTGATGTTACCGCCTCATCTCCCATAACAGGCCACGCACTCGACACGCCTTCGTGTAACAAAAACAGCCTACTAGCCAATGATGAATTTAACCCTTGCTCACCAAGCAGTTTTTTTACGTCATTTTTATGAGTTTGCACCGCACTGCTAATGGCTTCATCCTCAGGAAACGCCGACAACGCATTGATAGATAAACACCCATTAGGCGCAAACTCCACCATCCACGCTTTGAGTTGGTCAAACATATGCAAAACTGCCTCAACTCCCGGGGCTGGCGCGTCTTTAAGTAAAAAATTGATATAGCGATTATGGCGATACTCAAGCGCAGCAATGATCATTGTCTGTTTTGATGGATAGTATTTATAAAGAGTGCGTAAGCTAACACCACTGAGTTTTTGCAGCTTTGCCACGCTCGGTTCAGCAAAGCCATGTTGACTAAAAGCCACCTCAAGCGCAGCAGCTATTTCTTGTTTTAACATAAATCCCAACCAAGTAGAGTGAACATTCTACCCATCATGGTAGAGCATTCATTCTACATGTCAACCAATACAGATTTAAGCACAATTAAATTTGTGAAAAGCTAGGGGTAGTTATTGATAATAACTAGAAAATACCCAGCCAGTAAAAATATGTAAGCTTATATAGCGTCAAAAGCAATCACCTTCCTGTAATCTGAAAAAATTGCAGCTTTTTATGTGTAAAAGTTACAAAGTAATTCCGTGAAAAGCATTCGAAACACATTTAACTAAATTATATCAACAACTTAAAGCTTGGCACTTAGCTTGCTTTATCATTTGTAAGCAATTAAAGAGCAAGTAAAGGATTAGTCATGAATATATTTGAAGCGCTACGTAACGATCACGACAAACAACGCGAGTTAGTAGATGCCCTTATTCAAACGCACGGCGATACAACTGAGCGCCATAAGCTAATGGACGAGCTAAAAACCCAATTAGAAGACCACGCTAAGTTTGAAGAGCGTTATTTTTACAATCCACTTATGTTTGACGATTTAACGCACGAAAAGGCACGTCACAGCGTTGCAGAACACCATGAAATAGACGAATTAATAGAGCAACTTGAAGATACCGAGATGAGCTCATCTGCATGGTTAGTTGCAGCTAAAAAGCTACATCATTTGGTGCATCACCATTTAAGTGAGGAAGAACACGAAGTTTTTCAATTAGCGGGTAAAGCGCTAACCGAAGGGCAAAAAGAAAACTTAGCTGAACAATACAACGATGCAATGCATTAATCACGATTAAATCCAACTTCCATACACTCCCTTGTGTACTTATTGGTTATAAGCCGCACGGCTTATAACCATTTTTTTTATTTGCTATTTAATAGTAAATTTAACATCTTGCTCGCGTAATAGGTAAAGCGCAAAACAGGCTGCCCACATAGGCCATGCAGTAAAAAATAGTAAATTATTAAAACCATCAATATACTGGTTGTAAGATGAAAGCGTTGATAGGCCGTGTATAACAAAAATTACGCCATAAGTAAGGCGCTTCTTAATACCTGCCACAAAAGCGAGCACTAGAATAAGCTGCAATGCCCCCAAAATATAGGCAACCACATCGGTAGATCCGCTGATCCCATAAAAATGCTCAAAAATACGTGCGCTATGCCCAGGATTAACAAATTTATCGAACGTCCACATAATCATTACAATAAATACGCCTAGACGTAATGAAAAAAGCGACCATTGCAGACGATTATAAAAATCAGTACTTGTTGTACCCGTCATAAAATTTCCTTAAAACTAAATAATTTAATGTGAAACCAGCTAGACCGCTTAATACATATTTTATTTCATCCGAGTCAATATTTTTTAATAGTGACAGTGCTCTACTTTACGATTGCTTGCGTATAAAACAGGAACTTATTATTCATACCTGTATCAACTGTGTAATTACACTAAACAAGCCACAAAGCGATGCTTAAAACAAAATGAAGCTGCCCAATACTATGCTAGACTTTTAACGTTTCATTCTAAAAAATAAAAAGAATTAATATTTACTGAAAGTTATTCACAAGGCCGCAGGTCTTTATTGCCACATTCACACTAACCAAAATGAGAACCCTTTTGAAACATTCATATTTGGCACTTTTTATAGCCGCTTCACTCACACCTAACTTTTATGCTCATGCGGCAGAACCTGTAAGCAATACCGATTCAATTGAACGTATTGAAGTGGCAGGCCAAACGATTAAATCTCAAGGGCTTTCTGTAAAAGATGCCACTATAAATGGTCCTTTTGGCGATAACCTAGCACTCCAAGATATAGCCCGCTCGGTCACGCCTATTTCAAGCGAGTTAATTGAGCAGCTAAACATTAATACATTACATGACGTACTCGCAGTAAGCCCAAATACGTACTCAGCAAGTGGCTTTGGTGCGCCAAGTTTGCCTACTATTCGTGGCCAATTAGGCGAGCTTTTTCAAGATGGCACACGTCGCCAAGCGGGTAATAATGGCTTTGGTGTGCCGTTATCGTTCAACTCTGTAGAACAAATAGATGTAGTAAAAGGTGCACCGCCAGTTTTATTCGGTTCAAGCCAACGTAACGGTGGTTTTGTAAACTTACATTCTAAAGCTGCCTCAACTGATGAAAGTAAAGGCAAGGTTAAGTTCTCTGCTGGGCGCTGGGATCAATACAGTGCCCAAGTAGATTACACAGCGCCGATTATAAAAGACAAAGTGGGCTTTAGAGTCAGTTACGAGCACCTTGATGAAGGTAGCTACTACGATTACTCTGGCACTAAAAGCGATAGCCTATTTGCAGCGCTTAGAATTTTACCAGACGACAAAAGCAGCTGGGATATTAACTTTGAGCTATACCAAGTTGAATTTACCGATAACGCCGGTATTAACCGTCCTACCCAAGCCTTAATTGATGATGGCCTTTATATTACCGGCCAAGGCGTGCAAGCCAATGGCAGCACAGTACCGGCAGCAGGTTCAATTGTATCGCCAACTGGGCAAGTAAAAATAGATCGTAGCACCGTACTTACCGACCCAGATAACCAAAACGAGGCAACCACTTATTTAATCCACAGCATTTATAAGCGCGAGCTAAGTGCTAATGCCTCGCTTAAAAATATTACCTATTTTCAGCATTTACAGCGTGAAGAAATAGCCCAAAACAGTTTTGTAGAAATTATTGACGGCGCCGATACCGCGCAAAACCGCACTGAGCTAACTTACCGCTGGAATAACGATCAGCAAACAATTTTTGCTTTTGACGTACGCTATAACAAAGTACTTGGCTACAGCCAATTTACTACTGAAGCCGACTTACCAATTGATTTAACAGGCCCGCTTTCAAACCGCCGCATCCCCCTAACCGATGCACAAAAAGCACGTTTAGTAGAGCTAAGGCCAGGCGTGTTTGTATCGCCTGGTGGTCAATACGATGTAGATAACGATGGCAGCGGCGATTTTAACTTATCAGACACCACCGACTCACGCTCATGGCAAACCGGGCTTGCTATTCAGCAAGACTCAGATTGGGGCGATAAACTTCATACTAGCGTGGGTTACCGCATTGACTTTTACGATGTAGAAGCAAACGACCCTATTGCACCACAAGGCCAAGTTGCCGCAAGCGATAGCATTAACGAAACCCTGCATTCTGGCCAAGTTAGCTTTAACTACAAAATAAATGCTGACTATACCACTTACGGTGCAGCAAGCTATAACGAAGCCACGTCAAACAGTATGGCTGGCGGTACAACGCTTGGCAGCGATAACACCATTAGCGCACAAAATTTTGCTACCGAAAACACCTTAGTAGAGTTTGGCTTAAAGTACGCTCCAACCGACAGCGATTGGTACGCTGATGGCGCGGTATTTAGTCAGCGCCGCAGTTTACGTAATCGCGACGGCAGCAATACAGGTATTCGTACCACAGGTTTTGAAAGCCAAGTATTTTACGATGCTTACCCTTATTGGCTAAGTGCAGGTTACAGCTACATAGATGCTCGTTACGATAATTCTGCAAGTAGCCAAGACTCAGCACAAGTAATTGATGCGTTCGATAATTCACGACCAGATATTATTGCAGGTACTGGCGTTGGCGCACCAAGTTTTACCGCATTTGCGCCTTCAAATCACCAAGTTCAGGGCATACCAGAGCAATCGTTAAGCCTAAACGGAAATTATTCAATTAATTCGAAATGGCAAATGGGTTTTTCAGGTCTATATACAAAGAGTTACCCATTAGACTTTTTGGCAACAGTTAAAATCCGTGATCAATACAAGCTAAACGTTAATACTAGCTTCGCTTTTACGCCTAGCACTAAGTTGCGCTTAGATGTAAATAACGTCACTAATCAAAAAAACTGGCGCCCAGTATTTGAAGGGGGTTATTTTGGTGCAACGTTGGCATTTCCTGAATTGCCAATAAACGCAAAATTAACTCTTACACATAATTTTTAAAAATGGTTGAGAGAACATGATAAAAAAACTATTTTTGGTATTGATTGCAGCAGCCGCTATAGGTGTGTTCTTTCACTTTAATTTACACCAGTTACTTACGCTGGAAGGCTTAAAAGGGTCTATGGACCAGTTTAGCCAATATAAAAAACAATCGCCATTGTTGGTATTTGGTGGTTTCTTTTTATTATACGTAGTAGTAACCGCCCTTTCTTTACCGGGTGCGGCCATATTGACACTGGCCGCGGGTGCGTTATTTGGCCTAGTTGAAGGCTTAATTGTTGCCTCTTTTGCCTCAACGGTTGGGGCTACACTTGCCTTTTTAGTATCGCGCTATTTACTGCGCGATACCATTAAGCAACGCTTTCCTGAACGTTTAGATGCTATCGATGCTGGTGTTGAAAAAGAGGGGGGCTTTTATTTATTTACTCTAAGACTAGTGCCCGTTTTTCCGTTTTTCTTGATTAATTTACTTATGGGTGTAACAGCCATTAAAGCGTGGACCTTTTATTGGGTAAGTCAAATTGGTATGTTGGCAGGCACATTTGTGTATGTGAACGCAGGTACACAGCTAGCACAAATTGAAAGTTTATCGGGCATATTATCACCAAGCTTACTTTTATCATTTGCTTTATTAGGTGTGTTCCCATTTATTGCTAAAGGCATTCTCAACGTGTTTAAAAAACGCCGTGTTTACAAAAACTACACTAAACCTAAAAAGTTTGACCGTAATATGATTGTTATTGGCGCAGGTGCTGGCGGCTTAGTTACAAGCTACATTGCAGCAGCAGTTAAAGCCAAAGTCACACTAATTGAAGCCGGCGAAATGGGCGGAGACTGTTTAAACTATGGCTGTGTGCCAAGTAAAGCAATTATTAAAAGCGCTAAAATTGCCGAACAAATTCGCCATGCTGAGCACTATGGACTTGATAACGCCACACCGCAGTTTTCGTTTAAAAAGGTAATGGCACGTGTACACCAAGTGATTGCCGATATCGCACCGCACGACAGCGTTGAGCGCTACACAAACCTAGGTGTAGATGTTGTAAAAGGCTACGGCAAATTAATCGACCCATGGACTGTAGAAATTAAACTCAACGATGGCGGCACACAAACCTTAACCGCTCGTACAATTGTTATTGCCACCGGCGCGCGCCCATTTGTACCGCCATTACCTGGTATTGAAGAAACCGGCTATGTAACAAGCGATACATTATGGACTAAATTTGCAGAACTTGAAGAAGCCCCTAAAAAGCTTGTTGTACTTGGCGGCGGCCCAATTGGTAGCGAACTTGCACAAAGTTTTGCACGCTTAGGCTCAAATGTTACGCAAATTGAAATGAGCGATCGTATTATGATCAAAGAAGACCTTGAGGTATCTAAATTTGCCCACGAAGCGCTTACTGAGAGCGGTGTTAACATTTTAACCTCGCATCAGGCACTTCGTTGTGAAGCGCGCGACGGTAAAAAATTCATTGTAGTAAAACATAACGACACCGAAATCGATATTGAATATGATGAGCTACTCTGTGCTGTGGGCCGAAGCGCTCGCCTTAAAGGTTACGGCCTTGAAGAGCTCGGCATAGAAACTGACCGTACGGTAGTTACTAACGAATACCTAGAAACGCTTTACCCTAACATTTTTGCCGCTGGCGATATTGTAGGCCCGTATCAGTTTACGCACGTAGCCGCTCATCAGGGCTGGTACGCAGCAGTAAATGGCTTATTTGGTAACCTTAAAAAGTTTAAAGTTGATTACCGTGTAATCCCGTGGACCACATTTATTGACCCTGAAGTAGCACGTGTGGGCTTAAACGAGCAAGACGCTATTGATAAAGGCATAGACTACGAAATCACTCGCTTTGAATTTGAAGAACTAGACCGCGCCATTACCGACAGCGCCACCAAAGGCTTTATTAAAGTCATTACACCAAAAGGCAAAGACAAAATACTCGGTGTTACTGTGGTATCTGAGCACGCTGGCGATTTAATAGCTGAATTTGTACTGGCAATGAAACACGGTTTAGGCCTTAACAAAATACTAGGCACAATTCATAGCTACCCTACGTGGGCTGAAGGTAACAAGTACGCAGCAGGCGAGTGGAGACGCGCTCACGCACCTGAAAAAGTACTTAACATGCTTGAAAAATACCACGCATGGCGCAGAGGCTAATATGTTTAAAACACCTTTAAAAGCGCTCTTGCTAGGGTCTGCTTTACTTGCAACATCGTTTGCAACGTCATTTTCGGCCCAAGCTCAAAATATGCACGAGGGCTGGAACGCATTATTAAACAATCATGTTGTAGCTATTAATCATGGCCACAGCACAGAGGTTGATTACGCAGCAATAAAAGCTAAGCACAGCGAGCTTAAAAGCTATTTAGATTCGTTATCGGCGGTTACGCAAAATGAGTTTGATACATGGGAAAAACCAAAGCAGCTGGCGTTTTTAATCAACGCGTATAACGCCTTTACTGTTAAGCTAATATTAACTAAGTACCCAAACCTTAAGTCAATTAAAGATTTAGGCAGTTTTTTTAGCTCACCGTGGAGCAAAGAGTTTGTGCCATTACTTGGTAAAACTCGCAGCCTAGATGATATAGAACATGGTTTAATACGTGGCAGTGGTAAATACAACGACCCACGTATTCACTTTGCTGTAAATTGCGCAAGTATTGGCTGCCCAGCACTACGTGAAGAGGCCTACACAGCCACTAATTTAGAGAGCCAATTGCAAGCGCAAACGGTGCGTTTTTTATCAGACATGACCCGTAATATAGCGCAAGATAACACGCTAAGTGTGTCTTCAATATTTAAGTGGTATGGTGATGATTTTGAACAAGGTTTTAGAGGTGCAAACACGTTACAGCAATTTTTTGCCCAATACCCCACGGCACTAAAGCTGATACCCGCTCAGCAAAAAGCACTTAAAAATGGCGACATGAAAATTAAATTTTTAGACTATGACTGGGATTTAAATGCTCGCCAATAAATGTTGGCAAACAGTATCGCGATACAGCCTATGCTGTGTCGCGTTTTGCATTTGCCTTGTTATCAGCTTTAAAAGCCTAGCAAGTACACAGTTACAAAGCCGTTGGCAGCAAATTGAAAGCTTAGGTAAAAACCAAAGCGTCTATTTTTATGCCTGGGGTGGTGATGCGCAAATAAATGCATATATTCAATGGGCTGCGCAGCAAGTAAAAACCAAATACAACATAAACTTAGTCCATGTAAAGCTAAGTGATACCAGCGAAGCTGTAAGCCGGGTACTTGCCGAAAAATCAGCAAACAATAATGACAAAGGCAGCGTAGATTTAATTTGGATAAACGGTGCTAACTTTGCCACTATGAGCGAGCACTCATTATTACTTAAACAATGGGCTAATAAGCTGCCCAGTTTTAGCTACACCGACCCTAGCAATAACCCCGCTGTTACTTTTGATTTTGGTATACCCACTAATGGAATGGAAGCACCTTGGGGCCAAGCATCGCTTACCTTTTACTATGACAGCTTAGCAATTGACGGCTCTGCAAATAACACATTACCAACAACCCTAACCCAGTTACTTAGCTGGAGCGCACAAAACCCTGGGCGTTTTAGTTACCCAAAACCACCTGACTTTTTAGGCATGAGCTTTTTAAAATACGCGCTTGTTATGCTACATCAACAAAGTGATGACACACTTAAAGCGCAGTTAAATCAGCCGGCTACTGCAAAAAACACAGCCCAAGTATTAAACCCATTATGGAGCTTTTTAAATAAACTGCATCCAACACTTTGGCGCGGTGGTAAACACTTTATGCAAAGTGGTGCACAAATGCGCCGCTTAGTAGGCGACACAGAGCTAAGCATCGCGTTTACGTTTTCAGCGCCCGAAGTACCCGCGGCTGTTAAACGTTATGATTTACCAAAAAGTATTCGCAGTTATGCAATGCAAGATGGCAGTTTAAGTAACACCCATTTTGTAGCCATACCCTATAATGCAAGCCACCAGCAAGGTGCGCAGTTAGTGGCTAATTTTTTATTAAGCCCAGAGGCGCAAGCTCAAAAACAAAAATCGCATATATGGGGCGATAAAACAGTACTTATTCAATCAACGCTAACACCACAGCAACAAGCCTTATTTAAAACAACGCAACCACACCCAAGCGCGCTGCCTTTAAATAGTATTAAACGCACGCTTAGCGAGCCACACCCAAGCTGGGTAAACGCGATTATGCAAGGTTGGCAAACTCGTTTTGGAGTAAGCCAATGAGTGTTGTTTCAAATAAATTAGCAGCAAGCCCAACGCTTAAACCACATAAAAGCGCTGATATGTTTAGTAAAATAGTTAAATTAAGCCCACGCTTTTTACTGGCATTGCTAATTTTACCGGTAATGGGCGGCCTGATTAGCGTGCTATTACCCGCTTTTGGTTATGCGCCGGTACTTGAACACACCACTGTTGGCCTACATGGCTTTGCTATGCTTATGCAAACACCCGGCCTAACACACATGGTTGGGCTAAGTATTGGCACCGGATTAATAAGCACCTTACTTGCTTTTATTATTACGTTAATGATTTTAGCGGCATTTTTTAATAGCTCGTGGCTTAACCGTATTCAACGTTTACTGAGCCCAATACTGGTAATCCCCCACGCAGCAGCGGCTATTGCGGTTGGTTTTTTAATTGCACCTTCGGGTATGATCTCGCGTTTAATATCGCCTTGGTTTAGTGGCTGGGAACTTGCGCCTAACGGCATGTTTCCGCATGACGCGTTTGGTATTAGTATAATTTTAGGCTTAACACTTAAAGAGCTGCCTTTTTTATTGTTAATGGCGCTGGGTGTACTTGCTCAACCTGAGCTTGGCAAAAAACTGCGCCAGCAACATAAAGTAGCGCTTAATTTAGGCTACTGCCCTATGACTGCATTTTTTAAAGTAATACTGCCAAGCCTTTATCCATTACTGCGTCTACCCATTTTAGCCGTATTGGCTTATGCCAGCGCAAGTGTAGAAATGCCCCTTATTTTAGGCCCCAATACCCCGCCAACGCTAGCAGTTGCGATTATGCACTGGTTTAACGATGTAGATTTAAACCTGCGTATTAAAGCGTCTGCTGGGGCGTTATTGCAGCTTGTGCTTACTGCTGGATTGTTAGCATTTTGGCTTGGCGGCGAAAAAACCATAAAGGCATTATTTAGTGATTTACTCACCAATGGCGAGCGAGAATACGGCGGCGTTTATTGGCAAAAAATAACAACCGTTTTAACTGTATTTGTAATCGGCTTTATATTGCTCTCATTAATTGGCTTAATTATGTGGTCGGTTGCCGGGTTTTGGCGTTTTCCAGCGGCCTTGCCTGAGCAGCTCACGCTACTTCACTTTAAAAGTGCGCTAATGCAAATGCAAAACCCGCTTTTTAATACCCTTGCTATAGGCATAGTTACAACGTTATTTGCCATTATTATTACGCTTTTGTGCTTAGAGTCAGAGCAGATAAGTGCCAAACCCCTATCGCGCTTTACCAGCTTAATTATTTATTTACCGCTGCTTGTACCAAGTATTGCGTTTTTATTTGGCCTGGTGTGGCTGCAGCAACTAGTAAATAATCAAGCCGCGTTTTTTAATGTGGTATTTACCCATTTATTGTTTGTATTACCGTATGTGTTTTTATCGCTTGCGAGCAGTTATAGACGATTAGACCCTCGCTTTGCTCATGTAGCAGCAAGCCTTGGCGCAACGCCCTGCAAAGTGTTTTTACAGGTAAAACTACCCCTGTTGTTTGCCCCTATTTTAATTGCGGCGGCACTTGGGTTGGCCATTAGCTTTGGCCAATACTTACCTACACTTTTAGCCGGTGGCGGGCGCATAGCAACCATAACAACCGAAGCGGTTACCCTTGCTAATGGCGCAAGTAGGCGCACTAGTGCGGTGTATGCCATTATGCAAATGGCATTGCCACTAATAGGCTTTATACTGGCGTGGGTGTTACCTAAGTACTTTTTTAAAAGCGCACAACGCTAACCCATAAATTAAAAGGTTTTTAATGCAGTCATCTTTAGAGATTAAAAATTGTGAGCTTTATCGTCAAAACCAGCAATTACTGAGCTTAAACGAGCTGGTAAAAGGCGGCGAAATACTTACTATTATGGGGCCATCAGGCAGTGGTAAATCAAGTTTATTAAATTGGCTTACCGGCACATTACCCACTGGTTTTAGCGCAAATGGCGAAGTGTGGCTTAACGGTGAAAATATTAATAACTTGCCCGCACATTTACGCCACATAGGTGTGCTTTATCAAGATGCGTTATTATTTTCGCATTTATCGGTAAGTGGTAACATTGCCTTTGCTATGCCTAAAGGCAATAAAAAACAGCGCCTTGAAAAAATAGAGCACGCGCTTGAACAAGTGGGATTAAAAGGCATGGCTAATCGCCACCCCGACAACCTCTCTGGTGGGCAACAAGCCCGCGTTGCTTTACTGCGTATGCTATTAAGCGAGCCAAAAGCTATTTTGCTTGATGAGCCCTTTAGCAAGCTCGACACCCAATTAAGAGTAGATACCCGCGAGCTGGTATTTAGCCAAATACGTGAGCATAAATTGCCCGCTATTATGGTAACCCACGATCATAGCGATGCAGAGGCTGCAAACGGCAAACTGGTCACCTTACATTTAGCCAAATAAATACACACAAAAAGTACAAGGCACCAAGCATGTTAGACAAATACATCACACCGGTAATAAAGCCACTGTTAACCCCTGTTGTAGCATTAATGCACAAGCGCGGTATAACGCCCGATCAACTTACTGTGGCAGGCTTTTTAATAGGGCTATTAGCTGTGCCATTAATTGCGTTTGAAATGTGGTACGCAGCGTTGACGGCTATTGCTTTAAATCGTATTTTAGATGGGCTAGATGGCGCATTGGCACGCCATGCAAATTTAAGTTCAAGCGCTGGCGGTTTTTTAGATATTACCCTCGACTTTTTATTTTACGCGGCAATTCCGCTTGGCTTTATTTTGGCAAACCCAGAGCAAAACGCCATTGCAGGTAGCATATTACTGGCCACCTTTATAGGCACTGGCTCAAGCTTTTTAGCCTTTGCCATAGCCGCCGAAAAATTTAAGCTCGAAAAAC
>NZ_CAWUKC010000059.1:0-25055 GCF_963922945.1 uncultured Pseudoalteromonas sp. | reverse complement strand
TCTCTTATTGTTGTTGGTGGCCTCATAGAGTTAAAACGAATAAACGAAGCTATCCGGTATAAATACGCCACTACAATGGCACTTTTAGCATAACGCTTTAAATACATTTGCTCGGCTATCATAGTTTAAAAAGGTGATTTCATGATATGAATCTCTAGCAAAAGTTAACTAATTATTTACAGGTGTTTATTTGATGGTTAAGCTAAATGCATTGTAATATATGGACATTTTTCGGTTTATAAAACGACAAATGTCGTAGACAAAATTGTTATGTTTGCTTAGATATGGAGTATCTAAATTGAAAGAAGTTGTAATAGATATATTGTTTGCTGGTTTATTGGTTGTCCCATTAGTTCTAAACTTTGCCCCACGTTTGGTTAAAAAGTTGATTACTACCTTTGATAAATCTATTGCTAAGAGTAATAGCTACCTTCTCTCATTACCTATTTCTGTGTATTTGATTTATGAATTGTCTACAAAAAGTAACTGGGCCGCCAATTTAAGCCTGTTTGTTGCGTTTGTACTTTTTTTTACAATCTATGCGTCTGCTATAGCATGTTTGTTACATAGAGCAGACAAACACAACAAAAGCCTCAACGACGACAATGTATAGTTGTTACGGTTTTGACAGACAACGCAAAAAACCGCGCCAACACATTGCGTGTTAGGCGGGCGTTATGTGCTAAGTGAAATTAAATGGTAAAGAAAGCAACAAGATCACAAATACACTGGCCATGCATTCTAATGCTCTGTTTTTCGGTTATTCCTCTGGTTTCGTTTACTTTGGACCTTAATTACAGAGACCTGTTCTTTGCAGTTGGCTTTGCGTGTTTGACTTTCACAAGTTTTAGGTTGCTTCCAGCCGACTTTTTGACTAGAAAGTTGTCATTTTCAAAGACGCAATACTCCAAGGTAGAAGCAAAAAATAGCGATAAAATCGTCCAAGTGTTAGGTTTTGGTTTTATACTGACTGGCTTGTACTTATCATATGTATAGCGCACATAACAAGGCAATGAACCGGGTGAATGCTTCTCACCCGTTTTAGTGGGCACCTCTCATCACTTTGAGGACGTTAAAATGCCTAGATATACCAACCTAGAAAGACATGGTTTTACCCCATTAATTTCAAAATCAAAGCAGTCGAACTAAGCTTACGAGACGGTGTCATGTCAAAGGACGTTGCGAAGGTAAGTTTAAAAACGCGCCGCGCTATCAAAGCCACAACAAAACAATGAGTAAACTCCCAACAAAAACAGAGCTGGATAACATTCAAAAGCTTAAGAAAGAAAATGAGCGTTTTAAGCAGGAGAATGACCAGCTAAAAAAGTGGCAACGGTATCTGGCGGAAGTACACCAGAAAAACCTTAGTTCATCCAAAAGTTCGAACAAGCCTTAAACCAACAATGACACCCACACAAATATTTTATAGCAATAAACGTTAAAAAATAAAATAAGCAAAACCACAAGGCCAAATAGAACGTACCTTAACAAATACACTCTCTTTTAGGGTTATGCCATGAAACACATTAAATACCTTTCTTTACTCGTGCTTAGTTTGTTATCAAATGCCAACGAAAGTATTCCATTGGATGATATTTTAACTTTAAGATGGGAAAACCGCCTTATAATTGTCAATCAACATACAGATTCAGATAATGCATTAAGCCTTATGAAAAAATATTCAAAAGATATTAATGAGCGAGACATTGTTTGGTTTATTATGAAAGAGGCAGGGGCTGTAACTAACTACTCTGGTCGGTTATCTGATTCATTCATGTCAAATGTCCAGCAGCAGTATCGACTCAAAAAGAATACTGTTACTTTAATAGGAAAAGACGGCGATATTAAATCTCAAGAAAAGAGCATTGATGTTCAAACGCTTTTTTCAACCATAGACGCTATGCAGATGCGCCAAAGAGAAGTACAACTAAATCAATAAAAAATTAATATATTAGGAAATAAACAAGACACCCATTTTAAATTTTCATTTCCAATAAGAATTTAGTGCCCGTTTTGGGCAGGTAAATTAAGGTGAGTGTTTCCTTGAAAAGAAAAGTGCTTATTTACGTACAACTAAGCGGGGCTCATAGATGCTATTGTTTTATTAAAAATACTTTCTAGTGTTAAGCTATGCAAAAACAATAGGATAGTTACTCTACCATGGCATTTTACCTTCCTCTATTAGAGCCTCATTTTAAACACATTGAAATTGGCGATACGCTAACATCGCTTTGGAGTGGGTGTGGTAGTATTGTTGAGTGTATGCTTGATGCCGAGCCTTGTGTGATTAAAGCGATCAAAATACCAAGCCATATAAGCCATCCAAAAATTAAGCAAAGTGAATTTGCATTAAAAAGAAAGCAGCAGTCTTATGAAGTTGAATATAACTTTTATAAGCGTTACAGCCCGATATTACCTAATAAAGCAAAAAGTATTGAATGTGTAAGTGCAATTAATAGCGGCGATGACTATGCGCTGGTATTTAAAAACTTTACCAAACATGGTTTTGCTCAAGCGAGTGCGATTGACATAAAACCAATACTTACGTGGCTAGCCCATTTTCATGCGTTTAGTTTAAATAAGCCTGCAAAGGGCTTATGGCAGCAAGGGAACTATTGGCATTTGAGCACACGCCCAGATGAGTTTAATAAGTTAAAACAAAGCGCTGACAAAAAATCCGATATTAAAAGCGCGGCTCATAAAATTGATAAAACACTGCAAGCATCGCGCTATAAAACCCTCATACATGGCGATGCTAAACTTGCCAACTTTGCTGCAAGTGAGCTAAGCGAAATACTCGCTTATGACTTTCAATATGTAGGCGCAGGCGTTGGGGTTACAGATGTAATGTACTTTATGACGAGTTGCTTTAACGACGAGCATTTACATAAGTATGCTGATGCGCATTTATCTTATTATTTTTCGCAATTTAAAAGTGCGCTTGGTGTTTATCAACCACAAATAAATGCCGATGACGTTATTACAACGTGGCATTCATTATGGCCATTAGCTTGGGCCGATTTTTATCGTTTTTTAGCCGGCTGGAGCCCTGATCACTTTAAAATAAACAGCTACATGATGGCGCAAGTAAACTTAACGTTATCAAGTAACAATTTATAAACATAAAGCCGTGTGCTGTTTGCATAAATATCAAGCAAATCAATGTATTTTGGCACGATCTATGAAAACTTTTTTAAAATAGCAGGTCAAATGACCTTTTTTAATATAAAATACCGCCAATTTTTGTATCAGTAGGTTTTTATCATGTCAGTTCACGTAATTACACACCCTCTAGTTCAACATAAATTAGGCTTAATGCGCGCTCACGGTATAAGTACTAAAAGCTTTCGTGAATTATGCTCTGAAGTGGGTACTTTATTAACCTACGAAGCAACTAAAAACCTACAGTTAGAAGATAACGAAATTACTGGTTGGGACGGCAACAAATTAAAAGTAGAGCACATTAAAGGGAAAAAAATTACGGTAGTGCCAATTTTACGTGCAGGCCTTGGCATGATGGACGGTGTAATGCAGTTATTACCAGCAGCTAAAGTGAGTGTTGTAGGCCTTGAACGTAACGAAGAAACACTCGAACCCGTTCCTTACTTTGAAAAATTAGTAGGCAATATTGATGAGCGTTTAAGCTTAGTGATAGACCCAATGCTTGCAACGGGTGGCTCTATGATTGCTACAATTGATATGCTTAAAAAAGCAGGCTGTAAAGAAATTAAAGTTATCGTACTGGTTGCCGCACCTGAGGGCGTTGAAAAAACATTAGCCGCTCACCCTGATATCGAAATTTTTACTGCATCAGTAGATAGCCACTTAAATGAAAAGGGTTACATTATCCCAGGGCTTGGTGATGCGGGTGATAAAATTTTCGGTACGGTTTACTAAGGTTTAACAGTGCAAAATAATTCTACATTTTCTATAAAAACTATTTTAACCGGCGCCCAAATGTTGTTTGTAGCATTTGGTGCGTTAGTGTTAGTGCCTTTATTAACAGGGCTTGACCCAAGTGTCGCTTTGTTTACAGCGGGTATAGGAACTTTATTGTTTCAGGTAGTGACTAAAGGCAAGGTGCCAATATTTTTAGCGTCATCATTTGCGTTTATTGCGCCTATTATTGCTTCAGTGCAAATGTGGGGCGTACCAGCCACCATGGGTGGTTTAATGGCTGCTGGTTGTGCTTATATGCTGTTAGCGCTATTGGTTAAATTTAAAGGGGTGGCAACACTTCATAAAATTTTGCCCCCTGTGGTGGTAGGCCCTGTAATAATGGTAATTGGTTTAGCCCTGGCACCGGTTGCGGTAAACATGGCCATGGGTAAAAGTGGCGACGGCAGTATTGAACTCTTCGCGTACGATAAAGCCATTATTATTTCGCTGTTTTCTCTTGTTGTAACACTTATTTTTGCGGTATGGGGTAAGGGGGTTTATAAGCTTATACCTATATTAGCTGGTGTTATATCTGGTTATGTTTTATCGCTTGTAATGGGCGTGGTTGAATTTGGCAGTGTAAATGAAGCCAGTTGGTTGGCAGTACCAAACTTCACATGGCCTGAATTTAAGTGGCAAGCCATTTTATTTATGGTACCAGTAGCCATTGCCCCTGCTATTGAGCATATTGGCGATATGATGGCGATTAGCCAAGTAACTAACAAAGATTTTTTGAAAAAGCCAGGTTTACATCGCACTTTATTTGGTGATGGTTTAGCAACTGCTGCAGCTTCAATGTTTGGCGGCCCACCTAATACAACCTACTCAGAAGTGACCGGTGCCGTGATGCTGACCAAAAACTTTAACCCTAGAGTGATGATGTGGACTGCCATTATTGCCATTGTACTCGCATTTGTAGCAAAAATGGGCGCTGGTTTACAAACTATTCCTGTACCTGTGATGGGCGGAATCATGATTTTACTATTTGGCTCAATTGCAGTAGTGGGCTTAAATACCTTGGTTAAATCGGGTGATGACTTAACTGCACCACGTAATTTGAGCATTGTAGCGCTTATTTTAGTGTGTGGTATTGGTGGTATGCACATTGGTGGCAGTCAATTTAGCCTAGAGGGCGTAAGCTTATGTGCCATTTTAGGTATAGTGCTTAATTTAGTATTGCCAAAGGCTGAGCCAGAACAAAATTAATAGTGCACTATTATTAAAGTGTTGCACCAAAATAGCGCATTTTTGATGCGCTATTTTTTTAACTCATTAAAAAATAACTAAAAATAATAGTGGTCTAGTACCTGCATTTGTTACTTCATACTATAAGGAGTGACTATGTCAGAGGCCAGTATTGTGGATATAACCCCATTTTTAGCAAAACACCAATTGCCTTTAAAGTATCAGTACCTTAGTGAGCAATTTTTTATCCCCCTTGCACACGATATTCTAGAATCAAAAAAAAATAACACCCCTATTTTTGTCGCCATAAACGGCTGTCAAGGCTCAGGAAAAACGACCCTCGCAGATTTTTTAGTTACTTGGTTTAGTAACAATACACCGTTTACCAGTGTTGCGATTTCTATTGACGATTTTTACTTATCTAAAGCGCACCGCCAAGGACTTGCCAAAGACGTACACCCACTATTTGCTACTCGTGGTGTGCCTGGCACCCACGATGTGGGCTTAATGAATACCACCATTAATCGGTTACTTACAAAAGAAGTTGGCGTACCTTTGCCTAAATTTGACAAGCAACATGACGATTGCAGCCCCGAGCAAACATGGCAATGTAACAGCAAACCCATTGATATTATTATTTTAGAGGGCTGGTGTGTTGGCAGTGAGCCGCAACCGCTATTTTCATTAAGTGAGCCTATAAACGAGTTAGAATCAAAGCAGGATAAAGAGGGCGTGTGGCGACGCTGCGTAAACAGTTGCCTAGCAAATGAATACAAAAGTGTGTTTAGTAAAATAGATTACACCGTGATGCTTAAAGCACCGAGCTTTGAAGATGTATTTAAGTGGCGACAAGAACAAGAGCAAAAGCTTATTGCCACAAAAGGCGAGGGTGATGGCACCATGAGTGATGAGCAACTAGTGCACTTTATTTCTCATTTTGAGCGTATCACTCGCGAAAATTTAAATACGCTAAGCGCTAAAGCAAATGCGCTTATAGAGCTTGATAGTAATCGCGATATAAGTGCTATGCATTTGACCAGCGACGACACCCAACAACCTATTATATTTACCGATTTAGATGGCACGTTACTCGATCACGCTGATTACAATACCAACAATATCAGTAGCCTGCTGCAAGATTTACAAGCCGCTCATATTCCTGTGGTATTTAATACCAGTAAAACATTTTGCGAGGTGGTGGAGCTTAAAAACGAGCTTAATATTCAACAACCCTTTATTGTTGAAAACGGTGCTGCGGCTTATTTACCCATCGATTATTTTGAGCTTAAACCTATTGGCTGCACGCAAGTAGGGGCATATTGGTGCTATGCGTTTGCCTCGCCCTTATCTAGTTTACTGAGTGATTTAGACTCCTTAAGCAGCGACTATAAATCGCATTATAAGTTATTTAGTGATTTGTCGCGTGAGCAAATATCATCCCTCACCGGGCTTGATGAAGCACATGCAAGGCGCGCTCAAACACGCGATTTTTCAGATCCACTTTATTGGCATGGCAGCGATGAACTACTTGATTCGTTTGTAAACGATGTTAAAGCACTCGGCTACGAAATTAAAATAGGCGGGCGGTTTATACACATTGCTAAAAACACCGATAAAAGCGCTGCACAGCAGTGGTTAGTTAAACAAATTTCACAACATTTTAGAAAGCCTCTCACGGTAATTGCACTTGGTGATAGTGACAACGATAAGCAGATGTTAGAGCAAGCTGATATCGCCATTATCATCCATAACCCCAGCAGTAAAAAGCCGGTTAAGTTATCTCACAATAAGGCACGTTACTCTCAATCTCCCGCTCCACAGGGTTGGATTGAAGAAATAACCACATTGCCTTGTATTCGCAGCATTTTAAATACTATTGAGGAGCAAAAATCACATGGCTGATTTTTATCAAAATGGCATCATCACAACGTTACATAATATTGCCGACAGACCTGTTGGAGCGCTAGAAGAAGAGCTTGTTGGTTTTAGCAAACAGCGGCCAATGGGGTTAATACTCCCTTCTTTATTTAGTGAGCTTGAAGGCCCTGCGCTGCAAAATATTGTAAAAGAGCTAAGAGACGTGCCTTATTTATCGCAAATAACCATAGGTTTAGACCGGGCTGATGAGTCGCAGTATCGCCATGCATTAGGCTTTTTTAAAGAGCTTAATCAAAACCATAAAGTGCTTTGGAACGATGGAGCGCGTTTACAAGCGCTCGATAAAGAGCTACAACAGCTAGGCGTTGCACCGCGTGAACTTGGTAAAGGCAGAAACGTGTGGTATTGCATGGGCTATAAATTAGCCACCTCAGAAGTGGAGTCGATAGCCCTTCACGATTGCGACATTTTAACTTACGACAGAGGCTTGCTTGCACGCTTAATTTACCCTGTTGCGCACCCTCGTTTTAATTATGAATTTTGTAAAGGCTTTTACCCGCGTACTGCAAACGGCAAAATTAATGGCCGCGTGTCGCGCTTATTAGTTACACCATTACTACGCTCGTTCAAAACTATTTTAGGTAATACCGATTACCTAGAATATATGGACTCGTTTAGATACCCATTAGCGGGGGAATTTTCATTTAGACGCGACGTATTAAATGATATTCGAATCCCAAGCGATTGGGGGCTTGAAATTGGTGTACTGAGTGAAATGTACCGTAATTATTCGCATAATCGCTTATGCCAAGTTGATATTGCTGATAATTACGATCATAAGCACCAAGCGCTTTCGCTGGACGATCAAAGTGCCGGTTTATCTAAAATGTCGATAGATATAACTAAAGCATTATTTAGAAAACTAGCTACACAGGGCGTAACCTTCACCAGTGAAACTATTCGTTCGTTAAAAGCAACTTACTACCGGATTGGTTTAGACTTTATAGAAACGTATCATAATGATGCACTAATGAATGGGCTCACTCTTGATGTACACCAAGAGGAAAAGGCCGTAGAAATGTTTGCTCAAAACATCATGGAAGCAGGTCAGCACTTTTTAGAGAACCCAATGGAAGCGCCATTTGTGCCAAGCTGGAACCGTGTTGTATCGGCAATGCCAGATGTTTTTGAGCGCTTAAAAGAAGCGGTTGAGCTTGATAATAAAGAATTTAGTGAATAAATAAAACAATAATAAGGGGCGCGTGTGAATACAGTAAGTGAATTATTTTTACAGCGGGTAGAGCAGCATTTACATATTATTTATAAAGATGTTGAATTGCCCTTAAGTATTACAGAGCTGGCTGAGCAGCTTATTACTATAATTTTAGGCGACAGCCCGCTGCGCGACCCCACACCGCATACAAACCGTTGGGATGAGCAAGATATTATACTAATAGCTTATGGCGACTCTATTATTAAGCACGATGAAGGCGACCAAGCGGTTGCAAAGCCAGTAGAAGCCCCACTTAAAACCCTGCACCGATTTATTAAAGAGCGCTGTGATATGCAGCTTAATGCGTTGCATATATTACCGTTTTACCCGTATAGCTCAGATGAGGGCTTTGCGGTAATGAACTACGTGCAAGTAAATGAATCGCTGGGGGATTGGCAAGATATTAAAAATATTGCCAAAGATGTAAAGCTAATGGCAGATTTAGTGATTAATCACTGCTCTAGCCGCAGTGTATGGTTTGAAAATTTTTTAAACGATTTACACCCAGGCAAAGATTATTTTAAAACGGCAAGTTTAACCGATGATTTATCTAATGTAGTACGCCCACGTACCTCACCCCTATTAAATACAGTAACCACGCCAAGCGGCGAAAAACACGTGTGGTGCACATTTAGCCACGATCAAGTGGATTTTGATTTTGCTAACCCAGAAGTGTTAAAGGAGTTTATACGCATTATTCGCCATTACTTAGATAATGGCGTTCGCTTGTTTAGACTCGACGCGGTTGCATTTTTATGGAAACAGCTCAATACCAGTTGTATTAATTTACCGCAAACCCATGAAGCCGTAAGGCTTATTCGTACGCTGATAGAGCATACTGAGCCAAACGTCGTTATCATCACCGAAACAAATATACCAAACCAAGAGAACCTATCTTACTTTGGTAATGCCAACGAAGCGCACAGCATTTATAACTTTGCTTTACCGCCTTTATTACTGCATACATTACTTAGTGGAGATAGCACGGCGATTAAACATTGGATGATGAGTATGCCGCCGGCGCAAAACGGCACCACATACTTTAATTTTATTGCCTCGCACGATGGTATTGGGCTTAGGCCTATAGAGGGCTTGTTACAGCCAAGCGAAGTGGCGTCATTGGTGAGTACATCTATGCAATTTGGTGGGCGTGTATCAATGCGTACCAGTAGCGATGGTACGCACACACCGTACGAATTAAACATAGCGCTTTTTGATGCATTGCAAGGCACGCACAATGGGCAAGATAAGTTTGGTCTGGAGCGGTTTATGTGTGCGCACGCTATTATGTTTGCCCTTGAGGGGATCCCAGGGCTTTATATTCATAGCTTGCTTGGCACAACAAACGATTACGAACGCTTTGAAAACTCACAACATAACCGTGCTATAAACCGTCATCGCTGGCAAGAGTCAAAGTTATTATCGGCTTTAGGTGATAAATATAGCCATCATCACAAAGTGTTTAATGGTATTAAGCACCTATTAGGTATTCGTAAAAAACAAAGTGCATTTCATCCAAATGCCACGCAATTTACGCTGCATTTAGCGGGGGGGTTATTTGGTTTTTGGCGGCAAAGTATAGATAGGCGCCAAAGTATATTTTGCGTTTATAACATAAGTGATAAACCACACGTACTTACCCTTGCAGATTTAAACTTAATTAACACCCAGCAATGGTTTGATTTAGTGGCTGATAAAACAATAAGCGAAGATCAACTCACCATAGAGCTTGAGCCGTATCAAAGTGTATGGTTAAGTAATATTAAATAAAGTGCAGTAATACCAATTTACAAAATAGATCACATAATTAAGCGCATTGGTATAAAAAGGCTCGCAGTGCGAGCCTTTAACTTAATTAATAAACGTTGTTACTAATTATAAGCTGTAGCTTAAGTTAATGTAGCCAAAGCGGCCTATGTTATCGTAACTTGCAGAGCCTGCACCTGTACCACGAGTACCGTACGGAAGCTTACGATTAAATAGATTATCAACACCTACTTTAACACCTAAACCATTATCAAAGTTGTAACCCACTGTCATGTCGGTAATAAAGTATTTACCGTAAGCCATTTGATTACTTGGGTTTGGGTTACTCGCAAGCTCAACATTTGTGTATAAATCAACTTCACTTAAGAAACGAGTTTCAACGGTTGAGTAAAAGTTATCCATAGCATAGCTAACTGATAGATTAGCTTGCCATTTGGCTTCACCGGTTGTACCTGCATATTCTATATATGAGCTAGGATCATCCTGGAACGGGTAATCTTTACGTTCAATAAGGTAAGTACCGACTAAACGTGTTTTGAAGCTACCTTCTAGCGCATCAAAGTCGTAACCTAATTCAAAATCAACACCAGACGCTTTTTGACCAGCTACGTTTAGTACTGAGTTTTGAATCAATGAAATTTCACCACTGGCATTACGGGTAATTAAATTACAGTATTGGTTGTCTATGCCGGTTGTGCTATCAACACAGCGGTCAAGAATATCTTGCGCGTCGATTGTATCAATGGCATCTTCAAGATCAATTTCCCAGTAATCTATAGTAAGCACAGCGTTTTCAATAAACTCTGGTTGATAAACAATACCAACCGTTGTACTTGTTGACTCTTCACCTTTAACATCACGGTTACCACTGCTTAAACCATCTAATGATGCAGAGTCGTAATCTGAGTTAAAGTCACTCGCTACACCCAGCGCTGCACAGTTTGCAGTGCGAATAGCACCGTTAGATAAATCACCTAAGTTTTCAGCACGACATGGGTCGTCCACAGTGTAGAATGTTTGGCTTGCTGCACCAAATACTTCACTTATGTTTGGCGCACGAAGTGCCGCAGATTGTGTTACACGTACACGTAGCTCATCGTTAACCGTCCAGTCAAGACCAAGTTTCCAGCTAGTTGCTTCGCCAATTGTACTGTAATCAGCATGACGTACCGCGGTATCAAATACTAAGTCTTGAATAAGCGGTAAGTCTGTTAAAATAGGCATAGTCGCTTCAAAAAATACTTCGCGAACATTAAACGAGCCTTTGTCTTCGCCTAAAGCATTAAAGAAAGTACCTTCTGCGTTATCAGGCTCTTTTGTTTCGCTTTCTTCTTTACGGTACTCAGCACCAAATGCAACACCTACATAACCTGCTGGTAATTCAAAAATCGCGCCATTAGCAAGTGAGCCAGAAACCACGGTTTGCTTAATTGTTGATGTACCAATTGATACCGTATTGATGTAATCAATCGCTTGTTGAGAAGGCGCGCCAAAACCCATAATATTAACAGGTACACAGCCATCAGCGCGTGCTGCAGCGCTGCTACATACAATATTGCCATCTGCATCTTCAACGGCATCAAGGGCGTTAAAGTAGTTAGCTAAAATCATGTTTGCGCCGTTTTCACGCTCTAAATCTGTTTGACCGTAAACAACAGAGGTATCTAATTCCCAGTCTTCAAACACAGTCCCTTTTAAGCCTGTAACAAAACGCGTAGTTTCACGGGTATTGTTTTCAACGCGGCGGCCAAGGTCACTCATCATGCGATTAACCATGATTGAGTCAACGCCTTCTTCTTGCATACGTGCTTTAATATCTGGGTCTAAGTAAGGGTTGTCAATTTTAATGCTGTTGTCGCTATCAAAGAAGAAAAAAGCAGGTTGACCTATGCTTTCGCCTTGGCTGTTTACGTATTTAGCATCAAAGTAAACGTTCAAGTCGTCGGTCACATCGTAGTTAACTTTAAAGTTTACGTTGTAGCGTTCAAACTCTGGTTGAATTTCTTCAAATTGGCCTAGGTTAAAAAAGTCACAATTTGCACATGAAAGGCCATCTACGTTATTGCCAATATATAGGTCACGTGCGCTGCTATCTGGATTAAAGCTATTAGTATAGCCATCTTCAAGAGCGTAAACACCCGCGTTGTTAATAGCGTAGTAGCCCGCATTAGGCGTTAATATTTTATCAGGGAAGTCTGCGCTATCTTTGTTTGCATCTGTTTGAGCTTGATTACGTAAGCTGCTAAAAGATGTACTCGTCCAAGGGTGGTCAAGTGCGTTTAATGAATCTTGGCCAGAGTACTCAATAGCAAAAGCGGCATTACCACGGTCGTTATCAAAGTTAGAGCCGTACGAGAATGTAGCTTTTTCGTTGTTGTAACTATTTAAATCGGCAAAACCGCGGGTAACACTAAAGTCCATGCCTTCTATGTTGTCTTTTAAAATAAAGTTGACAACACCTGTCACCGCATCAGCGCCGTATACAGCTGATGCACCACCGGTAATGATTTCTACTCGCTCAACCCATACGCTCGGAATAGTATTTGTATCAACAGCTTGAGAGCCCGCTGAGCTAGAAACATGACGCTTACCGTTTACAAGTACTAAGGTACGGTCGGTGCCCATATTACGTAAATCAAGAATGTTTAAACCAGCAGTACCAATAAAGCGGCCTGAGTTAGCCATGGAATAAGTATTGCCAAGTGCTGGTAAGTTGTTTAGCGCTTCACCAATGTTTACAGCGCCAGTATTAACTAGCTGCTCGCCGCTTATCACTGTTACTGGTGCCGGTGCAATAGCGCCTTCGCGTAAAATACGCGAACCCGTTACTTCAACGCGTTCAATTTTTGTCGCTTGCTCATCCTGTGCAAGTGCAGAGTTACTCGCTGTTGCAGCAGCAGTAAGCAATGCACATTTTATGCTAGTAGAAAGTAAATTATGACGTTTCATGTGTTTCCCAAAGGAGATTTTATAATAATTAAATACATTATCTTTTAGCTAAATACACAGTGCATTTAGCCTAAGCCCTATAACTTTTGTTATAGGGCTGGCGATTATTGCATGCTGAAACAATGAATAGAAGCGCAGTGATTTTTGTTTTTTTGGTACGTTAACTCTTTATTAAATTGTCTAAAGTTGCTTATTATTGGTATTATCACAACAATAAAGAGTTCGTATTTTTTAATCAAAATTAGGTACAAAGGAGGAGAGGATTGTATTTTATACTATTTTGAAGTCCTGTTTACACCTAGTTTATTTATCGGTTTGTTTTTCGAGCTTTTATGTTTTGAGTGCTAGGTATGGGGCTTAACTCTATTTTCTCGCAGATTAAATAGCTGCTTTAAAGTTGTGCTTAAATGTTGTTTTTATGTAATGAGTTTGCGTTGATTTACCTCTAAAAAGGAACATAACTAAATAGTTATATGTTTATAAAAACAATAAATTGAGTAAATTTCATCTAAAAAATAAAAAAGGCCCAGTTAAGGGCCTTCATAGAGTGGGTTATAAACTAAAAATCATATGATAGGTTTACATAGCCAAAACGGCCAATATTATCGTAACTTGCACTACCACTACCAGTACCGCGTGTACCGTATGGAAGATCTCTGTTAAATACGTTATCTACGCCTAATTTTATACCCATACCATTATCAAAGTTATAACCTACTGTTACATCAGAAATAATATAAGTGCCAAAGCTCATTAGGCTATTTGGGTTAGGGTTGTCTTCAAGCTCTTGTTCAGTGTATAAGCTTACTTCATCAATATAACGAGTGCTTAAAGACGTATAAAAACGCTCGTAGCTATACTCTATATTTATGTTAGCTTGCCACTGTGCTTCGCCAGTTGTACCCGCATACTCAATGAACTCCTCTGGCTCATCCTGGAATGGAAACTCTTTACGTTCAATTAAGTACGTGCCAATTAAACGGGTCTTAAAGCTACCTTCAAGAGCATCAAAATCATAAGCTAATTCAAAATCAATACCAGAAGCTTCTTGGCCTGATACATTCAGTACTGAGTTTTGAATTAACGTAATTTCACTGTTCGTATCACGTGTGATTAAGTCACAGTATTGATTTGAAATACCCGAAGTACTATCAACACAGCGATCAAGAATTTCTTGAGATGCAATTGTAGAAATCGCATCTTCTAGCTCTATTTTCCAGTAATCTACCGTTAATACTGCATTTTCAATGAAATCAGGCTGGTACACTAAACCTATCGTTGTACTTGTTGATTCTTCACCTTTAACATCACGGTTACCGCTTTGTAAGCCTTCAAGTGTTTGTGAATCGTAGTCTGACTCAAAGCCAACTGGTACACCAAGCGCAGCACAGTTAGCACGGCGAGTGTCACTATTTTGTAAATCATCTAAGTTATCGGCTAAACAAGGGTCATCTACGTTATAGAAAGTTTGGCTAGGTGCGCCAAAAATTTCACCAATATTAGGCGCTCTTAGTGCTTCTGACTGAGTTAATCGCAAGCGTACTTGGTCATTAACAGTCCAATCTAAGCCAAGTTTCCAGCTTGTTGCATCACCAATAGTGCTGTAGTCTGCGTAACGTACTGCTGCATCCAGAACTAAATCTTGAACAAAAGGAAGATCAGAGACTAAAGGAATAGTTGCCTCGGCAAAAACTTCACTTACATCAAATTCGCCCTTATCCTCACCTAAAGCATTGAAGAAAGTCCCCTCAGCATTATCAGGCTCAATTGTTTCACTTTCTTCTTTACGGTATTCAACACCAAATGCCATCCCAACGTAACCTGCCGGTAACTCAAAAATAGCACCATTCGCCAGTGAAGCTGATACCACCGTTTGTGTAATTTCAGAAGTACCTGTCGATACGGTATTGATATAATCAATGGCTTCTTGGCTAGGTGCGCCAAAACCCATAATGTTTACAGGTACACAGCCATCAGCACGTGCAGTTTCACTGCGACATACAATGTTGCCTTCGTCATCTTCAATTGCATCAAGCGCGTAAGAATAGTTATCTAAAATCATATTAGCGCCATTTACACGCTCAAGCTCAGTCTTACCACGAACCACTGAAGCATCTAGATCCCAATCTTCTAAAACTGTTCCTTTTAAACCCGCAACAAATCGTGTGGTTTCACGAGTGTTGTTCTCGATACGACGACCTAAATCAGTCATCATACGTAAAATATTAATCGAGTCGACGCCTTCACCATCATTGGCCTCTTCCATTAATGTTCTAACGCTGTCATCTAAGTATGGGTTATCTATACTGATTGTATTTCTAGGGTCGCCAAAGAAGAATGCAGGTTGACCAATGCTTTCACCTTCACTGTTAACGTATTTTGCTTCAAAATAAGCATTTAAGTCTTCTGTTACGTCATAGTTGACTTTGAAATTAACATTGTACCTTTCAAATTCAGGTTGTATTTCATTAAATTGTGCAAGGTTAAATGAGTCACAATCAGCACAAAGTAACCCATCAACATTGTTACCAACATAAATATCACGCTGTGTTCCGTCTGGATTAAACGTATTTACATAGCCGTTACCTACGCTAAATACGCCTGCGTTATTAATTGCATAGTAGCCTGCATTTGGTGTGTAAATTTTATCAGGAAAGTTTGGGTCATCTTTATTAGCATCAGTTTGTGCTTGGTTGCGTAAACTTGAGTAAGAGCCGTCTGTCCACGGGTGATCAAGTGCGTTTAATGAGTCTTGACCAGAGTATTCAACTGCAAATGCTGCGTTACCGCGGCCATTATCAAAGTTTTTACCATATGAAAAAGTGGCTTTTTCGTTGTTATAATCACTTAGGTCAGAAACCCCTTTAGTCACACTTAAGTTTAAGCCTTCAATGTTGTCTTTTAAGATAAAGTTAACTACGCCCGTTACCGCATCCGCACCATAAACGGCCGATGCACCACCGGTAACTATTTCAACGCGCTCAACCCATACACTTGGAATAGTATTTGTATCGACTGATTGAGAGCCCGCAGAACTTGAAACATGGCGCTTACCATTAACAAGTACTAAGGTACGGTCTGTACCCATATTGCGTAAATCAAGAATATTTAAACCGGCAGTACCAATGAACCTGCCTGAGTTTGCAAGTGAGTATGTATTACCTAACGCTGGTAATTTGTTTAAGGCTTCACCAATATTCACTGCACCGGTGTTAATAAGTTCTTCGCCAGAAATAACAGTAACAGGGGCAGGGGCTATTGCGCCTACACGGCTGATTTTAGAACCTGTTACTTCTATTCTTTCTAATTTTTTTTCATCCTCTTCTGCCGCTAATGATGAAAATGCTAAACCTGCAGTTGAGAGACAAAGTGCAGCTTTAATACTGTGAGAGACTACATTGAACGTTTTCATTGAAATTCCCTAGATGATTACTTGTGATTTTAAGTACAGCTCTTGTGCAATGTGTTTTATTACTACGAGCTGTTTATTTATTATTTACATTGCACATTAACAATTAACATGGATATATATGGGAACAACTATTTTTCGCTGAAATCACAATAAAACGTGTTCAAATGCAATGTTAATTAAATGAAAAAAACAAGCTTAACCATTGTTTTAAAATGAGATTATTCTTTTAATTTAAATTGTTTATACTGTTTTGAAATGTATTTAATATAGGTAATTCCTGCGTTTGTATTGATATTTTTGAGTTTCTATTCGGTGGAGTTGATCTTTATTGTCCCTTTTATGTGGTGTTTTTTCTAAGGTGTATTATCAATATTTACCTTTTAGTTACATTTCTTTGGGGCTTGTTACTTACTTGTTTATTGTAAAGCCCCTTTACAGATACCTATCTTCAATTACTCCCTCAGTTACTTTGCTACGTAAACTTGGTACACTTATACCGTTTGTTATAGATAGGTTTTACCATGAAGTTTTTAGTTTTAGTTGTTGCTGTTTTATATAGTACGGCTGCTTTTTCAGAGCAAAAAGTTGATCTCGAAGTTAATATGAAAAATACGGGCCTTGCCTATAAAAATACGGTGCAAGCAGTTAGTCTTGATGACTTTAACAAAGCCATCGATAAATTTATTGCCTTGGTTGAAAACAGTAAAAAAGCGACCTTTCATAAAGAAGCAAAAATGTCGCTAAAAGGGCTAGATAAAGTGATTGCGCAAGCAAAGTTAGCTAAAAAATTAGCGAATGAGCGCGGGCTTGATGCAGCAAAACCAGCCCTTAAAAATATAGATGATTTACGCAAAGAGTATCATAAGTTGCATGAACCACCGGGCTTTTTTGACTTATTATTTGGTAATTAAGGAGTAGTAATGGAAATTTCAGTCTCATTGTTAGAAGGGCAAAAGCAAAGTGCAAAATTTGGTGATCTTGAAGTCATCAGCGATCAAAGTATTAATGCGGGTGGCGGTGCTGAACACCCTGAACCGTTTGACTACTTTTTAGTAAGCATGGTGCTATGTGCTGGGTTTTACGCACGTAAATTTTGTGAGCAACGCGATATCTCTACGCAGGGGATGACACTTACGCAAAATAATGAAAACGTAGATGAAGAAGGTAAAAAATTATTTTCTATCGAAATTAATTTACCCGATGGCTTTCCTCAAAAATATAAAAAAGCACTTATTGCTGCCGTTAATACGTGCACAGTCAAAAAAGTCATTCAAGCTCAGCCTGAGTTTTCAGTGGTTGTTAAATAAAAAAATACGGGTAAACCTAAAATAGTTTACCCGTATATTTCACGGAATTAGCGTTACTTCTTCTTCATACCTTGTACTGCTTTAAAACGTGGATTGTCTTTACATATTACAAAAACACGTCCTTTTCGCTTCACTATTTGACATCCAGGTCGTTGCTTAGCGCTTTTAAGTGAGCTTAAAACTTTCATGTCTACCCCTTTTTAGAGGTTGATAAGTTTTTGAAGCGACGGTTAAACTGTGCCACACGCCCGTCACTAGCCACTGTTTTTTGCTTACCGGTATAAAATGGGTGTGAGTCGCTAGATATATCAATAGGGACATACGGATACGTTTTCCCTTCAAGTTCAATAGTGCGATCAGTTTTTATAGTAGAGCCAATAATAAAGTAGCTATCGGCAGCGGTATCGTGAAAAGCAACCACGTTGTAATCAGGATGAATATTTGGTTTCATAATAGCTCTAAGTTGTTATGTGATAATATCGCAATAGGGTATCGTGTTTACGGCGTTTGTGCAAATGATTTTTACTCTCATTTGCATGGTTTTTTGCTGGGTAATTGTGCAAACAATTCAAAAAATAACCACTTAAACCAAAAATACTGGCTATTCGTTTTTAGGCTGTTATAACTATATAAAAAAGTTAACAATAAATTTTATGGTTTAGAGGTAAGCTATGAGCGACGCAGCACAACAAGAGCAAATAGACCAAGGGGTCATGGAAACCCTTAGAGAGCGCGATCACACAGCCTTATCCGAGCAAATTAATCCAATAGACTGTACGCATAACGATATTATTGAATTACTAGCCCAATATATGGCACTGAGCGAGCAAGATAATGATGAATTATTTGATGATTGGTTTGATAATCTTAATAAAGAACAGCATACGGTGTTAAAAGTTTTTGAGGTTTATAGAGGGCAATACGAACATCAAAATTAATATTAAAGGGCAGGTTAGCAATTTCACTTAACTGCCCTTAATTATAAAATGCAGTGTTATTTGTAGTCACATGCCTTTAATACAGCCGTTGTTTGCAAGGGGTGATGCAAGGTTAACATCTGGATTCCAGATCCTATCCCATATTTTACTTATACTGCTTAAGTTAGCGCGCTGGCTTATTTTTTCATAGTCACCCACACTCACACCTGAGTCGGTTTTTTCTCCAACAACAAAGTTGAATACGTAATAACACTCCATGCCCATTCTTAAATCAGAGAGTATTACTTTATTTTGCTGCTGGCGTATATTGTAAAAGCCTTTTGTGAACCACTGTAAGCGTTTAACTCCCCACTCATTACTTATCTCGTTTATTAATAAGGGGTCAGTGTTATAGGCATTGAATGTTACTTCGTTTGGCTCATCAAATACCGATGCATATCCAACATAATATAGCCCATCAGACATAATGACTATTCGCCAAAGCAGCGTAGTAAGCGGTGCAGGGGTGGAGATAAAATTGTTAGCGTGTATTTGCTTATCAGATAATGCTGTCGATACTTTATTGTCAATAATTGCTTTTAAAATGAGTGAGCTACATAAATACACACTACTTAGTGTAAGCATTGTGGTATTTATTTTATATGCGCGCGTAGCTGTTATTTTTGGTAGTAATGTACAAGCTGCACCAAATAGTAAGGGCACTGTATAGAGCGGGTCGACTATAAACATGTTTGAAATAGCAAAAGGATAGTCGCTAAGAGGCCACAGTAATTGCGTACCATATACCGTAAAGCTATCAAGTAATGCATGGGTCGATAAACACAAAAATACCAGCCAAAACCAGCGCGCTTTATGGACTTGCATACCGGCGTGTATTTTTAAAATAAGCCAAACAATAAGGGGGCTAATTAATAAATGCACAATTAACGAATGGCTAAAACTACGATGATAAGTAAATGCTTCTACTGGCCCGCCATAAGGAATAAACACATCTAAGTCGGGTAAAGTTCCTAAAGCAGCACCCCATAAAGCGGCTTTTCGGCCGATTTTATTACCTAATACAGCGTAACCTACTGCGCTACCTAAAACTACTTGCGTTAACGAGTCCATTTTATTCCTTTTTATTTAGGGTGTTAGTTATACTGCCTTTGGGCTTAAAAACGTCATTTATAATCTAAGCAGTGGTTTTATAAAGTCTAAAAAAGCCATTATACGCGACGATACAGCACTGTTTTTGTAATACACCGCTTGCACAATTTCGCGGTTGTTTGGTGTGCTTATACACCCTGGCAGGACTTCTATTAGCTTGCCTGATTTTAAATCATCACCAATCATAAAGTGCGAAAGTAGCGCAACCCCTTGGTTTGCCAGGCAAAGCTGGCGTACAGTTTCGCCGCTACTAGCGGTTAAAGCAAAATTTAAAGCTACGGGTGATTTTAGCGGCCAATTATTGAGTTTAGGAGAGTCGGTAAAACCAATAAGTTTATGCTGGGTTAAGTCGCTGGAGTGCGAAATAGTCGGTTTATTTTTAAGGTAACTAGGGCTTGCAACTAAATGCAATTTACTTAAGCCGAGCTTTTTTGCATGTAGGTTAGAGTCTTTTAATTCACCTATACGAATTGCTAAGTCGGTTTTATGTTCGAGCAGGTCAATAATGCTGTCGTGGGAGGTTATATCAAGCGTGATGTGCGGGTATTGCGTATTAAATTCAGCAATTAAAGGTACCAACTGGTGCAGTACAAAGGGGCTGGCTGCATCGATACGTAACTTCCCACTAGGAGCTTGTTTTAAAAGCTTTATTGCTTCTTCGCCGGTTTGTAAAGTGTTTAAGCCATCGCGAGCATATTTAATAAAGGTATGGCCCTCTTCGGTTAGCTCTAATCGGCGAGTGGTCCTGTTTAGTAATGTACATTGTAACGTGTTTTCAAGGCGAGACACGGCCCGCGACACTTTTGCTACTTGCTGATCAAGCAAATTAGCTGCTGCTGAAAAACTGCCGCTATCTACTACGGTTAAAAACATTTCTAAGTCTTCGGTTTTTGCATGCTGAGCCATACGTTAGCACCTTACTTTTGCATTAATTACAAAAGTATTTTGTCACTAATGCTATTTTTTGCAAACACATTTTTAGTCAAACTGTAAGCCTTAACTAATAATGAGGACTTAATTATGCCATTGGCTTTGTGGGCGCTCACCTTAAGCGCATTTGCAATAGGAACAACCGAGTTCGTAATAGTGGGATTAGTGCCTACTATTGCAAACGATTTAGGCGTAAGCCTACCGTCAGCGGGTTTGCTAGTTAGTTTATATGCAGTTGGGGTTGCCATTGGTGCACCGGTACTGACTGCGCTAACCGGGCGTTGGAACCGTAAAATAGTACTTATAAGCTTAATGGGTTTATTTGTGTTAGGTAACTTACTTGCATGGCAAGCACCGAGCTACGAAACATTAATATTAGCTCGCATACTAACAGGCCTGGCTCACGGTGTGTTTTTCTCAATTGGCTCTATGATTGCTACAAGCTTAGTGAGTAAAGATAAAGAAGCCAGTGCTATTGCTATTATGTTTACCGGGCTGACTGTTGCACTAGTAACGGGTGTGCCGCTAGGGACATGGATTGGTCAACACTTTGGCTGGCGTGCAACGTTTTTAGTGGTGTCGCTACTGGGTTTAATTGCGTTAATTGGTAGCGCTATTTTAGTGCCAAAAAATTTAAAGCAGTCTATTCCTGCTACGTTTAAAGAGCAGCTTCAGGTTATTGTAAAACCTCGCTTACTACTTGTGTATTTAATGACAATTTTAGGTTATGGCGGCACGTTTACTGCGTTTACTTACTTAGCACCTATTCTAGAGAAGCAAACAGGTTTTGCTCCTTCAGCGATTGGTTTAATTATGCTTGTGTATGGTGTATCTGTCGCTATTGGTAATATTTGGGGCGGTAAACTGGCAGATAAACGCGGCCCAATTAGCGCATTGAGTATTATATTTAGCGCGTTAACAATTATTTTATTGGCATTTACCTTTACGATGGAATCAAAAGTTGCAGCCGTACTGACTATTTTAGTATGGGGTGCATTTGCGTTTGGTAACGTACCGGGCTTACAGCTCTATGTTGTTAAGCAAGCGCAAAAGCATACCCCTAATGCGGTAGATGTCGCATCGGGATTAAACATAGCAGCGTTTAATATTGGTATAGCTCTAGGCTCAATTATTGGTGGCAGTGTAGTAGAGGGTATGTCACTTCAAGATACAGCTTGGATAGGTGCAATAATATCGGTACTGGCATTACTGGCAACCCGCTACAGTGGCATGTTAGATAAGCGAGAAGTTCAGCCAGCGTAAACCATCTTTTTGCTAAGGTTGAAACTCAAATTAATGGCCTCATTACCTGTATTGAGGTCATTAATTTTAAATGACGACACAGAAGTAAAAGGTGTATTTCGAAAAACTTAAGCAGTTTGTATTTTTAACCGATTATTTTATAAGGACAGAGCCATGACACAACGTGTAATTGAAATGCCAGATTTAGGCATGGGAACATTTCGTTTAGAAGGCGATACCGCCTACAACTCAGTAAAAATGGCGTTAGATGTAGGATTTCGTCATATCGATACAGCACAAATTTATGGTAACGAAGAGCAAGTAGGCCAAGCCATAAAAGACAGCAACATTCCGCGCAGCGAAATATTTTTAACCACCAAAGTGTGGAACAACAAGCTTAACAAAACTGACTTTATTGCCAGCGTTGAAAAGTCACTAGAAAAGTTACAAGTAGACTCTGTTGATTTATTACTTATTCATTGGCCGGCGCCTTCAAATGATGAGCCTATGAGTGAGTATTTAACGGAGCTTTTAAAAGCTAAACAGCTTGGTTTAACAAAGCACATTGGTGTTTCTAACTTTACTATTGCCAACCTAAACGAAGCAATGCAAACACTGGATTCGCGAGAAATATTTACTAACCAAGTTGAAGTGCATCCTTATTTAACCAATACAAAACTACGCGCTTTTTGTGATCAGCACGACATTCATGTTACAGCGTATATGCCATTTGTAGTAGGTAAAGTACTCAAAGACGAAACCATTATTGATATTGCTAAAAAGCATGAAGCATCACCAGCGCAAGTGGTTATTGCATGGATTAATGCCAACGGCATGACTACCATCCCATCATCAACTAAGCGTAAAAACTTAGAAGATAACTTTAACGACCACGTTAAGTTAGACGCTGAAGATATTGCCCGTATTGACGGACTTGATTGCGGCGACCGCCAAGCAACGCCTGATTTTGCCCCACAGTGGGATGAATAATTGACTATATAAAACCTACAGAGGTGTAGCTGTGCTGCACCTTTATTTTAATAAGGACTTCGTATGTTAACGGTAATTGCTACCATTACGAGCAACAATATTGACGCAGATGTCGTACTCACCGCGCTTGAAAACCTACAAAAGTACTCACGTCAAGAAGTGGGTTGCCTGCGTTACGAGTTATCGGTCAAAAGTGATGATGACCAAACGACTTATTTAGTCAGTGAGCAATGGGCATCTGATGAGCATTTTGAAGCGCATAAAGATGAGCCACACTTCAAAGTTTTTGGCACTCAAGTGACCGGGCTAGTAACAAATAGTAATATTGAAGTGTTCAATACTATTGGCTAGAAAAAGTAATCTTGTGCAGGGCAATTTAACTCGTATCGTGGCGATGTAACGATGCATCGCCATTAAATGAATATAGTGAATTTACATTAATGCCTGACCTATATTTATTTAATTGATAAATCGTACTTTAAAATCAGTGCATCTATATAACGCGTACGTAGGGTCTGCTGTTTTTCATGCTCGGCACCGTGGCCTAGCGCTTTGTTTAATAGTTTTATAACGGGGTGCAGTTGTGTTCGCTCATCTTGATTCAAGCTTACTTTAGTGCGCAATTCAGTAATATCGTCTACCAATAGGCGGCCTATATCCACACATACTATCTCGTCAATTAAACCATTTTGCGTTAGTACACCGTATTTGCTGCATAAAAACTGCTGCCACACTTGCTGAAGGTGCTCGTCTATTTCGCAGCCAAATAGCTCTTCATTAAAAATAAACCCTTGTTGTGCTAGTTTATTAAGGCTTGCCGTGTATTGCTGAGCAAAGTAATTAAATGCATTACTCGATGATTCAATTTTTTGTTTTAAAAGCCCTTGCCCCCAGTTTACACAGCCGCGCGGGTAATAGTCATCGTACTCTTCGCATTCATACAAACCAGAGTATGAGCTGCAACTTAGTTGGCTTTTTATACAATAACTGGGCTTAGGAAAAATACTTTGCAGCTGCCATGTATCTAGTTGCTCGGCATCAATATTTAAAGCATGGCAAAGCTCATCGGTATTGTAAAAATGAGTAGCTAAGTAGTTAGATAAACGCATAATGGCTCGCTTAAAGTTAAAAATACAAATACTGTTTAAATGTACAGTATTTGTATTTTGTATTATCAAACTAAATAATACAAGCCATTTTAGGTTTATTATTCGCTTAGGCCTGCAAAAATGCGTGCAAGTATGTTACAAATAGCGCAAGTTTTATAAATAATGAATTTTTATGCGCACCCTAGAACAAATTAAACAAGCAAGCTTAATTACCGCTATTAAAACCCCATACCTAGCCAATGGCGATATAGACCTGGCTAAATACGATGAACTTGTTGAAATACAAATCGCAGCGGGTGTAGATGGCATTGTGGTTGGTGGTACAACCGGCGAAGGCCAGTTAATGAACTGGGAAGAGCATTTAATGCTTATTGCGCACAGTGCAAATAAATATGGCGATAAGCTGTTAATTGTAGGAAATACGGGTAGCAATAATACCCGCGAAGCGATTAAAGCCACTAAATATGGCTTTGCGAGCGGTATGCATGCTGCGCTGCAAATTAACCCATATTATGGCCGTACCTCTATTGCCGGTGTTAAAGAGCACTTTAAACGAGTACTTGATATTGGCCCTGCGTTTATTTACAACGTAGCAGGGCGCACAGGGCAAGATTTGACCCCTGATATTATTGAGCCATTAGCAAAACACCCTAATTTGATTGGCGTAAAAGAATGTGGTGGTAACGAGCGCATTGCCCATTACGAACAGCAAGGTATTGCGTGTTGGTCAGGTAACGATGACGAAGCACACGATGCACGCCATGTCCACAAAGCACACGGTGTTATATCGGTGACATCTAATCTTATTCCTGGGTTGTTCCGCCAGTTAATGGATACCAAAAACGATGCGTTAAATACCTCATTACAACCTTTAATGAACTGGCTATTCTGCGAGCCAAACCCGATTGCAATAAACACCGCAATGATGATGACAGGCGCGGTAAACCCCGTATTTAGATTACCGTACGTGCCACTGAGCGATGAGCA
>NZ_CAWUKC010000058.1:0-25306 GCF_963922945.1 uncultured Pseudoalteromonas sp. | reverse complement strand
TAGTATTATTTTTTATATTTATACAACACAGTTTCGGCCATTGTTTTTGGCTTCGTAAAGGGCAGCATCAGCGATGCGCATAGCTTGTGTTAAATTAGTGTTTTGAAAATCAGCAACACCAATACTTATGGTGATAGCAAACGGTTTTTCATCGATTAAAAATTTATGTTTAGCGAGTTTTTTTCTAAAGCCTTCTAAGTACTCTCGCCCACGCGCCGTATCTATATCATCTAATATAATCGCAAACTCTTCGCCGCCCACCCGCGCAACAGTAAACTTAGAAAACGTCGTTTTAATTAATGTGGCTACCTGCTTTAGTGCCTGATCGCCCGCTTCGTGGCCTAAGGTGTCATTAATGTTTTTAAAGAAATCTATATCGAGTAATGCAAGCGTATTTTGCTGTTGTTTTTTTAATAGTTGCTCTGCATATTGGTAAAAATAACGGCGGTTATACATCCCCGTTAAATAGTCTCTGTAAGCACTTTCTTTAATATCCGCAATCAGTGACAACTGCTCCATTGTTTGCATGACACGACAATGAAACTCTTCATTCATAAATGGCTTTGTTAAAAAGTCGTTAGCACCATATTTAATAAACCGAGCCGACAAACCGTGCTTACCAGCTCCAGAAAGCCCAATAATGGCTAAGTCCTCACGCCCTCTAAAGTTACGCACCGCTTTAACCAATTCAAAGCCATCCATTAATGGCATTGCATAGTCAGTCATCAATAATTTTATTTCAGGATTATTTTTTATAATCTCTAGCGCTTGCTGGCCATCTTGGGCATCGGTTACGTCAAATAATTGCTTTTCTAGCATTTGTTTCATTAAAGAACGGCTTAACACAGAATCATCTGCAACCAGTGCTTTACAGCCTTGATTTCTCAAAAGCTGAGCCACTAATTTGATAGCGTAATGGTATGAATCGCGGTTGTCTTTTATTACGTAGTCAATAACTCCGAGCTCTAGCATTTGCTGGCGCTTATATTCATCAATTTTTGAGGTAAGTACCACGGTAGGAATAGCGTGTGAAAGTGTGAATTTAGCGACCTCGCCATTAGGTGCATCAGGCAGGGTTAAATCAACTAAAGCCAGCGAGTATTTATATTTTTCAATATAGTCCTGGCATTCATTTAATGACCAGGCAAAATCGACAGCAACATCTAAATACTGAGCCGCTAAGTGGCGTAGCACCTGCTGCACTACTTTGCTGTCTTCAACCACTAATACTCTTTGCATAAACTTCTCTTTAATTATGTAATTTTAAATACTTAAACTCGTATAAAAGCGACAAGCTTTGAAACATCCAATAAAGTTTTGTTTATGTAGCCAATTAGTAGGCCAGGTCCATTGTTCTAGGCGCAATTGCGTGTATTTAATTTGAATACACAAGCACAAATATACTTGAATTTTTAACTAACCTAAACATTCTTGAGGGAAATTGAGGCTAATTAGTTATAAACGCTATTAATAAGCTAAGGCTTAACCAATATTATCGACCATTAATCTCAATACTTTTGTTATTTGTATGTTTTTTATTTTTAATAACATCTAAACAAAAATAAGGAACAACCATGAAGCTTGCACATTTTACTCGTTACACCTTTGCAGTTGCTATTGTCTTGCTTAGCGGCACTGTCACAGCAGAGAATCAGCGAAAAATAGACATTGATAGCCATGTAATCACTCAGCATAAAGCTAAAATAAATGGGGAACGCTTTAACTACACGGTTAAAACAGGCACACAGCCGGTATGGAATGATGATGGTGATGCTATTGCTACCTTGCAATATACTTATTACACGCGTGATAAAGTCGATAACACCGCAGCTCGTCCCTTACTAATATCGTTTAATGGTGGGCCCGGCTCTGCGTCGGTTTGGATGCATTTAGCCTATACAGGCCCTCGTGTATTAAAAATTGATGACGAAGGCTACCCTATTCAGCCCTATGGTGTAAAAGACAACCCCTACTCAGTTTTAGATGTAGCAGATATTGTGTATGTTAACCCGGTAAATACAGGTTATTCACGCGTTGTAGAAAACGCTAAAGGTGAAATCCTGTCTAAAGAGCAGCAAAAGAAGCACTTTTTTGGTGTTAATGCCGACATTAAATACTTAGCAGAATGGCTAAATACTTTTGTTAACCGTAACGAGCGCTGGCGCTCACCTAAGTTTTTAATAGGTGAAAGCTACGGTACTACTCGTGTATCTGGCCTTGCTCATGAGCTTCAAAACAGTCAGTGGATGTACATAAATGGGGTGGTATTAGTCTCGCCAACCGATATTGGCATAAAACGCGACGGCCCTATAAAAGCGGCTAATCGCTTACCGTATTTTGCTGCAACTGCGTGGTATCACAACGCTCTGAATAAAAACTTACAAGCAAAAGACCTCAATGAATTATTACCAGAGGTAGAGCAATTTACCATTAATGAGCTTATTCCTGCCCTTGCTAAAGGTGGTTTTATTGACGCTGATAATAAACGCCGAATAATAAAGAAAATGGCAGAATATGCTGGGCTGTCAGAGCAGTTTGTAGCGCAAAACAATTTAGACATACCCACCCGATTTTTTTGGAAGGAGCTTTTACGTGAACGCGGACAAACTGTCGGGCGCTTAGATTCGCGCTACTTAGGTATTGATAAACGCGATGCTGGTGAATCACCTGACTACTGGGCTGAGCTTACCTCGTGGCTGCATTCGTTTACGCCTGCAATTAACTATTACCTGCGTGAAGAGCTTAATTACAAAACCGATATTAAATACAACTTATTTGGCAATGTTCACCCATGGGATCGTACTAACAATAATACCGGCGAAAGCTTACGTTTAGCGATGGCACAAAACCCATATTTAAATGTGATGGTTCAAGCGGGCTATTTTGATGGCGCAACCAATTACTTTGATGCCAAATATACGTTATGGCAGCTTGACCCAAGTGGAAAAATGAAAGATAGGTTAAGCTTTAAAGGGTATCGCAGCGGCCATATGATGTATCTACGCCATGAAGACCTTAAGCTTTCTAATAACGACTTACGCGACTTTATTTTGAGTTCTTTACCCGCTAAAGGGCAAGCCGCTAAATACTAATTAAAAAGCCCTATTACATGAGGCATTAAGAGGATGCCTCATGCTCATTACAGTAAGCTTTTAACTGTGTAACCACCTCATTAAACCCCGTTTGTAATTTAGGTAATAAGGTGTCATCTATCTTATTTTTTGCTGCTAAGTTTTCTATTTGTTGGCAAATGTCACTTAACTTTAACGCTGCAACCGATTTAGCCGATGACTTTAAACCATGCGCCTGAAAAGATAAATCAGCGTAATTTAAACTATGTGTATATGCTTCAATTAATTTAACTTGTTCATGAGCCGTGTGTAAAAACGCTTGAAAAACTAAACAGTGTACGTTAGGGTCTTTTCCTAGCATCGAAAACAACAACGGCATATCTAGTTGGCCGTATTTTGCATCTGGCTGCTCTGGTGTTTTTACTGGCTGAGTATGCGTATCAACAAAACCTTGTGTGTGCTTTATCAACGTTGCTTTTAGACTTTCAAGCTCTACCGGTTTTGTTAAAAATCCATTCATCCCTGCGCTATAACAATCTTGTATGTTTTTTTTCATGATATTGGCGGTTACAGCAATAATAATAAGCTCATTGAACTGAGGCTGTGTACGTATCTTTTTAGCCAACTCTAGGCCATTTAACAATGGCATTTGAATATCGGTAAGTAACATATCAAAACACTGCTCTTGCAACAGCTGCCACGCCTGCTCACCGTTGTTAACAAATATAGAGTTAACACCGAGCATAGTCAGTTGCTGCTTTAAAACCTGCTGATTGGTTAGTTGATCTTCTGCGACTAGCACATTCAACACAGGCACTTTTCCTGTGGTTGAGTCTTTTGGCACTGTACAGGTATGACTTGACGCTCTATCAGCTTGAATAGTCGCTATAGCGCTTTGTTGAAAGCTATTGAATTGAATAGTAAAGCACGACCCCTCATTAATTTTGCTTTTTACTTTTAGCTCTCCTTGCATTCGCTCTACTAGTTCTTTGGTTATAACTAGACCAATGCCCGTACCATGCGTTTTGCTGGTCTCTGCTCCGAGTCTATCGAAAGGTTTGAAAAGCCTTACAATATCATCCTCTGAAAAACCGCACCCAGTATCTTTAATCTCAATTTTACAGCGATTGCCCTCAACAACCTCACAGTAGATATCTATCCTTCCTCTCACTGTGTTATATTTTATCGCGTTGGAGAGTAAGTTAAGTAACACCTGCTTGAAACGTCGTCCATCAACATATAAATAAACCCCTTCAAGCGAATCAATATTATGGATTTTAATTGTTACAAGCTCAACTCTAGCAAGCTCACTCACCATTTCAATGCCATTTTGCAGTATGTCTTTTGCGGGGGCGTATTCAAAATTAAACTGCATATTCCCCGACTCGATAGCGGTTAAATCTAACACATCGTTAATCAATAAAAGTAAGTGCTCACCTGCTTGGTAAATACTATGTGCGTTTTCTTTGTGTTTTTCGTTTGCTTTACTGTCGTACTGATACAGCTGAGCTAAGCCCAAAATAGCATTTAAGGGCGTTCTTAGCTCATGGCTCATACTCGCCATAAAGTCAGATTTGGCTTTGCTGGCCGACTCAGCTTGAATTCTTAGGGCATTTACTTTTTGATGATTACTCGCAACCTCACTAGCCATTCGATTAAAAGAATTTATAACACTGCCAATCTCGTTTTTTTGCAGTACGCTGACCTGACAATCAAATTCTTCCTTCGCTAATTTAGAAAAAGCGCTTTCTAGCGCGCGTAAAGGACTCGTGATTCTGTAATCAACTAGCCAAGCTAAGCCGATAAAAAAAACTACAAGTATAAAAAACTGAATATATATAAGTGTATAGTGTAGCTTTGACGCCTCCTTGATCTCTTGGTCAAAATTAGCAACCAAGGTTATCTCGGCCAAAGGGTTATCTAAAAAACTAATCTGTTCTTTTAATATCACATTGCCATTGACGATTGACGGCTGCCACTCATCAAGAGGGTATAATTGATTGCTTGTAGATGAGTCTACGACTCGAATGGCTATCCAGCTAGGATTTGTATCAAGTTGTGTATCTAATTGCTCATACAGTTGTGCGTATTGACGAGTTAACAGAGGCGTTTTTATTGATGTAGATAATTGCTGTAAAGAGCGCTGTGCAGCATTAGAAAGCCCGTCGTTTACCCACCGAGCCTGCTCTGGCAAGGCATAAAAAATAAATAAAAAAATTAACAGCAAGCCAAATGCCATTACCGCTAACAAGCTTTGAAACCTTAAACTACGCCACCAATTAATTTTCAACATAAAACGAACGTAGTCCCCATTGTGTTAACTGTTGATAATCTTTAATACTTGCTTTACTAGGTTCAATTATAGGAATTCCCGCCAGTAAATATTTTTGCTTAGGATCGCTGCCTATTTCAATAATCGCTTGCTGAACTTTTGCTTGGATATGCTGGCTTACATAAGGATGGGCCACAATGGGATGACGACTAACCTTTCGAGTTTTATAAATAACTTTTAGCTTGTTTTGTAAGTTTTGCGGCTGTTGCTTTAATGTGCCCAACACCCCGCCGCCGGCAGGTGCTACATTTAGCGCTACATTTAAATATACAGATGAATGAGTTTGAACATATATAGGCTTTATTGTTAAGCCGTACAACAAAGCAAGCTCGGCACGCATCAAAAGAGAAGCCCCTAATGCGTTAGGAGCAGGAAAAGCAATTTCAGCATCTTTGAGTTGCTCAACCGACTCAATTTTACTGTTTTTGTTAACGACTAATATACCCTGTAGATAGCGAGCAGCATCTTTAACTAGAGGTTGGTAACCTTGTTTATCAAAAGCAATTACACTATGCCATGGGTTCATATAAGCAAAGTCATAATCACCCTGTGCAAAACCTTGTTCAAAAACGGGAATAGACTCCACGGTAACAAGCTTAAACTGCACACCTGTTTTTTCGGTTATTTTATTAAGAAAAGGCTGCCATATTGCAGTGAGTTTTTGAGGCTCATATTGCGGAACGACTCCAAAAGTAAAGGTTTGAGCACATATACCCACACTTGTGAATAAAAATAGCAACACAATACTATACTTCATCTTCGTTTTACTCTTTAGGGCCGATGACTCTAAGCATAGTTAACGAGTGATTAACGCACCATTTTTATTGTGTAGAAATTAAGAGGATCGTTAACTGAGGTACTGTAATGAAAGGGACGATAAAAATTAGAGCAGGTGCATAAACACCTGCCCCCTAATTTATTGCCAGTAGGGTTCTATATCAAAAGACGCTAAACGGCTTTGCTCCATTGCACTGACTAAATAATCTGACTTTTGATCAAGCCACTGGTGGATCTTAGCCAATTGTTCGTCTTCTTGCCCGCCGCAAAGTTGCTTTAAATACTCAAGCGTGCTGAGCTCGTACATACCATGAGAAATATCTAACCAAGGTAGTCTAAACTCTAAACGCGCTTCTTTATCAAACAACGACCCTAAGCAATTTCCGCTTAATAAACTGTTCTCTAGTTGGGTACGTAAGCTTAAATAATCTTTTACTGTCAATGTTTGTTCTTTAGGGAGTAGCTTATCTAAATTTTGCCAATCTTTGTTAAATAAACGCTTAGCAATTTTAGCAACCGGCTGCTCTGCTGCCTGCAATTGGGTTTGCCCCCAAAATCTACGCCACTGTTTTTCAACCAACCAAGTAGTGAGCGAAAGCAATAAACGGTTGTAACGTGCACTTTGAAATAACGCATTAATATCATCAATGCTTGGCTGCAGTTCTTTCAAATCATTAATAACCTGGGCTAATGCGGGCGCTGCATTTATTTTTTTATAAAATGCATGGCGCTTAGATGTATAAGTTTTTAACTGGATTGCATTTTCAACCCACGCTAATTCACTTAAGAGCCACTTTAATTCAGTTCTTAGCTGTTCTGTACTCTCTTTACTGACAATATCATCAAATAACCAAAAGTTGTGCCTAATTAAGCTAATACCGTCAGTCACGCGTTTAAGCGTTTTTAAACTTGGCTTGTCAAAGTAGCACTGCTCATGCTTTTGCACAAAGCGAATGCCAAAGTTCATAGCTTCTATTAGTGCGTGCTCTTGAGTTGCTTGTTTTTTTAATTTTACAAACCCAATAGACTTACTTGGTTTAAGCGGTGATTCATCAGCTAGGCGATAGCCACGCGCTGCTTTTGAGTATAACCCTAAGCGAATACAGTTTTGACTAACAAGTTTATCTGCCAACGCAAATAGCTCGTCTCTGTTGCCCTCAACAAGCTCTATTTCGAGCTCGCTAATAATATCAACCTTACCTGATGCTGCTATTTCGCCTTTATCTAGCACCACTTCAATTTTTGCGCCATTTGGGGTTTCTATTAACCAAGTGCGGCGAATAAAGTTAGTGCTAAAAATAGGATATAAATTATCGCTAATAGCATTTACTTGCATACCATGAGGCCAAATAGTTTTATCAAAAGCTAATAAATCAGGGCGATTTGATTCAATCGGCAAGTTGTATTCGGGGCGTTGGTGTAATCCACCAACAACTTCGCCTGCAAGCTTTATTGTTTGTTCGCATTTATTGTCGGCACAGCGGGTTCTAAAACCTATATCAAGGGCTCTCAGCTCTCTGCTTGGGGTATCGTAATAAGCATTTTGCAAACTACGTGAAGGTTTATTAATAACCGTTTTAGCAAATTGTGTGATTAGCGAGGGGATCAGTGGAACAACGGCATCTGATACCAAAAACTTCAGTTCTATCTCAGTATCCATTAGGGGTGAGGATTACCTTTAAAATAAATAAGTGCTCAAAATAAACAAAGCCACCTCATTTTGCAAATTTTTTAACCTTTTTGACCGAGTTGCAAGCGCTACGGGTTACAATATCGACCTTGCTATTAATGCGTTTAATCCATACTATCTCACTACATATGTGAAAATCTCAATCGCAACCACAACGGACACGGAAAGACTAACAAGGTAGATAAATGCTAAAACACTGTTTACTAGGGCTACTTTTAATAGCCACTTCGTTTATAAGCACAGCACAAGAAACTCAAACAACCGGTTCATCAGATGCAGACACCGCTTATATAATCGACAACTTATATACTTTTATGCGCTCAGGCGCAGGTAAAAACTACCGCTTACTTGGCTCTGTAGATGCAGGCACTCAATTAACCGTGCTATCAAAAGAACAAAATGGTTTTATAAAAATAAAAGACGATAAAGACCGTGAAGGTTGGGTTGAGTCTAAATTTATATCGCAAACACCAGGGCTTCATCAGCAATATCAAACGCTCAGTAACGAAATGAGCACGGTGCAAAACAAACTGCGTCAAGCACAAGTTGAGATGCCACAACTACAAGAGCAAAATCAAAGCTTAACTAATCAAAATAAATTACTTAATGAGCAAATCATTGAGCTGCAAACAACACTTGAGCAAGAACGTGCTCAAAAACAAGCAGCCACAGCAAAAGAAAAACGCCAACTACTTACCTATGGTGGCGCTATTGCTTTTATAGGCTTGTTTTTAGGTATTATACTTACTGTGGTACTTTCACGCCGCAAGCGCTATGAGGGCTGGGCCTAAACCTTGATTATTAAAAAAGCACCCTAAGGTGCTTTTTTAATGTGTGTGATAGATTGCCATCAGTATGTGGCTTTTATATATCTAGGCGTAAGCCAGGATCTTGCTTAATTTTTTCTATTACCATATAAGTATGATGCGTACCAACCCCTGGAATATCAACTAAATCTCCAAGCACCTGTCGATACTCATCCATATCAGAAACCCTAATTTTTAGCAGGTAGTCATACCCTCCAGCTACCATATCGCACTCTACAACTTGCTCAATTTTGAGTATATGCTCTTTAAATACTTTAAATACAGCGGTGTTCGATGCCACTAGCGATACTTGCACATGCGCAACTAAGCTCTGATTCAGCTTTTGTTCGCTAAGCTTTGCAAAGTACCCTTCTATATAGCCCTCTTGCTCTAAACGTTTTACACGGTCAAGGCATGGACTAGGACTTAAATTAACCTGTTTGGCTAGGTTAACATTAGAAATTCTGCCGTTCTTTTGAAGAACGTCTAAAATTGCTAAATCAATACGATCAAGCAAGCGTAATCTATTTGGACTTGTCATACAGAATTTTATACGGATAAGTTGAAAATATGCCCTGTAAATTATCGTAATTCGTGAAATTTAACCAGCATATTCTGCTGAAATTTAATTAGAATGCACGCATTACATCACTGGTAATTTAATTGGTAGCAAGTTTGCTTTGGCTCTAAAGCGAAAGTGAAGATATTTTGTTCTACTATTTACATATTAACATTCCTGAGGGTTGCTTATGTTATTCAATGGCGATTTGACAACAACCTGTCCTACAAGACAGAAAATTCGTGATTTTTACCGCATTGACGAAAATGCTGTTATTGATCATATTTTACCACTTGCAGAAGTGGGTGTTAAAGCACGTAGTCGTGCATGGGAAAGAGCTCGCCAGATCGTACTTAATATCCGTAAAGACCAAGATGGTCAAAGCGGTGTTGATGCGCTTTTAAATGAATTCTCGCTGTCTAGTGAAGAAGGTGTAGTGTTAATGTGTTTGGCTGAAGCCTTACTTCGCGTACCAGACAAAGCCACGCAAGATACCTTAATACGTGACAAGCTAGCTAAAGGTGACTGGAGCTCTCATTTAGGTAGTAGCGATTCTTTATTCGTTAATGCATCGTCTTGGGGATTGTTAGTAACCGGTAAAATGGTTAACTACACAGACAAAACCAAAGAGCAGCAATTTGGTATGCTTAAAAAGACCATTGGTCGTTTAGGTGAGCCCGTTATTCGCAAGTCTGTAAACTTTGCTATGAAAATTATGGGTAAGCAGTTCGTTATGGGCCGCACCATTGATGAAGCCATTGAGCGCGCTGCTGAAAAAGAGCAAAAAGGCTACGTTTACTCATACGATATGCTAGGCGAAGGCGCACGCACCATGAAAGATGCCAAGCGTTACTTCGATAGCTACATGAATGCCATCCATGCAATTGGTAAAGCGGCTAACGGCCGTGGCCCAGTTAAAAGCCCTGGTATTTCAGTTAAGCTTTCAGCGATTCATCCACGCTATGAGTTCACACATAAAGAACGAGTGATGGCTGAAATTGTACCTAAGCTAAAAGAGCTGGCACTTGCGGCTAAAAAATACGATATTGGCTTTACCGTAGATGCTGAAGAAGCTGATCGCTTAGATATTTCTTTAGATGTAATAGAAGCCGTATTTAGCGATGAAGATTTAGGTAACTGGCAAGGTTTTGGTTTAGCCGTGCAAGCTTATCAAAAGCGCGCTATTTTTGTGATCGAATGGGTAACAGAGTTGGCAACGCGCGTTGGGCGTAAAATGATGGTGCGCCTTGTAAAAGGTGCTTACTGGGATACCGAAATTAAAACTACGCAACAAGATGGTCTCGATCACTACCCTGTATTTACGCGTAAAGCAACAACGGATGTTTCTTACAAAGCGTGTGCAATCAGAATGCTAGAAGCACGTGATGTGCTTTACCCACAATTTGCTACGCACAACGCTTACACTGCTGCCACTATTTTAGAAGTTGCAAAAGGTGATAACACAGGCTTTGAATTCCAACGTTTACACGGTATGGGCGAGTCTTTATTTGACCAAATTGTAAACGAAGAAAAAATCCAATGTCGTGTTTACGCACCGGTTGGTCAACACGAAGACCTACTCGCTTACTTAGTTCGCCGTTTACTAGAAAATGGCGCTAACTCGTCATTTGTAAATGCCATTGTTGATACAACTAAACCTGTTGAATCACTTCTCCCAGATCCAGTAGAGACTCTGCAAGGCCTTCGTAATAAGTACAATACGCAAATTAAAATGCCAATTGACTTATATGGCGATGAGCGCGCTAACTCAAAGGGTATGGATTTAACAGATATTAATGTAATTACACCGTTTAAAGAAAACCTTGAGAACTGGTTTAACGAACATTTAATTGATCAAAGCCAAGTACCACAAGGCGCTTTAGCTGTTAAAAATCCAGCGAACCACAAAGAAATCATCGGCCATGTAAAACTGCAGTCGAGTGATGACATGAAAAACATCTTGGCCAATGCCGAAGCGGCATTTGAGTCATGGTCGCAAACGTCTGTTAAAGAACGTGCAAACTTACTACGCCGTGTTGCTGATATTTTAGAGCGTCATCACGACGAGCTTGTGGCTATATGTATCAAAGAAGCGGGTAAAATTGCTCAAGATGGTATTGACGAAGTACGCGAAGCCGTTGATTTTTGTCGTTACTACGCTGCGCGCGCAGAAGAGCTTGCTAATGATGAGCGTTTTGAAGCACGCGGTGTTATTTTATGTATCAGCCCATGGAACTTCCCACTGGCTATTTTCTTAGGCCAAGTGGCAGCTGCTATCGTGACGGGTAATACGGTTATTGCAAAACCAGCAGAGCAAACAAGCTTAATTGCGCTTCGTGCGATTGAGTTAATGCTCTCGGTTGGTTTACCTGAGCACGTTGTTCAACCCGTCATTGCTCGTGGTTCTGAGGTAGGTAAAACCATCGTTCCTGATGAGCGAATTCAGGCAGTTATGTTTACCGGCTCAACGGAAACGGGCACACTGATTTCGCAAACGCTTGCTGCACGTAACGATATTCAAGTACCGTTAATTGCAGAAACAGGCGGTCAAAACTGTATGATTGTTGACTCAACAGCGCTGCCAGAGCAAGTTGTTGATGATGTAATAAGCTCGGGCTTCCAAAGTGCCGGCCAGCGCTGTTCTGCATTGCGCGTATTGTTTATTCAAGAAGATGTAGCCGATGGCATTATTGATATGCTTAAAGGCGCACTTGCAGAGTTGCATGTTGGCGACCCGTCACTACTGTCTACCGACGTTGGTCCTGTAATTGATGAAAAAGCCCTTAAAACGCTTAATGACCACGTTGAGTACTTAAAAGGAAATGCAACACTTCATTACGAATGTGAGATCCCTGATAATACGCAAAATGGCGCATACTTTTTTGCTCCTCGCTTGTATGAGATTAACGACTTATCTGTACTTAAGCGTGAAGTATTTGGTCCATGTGTACACATTATCCGCTTCAAAGCGAATGATATCGACAACGTCATTGATCAAATAAACAATACAGGTTATGGCTTAACTATGGGTGTTCACTCACGTATTGAAGAGCGTTGTGAATACCTAGCAAAAATGTCTCGCGCGGGTAACGTTTATGTAAACCGTAACATGATTGGTGCTATTGTTGGTGTGCAGCCGTTCGGTGGCCGTGGTTTATCGGGTACTGGCCCTAAAGCCGGTGGCCCTAACTACTTGCAACGTCTTGTAAAAGAAAAAGCATCGCCTGATAACGTGCAAATGACTAACCTTACACCTGACGAGCTTGATTTACACCATTACAGCGGTGCAAATGAGCAAGTAGAAAAGCTGATGGCCAACTCGATGCGCGATGAAAAAATTTGGCGCGCAACACCGTTGAATGACCGTGTATCAGCCGTTCGTCAGTTGCTAGCTAAAGTAGCAACGGTAGAAATTATTGATGATTTAGCGGATGATTTAGCACTCACGCTGTCTGATGCGCGTGCACAACTTAATCGCCTAGAAAAACACATGCGCAAGTTCACTACATTGCCAGGGCCTACAGGTGAGTCGAACACCTTGCACCTTGAAGCGCGTGGCTGTGTAGTATGTTACGCAGATAAAAGCACATCATTTAACTTTTGGGCGCTTTCAATTATTACAGCGCTTGCTGCAGGTAATACCGTTATTACGGTAGCATCGGAGCTGTTTTATGATGAAGCCGTAGCATTTAAAGATAAATTTATTGCTACAGGCGTTGCAGAGGGCGTATTCCAAGTTGCAAAACCAAATCAGCTACAAGCTATTTTGGCTCACCCTCATTTAGCGGGTGCCGTGGTTGCTGCACGCTCGTCTCGTTTAGGCTACTTCAGCCAACAACTTGCACAGCGTAAAGGCGCTATTTTGCCAGTAATTAGCTCAGAGTATTACGATACCTTGATCAAACGTTTGATCACCGAGAAAACCATCAGTATTGATACTACCGCATCGGGCGGTAATACATCGCTGATGACACTCGTAGAGGATGATGAATAAAGTCGTCTAATACTAATTTACTAAAATAATAAAAAAAGGCACTCAAAAGTGCCTTTTTTTTTATATTACAACGTATAATGATGCTAATTTAGACAAAACTTAATTACAGAAGCAAGCATTGAAAATAATCTCTATCTCAAAGTTACAGCCCGGTATGTTTGTGCAAAGTGTAACAAGGCAAAGCGGGCGTATAAAAATAAAGAATCAAGGTTGGGTTAAGACTCAAGCAAGTATCGATAAGCTGATAAAAGCAGGCATTCTAGAAATAGAGATAGACCCAGATAAAACCTTAACTAAATCCGAACCCGACACCCAAGCTCAAGATACTACGCCAAAACCAGCGATTAAAAAACGTGACCCGTGGTTTAAAGTTCACAGCAGCGAACAAGAAATGGGTAAAGCAAAAAAACTTTACGATGAAGCTAAAACACTTCAGCAAAAAGCGTTTGGTGATATAAAAGCAGGAAGAGATCTAGACATTGCACCTTTTAAAGAACTCGCCAGTGGCTTTATGGACTCTATTTTTAGAAATCAAGATGCCCTTGCCTGCTTGACACAGATGCGCCAAAAAGACGCTTACTTACTTGAGCACTCTATAAATGTCTCTATTTTAATGGGGATTTTTGCAAAACACTTAGGCATAGAGCGCGATATTATTGTAGAGCTCACTACGGGTGCTTTGTTACATGACATAGGAAAAATTAAAATTCCTGACGAAGTGCTCAATAAACCGGGCCGCTTTAGTGATAAGGAATTTAAAATTATGCAAAACCATGCCCTATTTTCAAAGCAAATTTTGGAAGAAGCAGGGTTAACAGGTATTGCTGTAGATATTGCCGGCCTGCACCATGAGCGATTAGACGGCAAAGGCTACCCATTTGCCAAAAAAGGCGATGAGATAAGCCAATACGTGCGTATGGCGTCAATTGTTGATGTGTATGATGCACTTACGGCAGAACGCGTTTACAAAGCAGGCATGGAGCCTATTAAAGCGTTTAAAATTTTAAAAGATGGCTGCCCTGATAGCTTTGACGGTGAGCTACTCACCAAGTTTATTCAATGTATTGGCATTCACCCTGTCGGTACTCTTGTTAAGCTTTCAAGTCAAAAAGTTGGCTTAGTAACCCAAAGCAACCCAACCACGCCTTTAAAGCCTGTGGTAAAAACCTTCTATAGTGCAAAGCATGGCCGTTATACCGAAGTACAAGATATTGACTTGGCCAACAAAAAAACAGCCGATGTACTCGAGTCAACTGTAAAGCCGAAGGATTATAATATTGATTTAGAAAGATTTTATAAAAATTCGATTTTACCTTAAAAAAAGCCGCTTCAATGCGGCTTTTTAATATAACGATATTACTGTGGCCAATCTTGAAGCGCTTTTAGGCTAAACTCATAACCATCAAAATCAAGTACACTTTGCTCTGGGGTAATTTCTCGTACTTTTAATGCACCAATACTATCCCCTTCGTGTAACTCTCTCCCATTGAGCTTTATCCAGCGTTTATCAGCACTTGATGAGTATATGTGTGCTTGGTATTTAATGCTTGGTAGCATGGCTTGTAAACCATCCGGCAATAATTCAACCGGTTCTACTCGTGAAGAGCTGCGTGATGCCTGCGTTACTTCGTAATCTTGCTCTTGCTCAGAATCTTTTATCGCCTGCGCAAAGGCATCTTTTAACTTACTCGGTACAGCGTCAAGCTCAGGGTTACTTTGAGTCGATTGAGGACTTGTTGAACTTTCAGTATCAAGGGGTTTTCCGAGCACCTTATATTTGCTCATATCTAAGCCTGCTGAGCTTGTATTTTGCACTTGCGGCTGCATAAATTGTGCGTTTTGGCTATGTGCGTTATAAGCAAGTGGATTATAACTTTGCGAGTTAGGTAATTGTGCATTATACACTGGCTGATTAAGCGTATTTTGATTATACCCATAAGCATTTAACGGGGTTTGCACATTGTAGCCTTGCTGCTGCGTCGGGTTATCATTAATAGGAATATACTGCCCTTGTGGGGTCAGCAGCATTTTTTGTACACCCGATGGTGTTTGCACATAGACCCATTGCCCTTCAATTGTAGCTTTATTACTATTTTTTTCAGTCTCTGTAGGACTAGAGGTTACAGGCTTTTCAGCATTATCTTTAGCTTTAATTGGCTCATCTGTTTCTGCTTGTTTTTGTTTTTTAGTATCAGTGCTAACAAGGCCAACCGGTTGGTTTGCTTTTAATAGTGCACTGCTTTGCAGCCACTTACCCGTAGCAAAACCACCAGCAAGTGTAATAGACGCAGCTACTGCACCACCTAATAGCCAAACCATTTTTTTATAGCGGTTGAGTGTTTGCTGCTGTTTTAACTGCGCTGCCTGCAAATCATATTGCTCGGCGCTCATATCTGCTTGTTGAGATTGCTTTAATGCATCTAATAAATAAGACATAAATTACCTAGCTATATAATAAACGACATGCCAACACCCACTGCAAATAAAGCAGCAAATGCCAAATAATAGTAAACACGGCCTGTTGATTTTACCGTGCTATTTTGCGTAGCGACAAAGTCCATAGGCAATGACTCTTGTGCTGATTGTTTTATAATATCACTATCAACAATAAGCTGCTGCTTTGAAAAAGCCCCTACTAACGCGCGTTCACACACTAAATTCATTAACCGTGGAATACCGCCTGTCAGCTGATGTACCGTTTGCATAGCATCAAGTGAAAACACGCCTTGATCACACCCCGCAATATGTAAGCGGTGCTTAATATAGGCCACTGTTTGCCCTTGGGTAAGTGGTAATAAATGATAACGTGCTGTAATTCGTTGTGCTAATTGCCTAAGCTCAGTGCGCTTTAACAAAGCTTGAAGCTCTGGTTGACCCACCAATACAATTTGCAACAGCTTTTTATGATCTGTTTCTATATTTGTTAATAATCTTAATTGCTCAAGCACATCAGGGGCTAAAAGCTGGGCCTCATCAATAATTAAAATGGTATGCCCGCCCGCTTTATTATTAGTCTCTAAATGCAGCTTAATAAGGTCGGTTAAACTTTTAAGGGTGGCGTTTTGAGGGTCGTAAGTAATGCTTAGCTCATCGCAAATACTGGCTAAAAGCTCAAGCTCCGATAATGCTGGATTATGGATCATTGCAACTTGGGTGTTCTTTGGTAGTTGCTCTAGCATACTGCGGGTAATCGTTGTTTTGCCCGTGCCCACCTCGCCAGTAAGCAAAACAAACCCACCATCTTCACCTAAACCATAGGTTAAATGGGCAAGCGCTTCTTTATGGCGTTCGCTTAAAAATAAATAATGGGGGTTGGGCGAGATCGAAAATGGCTTTTCGCTCAAGCCAAAGTAGCTTAAATACACCGCAATGTTCCTTTGTCATTAAAACTCGGCCTATAATGGCAAAAAAAACGACAAAGTAACAACGTTGTATACGCTTTATGGTTGAAATATCGTAAATTTATGTAAAAAAGCGTTGCTAAGTTTAGCAACGCTTTTTTGTTTAAACATTATCACTACTAATTTAGTGGCGTATTAGTTTTCATAACGTACTAAACGTAAATACACGTCACTAGTTTTAGCGTGTAAACTATTTAGCCCACTATCAAACTGATAAACCCATGCAGAGCTCATCGTGCTAACACCCGAAGTATTCGTCCAGTAGTTTTGCAATTTAGTACCTAAGAACACCTCTTCGTTAATACTTGGCTCGGTGCAGCTGTGCTCTAAAATACTCGCAAGCTCTTTGATGTTAGGCACCTGCCAATCGTCATAATTAGCCGTGGTGTCGTTTTCTGCGCCTCTGAGCGCTTCTTGCCAATTAAGTGACGGTGTTGAACCTGCACACGTTTGCGTGTCACTGTCATAAACTTGACCGTAGCTACAACGCTGCCACATCAGGCCTGTTTCTGTATCTAAAACTGTGCCATCGTCATTAAGGGTGAAGCGGGTGGTTGGTGTTGTTGTATCCGCCCCGTCGTAACACGTTTGCGCTGCGGCTAGTTGAAAGCTGACACTAAATATAGCCATCGAAAATAGTAAATTTGTTTTCATGGTTTTCTCCTATCGGCTTCTCACTAGACGTATATACGCGTATTTTTCTTTAGGGTAAGCTAAGTCATTGCCGTTACTCATATCTATGATATAAGCTTGCGATAAGCTGGTACCATCCGCTGCGGTTTGCGACGTCCAATAAGGTAAATTTACATCATCTATTGCGCCTGCTTCTGGCATATTAGGAAAAAACGATTCATCTATTAATACATTTTCGCCCTGCTTGCCATAATCAATTAAGCTCAACAGCTCAGTGTAAGTTGGTAAGCGCCAATTGGTACCGCCGCAAAAATCTGAGTCGTTCACTTCATTTATATAAGTTTGCACACCACAGCTTGTATCGTCTGGGCAGGTGGTGTTAGCTGTACTTGTATCGGTAAAGGTGGTTGTACCTAGATCCCAAAAATAATGGTTTTGGCCATCGCGTAAAGTGGTATTTGGGAGTGTGCCTGATTCTACACTTTTAACCTCCCATACAAGCCCTGTTACGTTGTCGCGAATACACGTAAAATCGTTGCTATCATCAGCGACTTCGTCGGCAAACTGGTTTAGCTTAGTGTAGTCAAACGCAAGATTACCTTGGCCTGCTTTATCGAGTTGGTTAGCAAAGCTGTCTCGGCCAAGCTCTGCATCTTGCCCCGGAAAATCACTACTTTGACAATTTATACGCTGCGTATTGTTATAACACTCACCTAATCCACTATCATTAATTAGCCCAAGCGCTTTCAGTGATACGTCAATAAAAAGGCTATCGGTATCAGTGCGCCCTTTAGAATCAGTTACAGTGACTTCAAAACTCAACGTGGTATCCAAATCAACGTCAGAGGCAAAAAATGTTGTGGTACATTGGTTTTCATTTGCCAACGTTTCAGCATTACCTGTTAATTGCTGCCAGCTGCACGAAAATGTATCAGTAAGGGTGTCACTTTGACTTGCATCTAAGCTCACTTCTTCAAACTCTTCAACGTTTTGGTCATCCCCTGCATTGGCTACAACCAGCTCATCGGTTTTATTAAGAGTCATGCTATATTCTGTGCTTGCTTCCCCCCCCTCATCATCGGTGACGGTCAGTTGCCATATTAAATTCGTATTTGACTCTAGCAGCGGGTGGCTAAAACTTACCGTTGAATTATCAAAGTCAGCAATATCAAGCTCTGGACCTGAAATTAATTGCCACTGATAGCTATTAATTTGGCCATTTTCATCAGGATCGCTCGACTCTTCAGCGCTTAACGTTACAGTGTCATTATAGGTTGAAGGAAGCGTTTCAGGAGCTATTTGGCTAACAACAGCCAGCGGCAACTGGTTATTTGATGTAATAAATATACTCACATTGTCACTGACTAAGCTACCGTTACCTGTTTGATAGCTTACAGATAGAACAAGTTCACTATCAGCTTTTACGTCGGGCGCAGTAATTGTTTGCTCTGCACCTTCAAGCGGAAAGCCATCTACTAATGGGCCGCTAACGCGCTGCCAAGTGAAGGTACCATCGGCCGGAGAGCCTTGTGCGGTGATTGTAAATTCTGTTTTTTCTACAACTTGTAGATCCGAGCCCGCATTAACTGTGGTCTCAACAGTAGTATCATCACTACCACCGCCACCACCGCCACAGGCAGCCAATAAAAAACAAGATATAAGGGGAGTAAAAGCAAACGCCTTCATAAAACGCACCTATAATGTCAAATAATTACTATAGTGTAATCACAAGCAATAAAAGTGCCATTTAGAGTTATGCTAATTCGCTTAATTAAGTGATTTATTTTGGGGCTGAAAAAACGTGTTGGTAGCTATGCAAAAAATTCGCTGTTTAGTTGTTCTCGGAAATTGCTCTACTTGCTGCATTGATGCAATCGTAAATGAAAATTTTTAACGCCGCAAGCGACACGTTTAAGCCTTCATATGGATAAGTTTAATTGCAGATTGACGTCACATATACGTTTCTTGATGAATTCGCACAAACAGCCTAGTGCCTACTTTAGAGTAATCAACTTTGTACTCACGCCCATCTAGCGCTTGTATAAATAATAACTGCTTTTCTTCACCAAAAATATCAGCACTACTAACATTAACAATTTCAAGGTAGCGCTCTTTCGCATCACGACGATTTTTAGGCAGCTCTTCTTTGAATGGCTCTAAACCGTTTTGAGTTACCTTTATGCGTGGGTGCTGCTCTGCATTGACGATGACTAAATCAAGCTTTTTATCTTTATGAATGATGGTATTGCGACCACTTTTAATAAAAGATCTTTCTTGGCTCATTTTTTTTCCTACTATCGCATTTAGTGATTAACTTGCGATGCTATAAACCGTTCAGGTGCGCGTTTCCACTTGTTTAAATCGGCACTAAACGACCAAATATCAGTCTCTAATACACTTGCCGGTAACAGTAAGTTATATCCCGTTAACAACTCAAGGTGCTTGGCTCTGTGAGCAAACATAGCTATCAGACCAGTATAGCTGAATCCTTTAGGAGAGGTGTAATGTGTATCTTCTATTAACCATTCTGATGGGCAATTGCCATTTTTGCAATGTTTTTGAACAGCTTGCATAAATAAATTACGCTGCTCTATCAGTAATTTCCCGGCAATACGAGGGCTAATCGCAGTTAAAAACTCGTCTACATCATTGAGTTTTAAACCCACAGCATTAAGCTCAAGGTACTCAAGGCCATCAGCCACCTTAGGAATACCGCTGTGATGTAGGTTACTAGCATTTAACTGCCACATGCCATATTTGTGCTGATATACGAGTGAAGACTCACTAAGTAGTAAACTATAATATGGCTCTTGTGTTTTTAAAAAACCAATAAAAATGGCGGCAAGGCACATACTCACTAAAAAAATTTCTACTAAGCTTATTTCACCCGGGCGCAGTAAATTAAACAGCATAATAAACACCAACCCGACACTGCCGACTACTAGTACCTCAATGCCATTGCGTGAGCCTTGTGCCCTGTATTTTATTATTAAATTTGGCTTACCCATACTGAAAAAAAGCCATATAAAGTAAAAACATAATAATACCCCAAAGTATTATTTTTCTCATGGTTAAGCAGGTTTTACACTGCGGTGGTTGCTTCATCGTTTTATCATAATTTTAGTGCTAAATAGGAACAAACAATTAGCCTCATTCAATTTACGCTTAACGCACAAATTTATGAGACACATAACCGCCTTTTCGCGGTCTTATTTCGTACAATACTTACAATTTATTTTCAGGTATGAAATCGATGTATCCAAAACAGTCAGGTAAAGCCCTTTTTCCATTTTTAATTACACTTCTTGTTATTTTAAGTGTGTACTTATATTTACCATCTAGCCACGGTGAACAGTCTAATGCAAGCGACCGAGCCACACAGGTTATTGCTCATACGGTATCGTCTCAAGAAAACACCGTTATGATTGAAGCCATAGGCAGTGCACGCGCAAACCAAGCCATTTATATAAAAAGCGCACAAAGCGATTATGTTACCCAGATCTATTTTGAAGATGGCGACTTAGTCAGTAAAGGTCAACGCCTTGTGCAGCTACAAAATCAACAAGAGCAATACGCTGTAAAAGAGCTAAACATCAACTTAAAAGAAGAAAAACGTCAACTTAGTCGTTTAACCGAGCTTTCTCGCACACAATCTACCGCTAAGTCATTGTTAGAAGAGCAACTTTCTCGTGTAGATGCAACACAAGCTCAACTAGAAAGCGCGAAAACAAAACTTGATGAAATGCTTATTAGCGCACCATTTTCTGGCTTATTAGGCAAGCGAGAAGTGTCGGTTGGTGCTTATGTCAGTAACGATACAATTATTACTACACTTGATGATATTAGTATTATAAAAGTTGACTTTAAAGTTCCTGAAAAATATTTGTCTCAACTTAACCTAGGCATGAAAGTTCATACTCAAAATGATGCCTACCCAGATCACACTTTCACTGGCAAAGTGACTCATATTAGTTCGCGCATCGATTCAATTACTCGCAGTGTTGAAGTAACTGCAAGTTTTGCTAATAAATCGAGGTTATTGCGCCCAGGTATGCTTTTAAATACCGCACTGGAGCTAAGTAGTGAGCAAGCCCTTATGGTGCCAGAAAAAGCGGTCATCCCTCTACAGGACAAACACTTTGTATACCAAGTAAAAGATGGTATCGCCAATAAAATAGAGGTACATGTTGCTGGCAGAAATAATGGTTGGGTTGCCATTGATAAAGGACTTAGCGATGGCGAACAAGTCATTACCGAGGGTATCATTAAAATTCGCCCTGGTAGCAAAGTAAGTATTGAGGGCTAACTGGTGAAAATAACAGATACTAGCGTTAAACGCCCAGTTTTTGCCATTGTAATAAACTTACTTTTATTAACATTTGGCTTGGTTGCTTTTTCTATGTTGCCGCTAAGGGAATACCCCGATATTGAAACGCCTATTGTTAGTATTAGTACTGACTACACAGGTGCGTCGGCAGAAATTGTTGAGACAAAAATAACGCAAATTCTAGAAAATCGAATTTCGGGTATTGAAGGGATTAAAAGTATTAACTCTTCAAGTCGAAATGGCCGTTCTAACATTGTTATTGAATTTGACATAAACCGCGATATCGATGCAGCATCTAATGATGTACGCGAACGAGTAGCGCGTGCACTTGATAACTTGCCTGAGCAAGTTCGTCCACCGGAGGTGTCTAAATCCAACAGTGACGAAAGCCCTATCGTATGGTTTGTATTAAACAGTGAGACCATGAACTCGCTGCAACTGAGTGATTACGCCCAGCGTTTTATTGTTGACCGTCTAGCTGTTGTAGATGGCGTTTCTAATGTACGTATTGGTGGTGAACGCCAATACGCCATGAAAATTTGGCTAAACCGCCAAGCTATGGCAGCACGTGGCATCACCTCAAGCGATATAGAGAGCACCCTACGCAGCGAAAACGTAGAGCTACCCGCAGGTGAAATTGAATCTATCGACCGCGACTTTACCGTACGCACAGCACGTAGCTATAAAAACCAACGTGATTTTCAAAACCTTGTTATTAAACGTGGTGAAGACGGCTACCTTGTTCGTTTAGGCGAAGTTGCCGACGTACAGTTAGAAGCCGCTGATGATGAAAGCTTATTCCGTGGCAACGGCCGTAACATGATTGGTTTAGGCATAGTAAAACAGGCCAAAGCAAACACCCTAACCGTAGTAGATAACGCACGCAGCGAGCTTGAAAAAATAAAGCGTAACTTGCCAGAAGGTACAACTATTCAAGACAGCTACGACTCCTCTGTTTTCATAAAAGAATCAATCAGCGAGGTATACAGCACACTTGCCATTTCTATGGGCTTAGTGGTGCTAATAATTTATATCTTTTTAGGTAATATTCGCGCTACGCTTATTCCTGCGGTTACCGTACCTGTAGCACTGGTTAGCAGCTTTATGTTTTTACTGGCCATGGGTTATTCAATTAACTTATTAACTCTGCTTGCACTGGTATTAGCAATTGGTTTAGTGGTAGATGATGCCATTGTAATGCTTGAAAATATTCATCGTCGCATCGAGCTTGGCGAGCCGCCTCTTCTAGCCGCCTTTAGAGGTGCTCGCGAAGTAGGATTTGCAATTATTGCCACAACACTTGTGCTTATTTCGGTATTTGTACCTTTAGTGTTTATGGATGGCCGCATTGGTGCGTTATTTACAGAGTTTGCAATGGCGGTAAGTGCCGCGGTGTTTTTCTCAAGTATTACCGCGCTTACGCTCTCGCCGGCACTGTGCTCTAAAGTTTTAAAGTCATCAGAAAAAGAAAGTAAATTTAGCCAATGGATGGACCGCGTTTTTAGCAAAATTGAAAACAGTTACCGCCAATCGCTTACTTCAAATATGACTAAAAAATGGGGCCTCATGGTAAGCCTAGTGCTTGCTGGTTTTGTGAGTTACTCATTATTTTTACAAGTCCCTTCTGAGCTTACGCCAAAAGAAGACCGCGGCACGTTTTTTATAATGATGAGCGGCCCTGAAGGTGCAAGTTATGAAAACAACGCAGCTAACATGGCAAAAATAGAAGAGCGCCTTCTCCCTTACTCAGAAGCAGGTGAATTAAGCCGAGTTTTAGTGCGCGTACCTGGCTGGGGCGGCAGTGGCGGTGTTGCTATTGTCGGCATGGCCGATTGGGATAAACGCAAGCGCTCTACTTGGGAAGTAATGGATGAAATAAGCGCTAAAATGACCGAGGTAACAGACGTACGTGCCTTTGCTATTATGCGCCGTGGTATTGGCGGTGGTGGTTCTTCTCGTCCTATTGAATTTGTATTGCAAGGTAACGATTATGAACAGCTTGCCGATTGGCGCGACCGTATAATAGAACGCGCAGAAAAGAACCCAGGCTTGGTAAGAATCGATCACGACTACAAAGAGACCTTTCCGCAATTTTTAGTCAGCATAGATAAAAACAAAGCCGCCGATTTAGGTGTGTCGGTATCCGATGTTGGCACCACCCTTGAAACCATGCTAGGCCAGCGCCGTGTAACTACGTTTATTGACCGCGGTGAAGAATACGATGTAATTTTAAAGGGTACTAAACAGGACTTTACAAACCCTACTGATATTTCAAATATTTACCTTAAGTCGCGCAGCGGTGAGCTAGTTCCGTTAGATAGCTTAATTAGCTTAAAAGAGGAAGCTACCGCGTCGCGTTTAAATCGTTATAACCGTATGCGCGCCATCACCTTAAGCGCTAACCTTGCAGATGGGTATACACTTGAGCAAGCACTTAACTTTTTAAACAAAGTCGCCGCAGAGGAAAACGACATCGATGGTGCTGTAGATTACAAAGGTGAATCGCAGCTATTTTACGAAGGCGCATCAGCCATGACCTATGTATTTGTGCTTGCCCTTACCGTCACATTTTTAGTTTTAGCAGCGCAATTTGAGAGCTTTGTACACCCATTTGTAATAATGCTGACAGTGCCACTTGGCCTAATGGGCGCTATGTTTGGTTTATGGACTAGCGGTTTAACGCTTAATATCTACAGCCAAATAGGTATTGTAATGTTAATAGGTTTAAGTGCTAAAAATGGTATCTTAATCGTTGAATTTACAAATCAATTACGTGATAAAGGCGTTGAGTTTAGTGAAGCTATTTTACACGCCGCAACGCAGCGCTTACGCCCAATAATAATGACCTCATTAACTACGGTAATGAGCGCTGTGCCTTTAGTACTAGCGTCAGGTCCAGGCGCCGAAAGCCGTATGGTGATTGGTGTGGTCGTATTTACGGGAGTAATTGTATCAACACTGCTAACGCTTTATGTTGTGCCTGCGGCGTATTATGCCCTAGCTCGCAATACGCAATCACCTGAGTTTTTACAGCAAAAGCTCAATAAACAGGCCGACACTCACCCGCTAAAAGATAGCGAGAGCATTTAAAGAAATTTTACACTGCGCCGTACTTGTTGTTGCGGCGTATTCAATTTATGCTCCTTAAACTTTGTATACTTTAATAGGAATACCTATGAGCTCAACAAAACAATTAGCAACATTTGGTGGCGGCTGTTTTTGGTGCATAGACGCCGCATTTAGACGAGTAAAAGGTGTACTAAACGTAAGCTCAGGTTACACCGGTGGCAATACCGATAACCCCACGTATAAATCAGTCTGCTCTGGTACAACAGGCCATGCTGAGGTGGTTCAGCTAGAGTATGACAGCGCTGTAGTGAGCTTTGAGACACTACTTAGCATGTTTTTTACGTTACACGATGCCACGCAATTAAATCGCCAAGGTAACGATATTGGCACCCAATATAGAAGTGTTGTTTACTACCACAGCGATGCACAATTAAAGCAAACCAATGAGCTGATAGCTCAGCTACAAAACCATGTTAGCGAGCCAATCGTGACAGAAGTTAGCCCTGCTACCACCTATTACCCAGCGGAGCATTATCATCAAGATTACTACAACGAAAACCCACAGCAGGGTTACTGTAGTATTTTAATTGCGCCTAAATTGCACAAGTTTGAAACTGTATTTAAAGAATTTTTAGCTGACTAGCTCT
>NZ_CAWUKC010000057.1:0-25388 GCF_963922945.1 uncultured Pseudoalteromonas sp. | reverse complement strand
TCAGCAAACAGTCAAGGACTTAAAATAAATGGTACAAATATACAACACACTAACGCGACAAAAAGAGCAGTTTAAACCTATGGTCGACGGCAAAATCGACATGTACGTGTGTGGTATCACCATTTATGATTTCTGTCATATCGGTCATGCACGTACGTTTGTCGGGTTTGATGTCATTGTACGTTACCTTCGCCATCTTGGTTACGACTTAAAGTACGTTCGTAATATTACCGATGTAGACGATAAAATTATTAAACGTGCAAATGAAAATGGCGAGTCTATCAATGACCTTACTTTGCGTATGACCAAAGCCATGCATGAAGACTTTGATAGCTTAAATATGTTGCGCCCAGATATAGAGCCAACAGTAACTAACCATATGGATGAAATCATCGAGATGGTTGAGCGTTTAATTGCAAAAGGCCATGCATATGTAGCAAACGATGGTGATGTACTTTTTGATGTGTCTACCTTTGAGCAATACGGTGCTTTATCGCAACAAGACTTAAGTATGCTCCAGGCCGGCTCTCGCGTAGAGGTTGCACAAGATAAAGACGATCCGCTTGATTTTGTATTGTGGAAAAAAGCAAAAGCAGGAGAGCCTTCGTGGTCATCACCATGGGGTGAGGGGCGTCCAGGTTGGCATATTGAATGTTCAGCGATGAGCTCAAAGCATTTAGGTGAGCATTTTGATATTCACGGAGGCGGCTCTGATTTACAGTTTCCGCACCACGAAAACGAAATTGCCCAGTCATGCTGTGCAAACAATGGTAAATATGTAAATACCTGGATCCACACAGGCATGGTACAAGTAAACAAAGAAAAAATGTCTAAATCATTAGATAACTTTTTTACTGTGCGTGAGGTATTAAAAACTTACGATGCTGAAACTGTTCGTTACTTTTTAATCTCGGGCCATTACCGAAGCCAGCTAAATTACTCGCAAGAAAATTTAGATCAAGCACGTTCATCGCTTGAACGTATTTACACAGCACTTCGTGGTGTTGAGCCAATAACGTGTGATATTCAAAGCAATGAATACGTGGCTAAATTTAGAAAAGCAATGAATGATGACTTTAACACGCCAGAGGCATTGCCGGTGTTATTTGAACTGGCTAAAGAGCTAAACCGAGTTAAAGACACCGATACACAGCAAGCAGGGCAGTTGGCATTTGTGCTACGTAGCATAGGTGAGGTACTTGGCGTCGCACAGCAATCTCCTGAGTCATTTTTGCAAGGTGGGCAAGATGATGATGAAGTGGCAACAATTGAGGCATTGATTGTAAAACGTAATGAAGCGCGCGCCAATAAAGATTGGGCTGCGGCTGATGAAGCACGCGATGCACTTAATGCACTGGGTGTCGTGCTTGAAGACTCAGCCGGTAAAACAACGTGGCGTAAAGCGTAAATACTTTAAAGTAGCGTTTAAACTAAAAAAGGGTTGCCAATTGGCAACCCTTTTTTAATGCTAAGGCATTATACCAATCCGCGATAATATTTAATCATTTTCAGGGGCTAAACGTGTCGCTATCTGCGTTAAAAAATTCTCATTTAGAACAACTAAATAGAGAATTTTTTGCCTTGCTATCAACACGTTTATCCATCCTCAAAATAGATCACTTAATTATGCGGATTGATATTAAATTAACTGTGGTATTTTTCACATGCTTCAAGTGTGTTTTCAATTAAGCTTGCTACCGTCATTGGGCCAACACCACCCGGCACAGGGGTAATAAAGTCAGCTTTTTGCTCTGCAACACTGTACTGAACGTCGCCAACTAATTTGCCTGTATCTAACCGGTTAATACCAACATCAATTACAATTGCGCCTTCTTTAACCCACTCACCCGGGATAAACTCAGGTTTACCCACTGCAACGACTAACAAGTCTGCGCGACGAACATGGGTTTCTAAATCCTGAGTAAACTTATGGCATACCGTTGTAGTACAACCAGCAAGTAGCAATTCAAGCGACATAGGGCGACCTACAATGTTAGAAGCTCCCACTACTACCGCATGCATTCCTTTGTAACGCACGCCCGTTGAATCTAATAACGTAATTATTCCTTTTGGTGTACATGGGCGAAGTGCCGGCATGCGCTGTGCTAAGCGACCAATGTTATATGGGTGAAAACCATCTACATCTTTATGTGGGGTGATACGCTCTAAAATCTTTTCAGCATCTAAGCCTTCAGGTAATGGTAACTGAACTAAAATACCATCTACCTCACCATCATTATTTAGCTCATCAATTAATGTTAGTAGCTCTTCCTCGCTAGTTTGCGCCGGTAAATCAAAAGATTTTGAAACAAAGCCAACTTCTTCACATGCTTTGCGCTTAGAGCCAACGTAAACCTGGCTTGCAGGATCAAGCCCTACAAGTACTACTGCTAAACCTGGAGCACGTAAACCGTTTGCAACACGATCACTTACGCGTTCTGCCACTGTATTACGTACTTGTTTTGCGATTGCCTTACCATCAATGATGTTTGCCGTCATGGGGGACCTTTAATTGGGGTTAAATAAACTTCGATACTTATATTCAAAAGCATTTGCATATAAAGAGGGGTATGCAAAAAATTTATTTTATAAATGCTTTTTTAATATGCAGGTTATTTTCGCAGAAAAGGCTCGAAGCGCCAAGTTGCTTTTAGATGATAAGTAGGGGTTTTGTAAAAAACCGCCTAAATTTCAGCTTTGTTTTGCAATATTTAAGCATTATGAACTAAAAATGACCGATTGATTTATTTTATGCAAAAAACGTTTGACCTCTCCCAGTCAAATCACTATTATGCACCCCGTTGTCAACGAGGTCACTCGCAGACAATCGTAAGCATCGGCGATTAGCGCAGTTTGGTAGCGCACTTGGTTTGGGTCCAAGGGGTCGCAGGTTCAAATCCTGCATCGCCGACCACTTCTTTTATTTTATAATAGAGGCAAGCTTACAGGCAAACTATGAAGTTTTCGATGCGCCCGTAGCTCAGCTGGATAGAGCAACGCCCTTCTAAGGCGTTGGTCGAAGGTTCGAATCCTTCCGGGTGCGCCATTTGAAAACAAAGTAAATACCGTGGTGATTGTAGCTCAGTTGGTAGAGCCCCGGATTGTGATTCCGGTTGTCGTGGGTTCGAGCCCCATCAGTCACCCCAATTTACTTCGAGTATCGGCGATTAGCGCAGTTTGGTAGCGCACTTGGTTTGGGTCCAAGGGGTCGCAGGTTCAAATCCTGCATCGCCGACCACTTTTCTAGCCTTAATAAAACTCACGAGTAATCACTCAGCACTAATATCCATTCTTTTTAGTTTTTATCTTTTACTTAGTCTGTTTTTTACGCAGTTAGTCCTGTTCATAACCAAACTAGTCCAAATAATTGCCCCCTACACTCGACTATCATAATTATTAGGTTATAATGCCGCGTCTATTGTTTAACATAGTGCCCAAAGGGCAGAGCAGCAATGGGATCTCATGGTAGTGACGGATGCTTTTAAGTGAAATATCGCTTTTAAATTTATCAAGACTCATGAAGATTACTTTGTTTGTAAGGAAGGCGAACAGTCGCCAAAATTGAATATTGAGGTAAATCATGCAAGTTTCTGTTGAGACGACTCAAGGCCTTGAGCGCCGTCTGACCATCACCGTTCCTGCAGAGAACGTTGAGACCGAAGTAAAAAAACGCTTACAACAACTGTCAAAAACGCAGCGTATTGATGGCTTTCGTGCTGGTAAAGTACCAGTTTCAGTAATTAACAAGCGTTTTGGACCTGCGGTTCGTCAAGAAGTAGCTGGCGAAGTAATGCAGCGTAACTACATTGAAGCAATTGTTGCTGAAAAAATTAACCCTGCTGGTGCACCATCATTTGCACCTAAATCACTTGAAGCGGGTAAAGATTTAGAATTTACAGCAACATTTGAAGTTTACCCTGAAATTGAAGTTCAAGGTTTAGATAAAATTGCTGTAGAAAAACCAGCTGTATCAGTAACTGACGAAGATTTAGCAAATATGCTAGAAACTCTTCGTAAGCAACATGCTTCTTGGGCAGATGTTGATGCAGCTGCTGGCGAAAACGACCGTGTAACAGTTGATTTCGTTGGTACTATTGACGGTGAAGAGTTTGAAGGCGGTAAAGCCGAAGACTTCCCACTTGAGCTTGGCCAAGGTCGTATGATCCCAGGTTTTGAAGATAACATCGTTGGTAAAAAAGCAGGCGAAGAAGTGGTTGCTGATGTAACATTCCCTGAAGATTACCACGCTGAAAACCTTAAAGGTAAAGCAGCTCAATTCACTATCACAGTGAAAAAAGTTGAAGCACAAGAGCTACCTGAATTAAGCGAAGAGTTTGCAACTAAGTTCGGTGTTACCGAAGGTGGTGTAGATGCGCTTAAAGAAGAAGTTAAAAAGAACATGACGCGTGAGCTAGACCAAGCGGTTAAAGCAAACGTGAAAGACCAAGCGATTAAAGGTCTTTTAGAAAACAACGAAATCGAAGTGCCTAAAGCACTTGTTGATCAAGAAGTTGACGCATTACGTCAGCAAGCAGCTCAACGTTTTGGTGGCGACGCTAAAAACATGCCTGAGCTTCCAGCTGAATTGTTCCATGAGCAAGCTGTAACTCGCGTAAAAACTGGCCTATTACTAGGTGAAGTGATCAAAGCAAACGATATCAAAGTTGATGATGAAAAAGTTGAAGCATTAATTGCAACTGTTGCGTCTGCATACGAAGATCCAACAGAAGTAGTAGAATACTACAAAGCAAATGATCAACTTATGCAGCAAATGCGTAATGTTGCAATGGAAGAGCAAGCTGTTGAAGCTATTTTAGCTAAAGCAAACGTGTCTGACGTTGAAAAAGCATTTGATGACATCATGAATCCTCAGCAAGGTGCTTAATAAGTCATTGACTTAAGCGCTCGCTAACGATTAAATGGCTCGTGTTACTCTGTTTATGCAGTGTGCCCGGGCCATTTTAGTTTGTGCCCCATAATTTGCGAAAAATGATAACTATGCTTCCTTTAGTAAAAGCATAAGCGCATAAGGAATTAAATAAGTATGAACACTGGTATGACAGATCCCCTAAATGCATTAGTCCCTATGGTTGTTGAACAAACAGCTAAAGGTGAGCGCTCGTATGATATCTATTCGCGCCTATTGAAAGAGCGAATTATCTTTTTAACGGGTCAAGTTGAAGACAACATGGCAAATCTGATTTTAGCGCAAATGCTATTTCTAGAATCAGAAAACCCAGAAAAAGACATTTATTTATATATTAATTCGCCAGGTGGTTCGGTCACCGCAGGCATGGCTATTTACGATACAATGAATTTCATAAAACCTGATGTGAGTACGATTTGTGTAGGCCAAGCTGCAAGCATGGGGGCATTTTTGCTTTCTGCTGGTGCTAAAGGTAAGCGTTTTTGTTTGCCTAATTCACGTGTGATGATACACCAACCGCTTGGTGGCTTCCAAGGTCAAGCATCTGACTTTGAAATACATGCAAAAGAAATCCTGTCTATTAAAGACAAGCTTAACCGCTTAATGGCAGAGCATACAGGCCAGCCATTGGATATAATTTCACGCGATACTGACCGTGATAACTTTATGAGTGCATCACAAGCTGTAGATTACGGCTTGGTTGACTCAGTATTTGCAAATCGCGACAGCAAATAAGCGTTAAGGCAAGCAAATTATTGCTTGCCACTTTGAGTTACTATGCGAAAACAGGTAAATTTTGGTATAGTTAAAAGCGAATTTGAAATAGTTGCCAACCTGATCTGGCAGCCAACGTATAAAAGAGGTAGCTGAATGTCTGACACTCCTACAGACGGCGACAAAAGTAATAAATTGTTATACTGCTCTTTTTGTGGCAAAAGCCAACACGAAGTGCGTAAATTAATTGCAGGTCCTTCAGTATACATTTGTGATGAATGTGTAGAGCTGTGTAACGATATTATCAGGGAAGAAATCAAAGACATTGCTCCTAAGCATAATTCGTCTGATAAACTACCTGTGCCAAAAGAAATTCGTAATCACTTAGATGACTACGTAATTGGTCAAGACCATGCTAAAAAAGTATTGTCTGTAGCGGTATACAATCACTACAAGCGCCTGCGTAACCAATCTACAAAGCAAGAAGTTGAACTTGGTAAAAGTAATATTTTGCTTATTGGCCCAACGGGTAGCGGTAAAACATTACTTGCAGAAACACTGGCACGTTTACTTGATGTACCGTTTACTATGGCAGATGCAACTACATTAACCGAAGCAGGTTATGTGGGTGAAGATGTAGAAAACATTATTCAAAAGCTGCTACAAAAATGTGACTACGACGTAGAAAAAGCTCAGCGCGGTATTGTTTATATTGATGAAATTGACAAAATTTCACGTAAATCAGATAACCCATCTATCACGCGGGATGTCTCGGGTGAGGGTGTACAACAAGCGCTACTTAAATTAATTGAAGGCACCGTTGCTTCTGTACCACCACAGGGTGGTCGTAAGCACCCACAACAAGAGTTTTTACAGGTAGATACCTCTAAGATTCTATTTATTTGTGGTGGTGCATTTGCAGGCCTAGACAAAGTCATTGAGCAGCGTAGCCATAAAAATACCGGTATTGGTTTTGGTGCTAATGTAAAAGAATCAGCGTCGAGCCGCTCTTTAAGCGAAACATTTAAAGACGTAGAGCCAGAAGATTTAGTTAAGTACGGCTTAATTCCTGAGTTTATTGGTCGTTTACCTGTTGTTGCTACATTAACTGAGCTTGATGAAGCGGCTCTTGTACAAATATTAAGTGAACCTAAAAACGCGATTACTAAACAGTTTTCAGTGCTGTTTGGTATGGAAGATGTTGAGTTAGAGTTCCGTGATGATGCACTAAGCGCAATTGCTCACAAAGCAATGGAGCGTAAAACAGGTGCACGTGGACTACGTTCAATTGTAGAGGGCGTACTGCTTGATACTATGTACGAACTGCCATCAATGGATGATGTGAGTAAAGTAGTGATAGATGAAACTGTGATTAAAGGTGAGTCTGATCCAATCTTGATTTACGAAAATAACAATCAAGACAAAGCTGCATCAGAGTAGTTTTTAAGCTATTTGTATAAAAAAGGAGCCTAAGGCTCCTTTTTTTATAATTAATTTGAACGAGTTGGGGAAATTTGTTGAACTTTAATTAGATTATCCCCATATACTTGAGTAATCTTTTAAATAAATGAAGTGCGAAGAGAAACTATAATGACGCTTGAGAGAACCGATCGAGTCGAAATCCCAGTGCTAGCACTGCGCGATGTTGTGGTATATCCGCACATGGTGATACCGCTTTTTGTAGGCCGTGAAAAATCAATAAAATGCCTCGAAGCGGCAATGGATAAAGACAAACAAATTTTCTTGGTTGCGCAAAAAGATGCAACTGTAGACGAACCTGAGCAAGACGATATATACCGTATTGGTACTATTGCGACTGTACTTCAGTTATTAAAATTACCAGACGGTACAGTTAAAGTTTTAGTAGAAGGTACGCAGCGCGCGCAAATTGAAGAATTTGTAGATAACGATGAGTTTTTTGTAGCGAATGCTCAGTTCATCGAATCTGATTCAGTGGATGAGCAAGAGCAAGATATTTTCATCCGCAGCGCTGTTAGCCAATTTGAAGGCTATGTAAAACTTAATAAAAAAATCCCACCTGAGGTATTAACCTCCGTGTCAGGTATTGATGAGCCAGCCCGCCTTGCCGATACAATGGCGGCTCATATGCCATTAAAAGTGCCTGAAAAACAAAAAGTGTTAGAAATTTCAAGCGTGACAGAACGCCTAGAATACTTAATGGCATTAATGGAAGGTGAAATAGACTTATTGCAAGTTGAGAAAAAAATTCGTACCCGCGTTAAAAAGCAGATGGAAAAGTCTCAGCGCGAGTACTACCTCAATGAGCAAATGAAAGCTATTCAAAAAGAGCTAGGTGAGCTTGACGATGTACCTGACGAATTTGAAGCGCTTAAAAAGCGTATTGAAGAATCAGGTATGCCAGAAGAAGCAAAAGAAAAAGCATCAGCTGAGCTTAATAAGCTTAAGATGATGTCGCCAATGTCTGCAGAGGCCACGGTAGTGCGCTCATACATTGATACGTTAATTAACGTACCTTGGAAAAAACGCTCTAAAGTGAAAAAAGACTTAGCAGGCGCGCAAAAAATTCTTGATAGCGATCACCATGGCTTAGATAAAGTTAAAGAGCGCATAATTGAATACCTCGCAGTGCAACAACGTACCAATAAGCTTAAAGGACCTATTTTATGTTTAGTAGGGCCTCCAGGTGTAGGTAAAACGTCGCTAGGGCAGTCTATTGCTCGTTCTACGGGGCGTAAATATGTGCGCATGGCATTAGGTGGTGTACGTGACGAAGCTGAAATTCGTGGCCATCGTCGTACTTACATTGGCTCTATGCCAGGCAAGTTGATTCAAAACATGACAAAAGTGGGCGTTAAAAACCCATTATTCTTGTTGGATGAAATTGACAAAATGTCATCAGATATGCGCGGCGATCCAGCATCAGCACTATTAGAAGTACTCGATCCGGAGCAAAACAGTCATTTTGCTGATCACTACTTAGAAGTAGACTACGATTTATCGGATGTAATGTTTGTAGCAACATCAAACAGCTTTAATATTCCTGGTCCACTATTAGACCGTATGGAAGTTATTCGCTTATCGGGTTACACCGAAGATGAAAAGCTAAACATTGCAAAAGAGCACTTAATTACTAAGCAAGTTAAACGCAATGGTTTAAAACCTGCAGAGCTTGAAATAGAAGACAGTGCAATTATTGGCATTATTCGTTACTACACACGTGAAGCGGGTGTTCGTAATTTAGAGCGTGAAGTATCAAAACTTTGTCGTAAAGCGGTTAAAAATATTTTGCTTGATAAAGAGACCAAAAAAGTCATTATCAATCAAGATAACCTTGAAGAGTTTTTAGGTGTACAACGCTACGACTATGGTAAAGCTGAAGATGGCGACCGCATTGGCCAAGTAACTGGTTTAGCATGGACCGAAGTAGGTGGTGATTTATTGACCATTGAATGTGCAGCAGTGCCTGGTAAAGGCAAATTAAGCTACACAGGTTCGCTGGGCGATGTAATGCAAGAGTCGATTCAAGCGGCCATGACTGTCGTACGTAATCGCGCTGATACCTTCCGCATCAATGAGGACTTTCACGAAAAACGCGATATTCATGTGCATGTACCTGAAGGGGCAACTCCTAAAGATGGCCCAAGTGCCGGTGCAGCGATGGTAACGGGGTTAGTATCGAGCCTAACAGGTAACCCAGTTAAGGCCGATGTAGCAATGACAGGTGAAATAACACTGCGCGGTGAAGTACTGCCTATTGGTGGTTTAAAAGAGAAACTACTTGCTGCACACCGTGGTGGAATTAAAACCGTCATCATTCCAAAAATTAACGAACGTGACTTAAAAGAGATCCCAGATAACATACTGGCAGGCTTAGAGGTTCACCCAGTTACATGGATAGATGAGGTATTAAAGTTAGCTTTAGTACATCCAGTTGAGAGTTTTTCAGTCGAAACACCGAAAAACCAGTAAAAAACCCAAAAAAAGTGCTTTAAAGGGCTTTTCAAATCTAAACGGTATGATAAGTTAAGCACTGGTTTTCGAGCCTAGCCCTTATGGGGCCTAGGCTTAAGAAAAATATAATCATGAGAGCATTAAACGTTTGCTCTAAAATTTTCAAAAAAGTGATGTTAGTTTAAAAAACAATCGCTCTTGATAATAACAATGAAAGAGGATGATATTGTGAATAAATCTCAATTAATCGATCAAATCGCAGCTGACGCTGACATTTCTAAAGCGGCTGCAGGTCGTGCACTAGATTCATTCATCGAGTCTGTATCTGGCGCGCTTAAAGATGGCGATTCAGTTGCACTTGTTGGTTTTGGTACTTTCTCAGTACGCGAGCGTGCTGCTCGTTCAGGCCGTAACCCACAAACTGGTGAAACTATCCAAATCGCTGCGGCAAACATTCCTTCTTTCAAAGCCGGTAAAGCGCTGAAAGACGCAGTAAACTAATCATTGTTATAAGAACAGATTAGTTATGGCGAGTGCAGATAGACTTAATTATCCTAGCTGATGAATTAAGTAACTTCACCGCCAGTTACTTCAAGTGAAAAAGCGTATCTGGTAAGATACGCTTTTTTTACATATGACAAGGTAAAATACCTTGATCAATAAGAGATAAACAAATGCTTGAGAAAATCAGAGAGGGCTCACAGGGTCCTGTAGCCAAAATAATTTTAGGCGCGGTGATTTTATCTTTTGCCTTAGCAGGGATCGGTAGTTACTTAGGTCAGACCCCAGAACAACCCGTTGCTGAAGTAAATGGAATTAAGATTAGCCAAACCGAATTTAATCGTGCTTATCAAAATGAACGTAGTCGCCTAGAGCAACAATTTGGTGAATACTTTGCGCAAATTAGTGCAGATCCAAATTATATGGCGCAAATTCGTCAAGGTGTAATTGACCGCTTAGTACAAAAAGAATTGCAATCACAATTAGCGGCAGATTTAGGCCTTCGCGTAAGCGACGACAGCGTACGTAAAACAATTTTAGAACTACCGTACTTTAAAGTTGGTGAAAAATTTAATAACGACCGTTACCTACAAGTAATTCGTCAAATGAACTTTCAACCAGATGCATTTCGTGAGTACTTACGTAAAGATATGACACGCAGCCAACTAGTGTCTGCGGTTGCCGGTACTGAGTTTGCGCTTGAAAACGAACTTAAACGCGCTGCAGCTCTGCAGCAGCAAACACGTAATATAGACTACCTTGTGATAAGCAAAGAAACCTTGCAAGCAAACGTAGACGTATCTGAGCAAGAAATTGCTGATTACTACGAGCTAAACGCATCACAATTTTTATCACCAGAGCGTGTAGCGGTTGATTACATTGAGCTTAAAGCACAAGATATTACCGTAGAGTCTGTAACAGAAGATGATGTAAAAGCCTATTATGAGCAAAATAAAGCGCAGTACATTGAGCCTGAAAAACGCCGTGTATCGCACATTTTAATTGATAACAGCGAAGATGATGATGCCGCGCTTGAAAAAGCCAACGCATTACACGAGCAGTTAGAGCAAGGTGCTGATTTTGCACAGCTTGCAGAGTCATCATCTGATGATGTCATAAGCGGCGAAATGGGCGGCGACTTAGACTGGATTGAGCGCGATGTAATGGATCCTGCTTTTGAAGAGGCGGCATTTGCGCTTCAAGATAAAGGTGATATTTCAGAGGTTGTCGCATCAGAGTTTGGTTATCACATCATTAAACTTACTGATTTACAGCCAGAGCAAGTGAAAGCGTATGACGAGGTAAAAGCCGACTTACGTGCAGAGCTTGAGCAAACTGAAAAAGTAGATGCGTTTTACGAAAAGCAAACTGAAATGGGTGCCTTAGCATTTGAGATTTCTGACCGCTTAGACGATGCTGCAGAAGTGGCGGGCGTTGAAGTTAAAAGTACCTCACTTGTTGCACGTAACGCATTACCAGAGCCACTCAATACACCTGCGGTGATTTCACAGTTATTCTCAGTAGAACTACTTGAAGATAAAGTAAACTCAGAAGTGATAGAGCTTGGTGATGAGCACGTTCTTGTAGTGCGTGTTAATGAATATGAGCCATCGGCAACTAAACCGCTTGCGCAGGTGAGTGAGCAAATTAAAACACGTTTAGTTAATGAAAAAGCATCAACACTTGCTAAAGAAAAAGCACGTGAGTTATTCGCACAAGTACAAGCAGGTAAAGCGCTGAGCGATGTAGCGAGTGAGCAAAACCTGACGGTACGCGAAGAGGCAAACTTAACGCGTCAAAGCTACACGGTTTCGCCAGCTATTGTAACGCAAGCGTTTAAAATGCCACGTCCTACCGATGCACCAAGTACGGACGTAGTTGATTTAAATAACGGTGATGCGGCAATTGTTGCACTTAAGTCGGTGAGCGAAGCGCAAGTTTCAGCTAACATCGACCCACAAGTACAGCAAAACATTACTATGGCGCAAGCTAATAAAAACTACTTGGCGTTTATTGAGTCGCTAAAGGCTAAAGCTGAGCTTAACCTACCCGTGGTTGAGCAAGCTGCAGAATAAAAATCGCAGTATACAAAAAAGGCGCGTTACTTTTTAAGTAACGCGCCTTTTTTATGAACAGTGTTTAGCAACAAATTAAGCGTTGTGTGACCTTAGATTGTGGGTCTTTAAAAATGGCTTCTGTTGCGCCGTATTCAACTACCTCGCCTTTCTCAAGCACGACTAGCTGATCGCTAATATGGCGCACTAAACTTAAATGATGCGTAATAAGTACATAAGTTAAGCCAGTTTCTTTTTGCAGCTTAAGCAATAAGTTAACTGTTTGTGCACGAACAGAAGGGTCTAAAGCAGATAGTGCTTCATCAAGCACCACCACTTTAGGGTCTAAAATAAGCGCCCGCGCCAAGGCTACACGCTGCAATTGCCCTACACTAAACATGTGGGGATAATAATGCTGATGATCGATTAATAGACCTACTTTAGCCAGGGTAGCGTCTATTTTTTCTTGGCGTGCTAGCTGGTCTGAATCGGTGTTATATTGTAAACAGTCATCTAGCATCTCACCAATAGTTAAACCAGGGTTGAGTGAAGCTGCAGAGTCTTGAAATATCATTCTGATATGGCGACATGGATTATCGCGCACGCCATCATCTTCAATAATGTTACTTTCTAATAAAATTTGCCCACTGTCGGCGCTATCGGCCCCTGCCAGTAATTTAGCGAGCGTACTTTTACCCGCACCGGTTTCGCCGATTACTGCAACCGTTTCGCCTTTACCAACACAAAATGAGATATCTTTAAGTACTTCAAATTTTTTGCGGCTAAATAAGCCGGCACGCACGTTAAACGTTTTACACAGCGCTTGTACTTTTAATACCGGTTGCATTACTTCATCTCCTTAACTAGCGGAAAATGACACGCATAGCTGTGCCCATGCTGCTTTGTAAGCGCAGGGGTAATAACGCATTCTTTTTGTGCTTGTGGGCAGCGTGGGCCTAGTCTGCAACCTATGGGTAAATGTTGCAAAGTAGGGATAGTGCCTTTAAGTGCATAAAAAGGTTCTTTATGCGCTAAACCTTGCTCATAATTTGGTAAGCTTTTTAATAACGCTTGCGTGTAAGGGTGGCGGGGCTGGCGAAATATACGTTGTGTAGGGCCGGCTTCAACCATTTGCCCGCAATACAATACATGTATACCGTGTGACCAGCTGGCTATTTCTTCAAGCTCATGAGAAATCATTAAAATAGACATGTTTTTTAACTGATTTAAGCTTTTTAGCAATCTAAAGACCTGCGCACGAGTGGTGCTTTCAAGCGCTGTGGTAGGCTCATCAGCAATAAGTAATTTAGGGGTCCGTGCTATTGCCATCGCAATCATTACTTTTTGGCATACACCTTCTGAGAGCTCATGAGGATAACTATCAAGCACGCCATGGTGATTTTTGATGCCTACTTTATGGATAAGCGCTTTTACGCGATCTTTTCGCTCTCTATTGCGCTTTAAAAAAAAGCCTTTAGTCGATGTTTCGGGAAGCGTTTCGGCTATTTGGTCAAATATCTTAGCGGTTGGGTCAAGGCAACGGCTAGGATCTTGGTAAATCATCGCAATATCTTGGCTTACCGTTTTCCTGCGTTGCTCTGGGGTTAGGCGCATTAAATCAACACCACGCCAATGCATTCTGTCTGCAGTTATATCCCAGCGTTCGTTTAATACCCCAACAATGGCCTTAGCTATTAAGCTCTTGCCAGAGCCGGATTCTCCCACTAAGCCATGGACTTCGCCTTCTTTAAGACTAAAACTCACTCTGTCTACAGCGCGAATAACCGTCTCAGAAGTACGCAGCTCTATGGTTAAATTTCTAACGTCGAGTAATTGCATTTAATCAGCCTTACGTGCTTTAAGCACTTTTCGTAGGCCATCACCTACTAAATTGGTAGATAAAACCGCTAAAAATAATAATACACCTGGTAGAGCAACCGTCCAAGGCGCTAAATAAATAAGCCCTAAATTTTCAGCTAATATAGCGCCCCATTCGGTCGTCGGGGGTTGGGCTCCTAATTTTAAAAAGCCCAAAGCAGCAATATCTAAAATAGCAGTAGACAGTGCAGTGGTAAAAATAACCACTATGTGCTCATAAATATTAGGAAAGATACCCCGCGACAAAATATGCCAGTTAGAGGCGCCATCCAGCTTAAAAGCAGTAATGTAGTCTTTACCTAGTTCATCAACAATTAAATTACGAATAGAATGAATAAACTGCGGCAATAATGCCAATATAATCGCCCACACTGTATTCATTAAGCCAGGGCCAAGTATCGCAATAATTATAATAGCCAATAATAACGACGGAATAGACAGCGTAATATCTAGTAAGTGATTTAAAAAGCTTGAGCGAAGGCCGCGGCTAATACCGGCAAAGGTGCCTACAAGCACACCTATAATGGTGGTAATAAATGCAGCCACTACCGATAAACCAAACGTGTAAGTTGCGCCGTTCATTAACCGCGAGAGTACATCACGGCCTAAATCATCAGTGCCTAAAATAAAGCGCACATCGCCCATTTCTCGCCATGAAGGAGGAATAAGTAAGGCATCACTGTGCTGCTGATTAACTCCGTAAGGAGCAAGAAAGGGCGCACTGGCAGCTAATAATGCAAACGCCATGAAAAGCCATAACCCCACCAAGGCGGGGTGATTGTTTTTAAATTTACGCCAAAGTCGCGCAAGCGGCGATTTATTCGACTCTTCAGAAAATAACTTAAACTTTACCATGAGCCTGATTCCGCGAGATTGGGTCGAAAAGTGTATAGGTAAACTCGGCAACTATAGTGGCAATAATCACAAACATAGACACCGCCATTAAACCACCTTGAATAGCAGGGTAATCACGTTGGTAAATACTATCGATTAGCCAGCGGCCAATACCAGGCCACGAAAAAATAACTTCAGTTATCATTGCAAGCGTAATGAGTGTACTAAATTGCAGCCCTATTTGTTTAATTACCGGCAGCAGTGCATTGCGCAGTGCATGATGCATGATTAACTGTCGTCGATTAAGGCCTTTTGCCCTGGCTGTTTTAATAAAACTTTGATCCATAACCTTAAGCATAGAATCACGGGTAAAGCGCACTAGTACAGTAGTAGGAAACATAGCCAATACGATGGTTGGCAGTGTTAAATGATGCAGTGCATCTATAAATGCTTCGCCTTTGTAAGGAAAACCCGCAAGCATAATATCGATTAAGATAAACCCGGTATTAGGCGGTATTTCAAAAAGTAAACCCACTCTGCCGGACATTGGGAACCAGCCCAATTTGAGTGAAAAAACCATGATCAGTAACAACGCTAGCCAAAAAATCGGAAGAGAAAAACCAATCATAGTTGTAGAGCTAATGAGTTTATCAGGCCAGCGACGTGAGTACGCAGAAGCTAAAATACCCGCTGGTACGCCAACGACCACCGATACAATGAGTGCATATACACATAGCTCTAAGGTTGCAGGGAGCAAATCTAAAATATGCTGAAAAACGTTATCTCCTGATGCGAACGACAACCCCCAATCACCTTGGAATATACGCCCTAAAAACGCCAAATATTGCATAACGTAATTACTGTCATACATGTATTTTTCTTCAAGCCCACTGTGCTGAGAAAAATTTCCGCTGGGAATACCACTTAGGTTACTAAGCGGGTCGCCTGGGAATAAATAGCTAAGTGCAAATGTAAATATACTCAGCATTAAAATCATAAATAAAAACAAGCCCAGGCGGCGTAATATATAATCGAGTATCATTATTTTTTCCTCGCATTTGCGAGCGATATAGCCCCAAATGGGCCAAGGGTGATACCTTCTACATCGGCGCTATTTGCTTGAAAACGCATCCCATGAGCAATAGGCACCAAGGGGAGTTGATCCATTATAAGTGATTGAACCTGCTCGTAATACTGTTTACGTAGGTTTAAGTCGGTGGTGTCGAGCGCTTGCGTAAGTAATAAGTCAAATTGTGGGTTGCACCAATTAGCTGGGTTTTTACCGCTAAATGTGGCGGTACAGCTTAGCAATGGGCTGAAAAAATTATCTGGGTCAGGAGTATCGGCAGCCCAACCTAGTAATACGCTATCATGGCGGTGCTCACCTATGCGCTGAATAAACGTATTCCACTCGTACTCCACAATACTTACGTTAACCCCTATTTTACGTAGGTCACTTTGCATCAGCTCAGCCATTTTGCGGGCATTCGGGTTATATATTCGACTTACTGGCATCGCCCAAATGGTCATATCAAAGCCATTAGGCAGGCCCGCTTCTTTAAGTAGTTTTTTAGACAATTCTGGGTCAAACATAGGCATGTCTGCTTGAGGCTCAAAGCCCCATGAGGTAGGCGGTAAAATTGATTGTGCGCGTATGCCATTGCCGTAATAAACAGCTTGCATTATTTTGTCTATATCGATTGCATGGGCAAGGGCTCTGCGTACTTTTATATCATCAAAAGGGGCACGCTCTGTATTAAACGCCCAGTAACCAATATTTAAATTGGTTTCTTTTTCAACATTTATATCATCACGCTGGGCTAAAATACTCAGTTGTGCACTACTTGGGTGCGCGGTTACATCGCACTCTTTAGTGAGCATTTTGGCTATGCGTGTCGTGCCGTTGGTTGTAATGTCGTAAACCAGCTGCTCAAGGGCAACATCGTGTTTCCAATAAAGTGGATTGCGGTAAAAACGCACTAAGTGATCGCGTCGATATTCTTTGTAAATGTAGGGGCCTGTGCCAATAGGGTATTGATCGAATAAACTTGTTTGATCTTGCGCTTTTAGCTGCATGGCATACTCTTGCGACAGTACTACAGCAAAGTCAGTGGCCATGTTCGTTAAAAAGCTGCTCTCTGCATGAAAAAGCTCAAAGCGCACTTGGTAGTCTGATACACGAACAATTTTGCGAATAAGTTGGTCTAGCCCCACACTTTGAAAATACGGGTAGTTTGCATCACCCACAAAATGATACGGGTTATATACGTCGAATAATCGGCTGAAAGTAAAAATAACGTCATCTGCGTTAAAATCGCGAGTAGGGGTAAAATACGCGGTAGAATGAAATTTTACGCCTTTACGCAGCGTAAAGGTGACCGACTTTCCATCGTTGCTAATTTTCCAATCGGTTGCCAGTTCACTCTTAAAGTCAGCGGTGATAGGGTCAATACTAATCAAACGGTCATATAACTGGTTTGCTATGATATCAATAGTTGACCCTGTGGTTGTTACTTGCGGATTAAACGACACAGGGTTCGCTTCGGCGCAATAAACGAGGCCTTGGTTTTTCTCTTCTATTATTTCTTCTTTACTATCAAAGCAGCCGGTTAAGGTGCTGGCTAGTAAAACAAGTAGTATTTTATGCACTCGCATAACCTCTAACTATTTATCTTCTAATAAATTGTATTTTTTAAGATAACCACGTAGTTGATGATACGTTAAACCGAGTACTTCTGCAGTTTTCTTTTGGTTAAATTGACTATGCTCGAGGGCTTTATTAATCATATTTATTTCAAACTCGTTAGAGCGCTCTTTTAAGCTGCATGGAAACTCTATTGGCGCGCCAAGCGTGTTATTTACTTTGCTAATAGGTGGCGTTTGAGCAACAGGCTCGGCCGGTGCAGCCATCGTGGATACAGGCGCTTTTATTCGTGCTTTAGGTCTAAAACGGCTTTCAAATGGGTCTAAAATAATCTGGTGAACGGGAATATGTTCATTGCCGTGGCGATACAAGCTCCGTTCAACTACATTTTTGAGCTCGCGTATATTGCCTGGCCAGTCATAATTTAGCAGGGTGTCGGTGGCGCTGCGGGTAAAACCGCTAAATAACTCCCACTCTAAATCGCGTGCCATGTTCATTGCAAATTGTTCAGCCAGTAGCATAATATCGTCTTGGCGTTCGCGCAGTGGGGGCAGAGTGATTACATCAAAGGCTAAGCGGTCAAGTAAGTCACTTCTAAATTCGCCTTGCTCAGCGAGATGGGGTAAATCTTCGTTGGTAGCACATACTAAGCGTGTATCAACTTTTACGGTGTGTTTACCACCAACCCGCTCAAATTCACCATATTCTATAACGCGCAGAAGCTTTTCTTGTACCATGGCCGATGTATTAGCCAGCTCATCTAAAAATAAGGTGCCGCCGTTAGCGCGCTCAAAGCGACCTTCGTGGCGTTTACTTGCCCCGGTAAAAGCACCGCTTTCATGACCAAATAATTCGCTCTCGAGGAGGTTTTCGTTTAGGGCAGCACAGTTAAGTTTTACGTAGTTTTGATCCCAACGTTTTGATAAAAAGTGCAAACGCGCGGCTATAAGCTCTTTACCAGTTCCTCGCTCACCAATAATAAGTACTGGCTTATCTAAATTTGCTAACTGCGATACCTGATCAAGTACAGCTAAAAAGCTATCAGATTGGCCGAGTAAATTATCCTGTTGGCGATATTGGCTCATTTTTCCTAACTCTTGGTCATTTTTGCTAACAGTTAGTGTATTTCATAATCAAAGATAACTAAAGGAATTTGTATATTTAGTTTAACTTAATGAAAATAAAGTGTATTTTTTATTTTTAAAAGTTGGCAAGCATATTGATACTAGTTACTACAGACCAAATAAGTTTATATTACAGAGGTAAATGTTATGGGAATTTTTTCACGTTTTGCAGACATTGTTAATTCTAATATCAATGCCATTTTAGATAAAGCAGAAGACCCAGAAAAAATGGTTCGTCTTATTATCCAAGAGATGGAAGACACACTAGTAGAAGTACGCTCTACATCAGCTAAAACACTGGCTGAGAAAAAAGAATTAGTACGTCGTGTAGACACATTAAAAGCACAAGTAACCGATTGGCAAGACAAAGCTGAGCTTGCACTAAGTAAAGATCGCGACGATTTAGCGCGTTCAGCATTGCTTGAAAAGCAAAAGTCAGCAGAGGCGGTTGCCGCAGTAGAGGCGGAGCTTGAGCATGTAGAATCTCACATTGAGAAGCTTCAGCAAGAGGTCACTACACTGCAAGAAAAGCTAGCCGACGCTAAAGCGCGTCAAAAAGCCATTATTTTACGTCAACGTTCGGCTGAGTCGCGCCTTGAAGTGAAAAAAGCACTTGATAGCTCTAAAGTTGAAGACGCACTTAATCGCTTTGAGCGCTTTGAGACTAAAATTGATGGACTAGAATCTCAAATAGAGTCTTACGATTTGGGTAAAAAGTCGCTTGCAGATGAAATTGCCGACTTGCAAAAAAATGAAAAGATAGATGATGAGCTTGCCGAACTTAAAAAGAAGCTAGCTGATAAATAATATAAAGGGGTACGTAAAGTGCCCCACTGCTTAAATATCGAATACGGATTGTCAGGAGAGGATTATGTTTGATCCAGAGATACTAGTTGCGCCCTTTATCTTGTTTATGATTTTTGTTGCGCCACTGTGGTTAGTTTTGCACTACCGTAGTAAAAAACAAGTGAGCCAAGGGTTAAGTGAGCATGAGCATCGCCAGTTATTGGAGCTTGCCCACAAAGCCGAAAAAATGGCCGACAGAGTTGAAACCCTTGAAGCATTACTCGATCAAGAGTCACCACAATGGAGACGCAAAGTATGAGTGCCAAACGCGAATTATTAAGAGACCCACAGCGCGGTAAAATAGCCGGTGTATGTGCGGGATTAAGTGACTACTTTAATATGGAGTTATGGTTAGTTCGCATTATTTTTGTTAGTGCGGTACTGCTAACGGGTGGCCCATTATTTGTGGTAGCGTATATTGCAGCGTGGTTTATTTTAGACAAAAAAGACCCCACAACTACACATACAAGTAGCTCAACTAAAACTGACGATCCGCTAGAGGTTAAATTTAAAGTTTGGCAAAAAGGCGAGCCTCCACGCCGTGCATTGCAAGACTTAAAAGAGCGCTTAGCGCGAATAGACACGCGTCTTCAAGATATGGAGCGCCATGTTACTTCAAGCGAGTTTACAGTTAGCCGTGAAATTAACAAACTTTAAAGGATTTAATAGCACTTTGTTCGATGATTAACAGCATCAATGAAGTGCTAGCCCATTATGAGTAGCACTTCATTTGCCAAAAAAGCTTTTAAAAACATTAAAGGTTCAGCACAAAAAGCCCTTCATCGCAGTTTAGATCAACACATAAAACTGGCGGTAACCGGTCTAAGTGGTAGTGGTAAAACCGCGTTTATTACTGCACTTGTTAAGCACCTTACAACACAAGGTGATGATAAAAACCTACCGTTTTTTGATGTAATGCGAGAGCATCGTCATATTGCCACTAAAATAGTGCCGCAAGAGGCGTTAAAAGTCCCTACCTTTGACTACTCGCGAGCGCTCAATGCCTTACTCCCAAGTGATGGGGCGCCTAGCTGGCCGGCATCAACCGAGCGCATCAATACCCTGCGCTTGGCTATTAAGTACCAAAGTGCATCGGGGTTACGTGGGCACTTTTCACCGCAATCAACATTATATTTGGATATTATTGACTACCCAGGTGAGTGGCTACTTGACTTACCTATGCTTGAGCAAAGCTATAGCCAGTGGTGTGAGCAACAATACCCGCTGTTATTGCAGCACCCTCGTGTAAACACATCAACAGAATTTTTAAACGCGCTTGAACAGCTTGATTTAAATGCCCCTGTAGATGAAGGTTTACTCGCCGAGATTGCTACGGTTTACCAAACTATGTTGATAGGCCTTAAAAAAGACACCAAGCTTGCCATGTTACAACCTGGGCGCATGCTCATGCCTGGCGACTTGCAAGGTGCACCACTTTTATTGTTTTTTCCAATTAACGTACAGCACATAAGCAGCGATGAAATAGTACCAGGCTCTAACTTAGCGCATTTAATTAAGCGCTTTAACGCTTATGTAAAAGAGGTGGTTAAGCCGTTTTATAATGATCACTTTAAACATTTTGACCGTCAAATTGTGCTGGTAGACGTGTTGAGCGCTTTAAATGAAGGCCACGAAACGCTGCAAGAGCAAAGCAATGTAATAAATCAATTACTCGCGCATTTTAATTACGGTGAGTCGGGTTTTTTTAAGCGTTTATTTAAACCGAATATCGATAAAATACTGTTTGCTGCCAACAAGTCAGATCACATAAGTGCCAAGCACCATAAAGACTTAGCACTACTACTTGACTCGCTAGTGCATGAGCAAAGTAATCACTTAAAATTTGATGGCGTACAAATAGAAACCATCGCAATGTCGTCAATTGCTGCAACGCAGCCGCGCCAAGTTGCCGACAAAGGCCAAACACTCGATTGTATATATGGCAAACCACTTAACGAGCAAGACTGGCTAACTTACTTACCCCCACAGCCACCTAAGCGCATGCTTAATAAAAATGAGTGGCCAGGGCAGGGCTTTGAGTTTTTATCATTTGCACCTATGCCAAACCCCGACAAACAACTTAAGCATATTCGTCTTGATCATGTGATGCAGTACCTGCTAGGAGACAAATTATCATGAACGACACACAGCAAACATTTCAAGCGGGTAGGCGTATTAATACCCAAGCTGATGAGCAGGTTGAGCCTACACTTGCCCCTGCAAAAATAATTACCCAAGGTCAAAGTGACTATATAGAAGAGCCTGAAGATGAGTTAAATGAAGATGAAATAAACTTAGAGCCGGTATATAAAAAATCTAAATGGCAAACACTTAAAGGGGTGTTTGCTATAAGCTTTTTAGTATTAGTGCTACTAGAGTTTGCGTATTCGTTAGTGTTTGCGTTCCAGCAGTCGGTTATTTTAGGCAGCGTGTACTTAACGGCTGTAGTCAGTGGTGTACTATTAATTAGCCGCATGCTTTGGCGCGAATATAGGATGCTGCGCAGTTTAAAGCGCAATCAACTTCATCGCCACGAAGCCGACAGACTCTTAAACAGTGAGCAGGTAGGCGGCGCATTACCCTGGCTTGAAAAACTAAATAAGCACCAACAGCTCGACAACTTCGAGGCGTTTAAGAACCAAGTAGCGACTCATCATAGCGATAAAGAAATAATGACCCTTTACGCTAATAGCTTACTTATAACGCAAGACACGCAAGCTAAAAAATTAATAAACCGCTTTGCGACTGAGTCAGCCTTGCTTGTTGCTCTAAGCCCACTTGCGCTTGTAGATATGATGGCAGTGCTTTGGCGTGGTACTAAGTTAATTGAGCAAATTGGTAAAATTTATGGCATTGGCTTTGGCTACGCAAGCCGTATTAAGCTTTACCGTATGCTTGTAAAACAAGTCATGTTTGTAGGCAGTGCTGAGCTTGTGTCTGATTTAGCTGCAACCGCACTCAGTGCTGAGCTTTTAGGCAAACTTTCAGGGCGCGCAGCACAAGGGGTCAGCGCTGGTATTTTTACCGCACGTATTGGTTATAAGGCTATGGAGCTTAGCCGCCCATTACCCAGGCTTGAAAACAAACGCAGCTTATTAAAAGGCACAGTGCAAAGTATTGCTCGTAAAATTATAAGCCGTAAAAAGGGTGAGACACCGACTTAAAGTTGCAGTGGCAATATTTGTGTACAAAATCACGTTGAATGGTTTTTGCACAAATAGCCATCTGAGCATCCGGCATGCTTGTGATTTAAACAACAGTGCGTTTTATTTATATGATTGACACACATAATAAAAACGAGAGCATACAATGAGCAAGCAGCATATTAATACCCAATGCATTCACGGCCCACAAAAAGCAAACGATCCGCACGGCGCACTTACATCGCCTTTGTATCAAACCTCTACCTTTCATTTTGAAAACGCCGCACAAGGCGCTGCTCGTTTTGCAGGCGAAGAGCCAGGCTATATTTATACTCGCTTGGGTAACCCAACTACCACTGAGCTTGAGCAAAAAGTAGCGCAACTAGAGGGCTGTGAAGCCGCCGCTGCCACCGCCACCGGCATGGGCGCTGTTTCGGCATCGGTATTGAGCTTTTTATCGCAGGGTGATCATCTTGTTGCCTCAAGCGCGTTATATGGTTGTACATTTGCTTTTTTTGCTCACATGTTGCCGCGCTGGGGAATTGAAGTATCGTTTGTTGATATGAGCAACGAAGGCGAACTGCGCGCGGCTATAAAACCAAATTCAAAAATGATTTTTGTAGAAACACCCATTAATCCCACGATGGCAGTGATTGACTTAGCCTTAATTAGCGCACTCGCTAAGCAGCATAATTTAATTAGTGTGGTCGACAACACCTTTTTAACGCCACTGCTGCAATCACCTAAGCAATACGGTATAGACATTATAGTGCACAGTGCCACTAAGTACTTAAACGGCCATGGCGATGTAGTCGCAGGGCTTGTGTGTGGAACGCAAGAGCATATTAGTTTAATAAAAATGACAGTACTTAAAGATATTGGTGCCACTATAAGTCCGCATGACGCATGGCTAATAAACCGCGGATTAAAAACATTAGCTGTACGTATGGAGCGCCATTGCCAAAGTGCACAAACAGTAGCTGAATACTTAGAAGGGCATCCGCAAGTTAATATTGTTTATTACCCAGGGCTTAAATCGCACCCAGGTAATAAATACATAGGCAATCAAATGAAAGCCGCAGGCGGCGTTATTGCATTTGAAATTAACGGCAGCCTTGCTCAGGGAGCGCAGTTTATAGATAGTATGAAGCTTTGCACACTCGCTGTAAGTTTAGGCGATGCAGAAACCCTTATTCAGCACCCCGCATCAATGACCCATTCACCTTATACACCCGAGGAAAGAGCTGCAGCAGGCATTAGTGATGGTCTAATAAGGCTCTCAGTTGGTCTTGAGGATGTAACCGATATTATAAACGATTTAAAGCAAGCTTTTACCATCATCTCTTGATTGTAATTTTATGTTTACATAAAAACCTTTGTATAGGCCTTTAAAAGCAATGGTGTATTAAGTTGGTTCCTTTACTGTAAACATAGGTGTGCACTTTTAGGGATCGTGCTAAATGTAGATATACGCTCAACTATTAAACTTTTCTTCACTTTTACATAGTATGGCGTTACTCGATTTTCACAGGTTGTGATTATCACACTGACACATATTTAGGGCTTAACCCTAAGAAGGTTATTATGGCTAAAGCAAGTAAATACACTTCAAAAACACCCGACAAAAACGGGGTTATTCACTGGAGTGATGAAGAAAACAAAATTTGGTCTGAGCTAGTCACACGCCAACTTGCGTGTATAAAAGGTAAGGCTTGCGATGAATATATGAAGGGGCTTAAAAAAATAAACCTTCCCCACGATCGTATTCCCCAGTTAAGCGAGCTTAACGAGGTGCTACTTGCAACTACAGGTTGGCAAGTAGCACCTGTACCTGCGCTTATCGATTTTGATGAGTTTTTTAGATTATTGGCAAACAAACAGTTTCCTGTAGCCACGTTTATTCGTAGCCGCGAAGAGTTTGACTACCTGCAAGAGCCTGACATTTTCCATGAAATATTTGGCCATTGCGCCATGCTAACCAACCCTGATTTTGCCGAATTCACACACAAATACGGCCAATTAGGCTATGCAGCACAGAAAAAAGACCGTGTTTACCTTGCACGCATGTACTGGTTTACGGTTGAGTTTGGTTTGATGCAAACCGAAGATGGTCTGCGTATATATGGCGGCGGTATTTTATCAAGCCCAGGTGAAACACAGTACGTGTATTCAGATACGCCAGAAATAACACCTATGAGCGTCATTGATGTGCTGCGTACACCGTACCGCATTGATATTATGCAACCGCAGTACTACACCATTAATTCGATTCATGATCTGTTTGATATATCGCAAATGGATATTATGACTTTGGTTGAGCAAGCTAAAGAACTTGGCCTACACGATCCAAAATTTCCACCAAAAGAAAAATTAGCTAGTTAACTTTAATTTTAAAGAAACGCTAAAGTAAGGATTTAAAATGTCTTCATTAAGTGAACAAAAATGCGAAGCTTGCCACGTAGATGCGCCAAAAGTATCTGACGAAGAGCTTGCACAATTAATTATAAAAATCCCAGACTGGGTACCAGAGGTACGCGACGGTATCATGCAGCTAGAGCGTGTTTATAAGTTTAAAAACTTTAAACAAGCTATGGCGTTTACTAATAAAGTAGGCGATATGGCAGAAGATGAAGGCCACCACCCAGGTTTATTAACCGAATGGGGCAAAGTAACCGTAACGTGGTGGAGCCATTCAATTAAAGGCCTGCACAAAAACGATTTTATTTGCGCAGCTAAAACAGACGATGTATTTAACGCGCTTTAATTAAAAAATTAATTGAGCAAACCTAA
>NZ_CAWUKC010000056.1:0-25615 GCF_963922945.1 uncultured Pseudoalteromonas sp. | reverse complement strand
TGTAGCTCATTGGTTTAATTACCAACAATGTCTTAAACAGAATGACGATAACTGCTCGTGTTCGGGTGCTGAATCTGATCAGGCAGCTTAGTGTTGTTAGTGCTACAAACAACTAACGTGTAGCACTGCCTTTCAAAGCTCGGAGTTTAAATTTTTAATAGCCTAAAGCTAAAAGTGAGTTAAAGTAATCATCTAATATTGGTTTATTACGCTTGGCTTAGGTTAATTAATTTAATGAATACTGCTTTAAAATCCCTGCTGTTACTTTGCGCTTTAATGTGTTTTAAATTAAGCGCAAATACCCCCTACCAAATCCCTAGAAGCAGCGTTATAAAACTCACTGAGCCCGTGACCAATCGGGTATACCCTGTTTTTATTCAGCTTCCTAAGTCATATAAAAAGCACCCTGAAAAAATATATCCGGTTATTTATTTAACCGATGCACCGTATACGTTTCCTATTGTGGCAGGAGCGACGCGCTACCCTATGAATAGCGGCAAAATGCAGCAGGCTATTATTGTGGCCATTAGTTACGAAAAGGGCTCAAAAGGCGCCAACAGCCGAATTAGAGACTACACCCCAAATAAGGCTAAAAGCTGGAAAAAACAAACCGGTAATGCACTAAACCATGCACTGTTTTTAAAAAATACGGTACTGCCATTTATACAAAAAAATTACAGGGCGAGTAGCACACAAAAAACCTACATAGGTAACTCTTTAGGTGGCTTATTTGGCGTGACTATTTTATTTACAATGCCCGATTTATTTAACAATTATATAATTGGCAGCCCATCGGTTTGGTTTAATAACAATGCAGTATTAGCGTTAAAGGTAAATAAACCTAAAGTGCTTACAAAGGTTTATATATCGGTAGGGGCAAAAGAAACGCCAAGCTTTGGTGAAGGGCAAAATATGGTGCAAGGAGCAAAGCAATTAGCGCAAAAAATTAATGCACTTAACAGTGATAATATAGAGCTAAAAAGTGTTGTTATTGAAGGGGCTGGCCATGCAACCGCATTTCCTACTACAGCGATACAAGGGCTTGATTGGCTGCTGGGAATGACACCAATCGACTTAAATATTTAATCATTCTAGCGTGCTAAATAGAGCGCTAACAGCGTTATAAATTTCTCATGTAGAACAACTACATGTCGATATTTATGCCTTGTTATCACGCTATTTATCTGTCGCTATAAATGCCTAATAACTTAACACGATTGGTGTAGTCAATAAGCCTTAAAAAGTACTAAAGCTTAAGCGTTTTCTAGCTCTTGTTTCCAGTTTGCCAGTTCTTCAATAAATTCTGGGCCTATACCACAGCAGCCACCAATAATGCTTGCGCCTTGGCTGTGCCACGTTTTTGCAAATTCTAGGTATTCTGCAGGCGAAATATCGCGATACGCTTGCGAGCCTTCGTTGGCTTTGTAATCACGTGCGATAGGTGTAAAGCCATTAGCAAATGCGCCTAAAACAACGCTTTTATTTTGCTTAGCTAATACTGCGTTTGTATCGTTAAAGGCTTGCTCTATAACCTCAGGAATTGAGCAATTAAAGAAAATACCAGTAACATTTTGTTCAAGCAAAGCCGCTACGGCGTCACTTACCAGCTCACCAGATCGAAGTTTTGCTTGCTCACTTACCACATCCTCTAGAGTAAATGCGTAGTAGCAAGGCTTGTTTGAGCCTTTAAGTACGCTTGCCATAACGTGTGCTTCTTCAATGCTCGATATGGTCTCGCCAATCCATAAATCTACGTGCTCGTCTTGCGCTTTGTATAGCGTATCTAAAATAGTAAATGCGCGCTTACTTTCAAATAGTTCAGGGCGGTAAGAGCCAAAAGCGGGGGGTAATGAACCCGCGACTAATACATTTTGTTTAGCGTTTTGAGCAGCTTCTTTTGCTATAATGGCCGCTTGCTGTGCAAGGGCTGCGCCTTGAGCTTGGTATAGCGCTTCACCTAAATGAAAGGGTACACAGGCGTAGCTATTTGCGGTAATTATTTCAGCGCCTGCATCTATAAAACCTTGGTGGGCTTGGGTTACAAAATGCGGAGCTTCTATTAGAGCTTGTGCACTCCACAGTGGCTGTGTAAACGGTGCGCCAATACGCTTAAGTTCGCGTCCCATGCCGCCATCTAAAATAGTGAGTTTATTCATAACAAGTCTTTGTGTATTTTTACAATATGGCGCTATTCAACCATGTTTTTTATAAAATCATAATGAAACTTAGTCATCTTAAACATGAATGAAGCTCAATGCTTTTTATCGGGTATAAAAAAAGCGACATCTCACAGGAGAGTCGCTTATTTAAGTAGGCTAAACCTTACTTATAAAATACCTCTACCGTGCCTTTTACTTTCATTAGTAAAGGTTGGCCGCGGCGGTCTAGCGCTTTAGGTGCGGCAATTTTAATCCAGCCTTCGCTAATGCAGTATTCTTCTACATCAAAACGTTCTTTACCGTTTAGCTTTACGCCAATTTCGTGTTCAAACACTTCTTCTACGTAATATTTGCTGCGTGGATTAATAGAAAGCTGATCAGGTAATGCTGGTTTTGTTGAATCGGTCATGGTTTTAATCTTTATTAAAAAGTGATGCGCTATTGTAGGCAATCCACTCAATACGCTCAAGGTTTTAACTACACAATACAAAGCCAAGTATTAATAGTGCTATCCAAATGGTTTCGGCAACAATCATAATTATTGGTTTTAAGCCCACCTCGGTAAGTTTACCTAGGTTTGTTTTCATACCAATAGCCGCTATGGCGGCAATTAAAAAGAATCGAGAAAGCTCATTGGTGGTTTCAAGCACGATAGCGGGTAGGTTAATGGTGCTGTTAATAAGCATTAAAATAACAAAGCCAATTAAAAACCCGGGCACTTTTGGTAACTCGCCATGGTTGCCTTTATTTGAGCGGTTAATCACTACCATCATTATAAGCACTACAGGCAACAGCATGGCCACGCGTACTAGCTTGGTCAGTGTTGCTATATCGCCCGCCTCGGGCGATACCGAATAACCTGCCCCCACTACTTGGGCTACGTCATGTATGGTGCCACCTAAAAATACCCCAGCGTTGTGGGCGTCAAACTCAAGGTAGTTAACCACAATAGGGTATAAAATCATCGCTATGGTCGACATAGCCGTTACGCCAATTACAGTCAGCAAGGTATCGCGCTCTTTATGCTCGCTGCTTGGCATAATAGATGAAATAGCCAGTGCTGCCGATGCACCACAAATAGCGACTGAACCTCCGGTGAGTGCGCCAAAACGCTTTTGTAAACCAAATACCCGGGCAAGTACAACCCCTAAAATAATGGTGGTAAATATAGCGCCAGCTAGCATTAAAGCGGTTTGCCAACCCAGTGTTATTAAATCGCCCAGCGCTATACGGGTGCCAAGTAACACAATGCCTACGCGTAAAACCGTGGTGCCGGTAAAGTCTATGCCTTTAGCGCATGGGCTGTCGCTTTGATATAAAAACGACACCGCCATGCCTAATAATAAGGCAAATAGCATAGCGGGTGCGCCATAGTGTTCACTTAAAAATAAAGCGGCAAGGCCGGTCATTGCAGCAATGCTAGCCCCTTGCCATAATGGGGAAATTTTTACCTTTAGTGCATTGGTTAAGCTTTGCATTAGGCGTTAGCTGCTGTTAGTGCAACAAGCACTTGGCGTTTACGCTCGCCTGTAAATGGGCGGCGGCCATGCATAGCCATTTCGTTATCTACTAAGGCTACATCGCCATCTTGCCATGCTAAATCAAAGGTATAGTCTTTTGATAGCTCAACAATTTTTTCAAGTCCCGCTTTAGGAATAGCGCTGCCATCGCCAAAGGTAATAGCAACCGATGGATTTTCGCGAACGCCTTTCCAGCCCATGTAAGCGGCAATAAGTTGGTTATAAAAAACCTGTACGCCGTTTTCTAGGGTAAGTACAGCCGGTAAAACCGGGGTAATTGCTTTTAAAGACCCATCTTCTAGCCATTCCCATTCGTAACCTAGCTCGGTAAGCTTGCTGTGTGCTTCTTCTTTGGTTTCAACACTTAGGGTGCTTTTCCAGCTGCGGCCTTGGCCCGATGTAGCATCGTCGGCTGCGGGCATGTAAGTGGTGTATTTTAAGCCTTTTTGCTCAAAGTCATCGGCTAATTGGCTATCATATTGCTTTAATGCGCTAAATAACTTATCTGAGCGACAAAGTGGCGTTGCGCCGCCTTCCTCAGCTGCCGATTTACAAAAAAAGAACAGCTTACTTGGCGAAATAGGGGTTTGTGCCATTTCGTGATGAAGGTAAATTTCTACATCTTTAGGGGCTTCGTTAGCGGTAAATACACGCTCAGTAAAGTTAATACGTACCGCGTTAGAGAGCGATTCTTGGTAGGTAAAGTTGTCGTAATCAAACCCTGCTGAAAACGTATCAAAGGTTTCTGCGCTATTAATAGGAAAGCCTCTAAACAATACAGCACCTGAGCTGCGTAGTTTTTTAGCTAACTCGCTTTTGTGAGCGCGAATAAAAGCTACCGCTTCTTCAACGGTGCTGGCGTTATTGTTATTAACCACAATGCACGGAAAAACCGAGTCATCAAATGTTAATTGTGTAGGCACTTGGGCATAGTTAAGTTCGGTAGCTGACATTTTATTATCCTAATCGTAAATAGGGTGAAAACGGTTAAAGGCAGCTTCACAAAAGTGCCCAGGGTCGTTAAAACGGCGGTTGCTATTAAGCGCAGAAATTTGCGCCATTTCTTGCTCGGTTAATTCAAAGTCAAACAGCGCGAGATTTTCTTTCATGCGCTCAAACTTAGAGGTTTTTGGAATAATGGCGGTGCCACGTTGCACGCCCCAGCGCAGCACAACTTGAGCGGGGGTTTTGCCATGGTTTTGCGCCGCAGCTTTTACTACGCTTTGCTCAAGCACCGACTCAGTTTGATCGGCCATTTCAAGCTCAAGGTACGAAAGCGCACCCAGCGGTGAAAACGCTGTAACCGGAATATCATACTGTTTGGCAAGCCTTACTAGGCGCTCTTGGGTTAAATAAGGGTGCGACTCAATTTGCAGCATGGCGGGTTTAATTGTGGCGTAGGTCATTAAGTCGTGAATAAGTGCACTTGAGTAGTTACACACACCAATGCGCTTTGTTTTGTTGTTATGTACTTGCTCTTCCATTGCTTGCCACGTTAAGTGTAGCGGCACTTTTGCCAGCTCCATTTGTGGGTTTTGTGCATCTGGGTCTACAAACCACTCTGGTGGGTAGCGTGTTTCGATTGGCACAAACGTTTGCGCAATCGGAAAGTGAATTAAGTATAAGTCGAGGTAATCGAGCTTTAAATCGCTCAAGGTTTTATCAATGGCAAGCTCTACATGCTCTGGCGCATGAAAGGTATTCCATAGTTTTGAGGTAACCCATAATTCTTCGCGGGTACAAAGGCCGTCGTTAATTGCTTGGGCTATGCCATCGCCAACTTGTTCTTCGTTGCCGTAGTCTGATGCGCAATCAAGGTGGCGGTAGCCAGCTTTAATGGCTTGGTACACCGTTTGTGCACAATCTTCTTGTGCTACTTTCCATAAACCGAACCCGACTGGCGGGATGTTATTTGATGAACTCATTGGGAATTCCTGTTAAAATTGCATAATGACTTAGGTCTTGTATAAGACATAAGTTATTATACGAATCTAACAGTGTCAACACTGTGTTAACGCTTAGGTAGTAAATGGTTAGGTTAAAAAACCTGCAGGCAGCAAAAAGGCAGCGTTTGCTGCCTTTAAAAAATATTTAATAAGTATGCGCTAATATAACTTACACGCGGATAAAGCGCGGTGAATTAATCAAGTTCAATTTGGTAGTGGTAATGATCGCTACGGCATTTACTTAAACGGTATTCAATACGTTTACCTTCGATTGATTCGGTAATACGCGATACCAACAACAGTGGGTCGCCGGCTTTTATAGCTAGCATTTTAGCATCGGTTTCATCCGCTAATACCGCTTTAATGCTGTCTTGGGTTTTATGTACGGTTTGGTTAAATTTGGTTTGGTAGTAATGATACAATGTGTGCGGAATATCATTACTTTGATGTATATCAGGAAAGAAACTTTGCGGTAAGTATATAGTTTCGCTCATACAAAATTCGTTATCGAGAATACGTCTGCGGACAAGCTTAGTGACTTTGTCTTTTTTGTTAAGTTGCAGGGCATCAATAACATCTTTTGGTGCAGGGCAAAGCTCAACCGATAGTAGCTCGGCTTTAGGTAGATCGGCACCTTTACCATCGGCTTGCAGCGGAAAAAATCTAAACAGAGCATCTTGCGCTGTGTGCTCAGATACAAACGTACCAACACCTTGGCGGCGAGTAACTATTTTATCGTCGGTTAATAAATTAAGTGCTTTACGAACAGTGCCTTGGCTTACATTAAATTCTTCAGCAAGGCGAAATTCGCTTGGTAATACTTCGCCAGGCACCCAGCGTCTTTCAACAATGAGCTGTTTAATATAATCAGCCACTTGTAAGTAAAGTGGTTGAAAAGCCAAGCTAGGGCCACTTAATTTGTGATCAAACATAGAGTTACTCATTGTTATTTACCGTTAAATTTAATCCACCTGTATTTATATCATAGGTGAAAACTTTTGCGCAGCTTTGCGCAAGCTCAATTAATTGTGAACTATTGCCGTGTAGTTTGTTTTTACATTATGCCTAAAAACAAATCGTTACACTACAATAGCGCACATCTAGGATATTTAAAGTGCTCAGTATTTCGTTAGAACTCATCTTGCTTATGGCGCTGTGCCTAAGCCTTGCCACCATAATGCAAACACTCAGCGGGTTTGGCTTTGGGTTGTTGGTAGTGGCAAGTTTTACGCTACTTGATGTATTGCCGCTCACCGCGACTACCTTTTTAGTGAGTTTATTAGGCTTAGTTAACTCAACCACTGTGGTGGTAAAAAATCGCAATGCAGTAAAACTGCCTGAGCTAAAACTTATGTTGTATACCGGTATTCCGCTAATGCTGTTAGGTTTTATACTGCTTGAATATATGTCGGCGCATTTAACGCAATTTTTAAACTTTATTTTAGGTATTAGTATTTTGCTATGTTGTGGCTTAATGCTAATTGGTCGTGATAGAGCCAATAAGCAAAGCGGGCGTGGCTCATTTTTAATTGCTGGCGGCGTAAGTGGTTTGCTAGGCGGGCTGTTTTCAACGTCGGGGCCGCCGCTGGTGTTTCAGTGCTATAGACAAAGTTGGTCTATTGAGGCCATACGCAGCACATTACTTGCGGTATTTACCATTGGTGGCATAGTACGTGTAAGTATTGCGCTATTTGGCACCTTACCCGAGCTCGATATTATGTTTTTAATTGCTGCGGCCATACCTCTTGTGCTTTTAGTTACACACTTTGCCCGTAAATTAACGCCTTATGTTGATGCAAAATGGATTCGTATAATAGCAATTACTTTGCTGGGCTTAAGTGGGGTTTCGCTGGTGGCTACATCGGCACCGAGTATATTTTAAATCAAGGGCGTAAATTAACTTAACTTGAATTTATTTACGTTGACATGGGGATTACAATTATTTAACTTGTGTCTTATACAAGACTAATAATTGGTTAAGGAACTCCCATGAATGCATTTGAATTACATGAGCCAGACTGGAACGCTATAGAGCCAGCACGCTTAATTGCAGCGCCTAAGCTACAAGGCCATGTGCTAGTTTTACCGACCCAATTTGGCGAGGTTAGCGTTACCATTAGCCAGTTTGGTTTACGTTTAAATGCAGGCTCCACGCATGACGAGACGTTTAAAATATTAACCACCATCCCTTCTAACTTACCGCTTTCACTTAATACATTAGACCACGGCTTTGCAGCCACAGCCGGTGACTACCGCTTAGAATTTTACAGCGACCCGTTTTACTTTAAGCTTTATAAAAACGACAAATTAGTACAGCAATCAGCAACCGATGGCCACTTTGTGCGCCAGCATCGTTTACCACCACTGGCTAAAACCGATAACGGCTGGATTTTAAGCCTAGAGTTAAACTACGACGAAGCTGTATATGGCCTTGGAGAAAAGTGGGGCAAGCTTGATAAACGCGGTCAACTTATTCGCTCATACAACCACGATGCACTGGGCGTAAATGCCGAAAAGTCTTATAAAAACACACCATATGCATGGAGCCCAGAGGGCTGGAACTTATTTGTACACACACCAGCGCCCGTTACACATGGCGTAGGTTACGCACTTTGGTCGCAACGTGCTTATGTGTGTTTAGTAGAAGACGACGCATTAGATGTATTTTTATACCAAGAGCAAACGCCTACACAAAGTATTAATCGCTACTGCGAACTAACCGGTTTTGCACCGGTACCACCACAGTGGAGTTTTGGTGTTATTTTATCAAAAGCATATTACAAAGACGCCGACGAGCTATTAAGTGTTGCCCGCGAAGTGCGCGCTAAAAACATGCCATGTGATGTAATCACCCTTGATGGCCGTGCATGGCAAGACACCGACACCCGCTTTGCCTTTGAATGGGACCCAGCCCGTTACGCCGACCCAAAACCTGTGCTTGATGAACTAAAAGCCATGGATTTTAAAATTTGTGTGTGGGAATACCCAATGATCTCGGTAAACAACCCGTTATTTGCAAAAGCGGCCGAAAACGGTTGGCTAATAAAAGACAAACGCACAGGTAAAGCGTATCAATACGAGTGGGATTTAAGCCCATTTGGCGAAGTACTTACGCCATTACCTGAGTCGGGTATTTTAGATTTTACTCACCCCGATGCTTACGAATACTGGTTGGAGTCACACAAGCCATTGTTTGAGCTTGGCGTAGATATGATCAAAGCAGACTTTGGCGAACAGCTAGAAGACGAAAACATGGTATCGCACAGTGGCGACAGCGGCATTAGACTGCACAACGTTTATAGCATGTTGTACAACCGCTGCGTTTATGAAGCCGCCGAAAAATACTGTAAAACAGGGCCATTTTTGTTTAGTCGCTCAGCGTGGACTGGCAGCCAACGTTTCCCTGCACAATGGGGCGGCGACCCACAGGCCGATTGGCAAGGTTTAGCGGCGAGCATTCGCGGCAGCCTTGCGTGGGGTATGTCGGGCGGGCCATTTTTTGCAACCGACATTGGCGGATTTTATAAAGACACCCGCGATGCTGAGCTTTATGTGCGCTGGGCGCAAGCATCGGTATTTAGTGCGCATATGCGTTTACATGGCATTGGCCCACGCGAACCTTGGTCATACACCGAGCAAGCAAGTGACGCCGTATTTGCGGCGCTTAAATTACGCTATCAGTTAATTCCGTACTTACAAGAATGTGCAGAGCAAGCGCAGCAAACAGGGCTGCCTATTCAGCGTGCTATGGCACTGGCATTCCCTGATGAGGTACTGGCACATAGTTTTGATCAGCAATTTATGTGCGGCGAAAAACTCCTTGTTGTGCCATGTGTTGTACCAAACGGAAAAGTTAAATTTTACTTACCGCAAGGGGAATGGCTGAGCTTTCCTGACGGGCAAACGTACCAAGGTGGTAAGTATTACGAAGAAACACTAGAGCTTACACAAATGGCCGTATTTGTTCGTAAAGGTGATACGCTCATGCTAGGCCCAGAGGTTCAACACACAGAACAAGACATGAGCCAGCTAACAGCTTGGCCAAAATAAAACTCGGTAAATAGTAAACACACACAACACACGTAACACACACAATAATAAAGATATTAGCTTACTTTTTACCGAGTAAAGTAAGCTAAAAGGGGCGCAAGATGGAAGGTATGAACATTACCATGACACTGCTATCGTGCCTGGCGTTTATGGCGCTGGTAGGATATATCTCGTACCAAAAAACCAAAGGGGAAGTTAACACCCAAGACGGCTACTTTTTAGCGGGGCGCGGTTTAACAGGTACATTTATAGCGGGCTCAATGATCCTCACTAACTTATCGGCCGAACAACTTATTGGCCTTAATGGCTCAGCGTATGGTTACAACCTAAGCTCTATGGCATGGGAAGTAACAGCTGGTATATCAACCATTATAATGGCGCTGATCTTTTTACCGCGCTATTTAGCCGGTGCGTTTTCTACCTTGCCTGAATTTTTACGGGATCGTTTTGACGATCATGTACGCCGCATGACGGTGATCTTATTTATGGTAGGGTATTGTTTTATAACGATCCCATCTGTTTTGTACTCAGGATCAATCGCCGTTCTTAGGCTTTTTGATGTGCCTACCCTATTAAATTTAAGCTACCAAGCAAGTTTAATTGTCACCATTATTATTGTGGGTTCTGTGGGGGCTATTTATGCGGTATTTGGTGGTTTAAAGGCGGTTGCGGTATCCGATACCATTAACGGCGTTGGGTTATTAATTATTGGTATTTTAGTGCCAACACTTGGCCTTATTGCCCTTGGCGATGGTAACTTTGCCGATGGCTTAAGCACACTGGTAAACACCGATACCGAAAAGCTCAACGCCATTGGTAGCAGCGACGATCCCGTGCCATTTGGTACCATTTTTACCGGTATGATCCTCGCTAATTTATTTTACTGGGGCACCAATCAGTACGTGATCCAGCGTACATTGGGCGCTAAAAACTTAGTAGAAGGCCAAAAGGGCGTGTTGTTTTCAGGGTACTTTAAAGTGTTAGTGCCGTTTATGATGATGATCCCAGGCGTTATAGCGTATCACCTTTATAAACACGAAAGCTTACAAACCATAGATTTAGCCTACCCACATTTAGTTAAAGATGTACTGCCTCAGTACTTATCTGGGTTCTTTTTAGCGGTGTTACTCGGTGCGGTATTTAGCTCGTTTAATTCACTGTTAAATAGTGCTGCCACATTGTTTTGTTTAGATGTTTACAAACCAATGAAAAGAGACCAAGTAAGCGATGAAAAGCTAATTAAAGTCGCCAAAACAACCAGTATTGTAATTGCTATATTATCGTTTATTACTGCGCCATTACTAATGTTTGCGCCAGAGGGCTTATGGCACATAATTCGTGTATTTACCGGATTTTACAACATTCCGGTCATCACAATTGTGTTAGTGGGTTTATTTACTCGTAAAGTGCCTGCACTGGGCGCTAAAGTGGCGATTGTTTTTCATGTTATTGCCTACACTTTGCTTAAATTTGTGTGGGATGTAGACATTAACTTTATCCATATTTACGCCATATTATTTTTTATTGAGCTGGCCATTATGTTAGGTATTGGTTACTACAAACCTCTTGCTACACCATGGAAGTTTACTCGCAAAGCCGAGGTAAACCTAAGCCCTTGGAAATACGCACTGCCTTGCGCCATTGTATTGGTGAGCTTAATTGTAAGCCTGTACATACTGTTTTCTCCTCTTGGGCTTGTTGGTGGCACCAGCGTGTACTTTGTACCGAGCTTAGTTGCCGTTTGGACTAGCGCCTTTGTGCTTAGCTGGTGGAGCGTACGCCGATGGCACAAACGCTACACAAGCAGCTTGGCGCATATTGGCCTAGAGCGAGCATAACGCGCCTTTATATTCTTTATACAAATTTTAAATCACATTTTATTCACATAATATTTGCAATAAAGGGTGAGTTTGTTTAAGTTTATATCTCTTATATAAGACATAAGAGATATAAGGAAAATAACTACAACACTCTGGCACCGCTTTTTAGCAACCCACACACTTGCTAGCGCGGTAATTTAACAGCACACACGCACAATTTGGAGAATGACATGAGAGCTAAAAAGTCCGTCTTAAGCTTGGCAGTCACGTTAGCAATGACAACAGGTTTAGCACTAAGCACGCAAGCACACGCGCAGCAAGAGCAAACTGAACAACAAGCAGAGCAAAACGATAACGATAAGTTTGAAAAAATTGTTGTTACCTCACAAAAACGAACGCAAAGTTTAAACGAAGTACCACTGGCGGTATCTGTACTTAATAGTGATCAGATTGATTCGGCATTTGCTAATAACATGGAAGGTTTACAGTCTCTTGTGCCTTCGGTGAGCTTTAGAAAAGGCACCACAACCCGTAACTCAGCGCTAACGGTGCGTGGTATTGGTACTATTTCGTTTAGTATTGCTGCAGAGCCAAGTGTAGCAACCGTGGTTGATGGCGTGGTACTTGGCCGCTCTGGTCAAGCCTTTGCTGATTTATATGATGTATCTCGCATTGAGGTACTGCGCGGCCCACAAGGTACACTATTTGGTAAAAATGCCTCGGCGGGTGTGGTAAACATTACAACCAAAGACCCTTCATACGATACCACCGGCAGCGTAGAAACCTCGTTTTATCAAGATAACGAATACCGCTTTAAAGGCGTTGTAAGCGGTGGCTTAACCGACGATTTAGCAGCAAGCTTAACCGTATTTAAAGGTAAGTTTGATGGCTACATTGATAACGTTTACAACAACGAAAAAGTAAACGGCTATGACCGCGAAGGCGCACGTGCTGTATTTAAATACGAGCCAAGCGATGACTTAAACGTTAAATTTATTGCCGAATTTTATAACGCCGACGACGACTGCTGTGCCGATTTAGAAGCCTTACCAAGCGGCCGTAACCCAGATTCGCAAGCAGTACCAGACAGTAACGGTATTGTTGATGGCGTAGCCGATATAGACCTAGACCAACGTAAAGTTGATCACGACTATGAGTCGCGCACAATTGATGAACACAGCGCGTTTTCGGTACAGGTTGATAAAACCATTGGCGACTACACCTATACCTCAATTACAGCGCAGCGCTCGTGGGATAACACCGAATACCGCGAAGGCGACTTTACCTCGATTGCTGGCGACAGTAACCAGCCTGTATTTGGCGTGCCTTTTCAATTACACGATTTAGGTGCCCAGCAGTGGGATCAGTTTTCGCAAGAATTTAGAATTACTTCAAACCTAGCAGGTCCATTTAACTATGTGGCTGGTTTATTTTACTGGAACATGGACTCGCAACGTAACTTTACTCGTGACGCGAGTTGTCAAAATAACGCAGGCCAGCTAGACGCTGCCATGGCGTATTACGCACAAAATAACTTAACCGGTGCAGAGCTTGATGCCGCATTAGCCGACTTAGACGGCTACACACAAAGCTTAGGTGTAAGCTGTAATGCTAACGATATTGTGTCCGCAACCGCGTACATGAGCACCGAGTTTAACAACTGGGCAGCCTTTGCCGATGGTACTTACGATTTATCTGAAGATTTACGTGTACTGTTTGGTATTCGCTACACCGACGATGAAGTATCGTACACACACCGCCGTATTAGCAATGATGAGTTTGGTCGCACCGGTGTTGGTGTTCGCTCAGCAGCACTAAATACTGACGAATCAGGCAGTGCAGAAGAAACCAATGTGTCGGGTCGTTTAGGTATGCAATACGATTTAGGCGGTGGCCAAATGGTTTACGGTACTTATTCGCAAGGCTACAAAGGCCCTGGCTTTAATGTGTACTACAACTTTAACCCTGATAACGACAGCCGCGAAATTGCTCCAGAAGAGTCAGACGCGTACGAGTTAGGGTACAAATACGCAAGCCGCGATTTTGTATTTAACTTTGCTGTATTTAGAACCGAAATTGAAGGTTTTCAAGCCAATAACTTTGACTGTTCAGACGGTACTTGTATTACTCGCTTAACCAATGCCGGTGATGTAAGCACGCAAGGTGCTGAGGTTGACTTTATGTGGGCGGCTACCGACTCACTTACTTTAACCGGTGGTATTGCGTACATTAAAGCTGAAATTGACGAGTTTAATTGCCCGGCAGAAGTCGCTGCGGGTTCATGTACTGACCGCTCTGGCTTAGATGTTCCGTTTTCGCCAGATTTAAAATACTCGCTAAGTGCTGATTACTTTATTGAAACAGAGCACGACTTTAATATTCATATTAACGGCTCTTACATTTACACCGACGAGCAATACTCAGACCTTCCAAACAATGTAGGCGAGTTTAACCCTGCGGCATTATTACCTGATTACGGTATTTTAAATGCAAGTGTAGGCTTATCGTTTAAAGATGATGCATTTAGAGTGTCGCTTATTGCTAAAAACTTAACCGATGAAAGCTATGTAACCACCTACAGTGGCGATAACTTCCGTTATCAAATTCCGCGTGATGCAGAGCGCTACTTTGGCGTATCGTTTAAGGCGCGTTTTTAATGTTATAAATCCATCCCTGTGAAAATTGTGCTAAGCGCAGCGTTTAACCCGCTGCGCTTTTTTGTGTCTTAATTTTGTCATGGTTTAGTCATTGTTTTTTAATTAAAAGTACTCTTAGAGGTCACATCTGTTTTCTATAGTGCAGCGGTTACTTATTTGAGGTTTACGCTTCAAGCAAAAAACAACCACTACACAATGGGAATAATAAAGGATGAAAATTAAACAAGTTGCTGCGGCAGTTGGCTTAACGTTTATGTTAAGTGCTGCAAGTCATGCCGATGTATTACCACAAAGCCAAACAGACAATGACTGGTATACAAATGCCCAAACCACACTCACCAAAAAAACTGCGCTTGCACAAAATGCCTCAACAACAAAAGCAAAAAACGTTATTTTGTTTGTGGGCGACGGCATGGGTGTATCTACCCTTACGGCTGCGCGTATTTTACAAGGCCAAAGAGCGGGCAACTTAGGTGAAGAAGGTTATTTAAGCTTTGAAGAGTTTCCGTACTCAGCACAAGTAAAAACATACAACGTAGATGCACAAACACCAGACTCAGCAGGCACCATGACCGCAATGATCTCAGGGGTTAAAACTGATGTAGGCGTGATTGGTGTAGACGAAGACATAGAGCGCGGTGTGTGTTCAACTGTATCGGGTAATGAGCTTTTAACTGCAACAGAACTTGCTGAAATTAAAGGCCTAGCGACCGGTGTTATTTCAACAGCGCGTATTACCCATGCAACACCTGCGGCAACTTATGCTAAATCGGCAGACCGTAACTGGGAAGATATCTCAGATATGCCAGAGGGCTCAGAGGCTTGTGAAGACATTGCCTCGCAATTAGTTAATTTTGAAAAAAACCTAGAAGCCCGTTTTGTAGGTACCGACGTAGACGGCCTTGATTTTGTTATGGGTGGCGGACGTCGTCACTTTTTACCAAAAGATGAAGCCGCTAACTCAGCAGATGCACTTAGCGCGGTAGAAGGCGATCGTACTGATGAGCGTAACCTAGTTACCGAGTGGCAAACACAATACCCACAAGGTACGTATGTAATGGACCAAGCAGGCTTTGATGCCATTGCTGATGACGCCACTAAAGTATTTGGTTTATTTAACGAATCGCACATGCAATACGAAGCAGACCGCGCAAACGATATTGCCGGTGAGCCATCGCTTAGCGAAATGACCAGCAAAGCAATTGACGTATTAGGTAAAAACGAAAATGGTTTTTTCTTAACCGTTGAGTCAGGCCGTATTGACCACGCACACCACGCGGGTAATGCCTACAACGCGCTTAACGACACCATAGAATTTGCTAAAGCCGTGCAAGCTGCGGTAGATAACACCAACCCAGAAGAAACCCTTATTTTAGTCACCGCCGATCACAGCCACGTATTTACGATTGCTGGCTACCCTAAACGCGGTAACCCAATTTTAGGCCAAGTAGTTGCCGTAGGTGAAACCACACCAAGCCTTGCTGCCGACGATATGCCTTACACCACAGTAGGCTATGCAAATGGTTTAGGGTTTAGAAACTTAGTTGATGAAACAAATGCCGATGCAGCCTATACAGCTGGCCCAGTTGCTGGACGTGTAGAGCTTAGCGGTGTTGATACTACCAATGTTGGCTTTCACCAAGAAGCCACTGTCCCGCTTGGCTCAGAAACCCATGCTGGTGAAGATATTTCGCTGCATGCAAAAGGCCCAGGCGCACAGCTAGCTCAAGGCGTAATTGAGCAAAACGTAGTATTTCATTTAATTAATCAAGCTCTTGAACTAACTCAGCAATAATGGCGGCTAACATGAACAAATTAACAGCACTTTCTTTAGCAGTAATGGTCGCGCTAGCAGGTTGTAGTGACGACGACAAAGACGAAAATAATATTCTTGCGGTAGATAACACCATTGCAGTAGGCTCAGAGCAATGTGTTAATGGCGGCGTAGAAACTCAAACCGGCGTAGATACAAACGGCAACGGCGTGCTAGATAGCGGCGAAGTTACCTCTTCTAACCTAAAATGTAATGCACCTGCTACATCACTCACCAGCGAGCAACTTGCATCCTTAACAAGTAATGCATGGTTTAGCGGCGCACAAGAGCAACTTGTAAAAGCGCAGCAGGCCAGTGCCAATATAGTTACCGAGTCGGGCAAAGCTAAAAACGTGATTTTATTTGTTGGCGACGGCATGGGTATTTCAACTGTAACGGCTGCACGTATTTTAGCCGGCCAGCTTAAAGGCGGTTTAGGTGAAGACTACCAGCTAAGCTTTGAAAAAATGCCGTACTCAGGTTTTGTTAAAACCTACAACGTAGATGCCCAAACGCCAGACTCTGCAGGCACAATGACGGCAATAGTATCAGGTGTTAAAACCGATGTGGGCGTAATTGGTGTAGATGAAGACATTGAACGCGGTAGCTGCTCAACAGTTTCAGGCAACGAACTTGTAAGCTCACTAGAGCTTGCTGAGATTGCAGGTAAAGCAACGGGACTTGTTTCAACTGCACGTATTACCCATGCAACCCCTGCGGCAACATATGCTAAATCGGCTGACCGTAACTGGGAAGATAACTCAGATATGCCAGAGGGCACAGAAGCCTGTGAAGATATTGCATCGCAACTAGTTAACTTTGAAGCCAACCTAGAAGCGCGTTATACAGGTATTGATGTAGATGGTATTGATGTTGTAATGGGCGGCGGACGTCGTCACTTTTTACCAAAAGACGCCGCAGCAAACTCAGCCGATGCAGTTAGCGCAGTAGAAGGCGACCGCACTGATGGCCGCAACCTAGTAACCGAGTGGCAAACAACTTACCCAAGTGGCACTTACGTTATGGACCAAACGGGTTTTGATGCAATCAGCGATGATGCTACTAAAGTATTTGGTTTATTTAATGAATCTCACATGCAATACGAAGCGGATCGCGCAAACGATGTCGCGGGTGAGCCTTCACTTAGCCAAATGACCGAAAAAGCAATTAACGTGCTCGATAACAACGACAATGGCTTTTTCTTAACGGTAGAAGCGGGGCGTATAGACCACGCGCACCATGCGGGTAACGCCTACAATGCCCTAAACGACACAGTAGAGTTTGCAAAAGCTGTGCAAGTGGCAATGGACAACACCAACCCAGAAGAAACGCTCATAGTGGTTACTGCCGATCACAGCCACGTATTTACTATTGCAGGCTACCCTAAGCGTGGTAATCCAATATTAGGCAAAGTTGTTGCCGTGGGCGAAACCGAGCCAAGCCTAGCTGCCGACGATATGCCATACACCACAGTGGGCTACACCAACGGTGGCGGCTTTAGAGATTTAGGCGATGAAACCGATGCCGATGCAGGTTATGCATTTGCACCTGTTACAGGGCGTGTAGATTTAACCGATGTTGATACAACTTCAGCGGGCTTTCACCAAGAGGCGCTTGTACCACTTGGCTCAGAAACTCACGCAGGTGAAGATGTTGGCGTATACGCAATGGGCCCTGGCGCTCACTTAGTTACAGGCACTAACGAGCAAAGCTTTTTATTCCATGTAATGGACTTTGCAGCAGACTTAGTAACTACCGCTGATGAAAAAGTAACGCCATAAGTAATTTAATACGTACGCTCAACACATAAAGTACGTATTAAAAATGAAGTATTTAAAAACAACTCGTACGCTGTGCGAGTTGTTTTTTTATGTCATAAAAATGCCACTGTAAATGGGTATGGTAATGCCTATTACAGTGACGTTTAAATAAGAGATAATTGAATGAAACTCGCATTATTTTTAATGGCAACACTTGCCAGTACCAGCACCCTAGCGCAGCAATGTAATATTGATAGCGCGCATTTAAAAGCCGACTATAAAATTACCAATACTCATAAAAACGAGCAAAGCACACAGTCACTAACGCTTTGGCGAAACAACGGACAAGTTGCGCATCAGCGTGAGGTGATCACCGAGCTTTGGCAGCGCTTAGCCAACAAACAAATTCGCCCAATTCGTTATTTTAATGCTCAGCAACGCGGTATTGAATATCAGCCATCTGAGGTACGCGGTGTACAAAGTTGGAGCGCTAAAAATCAGCTGGTGGATACGCATTTAATCGAAAAAATGACCCTAGTTAACACCCAAGGCAACGGCTGCGATGAAGTAAAAAACTACACACTTTTTGAGGGCGACAATCAATTTAAACTCGCTTTACTTACCAAATCAAACTTGGTTAAAAGCTTTAGCGTAACCAATAAAAAAAGCCACACTCACACTGCGCTTAACCTAAATGATGTAAGTAGCAATAAAGCAGAAATAACCGCACAGTTTGCCAAATGGGATCGCTTTCAAACCACCGACTACGCCGACATAGGCGATAACGAAAACGACCCGTTTTTAGCAAAAATGATCAACCTAGGTTTTATAGAACACGGCGCAACGGGGTTTTATAACCAGCAAGGTAAAGCGATTCAAGGCGGTCACCACCACTAGATTTTAGTGTTTTTAAATGTAGTAGCTCATAGCTAGAAGGGTGATAGGTGGTTATGGGCTACAAGTAACATGAAAGAGCTTTCTTAAATTCCTGCCACAGATATAACCTAATCAAATACCTTCTTCGTATTTCAAAGTTAACATATCGCAGGAGGTTCTTTTTTGATAAAACATACGTTACTTAATATCGATACGCGACCAAGACTTAAAGCATCTTTATTATAAAAAATAAAGCTAGAGACTCATTCATTAATTGAGTTAATGGTTTTTTGCTTCTGTGAACGGACAATCATTCAGTATCCTGTCCGTGACTATATTTAGCCAAGCGTCATAATGGAAACTAATCCAATATAAAGGGGCTAATTAGTTATGGAAAAGTTAATTATTAAACTATTAAGCGTAGTGAGAGTTGAGAATGTTTCAACAGTTACTGTTTGTATTTGTCTTGTTTTATTAGTGTTTAAATTAGGGTGAAAAAATGGATATTGATGAGTTGACTGAGTTAGTTCGAGGGAAAGCTTTTTTTGCTGGCGCTTATAAAAATACACTTGAAGATGTAGTGGAAGTAAGAGAAATTTTAAAAGCTTCTTATAAACATAATGAGTTCCCATACTATTCAGAGTTTGAACATAGCTTGAATATGCTTAGGGAAAACTCATCACATAATGTAATTGAGCGTGAACAAGTAGAAAGTAATCCATTAAACACCTTTTTATACCTCATAGAGTCCGGGCTTTACCCACCCCCTGAGTTATTAATTGTTGTCGCGAGTTGTTTTAGATCTCATATGATTAGCGGAGGGAAAACTAGTCTATCTGAAGATTTCTTCGGAAAAGATAAGCAGTTCGATCATTGTATAAACGTGTCAAAGATTACTAAGTACATGGATTTTGAATTAAAATGGGTTATTGATAAAAAGGAATCATTGCAGGCCGTTGCGGAACAATACTTACTAGAGTGCTCAGAAAAAAATAATAACATATTCGGTGAAAATACTGATGTTGAAAGCTTCTTAAGAGGTTATCGTCGTTGGAAAAGTGATTAAAAAAACAAAAATGTTATTAAAATTATTTAGGTAATGAATGTTGGTCACAATGATTGCTACAGGCTTAATAGAGCGTTTAGTAATTATATTCCAAGTTTATGTGCTGCCAGCTATGCTAACAGCACAAATATAAAAGCCTTAACACTACTCAATATGAGCATCATCAGGCTTTTTAGGTCTATCAGCTAGCTCTGTTAGGCCGTCTTCACAGTCGCCGTGTTCGCAGGTATTTAAATCGCTTTGTGCTTGCTTATCTTGTTGTAGCACTTGTTTTAAATCTTCCATACGTTGGCGCACGGCTACGCCGTAGCTGGCGTCGTCGCCCCACAGTTCGGCTAGTTGCAATACGGCAGCACGGTCGTGATCTCTAAATAGTTTACCAGCGCGCTCGGCATCTTGTTTGTTGTTACCTAATAGCTCAAGGGCCTCTACCGCGAGGTTAATGGCTGAGTCGACTGTTTCACGGTTAAAGGCATCTACTTTTAAGTTAAGCATTTGATACGCATGGCGACGGTCGATGGCGCGAGCAACAATTTTAAGGTGTGGGTAGTTTTTATGCGCAAGTTTAATAATTTCGAGGGTTTTATCTGCATCGTCTATGGCGACTACCAGCATTTGTGCGGTGTGTGCGCCTGCGGCTTCAAGCAGTTCTTGGCGTGCGGCATCACCATAAAATACGGTATTGCCAAAGCGGCGTAGGAGCTCTATTTGGCTTGGGCTGTGATCAAGTACGGTAATGTCGTAGCCTTGCGCGTGCAGTAAGCGTCCCATAATTTGCCCAAAGCGCCCGTAGCCCGCAATAATTACGTGTTTAGCTGTGCTAATTTGCTCGGGCTTGTCGAACTCGGGCGCGCTGTTACTGGTGCGTTTTTGTAGCTGCTCGTAAACCATTAATAACAGTGGCGCAACCAACATTGAAACAGCCACCACTAACGTTACTAGGCTTGTTTGCTCTGGCGTTAATATGCTTAATGTAGTGGTTACACTTAATAGTACAAAGGCAAACTCACCACCTTGGGCAAGCGCTAATGCAAACAGCAGGCGCTGCTTTTTACTAATATTAAATGTGATGGCAAGGGCAAACAAAATACAGGCTTTTACTACAATTAGTAGGGCAACGAGTGCAATCACAGTAGTAAACTCATCAGCCAATAATTCAAAGTTAATAGATGCGCCAACGGTTATAAAAAATAGCCCTAACAGTAGGCCTTTAAAGGGCTCTATATCGGCTTCGAGCTCGTGTCTAAATTCGCTTTCGGCAAGGACTACACCGGCTAAAAATGTACCGAGTGCTGGTGATAAACCAATACTTTGCATCACAAGGGCAATAGCCACCACTAAAAATAGCGCAAAAATAGTAAATATTTCGCGCATGTGGGTTTGCGCTATGTATCTAAATAACGGGGCCGACACATATTTACCGCCAGCAATAATGGCGGCGATAACCGCGACCGATACGCCCACTTGTTGCCATACCGGCCAGCTTGCAATAATGGAGTCGCTAACCTCTTTTGAGCTACTTTGCGGTGCAAATGCAAGTAGCGGCAGAAGCGCCAAAATAGGAATAATGGCGATGTCTTGGAATAATAAAACCGAAAACGCATTTTGCCCGGCTTCTTGCTTTAGCCAGCCTTTTTCTTCAAGGCTTTGTAGCACAATAGCGGTAGATGAAAGCGCCAGCATTAAGCCTATTGCGAGGGCTGTTTGCCAGTGCATGGCAAAAAACCAGTAACAAAACGCAAAAATAGCCGCGGCGCTAAGTACGACCTGCAAGCCGCCAAGCCCTAGTATTGAATGGCGCAGCTTCCATAAACGGGCGGGTTGTAACTCAAGGCCCACCAAAAACAGCATCATCACTACGCCAAACTCGGCAAAGTGCATTACATCTGTTTGATCGCCCACAATACCTAAGGCGTAAGGGCCAATAAGTATGCCTGCAATTAAATAACCGAGTACCGAGCCAAGGCCGACTCGCTTGGCAATGGGTACAGCCACAATGGCCGCCGCTAAGTAAATTAAAGCTATTTCTAACACGCGTATATCCTAATAGTATCAAGATTTTTAGCATGGCTTAGTGGCTTTAAAAATACAATGGGTCATGTGGCTGAAAATGGATCATTTAGTCAAAATTAATCGGCTACTTTTACGGGGCCGTTAATGTTGTCAATGCTTACATCGCCTGATCCCGATTCGGTAATGGTAAGCCCTTTGGCGTGATTGACACGAATGTCGCCTGAGCCATCTTCAATGGTGACGCTTGCTTGCACGTGTTCGATAACTAAATCGCCGGAGTTGTCGTCTACATCAACCGCACCATTAATGTTATTAATGACGATGCTGCCTGAGCCGTCTTCAACATTTAAGGTACCGCGTACATTGCTAATACGCATATCGCCCGAGCCATCATCAACTTCGGCGTTGCCGCTAACATTATTTATATTTACGCCACCAGAGCCGTCGGTAAGTGCTAAGTTGCCCGTGATGTTTTCAAGAGTGATATCGCCTGAGCCATCTTCAATAGTGAGGTTTTTAGCACTGTTGATAGATAAGCTGCCAGAGCCGTCCTCTATATCTATGTTATTTTGCATGGTGCTTATTGCAATGTCGCCAGAGCCATCATCAATATCGAGCATTAAATTACTTGGCACGGTAACCACTAAATCGATATGTGGTGATTGACCGCTGTAAAAACGCATACCGCTGGCAGTATTGTTGTTTGCAATTAAAGTGGCTTGCTTGCCGTTTTGCTCGAGGGTGAGTGTGTATTCGTCTTCAATGTCGGCTGTGTAAATTGTGGCATCTACGCTTATGCTGGTGGCATTGGGCGAGCCTGTAATTGTAAGGCTACCTGCACCGCTTAATACGTTTAAGTATTCTAGGTTATTACTTGGCAGTGATAACTGCTGAGTTTGCTTAACTGAGGCAACGCTTGGCGATATATGAAACACGCAGCCGCTTAATAATAAAATACCACCAATAAGTGAAAGTGGTTTTGTAATGCCAGATACAGTTGATGAGCTCATGTTTAGTCCTTTGGTATTATTTGTATTTATATAGCCAATATAGAGCAAAAACGAGACCAATTATAAGTGATTGTTTTTATTGAGGTGGAGTGTGTTTATGAAAAGAGGATTTACTAATAAGTGGTTAAATACACTAAGAAGTAATTAAAAAAGGATGCACATGGCATCCTTTTTAAGTGTGTGCTTTTAGGTTAATTATTAAAAGCTGTAAGTAATGTTACCGTATAGGAAACGTCCGTCTAATCCGTACGGTGCGTATGGCGTGTACGGGAATATTTGGCCAAAGTTAGAGTAACCAATGTTATCTACCGTTGCTTGCGGGTACTGATCGAACAAGTTGTTTGCACCTACTGCAAATTTCCAGTATTCGTCTGGACGGTAGGCAACCTCTAGGTCGGTGATCCATTTAGGGTCAATGTACTCATCGCGATCGGCTGTGGTTGAAATATCAGCCACTTCTCCGTAGCGCGTTGCGCGTAGAGTGGTTTGCCATTCGTTAAAGTTCCACACTGCTGATAGGTTCCATTTGCTATCTGGCGTGCCTTCTTCAAATCGGCCTACTTCACGGCGTGCAAATACTACGTAGTCATCACCGAGTGAATTTAGCTCGCTTGGGTTGTCATCTACATGTGTTACTTCGGTATCGTTAAAGTTAGCGGCTACGTTTAAACGTAAGTCACCAAAATCGCTTAAATCTAAGTTATAGGTAGCAACAATATCAACACCTTGCGTGCGTGAGTCGATTGCGTTAGTAAAGTAACGTACGCTTTCTGTGTTTAGTTCGCCGGCATTTTGCAGTATTTCTACTACAGCATCGCCCTCAAGGTTTTCAGACAATACAATACGGTCATCAATATCAATGCGGTAGGCATCTACTGTTAGGCTAAAGCTGCCTTGCGTGTACATAAAGCCTGCTGTTACGTTTACTGACTCTTCGGCGTCAAGTTGTTCAGCACCTAGTGCTTGCGCTGCTGCTGAATCGGTAGGGAATAAACCGACTTCAAACGGTTGGTTGTTCTCAAGTACGGTAGAAATTTGACGGTACGAGCTTTGCGCAAGTGATGGCGCACGGAAACCTGTGCTAATTGCCCCGCGTAGTGATAGATTTTCGTTGATGCTGTAACGCGACGCAAGCTTTGATGTAAACGTATCACCAAAGTCGGTGTAATCTTCGTAGCGACCCGCTAAAACTAAGTTCCAGTCTTCTGTTAGGTAAGTATCAAACTCAACGTATAACGCTACGTTATGGCGACTCTCGTCGGTTACGCTTTCTGGGCCAAAACCCGCTAATACTTGTGCACCACCGGCAGCAATAGGGTTACCATCGCTATCTAATGCAGTAATGTAAGAGGCTTCTTCGCCTTGCTCAATTTTGTAGCTTTCGTGGCGGTACTCTGCACCTACAGTGAAAAATACGTCATCAGGTAAGCCAAAATCAAGGGTGGTATTTGCTGTGGCGTTAACTAAAAATTGATCGTAAACCAATGCACCGTTGTCGAATTCGGTTGGGCTATCTGCTCCTAGTGATGTATTGATGCTATTAACAACGCCGAAACCAAAGTCATTACGGCCGTAGTTGGTACTTACATCCCATGTCCACTGACCAGTTTCGCCTTGTAGGCCTAGGGCAAATGAGTAATCTTGTACGTCGGTTTCAATTTGCGGTAAAAAGCCGTCAGGGTACACTTCTAAAATGTTACGGCTGTCTTTTGCACGGCGGTAAAAACCACCTGAATTACCTTCGCGTTTTGAGTAGCTACCAAACGAATATAAGTTATAGCCGTTATCAAAGTCGTAACCCATGTTGTAAAACAGTGCGTAGTCTTCAAGCTCTGCTTTACCAAAGCGGTGGTTATAGCGGTCGATAGTAAATTCGCGCGGGTCTAAGCTGCCATCTTCTAGGCGGTCGTATTGCTCGCGCGGGTCAAAGCCTGAGCGCTGAGTTGAGTCGTTATCACGCTGCTCAATTGAGATATTTACAAAACCGTTATCTAACAGCTCAAAACCAGCATTTGCGCTTATTGTACGTGTTGCACCATCGTTTACTTCGCGGTCGGCACCGGTATTAAAGGCAAGGTTGCCATCGGCATCTGCGTAGGTGCTTTCTAGCTGAGGAGCGCCTGCCATTTGGGTGTCGTACTCGCCGTAGGTTACGCTTACGCTGCCACCTTCTGAGGCATCTTTAAGTACTATGTTAATAACACCGGCAATGGCGTCTGAGCCATACTGTGCGGCTGCGCCATCACGTAGTACTTCTACGCGTTTAATGGCTGAGGTTGGGATCATGTTTAAGTCAACGGCGGTAGAGCCACGGCCAACAACACCTGCTAAGTTTAATAGCGCGCCAGCATGGCGGCGTTTACCATTAATAAGTACTAGAGTGTGATCGGGTGCTAAACCACGTAAAACAGCAGGTTTAGCGTGGTCTGTACCATCACCCATAGTGGCACTTGGGTAGTTAAAGCTAGGAACTTGGTTTGCCAGTATTTGGCTAATTTCTAGCTGTCCCGTACTTTTCATGTCACCACTGGTGATAATGTCCACAGGGACGGTACTTTCGGCAATACTACGCAGGCTACGGCGGGTACCGGTAACCGAAATCACTTCAATACTTTCTTGTGCTTGTGTGTCTTGCTCTGCAGCAATAGCTGGAGAATAAGACGCGCCAAGCGCAGAGGTAACGGCCAGACTAAGTGCTACTCTTTTGGCTGATAATTGCTTTAACATGATGTTGATTCCCTTAAGGGCTGCTGACGATTGATTTTAAAAAGGAGCGCATAATATAAAAGGCGCTACCTGTGTGCAAAGATAAAAACTGTCTAAGTTATTCTAAGTTGTTAACTACAAAAATGACAGTTTACGGGTGCTATAGGCGTTTAGATCGCTCGAGTTGCAATCTTGTGCCGAATGGCTGCAAATTCAAGG
>NZ_CAWUKC010000055.1:0-25715 GCF_963922945.1 uncultured Pseudoalteromonas sp. | reverse complement strand
GTATTAAGCGTTACACTCTAAGGCGATACTAAGATTTATAGCGGTTTAACTCTGATACTAAGTGCGTACTTTTAAATACCACCAAATTAGGGGCGCGAGTATCACTAATTCAATACCCACATTCAGCCACTGTTTTGCTACCGAGCCATCTAACATAATGCCAATAAGCCTTGCGATTAAAAGCCCTACAAGTAACGATGACAGTGTTGCCGCTATGCTAGCTTGCCAAGGTACAAGCTGATAATGAAATTGCGGCAATAAGCCAAAACCAATAAATAACCCCCACCAAATTCTGCGCTCTACGGCCTTAAAAATATCATTAGGAACGGGCTTATTGCTTATTAGCTCAGGGTTGGCAGCTAACACTATGCCAAAAATAATTAATACCGCACCAACAACCCTAAAAATGACTATATTATCCATGATCAACCCCTCAGGCTGGTTGCTTGATTAATCGCTTGATCAACAAGCTCCCCAGGTAACTCCTTTGCTTGGCTCCACTGCTTTGGCGATTGCCCATACATACGTTTAAATTCTCGGCTAAATTGTGATGAGCTAACATAGCCTACCGACATGGCCGCCGAACTTACGTTCATACCCGCTGCAATTTTCATCGCGGCGGTATTTAAGCGCATAGATTTAACAAATTGAATCGGCGACATACTGGTCGCATCCTTAAATTTTCGATGCAAAACGGCCCTACTTACGCCAATTTTTGCTGCCATATCGTCTATTGTTATCGTTTCATCTAATCGAGATGCCAAATAATCAATTGAGCGTGCGATGTCGTTTCCTACGCCAAAGGCTTGGTGCACACTACTCCCTGCCTGTCCATTTAATATGGCGAAATAGAGTTCTCGCAGTCGCCCTTCACCTAAAACTGCAATATCTACAGGATTGCCTACAAGTTGCAGCAATCGTAATAATGAATCGCTGAAGGAGTCATCCCACGCTGCGAGAGTAAGCCCTTGTGTTTTGGGGGCTGGTGCGTGTTTTTTTACGCCTTCTGCAGCCATGGTAATAGATAATTCGGTCATCACTTTTGTATCTAGCGATACAATAACGCCGAGTAAGGGGTTATCAGGTGAGGCCGTGGGTGTACCCGCTTCTACCGGCATAGACATAGGGCAGCACATATAATTATTTTCATCGTAAATAAAATGCTTACCATCGAGTATGGCTTCTTTAGCGCCACTGACTATGGCAACAATACACGGCTCGTATACCGCAGGGGCGCAGCGCATAGCGTGCGTTACTTTAAAAAGCTGAACACCTTTAATACCCGTTTCTATTAGCTTTTGGGAATAATTTTCATCGCTGTTTACGTTGTTAAAAGACAGGTTGTTTTGTATAAGTTGTTTAATCTGGTGTTTGCTCATACACCCATCCCCTTTAAATATAGAATAAGCCCAATCTAGCAGCGATAATGCATACTCTCAACACAGTGATACAAATAGGCATATTTTAAAGAGGATATCGCCTAGTTACACCTAAAAGCGAGAGTTATATTACCTAACAAGCAATGTAGAACATTGCGCATAGCCCTGTACTGCATATTTATACTCAACTCTTGATAGGAATTTAACTAATGAGCGCAACTAACCCACTTGGCCCTGCTGGCTGGACTCCCGACCAACTCACCTCTTTAGTGGGTAAATGCTATTTAATAACGGGAGCAAATACAGGCGCAGGTTTTGAAGCAACCCGACTATTACTCGCTAAGGGCGCAAAAGTCGTTATGCTCAATCGTAATCCTTTAAAATCAGATGAAGCTATTGCTAAGTTAAAACAGGAATTTGGCGATAGTACTGAGGTAAGTTTTATAAAAATGGACCTAGCAGAGCTTGCCTCAGTGCGCCATGCAGCCAACGAGGTATTACAAACAGTGCAACACATAGATGCACTTATTTGTAACGGTGCTATTGCACAGGTCGCGACTCAGCAATTTACTAAAGACGGCTTTGAAAGTCAGTTAGGGGTAAACCACTATGGGCACTTTTTACTGTGTGGTTTACTTTTTAACAAAATAGAGCAATCAAACGGACGTATTGTTGTGGTGGCCAGTGAAGGTTACAAAATGGGGCTTAAAACAATTCAATTTGATGACATGAATTGGAATAAAAACTACCACCCAAATAAAGCCTACTGCCACAGTAAACTTGCCCAAATGATGTTTGCTTATGAACTGCAAAATAAAATAGTCGCTGCACATAAAAACGTGCAGGTGTTTGTATGTCATCCTGGTGCGGCCAATACCTCCCTTATTGGCGATAATGTTAACTTTGCCACCCGGTTTACCTGGTCACTCATAGTCAAAATGGGCTTAGTGCAATCGGCAGAGCAAGGTGCATACCCTGAGGTGATGTGTGCCACCGAGCATAACCTAACACAGCGCGCTTATTATGGCCCATCAGGCAGGTGGAATTGGAGCGGCCCTGTAGGTGAATGCACGCTTGAATCATTTGCTTTAGAGCAACCTGTGCTAAGCAAACTATGGGCAGTTACTGAGCAGCAAGTCGCGTTTAAATGGTCAATTTAGTTTAGCTCAAAGTAACTCCTCTAAGCTCAACTATTGAAAACGAGCACTAAAGCGCTTAATCGTACCTGTTTGTTAGCATTTAAATGATGGGTATACCACTTCGCTTAATTAAGCGCTCTATTTTGAGAATATATTAATGTATTGATAGCTCAGTAAAAAACTTGGTATTTAGTTGTTCTAAATAAAATTTTTAACGCAGATAGCAACATGTACAGCCCGTAAAATGATTAAGTATTATGGCAGATGGATCTATTACTTAAGCAAAAAAAAGCAAGCCACGTGGCTTGCTTTTGAGTGCCCGTTCAAAGGCTACACACTCTCAACATATTTTTTAAAAACGGTAGCTAGCACCTAATGTTATACGACGGTCTGTTAAGCCTTGGAAACACAACAGCGCCCCCTCGTTTACACATGACTGGCTCACCTCAGACTCAGTTATATTTACCGCTTCTAAGCCAATGTTTAGTTGCTCGTTCACATCGTAACTAATGCTTGCATTAAGCTGACCACGGTCTTCTTGTACCACAGGGAAACCCCATGGGAAACTAGACGTACTGCCAAAGTCATTTGAGCGATATCCTTCACGCCATGTGTAACGCATGCGTGCTGATAGGCCAAATTTTTCGTAATAAAGCGTAATGTTATACGCGTTTTCTGAAAGATTGAGTAAGCCTTGAATTTCACTTACTTCAATGCCTGGCGTACCTGTGGTTGCAGCAAATACGTTACTCGCTCTTGATGTTGCGGTATTTTCAGTTTCACCACCTGAGAACTCTTGAATTGTGTAGTTAGCTAGCACACCAAAGCCTGATGCCCACCCTAGGTCTTCTTCAAAGCCCGATAAGTCATATTGGAATGCAAACTCAATCCCTTTTTGGGTTGTTTCACCGCTATCGTTTACTTTTGTTTCTGTACCAACACATACACCACGGCCGTTCTCAGGGCCAAATACGTTAATGTCTGCAATTGGGTTAAATATACCGCCGCCTTCGCATGGGTCGGTTAAATCACGATAGCCTGTAATAGGGTCTTCAACTGGCGATGTTAACTGATTTACGTGTAAATCTTTACGGGTTTTATGGAAAATACCTACACTAAATACACTCGCTTCATCAAAGTACCATTCAGCAGATAAGTCATACGAAAGCACTTCTTCAGGTTTAAGCGCAGGGTTACCAAACTCAACTTCGTCATTTGGGCTTGTGCTGTAAGTAATAGAGGTAGATAAGTCGTTATAATCAGGACGACGTATATCTTTACCCACACCAAAGCGTACAAGTACGTCTTCTGATACATCTGCGACCAAGTTTAAACGCGGCAAGATAAAGTCATAATCAGATTTATTCGTAATTCGAGTCACAAGCTCATTACCGCTGCCATCTTCTGTAACCGAGTTACCCGTAGACTCAACGTCTGTTTGAATATAACGCACACCAATATTACCGCGCACCATTTCGTACTCAAAGTTGGCTTGTGCGTAGAGTGCATGTGTCACTTCTTCTATATCAAAAAAGCCAGATGAACTTGAAGTTGGTGCGTTTAATGTTTTGCTTGACCCATGCGCAGTCATGGCGCTTTGTAATGTTGCAAGTACCGCATCAGGGTCTGATGCAACAAGCTCTGGATCAATTAATAAAAAGTCAGCAATGTATAACGAGCGTCCATCAGCTTCGTTAAAGTTGTCAGGGCCTGCAACAAGCAAATCAGCAAATAAATCGCCTCGAGGACTGTCTGCCATGCTTCGTAGACCAACGCTTGATGTAATTTCGTTTTGTTTGCTTTGTGATTTACTATAACGGTAACCAAAATCAATAGAGGTCACAATTGAGTCTGTGTAATAGGTTGAATCAATACGGAACGCATCTTCAGAGTTTTCAACCGTATCTTGGCCAATATTTACATCGCGTAGCACAACATTTGCAGGGTCTAATAATTGCTCAACCGTAGGTGCGTACTCTGCACCTTGTGCAATACCAAACGCCAAAGCTCCACCCGATAAATCATACTCAAATGGTACGCTATTATCGTTACCACCACCCGCATCAAGCGGTACATTTGGGTTAATAAAGTTAAGCGTTGTATTAAAGCTAGGTGTTGTCGTATCCGATGACGATGATGCAATTTCTGCGCTTACAAACCACTTATCACCTTGCCATTCACCACCTAGTCTAAAAATATCACTGTCGGTAACACGTGAATTAGTATCGCTTGAAAAACGAAGGTTAGGATCGTCATCATCATTTTCTAAATTAACCGGAATAACACCACGTAAGGCCGCTTGAATTGACCCTAGATTAGTCCCCCCTAATGAGCCTAAATTTATTGTTTCAAATTCATCAGGCACAGAAATATCGTTAAGCGCACTTACACCAGAGGCTTGTACACGAGAGCTTTCTTGGCGACGCTCTTGATCGTTAACCACAGCATCAAAGTAAAATTTCGTGTTATCGTTTGGTGCCCATTCAATAGTACCTACAAAGTTTTTAGTTTCGTATTCGTAGTTATCGTAATCTTGTACAAAAAATTGAATAGGTAAGAAGTCAAACGACTGCGCACTCGCTACACCGCTATCTGCAGTAATAATATTATCTCTGTCGGCACGCGGGCGAAACGCCGTTACGTCTTGCTCAGCATAGCTGCCACTAAGTAGTACACCAAACTTACCATAATCACTTTCCCAGTTATCTGCAAAAGTACCAGAGAAGCGAGGCTGTAAGCCGCTATCTGTACTTAAGCTGCTACTTTCACCCTGTACTCTTATTGTTGCTAGCTGCTCACCCAAGTGCAAAGGACGAATTGTTTTAAGATTAATCGTACCACCTACAGAGCCTTCAATTGTTTTCGCTTCAGGCGATTTTATTACCTCTAAGCTTGAAATAATTGACGCCGAAACATCTTCAAAGCTAATACCACTTCGTCCAGAGCCAGAACCAACCGTTGATACACCGTTAATTTCGGTGCGATTAGCATCTGTACCACGTATTTGTACACCGGTACCTACACCCGCTTGACGGGTAATTTGGATACCCGTTACATTTTCTAATACTTCAGCAAGGTTTTGATCTGGCAGTTTACCAATATCTTCAGACTGAATAATTTCAACTAGGCTATCTGCAGAGCGCTTTTCAGCCAGCGCATTAGTGAGTGATTGACGAATACCAGATACTTCGATGATTTCTACATCATCATCTGCAATTGGTTTAGCTTCCTGTGCGTGTGTGGACATAGAAAGATTCAATGCTGTGGCAGATACAACTGCTAGCGTAATTTTTGATAACTTGTGATTCATAGTTTTTCCTGTGTGTGTCAGTGCTATGTGTAACTCGCTATATATTTTTATTAAACGCCTTACCACTCGTTTAAATGGTTAACTTTATATTTACAGCAAAAACACAGAAGGTCAACCTATTGGTAAACCATTTTGTGTAAAAAATCCAAAAATACACATTACCAATAAACCTCGATCCGGCATGACAAAAACACTCAAACTTCTGTTCATAATATAACCATTTGTAATTCATATGCTTTTAAAACCTAGCAGCGTATAACTATCACACTAAACACCATAATTTGTACGTAAACTACGAGATAAATTTTTTTTATATTTTGCTATTTATTTTAAAAAAAACACGCACCCACCGGCAAAAATTGGTCAACCAATAATAAAGATATTAGACTTTTGGATAATACAGAGCGTAAAAGTTGTAGCTTTAAAATGTGATCGTAACTTAGTTTGTTAATCAAAATTGTATGACTTAAATGTTGATGAGCGTATTTAACGTGATTACATTTAGAGATGTAGGTATGAAAAACCCAATTAAATTGTTAATTGGGTTTTTGTATGGGGATTTATAAACGAGTCAGTATTACAACTTAAAGCTCATACCTAAGAATAAACGAGGGCCGTAATCGTTTACTTCACCTAAGTTATCTTCAACAAAGAAGTCTTGTGACTTAGGTGCGCTAAATAAGTTAATGGCTTCTGCTTTAATTCTAAAGTGCTTGTTAATTTTGTACGATGCGCGCATTTCCCACACACCTACAGCATCAACATAGCGCAAACGAGTTCCGTTACTGGTGTACGGTTGGAAGTACTCACTACGGTATTTGTAAATAATGGCCGTATCAAAGTCACCAATTTGGTAATACAGTTGGCTACTAAATACATGTTCGGAAAACCCTGGTACCGAACCTGGTTCAATAATACCATCGGTAATTTGCGTAGTGTTACCATCTACGTCGGTAATGAACGTATCGCCGTACAAACTATCTTGGAACTCAAAGTCGGTGTCAGCATAGTTATAACCAAATTTTACACCAATGCCGTTATCCCAGCGGTATGAGAACGACGCTTCAAGGCCTAAAATTTCGCTATCATCATCAGTTGTTACTGAATTAGTAATTGGCAATGATACGGTTTCGCCACCTACTACGTAATCTTCAACAACTGTTTGCTGCTGAAAACCACCCTGGAACTGTTTGTAATAAAGACTTAACGCTAAAATTGAATCTTCGTTAGGGTACCATTCAAAGGCTAAATCGTAGTTCCAAGACATAAGTGGTTGAGTGTCAGGGTTACCTGAACCATCTACTGTTAATAAGTCTGAAAGCGATAATGCTACTGATTGGTCGTCCGTCACAAAGTCGCGGTCATACCCTAAATCAGATGGATCGGCGCGCGACATACCGCGATAAACACCCGCTCTGAATAAAATGTCCTCACTGTAATCAACAACTAAGTTAAAACTTGGTAAGTATTTTGTATAGCCACCACCACTTTTAGTTCTTTCAAGTGAGTCGCCGCTTTCTAGCGTAACTGCGCCTGTTGTTTCATCAACATCTACCGTGTAGTTAGTTCTAAAACCAATAGAGCTTATATCAGTATCTACAATACGTAAGCCAAAGTTACCACGAATAAACTTACCAAATACTTCAGTGTCGTAGTTTGCCATTAAGTACACAGACGTAGTTTTTTCTGTCACGTCAATGGTACCGGCATTTTCGTACTCAACATCAGGGTAACCAAATTCACCTGTATAATCAGCATCAGTAGCTGCAACAGCTTGAGAAAAGCACACATTATCATATGTCGCCCACGAAGAACCTGTCCCTGAGCTTATTACATTACCGCTACTGTCTATATTGGTTATTATATCGCCATCAGATACGCTAGATAAAAAGTCAGATTCAGGGAAATCAATTTGACAACCTTGGAGTATTTCTAATGCTGAATCATCACCTATGGTGTATTCATTACGAGAGCCATTCCCTTGGCTGCCACCAAATTGAATAAAGCTTAACTCAGAGGCTCTAATACCCCCTTCAATACTGGTAAATATATCGCCCTCTAACGCATAGTTAAAGTCGATACGCGCCGACTTAATTTCATTTTCGCGCACATTTTCGCGGTCTAAACGGGTGCGTAAACTATTAGTAAAGTTTGAAATATCAGTCACATCAAAATCGGTTAACGTGAAATGAGGAATTTCATCGCCCATATCCCAGCTAAACAAGTGACGGTCTGCAGTTCTACCGCGGTTAGAAATTTGCAGCTCTTCACGCTCAGTTTTTGAGTACGCTAAGTCAAGGTTTACAGTGAGTCGATCGGTTAATGTGTGCTCAAAATTAATACCATAGCCTTGGTAGTTTTCTTCACGTGAGAATTGCTCACCCGCCGATTCAATTCGCTCTTCACCTTCCCAATGTAAAATTCCGCCTACATCGTTAGTAACAAGTGTTGGGCCTGTTAAACCAGGCGTTGCTCGTTTTTGTAAAAAGATTAAATCGTGGCGTGCTTCTTTTTGGGTTCTGTCAGAAATTTGTGCATCAAAGTTAATATCCCACTCAGATGACGGTTGGTATTGCATTGCTAAAAATATAGCGTCGCGCTCGTCTGAGGTTTCATTTTGACGATAACTACGGCTACTGCCTGTCCAAGCGTATGGAGTGCCATCGCTTTGAGCTTTACCCGTTTCTGGATCTATTTTTGTTTGATAACCTTGATTATTACTGCCACTTACTTGGTCTTCACAATCCCCGGCGCTGCTTCTGTAAAACCCTTCATTGGTATTTGTTGGGTCATTTAAACATGCCCAAAGCGACGAGCCCGACGGGCTTGAACTTCTGTATTCGGCTTCTGGTTGGCTAATATCTTGGCGCTGTACGCCAAACGATACCCCGACCGCTTGGCCATTATCAAACTCAAATTGGTCAACGTAACTAAATGTACCACGGTAGCCCATATCACTTTGGAGTGAGTTTTCTACATTACTTTCATCAGGGTTGTAGTTTAATTTAACCTCACCCTGAACTCGTTGTTTACCATAATCAAGTGGGCTTACTGTTTCGAGTGCAATAACACCTGCTACACCCCCTTCAATCATTGATGCATCTTGGGTTTTATAAATAGCGATCTTTTTTACAAGCTCTGATGGAAACTGTGAAAAGTTAACAGAGCGGTCACCACTACCATTGGTCGCTTCACGACCATTAATATGGGTTGCACTTAAAAATGGGCCTAAACCACGAATAGTAATTTCGGTAGCACCGCCGTTTTCACGGTGTGATGCAGCGCCAGTTATAGACTCAAGTGCTTCACCAATAGAGAGCGCAGGTAAATCGCCAATATCTTCTGCAGATAAGCCATCTACAACGGTTGTTGCCTCACGTTTTATTGCTATTTGATCTTGTATGGTTCTGCGAGTACCCGTAACGCTGATGATTTCTACATCTTGCTCTACTTCAGTCACTTTTTCTTGGGCTTCTTGCTGAGCAAAAGCATTAAATGACAATGAACCTGCCATACCTGCAAGTAAACTTGCTCTAATTAACTTAGCAGCAGGTGACAGTGCAAAATGATTACAAGCAGCATTACTTGTAGAATGTTGATGTCTTCGATCCATTTTTAACGACATGCCGCGCTCTCCTTTATCATTGTGTGTGTTGTGCGTAATTTGCTATTTTTATAGGTATTAATAATGTGCAATGTGGGCTTATTCATCATCTGCCACCCATGTAGAGCCTGCACCTACATCGGTGCTTTGGATGTAGTAAAGATTTTTAGCACCCGCTAAGGCTTGAGCACCATTTGAGTCTGTTTCCAGCAGTGTGCTAGTGCCAGTTATAAACTCTGGCACTTCTTTGCCATTAACCTCAGGGTTTTGGTCAATGGCACCATCAGTGTCGTATTCGCCATTGCCATTGACGTTTCTAATATCAACCCATAGGTCGCTCGCATCACCTGACTCGTAGCTATCGCTAAAGCCAAAGCTGTTAGAAAACAGTGATTCGGTGTGGTTAATTAGGTCACAGTCGTATTCAAAAGAATGGTCGCTCGAGAGCTCATTAGGGTAGAAAAAGCCATAAACAAGTGCGCTGCTCTCAATAGTGTCTGCATCAGTTTGATCGCCCACCCCGTTAGCATTTAAATTACCGTTGAAGTTAATTTCAAACGCATTTTTAGTTAAACCATACAGTACAGGCGCGTTATCAGCGGTAAGCTCATCACAATCTCCAACAGGTGCTTTTGAACCTATCTCGGTACTAAATACAAATGGTTGCTGTGAGTTAAGTACCGTATTGTTAGTTACATTAAGGGTAAAGTCGCCTGCGCCATCTAGCACAGCTTGGTTACCTGCATTTGGCACGCCACCATCAGCTTGTGAGAATGGGTTAACGGTAAATACAATACCACCGGCTTCTTTGTTACCGGAGCGAATACCCGCAATGTAGTTATTGCTTACAGTGTGGCCTAAAGGCGTTATTAATACGCCAGCAGGACGATCACTAGAGCTGGCAATATCTGTGGTACGAATAATAATGTTGTCTGATACCGTATTAAATCCACCATCTTCAAGCGAAATACCGCCATTAGGATTTAAAATGGTATTGCCTTTAATCGTCGCGCCAGAGGTTTGTACGCGTATTAAACGTCGCCCTGTCACAAAGTTTTCTACTCGGTTGTATTGAATAGTAAAGTTTGCATCATCAGCAGCGCCTGTACCCGTTGTACTACCTGCGTTAATTAAGTGCAGGCTAGAGTTGCCAAAATTTGGGTTGCTGCTGGTACCTGTGAAAAGGTTATATTGAATAACGTGGTTAGTGCCCGACGATGACATTTTAATCACCGAACCATTTTCTGCGTTATCTCGGTTGGCAAAGGTATTACGCTCAACCATTGCGCCATCGCCTTTGAGCATTAACCAGTGGTAAGTAGAGTTATTTAACGCCTCTGCTTCACCATCGATGGTATTTTGGGTAAATGTAAAGTTGTCACCCTCAGAGTAAATAACGGCATCTTCTTCGGTTTCACAAAAGCCGCCCGATTTAGTATCAATATTTTTAAAAGTAAGCCCTTCAATACCCGCACCATCAACCCCACTGGCTACATGAATACAAAGCTCGCCACTAATTACCGGGCTTTGCCCTTCAACTGCTTTAAGGGTTGCTGCGCTAGTTAGCATAATGGCATCAAGGTCGCTATATACACCTGTATTTAAACCAAGCACGTCGCCATCACCCAGGCCTGCATTAATAGCACCTAATAGTGAGCCTGCATCGTTTATTACTTGCGTATACACTACTGTATCGGCGGCGCTGGTAATTGTGCTTGAAAAGCCATCGTTATCGGTATAGCTAGCCGTTACTGATAAAATCGCGCCAGCTTGATTAGTTGGTGTAAATGTTTTGCTGTTTGTGTCGGCAATTGCTACGCCATCAGCAAGCCAAGTGTAGGTAACGTTTTGCTCATCCACACCATTGTTATCACTAATTTCAGCGGTTAATTCGCTAGTCACTAAATAAGGCGTAGCGCCTGAAATGGTAATGCTACCCGCTTCATCTACAGCTTCAGCTGAAACGGCAATAGTTGCCTCTGATAGGTTATCTTCGCTAAATCCGTGATCGTCAGTGTAAGTCACCTGCACAGTAATAACTTGGCCAAGTAGTGATTCATCAACAACATAAGTACTTTGTGTTGCACCTTCAATAGCAACCGTATCTGCAAACCACTGATAAGTAATTGTGCCACTTGCGCCATCTTCATCGGTAACTTCAGCTGTTAGTGTATTACCAATCGTAGGCGTACCAACAATAGCCACCGACCCTTCTGAATTTGCGCGTTCTACTGGCGCAGTAGCAGCTGATGTAGCTGACTCTGCAAAGCCTCTGCTATCTTCAAACACTGCATTTACAGTAATAACTTTACCTAATTGCGCGTCGGTAATTGTGTAAGTTGCTAAGATTTCATCAGCAATTTCTTCATCATCTGCAAACCATGTATAAGTTACAAGCGCTGGATCGAAGCCATTTTCATCCGCTACATTAGCACTTAGCTCATTACCTATAATTGCCTCACCGTTAATTTCTACTGTGGCCGCAAAAGGAATAGCTGAGACTTCATCAGTTGGCTCACTTAAATGCGATTCATTAACGCCGCTATCATCTGTATAAAGAGCTTGTGCTGTAATCGCAAAACCAATTTGCTCATCGGTTAGTGTAAATGTTGCGTCATTCGCGCCAGTAATCACTTGTCCATCGGCATACCAGTAGTAGCTTACTTCACCAGAAATACCATCTGCATCATTTACACTGGTCGATAATGTTTCGCCAGTTAGCGCTGTGCCTGTTAGAGCAATAGAGCCCAATGTATTGTTATTATTATTTGAATCCGTGTCACAACCTATAATGGCAGCTGCAACGGCACATAATGCAAAATGTTTTAATGTCATCATGGCTCTATTCTCCTTAATTGTGTGGTTTTGTATTTAGTATGTGTCATGTGTGATTTACCAAACACCCAGTGTGTTATTACCAAATTATTTTATTTATACGCCTCATTGTTAACCAACTTGGTAATATAAGCATAATAAAAACACTTTTACCACTTTATTCGTTCAAAAATCATCACATTTTATTAAATGAAAGTTAACTTAAACATATACCTAACAACAGAGCGTTATTACCAATATTAATTTCACGAATGAATAAAAAACAAATTTTATGAACAATTGGTTTTACCGGTAAAGTTATTCTGTACTAATACGTAACGCGATAAGCACATAAAGAATGGAGGGCTAGAAAATGCAGGCGTAAAGCTTTCGCTGTATTAGCCTATAGGTATGGATTTTTGATGTATATATAAAACATAAGCCACTGCATTTGACTTACTATTAGTCAGCAGTGGCTTACGTTTTATTAAAAAGGCCTAAGAGCACAATAACCGCCCTTTTGTACTGAGGCCTTAATCAGGTTTAATAAATCGTAGAATTAAAGTAAGTGACAGGTTCACTAGAGCCTAAAATAACAGGCACACGCTGGTGCAGTTCATCTGGCTGAATATCTAAAATACGTACACCTTTTGAAGTCGCAATTCCGCCTGCATTTTCTGTTAACATTGCCAATGGATTAGCTTCGTAAAGTAACCGTATTTTGCCGTTTTCGTTACCTGCACGTTTATCTTGCGGGTACATAAATACCCCGCCACGGCATAATATTCGGTGTACATCGCCGACCATAGCGGCATTATAGCGGATTGAGCTTTTTGCAAATTCCTCAGATGTATACAGTAACTTATCAAAGTACACTTGTGTTGCTTCATCCCAGTATCGGTAATTTGCCATATTAACCGAAAACTCACGGCTTTCACTTGGTACGTTAAGCTCTGGCTTAGTAAGTAAAAAGCCACCGTGGGTTAAATCATGTGTATAACAGCGAGTTGGACCACCAGTAGTCATCACGAGTAACGACGATGGTCCATACAACACGTAGCCCGCACAAACCTGATTAGTACCGGGTTGATTAAATTGCTCATCGCTATCGTAAGCCACGTCAGCTTTCGCTGGGTAAATAGTAAAAATAGTGCCTATTTGCCCGTTAACATCAATATTTGATGAACCATCAAGTGGATCAAACGCTACAATGTACTTACCATCAGGGTGCGCACCGACTGCGTTGTCCTCTTCTTCAGAGGCCACTGTTTTTACGAGTTCATCATCAATTAGCGTCTCTTTTAACAACTGATTAGCGATAACATCTAGCTTTTTTTGCACCTCGCCTTGTATATTTTCGTTAAGCGTAGAGCCTAGCACACCGGCAAGCTCACCTTGGCTTACTCTAAACGCTATTTCTTTTGTGGTTGCTAATAGTGTGCGAATTAACATGATAAGATCGGTTTCTACCCCATCTTCTTTTAATACTTTGTTCAGTCTTTTCATGCGCTATACCTGTTAACACAATTAAGGTCGTCAAAACATTGGATCAAGCGTGCCACCATATGCTGCTCCGACTGACGTAACCACACCCGTGGATCATAGTATTTTTTATTGGGTTTATCTTCACCATCTGGGTTACCAATTTGGCCTTGCAAGTACTCTTGTTTTTCTTGGTAATAATTTAATACCCCACTCCAACTCGCCCATTGAGTGTCGGTATCAATATTCATTTTTACCACCCCATAAGTTAGCGATTCTGCAATTTTACTGTGCTCAGAACCACTCCCGCCGTGAAATACAAAATTGATAGCGTTATGCTCTAAATTAAACTTTTCAGCTACATAGGCTTGTGAATCACGTAATATGGTAGGTGTTAAAACTACATTACCAGGCTTATATACGCCGTGGACGTTACCAAAAGAAGCGGCAATGATAAAATTAGAGCTTATTTTACTGAGTCGCTCATATGCGTAGGCTACATCTTCGGGTTGAGTATATAAGGCAGAGCTGTCGAGATGAGAGTTATCAACCCCGTCTTCTTCTCCACCGGTACACCCTAGCTCTATTTCAAGTGTCATGCCTATTTTTGCCATGCGCTCTAAATAACGCTCACAAATTTCTATATTTTCTTCAAGTGGCTCTTCTGAAAGGTCTATCATGTGCGATGAAAAAAGCGGCTTGCCAGTCTGTGCAAAATACTTTTCGCCTTCTTCTAATAAACCATCAATCCAAGGCAGTAGTTTTTTTGCTGCGTGATCTGTATGCAGCATTACAGCAACGCCATAGTGCTTAGCCACGTTATGCACATACTGGGCAGCACTTATTGCCCCAACGACAGCAGATTGCTGGCCCTCTAATGCTAAACCTTTACCACAAAAAAACTGCGCGCCACCATTAGATAGTTGAATAATGACCGGCGACTTCATTTTTTTGGCGGCCTCTAAGGTGGCATTAATTGACGATGTGCTCACCACGTTTACAGCAGGCAATGCATACTGATGCCCTCGTGCATGTTTATACACTTCGCTTACTTCATCGCCAACAACAACGCCTGGTGCAATGGTTGGGGCTAGATAATTCATTTTTTGCTCCTTGCTATTTTAAAGCCTCGATACAAGAGTCTGTAATGGCTTGCCAATTACCCCGTGCTACCCATTCTTTTTTGGCAACCCAGGTACCGCCTACTGCAAATACATTGTTTAACGACAAGTAGTCCATTTTATTTTTTTCGCTTACACCGCCGGTTGGACAAAAGCTCACTGCACGAAATACAGACGACACAGCCGACACAAACGGCGCACCACCAGCAAGTGAAGCTGGAAAGAGTTTTTGCTCTTCAAAACCATATTCAAGCGCCATTAAAATATCACCGGTATTTGATACTCCAGGCAATACAGGTACGTTACACTTTACCAGCTCATTTAATAGTGTAGGCGATACAGCAGGTGTGACTATAAAATCTGAACCTGCTTCTAGCGCTTGCTTTAAAATGGTTTCGTTAATAACGGTACCTGCGCCCACTTTTAACTGGGGAACCTGTTCTTTAATGGCTTTAAGCGCATCAATAGATGCATCTGTTCTTAACACAACCTCTACCAAGGTAAGGCCAGCTTCAGCCATTGCTTTAGCAATGTTTACACCTTGCTCTGGCGTGTCTGCTTGAATTATAGGTAGCAGAGTTTGCCCTGCCATTAGTTCAGAAAAGCGAGTCATGCGTTGATTCCTTTATTTAAAATAATTGCTACTTAATGTAATTAAGTTGAGTAAATTAACCCGTTATAGACCTGATTGAGCCATAGCGTTTTGAAATATATCTTTTGGTGCAATAGCACCGGGTTGTTGAATAACAGCACTAGCAGCCTGCGCACCAAGTTTAACTGCATCACTTATAGGGCGCCCATCTAAGCGCGCTCCTAAATACACACCGTTAAACGCATCGCCTGCTGAGGTGGTATCAACCACGTTTTTAACTGGTATAATACTGTGGCTTTGCACTGTATTAGTCTCTTTTGTAATCACCGAATTAGGGCCGTTTTTAACAATAATTTCGTTAATGTTGTATGGTGCTAAATAATTAATTACCGCCTCTACACTTTGCACATTGTATAGCGTTTCTAGGTCTTCAACGCCGGGCAATGTAATATCAGCTAAACCAAATGCAATATGATACTGCGCTTTAGTTTGCTCTACGCTATCCCAGAGTCGCGCACGGTAATTTGGGTCAAATACTATTTTTACACCCGCTGCTTTTAGCTGTTTTACTATGTCCCAAAACTGCGCTCTAGCTTGCTCTTCTATAATGGCTAAAGAAATCCCCGAAAAGAAAAACATGTCGCCTGCTGATAGTTGCTTCACTATATCGTGATTGATGAAATCAACTACTTTTTTAGCCGCTGAATCATCGCGCCAATAAATAAAACTGCGCTCGCCCTGCTCGTCCGTTTCTATGTAATACATGCCAGGCACTTTACTTTGATGAGCAAACACATAGTCTGTATTTAATTGCTCGCTTGCAAAGCGCTCACGCATTTTTTTACTTAAGTTATCTTCACCTAAAGCAGTTACAACTGATGTTGCAATGTTAGGAAAGCAACGCTTTAGGTATACGGCCGAATTATACACATCACCTGCAAATGACTGATGCAATGTAGAGGGAACCGTTGCTCTTAGCTCAATCATGCACTCGCCAATAAAGTAAATAGTTTTCATTATTATCACTTACCTTAGGTAGTAAATGGCTGTGATATACACAGCCATTGCCAACAAATTAGTTAGGCTTTTTTAGTGGTTCGATTTTTGGAATTAAAATCCATACAGCTGCCATTGCAATAATCGCTAACGACGCACCAATAACAAACGCTGGGGTGTAATTACCGCCCGCGGTTAAAATAGGTACCAAAGAGGTAAGCCCCACAGCTCCTAATTTGGCTGCCATACCAGAAATGCCTGACAACGTGCCAACCGCTTTTTTACCGAGCAAATCACTAGGTAATGTTTGCACGTTACCGATAGCTGTTTGAAAGCCAAATAAAATAACTGCCATAATAAGTACTGCAATAGCTGGTGCACCAGGGTTAGCCATGGCAAGTAGTGCAGGTAGCATAATTAAACACCCTAATGTGATGGTCAGCTTACGGGTTTTATCTGTACTCCAGCCCGCTTTTAAACGGTTTTGGGCAAGTAAGCCACCAAACCATGCGCCAAACATAGCGCCTACATAAGGAACCCAGCCGTAAATACCAATAGACTTAACATCCATGCCATACACTTCGTTTAAGTAAATGGGGATCCAAAAAACAAATAGCCACCAAATAGGGTCAATAGCTGCAGAGGCTATAATTACACCCCAGCTTTGCTTGCGAGAGAGTAACTCGCCCGTTGAAGGGTTATATTCTTCTTCGTCATCGTTTGCTACATCACCATTATCGTCAACACGTCGTTGTCCGGTAAGAATGTATTCGCGCTCTTCTTCACTTATCCAAGGGTGAGATCCAGGTGGCGCTTTTACTAATATAATCCACGGCACTAACCATAAAAAACCTAACGCACCAACAAAAATAAATACCATTTGCCAGCTAAAATACACGGTTAAATAGGCAATAAGCGGAATAGCAATAATGCCACCGATAGCTGCACCCGAATTAAATATACCTTGTGCTAATGCACGCTCTTTAGTGGGAAACCATTCGGCATTTCCTTTCGCTGCACCGGGCCAGTTACCTGCTTCGGCTACGCCTAAAATTCCACGGAAAATACTTAAACTAAGCACCCCTTGCGCAAAGGCATGAGCAATTGTAGCTAGTGACCACACACCAATTGAAAGGACAAAACCTAAGCGCGTACCAACCCAATCGAAAATCTTGCCAAAAATAGCTTGGCCAAAAGCATATGCAAATACGAATACAATAGAGATATTTGCGTAAATTTGTTTACGCTCTAAAGCAGACTCATCAGGAAACATTTCTTCTACAATGTCTGGCCATAAAACGCTAAGCGCTTGACGGTCTATGTAATTAATAATGGTGGCCAGTGCAATTAGCACGATAACCCACCAACGTAAGCCTTGAATCTTCATAAGTTATTCCTCAAGAAAGTCTTCGCGAGCTGGGCTAAAGGTATCAATCAAAATACCGCCAGTTGGGCATGTTGCACCGTGATCGGCAAACGGAGGAATAAAACAGCTATCACCCGCCTTTAAGATTTTAGTGACACCGTCAATATTAAAGTGAAATTCACCTTCAACAACATACGTTACTTGTGAATGCCTGTGCGCATGGTTATAACCAATCGCCCCCTCTGAAAACCAGATTTTTACAGCCATTAGCTCTTCGTTATAACCAAGCATTTGACGTTTTAAGCCGTTACCTAAATCTTCTATCTCGGTTTCGTTACCAAATGAAAAGTGTGGACTTTGCTTTTGCATCCTGTTTACTCCTGATTATTTTTCATCGCATAAACACCAAGACGGTCATTTAAGGTGAATGCTTTATTTTGATATGTGAATGTGTGCTTAGCTGCTTTTTCAGCTTTATTAATAGCAACCAAATAGGTGTGATTTTTTACTTTAACTTCAACTAGGTCTAAGTGCTCTTGCGCGTCATACTTAAGTGCCGAGACACGGCTGACAGCCTCTAGGGTATATTCTTTACTTGGGTTGTATTCACCGTGAGGCTCAAGTACTGAAATGAATTTATGCTGTTTTTTACCTTCCACACGTCGGATGTAGCCATTTTCGTTGCGAAGATTAAAGTGTGGATCACTCGCCCCTATTTGTGTGAACAAAAATGACTCATCTCCTTTCACGAGGTTTGTTTGTGTATAAAAGCGCCCGTTATCGTTTAGCCAAGTCACTTTAGCTAAGCCCTGCTTTGGTTGCGCCTGTGCTTTTAGCCACAAGTGTTGGTAGCCATTGTTATTACCTAGTGCAGTTAGACTTTTTGAGTTACCAACTAGCTCAAAACTGGTATCGATTAACTGGCCTTTGTAATGAAGGGGTAAGTCAATTTTATGGGAGGTATCCGCAGTTACATTGAAAATATCTAATGCAAGTGAGCTTTCAAGTTCAGGTAAATTGATTAACGCTAAGGTACGTTCAAGCTCAACGCCTTTATAGGCGGTGCTTATTTGAGCACTTGAAACCGCCCCGTATTGATTCGTTCCAAAGAAATTAAGCGTAGGATGATTGTTATTACCCACTTTAACATTCGCGTTAAAATGTGAGGTTTCATCAATTACAACCGTATTGTGTGCCACGGTATGTTTTGCATAAGTTTCGTTTTCGGGTAGGTAACGACCGCCATATTTAGCCTCAACATTTAAAAAACGTGCTGCGCCATAATCAGATACAATTTCGTTACCGTGGTCGTAAAACTGCCAAGTTAATTTATCAAAATGGCCATGTCCTAAACCTTGCGCTGCTGGTTTAAATAAAAGTGCTTGGTCGCCACCGGTTTGCGTTCGCATGACTACTAATGCACCCTGCTCGCCATCGTTACCATCTCCAAACGCTACCGATTTAAATACATAAGGGGTTTGCTTATTTTTATCTAGCGCTTGAGCAACCTTTAAGCCATCTCCCGTCAGGATCACTTGATTTTGATACTGTGCAATATCCAGATAACCTGTATCGTTAGTCAAACTATAGGCGGCTGTAACACCTTGTACTAATTCAATCGTATCAATACCTTTGCTTTTTATGGCATCGTTTATAGGGAAAAACAAACCGTTGTAACTCAACTGTATAGTGGTATCGATCGCTTTGAGTAATACGCCATCACGATATTCAAAAATATCTCGTTGTGGTTCGTTGTTTTCAATCGCTTTTGCAAAGGTCACAAACGGTAGCAATGCAAAGCGTTGATAATAAGGCCCTTCGTTGTAATAGCCTTGGGGCGAAAACAACATATCTAGCTGCTTAATAAAACCACCTTCGCCCGACTTATCTAAATCGTAAAGAGACTTTTCAACCCACTCAGATTCATCTAACACGTAACCCGCCATGCCAACCCCAGCTGTAGCCCAAGTACCGTGGTTATGTACCTTGTTAAAGGTTGATGGCTGACCTTGTGATAAAAATAACGATACGGGGCGTAGTAGGTCATTTTCGATAGTTTTGATATTCGTATCGCTTAGTGCGTCGTGAACTAAATCATATGCTTGGATGGTATAAACAAGCCACATAGCTTCGTTAAGGCTTTGCCAAAATAGCTTACCTGGGTTTTGCGACTTAACTTTACGCTTAGGATGTACATCGAGCGTTGGGTATAATTTGGCATAAGCAAGCAACATATCACGTACGTAATGCGCATATTTTTCATCTTGGCTTAGCTGATAAATAACACCGGCGTTATACATAAGCTGATAATTTTTTTTGTGGCGCTCGTGGGTATAGCCTCCCCCACCATCTTTTGGTACAGGCACAGTTATAGGCAGTTTAATTTGCTCATCAACTTGTGCTTTGAGTGCTTCGAACGCACTCGCAAACTTACCCTGCCCATTGCTGCTGATTGCTTGGCGCATTTGCTGTACATCTTTATTGGTTATAACCAAATTTGGATGCGCAGCATAAGCGCTTATCGATAAAGCTAAGGCACTTACGCTAGCCCCAAGCGTTTTAAATAATGACTTACTTTGCGTTAAATTAATCATAGTGAGTTCACCTTATTTAAAACGTTATTATTTTTAACTATTGCCGTGTGAGGTCCCGCTACACGTAACTCTTTTACGCTTGGTGCCTTTGTTGCATCAAAAGTGTTATTTGTAATGGTTGTAATAGGCTCACCCACTGTGTGCTCAATTTTAACCAGTGCCGATTTTTCAAATTTGTTATTTGCAATATTGGTTACTTGTACACCGTGTGCATACACACTTGCTTGCGTTTTGTTGCGCTTACCTAAACCTACTTTAGTTAAAGTGTTATTGGTCATTAATAAATGCGGGCCAAAGGTACTCTCATCGCTTCCACCTCGGTATAATTTAACAACAGCACCGGCTACCTCATCAAAGGTGTTGCTTTTAAGTGTTACATACTCAGCGTTATAAATACCTAAGTCTTCTATTTCACTATTAAGGCGTAAAATATCGCCAGTGACATTTTTAAAAGTGTTATTTACTAACGTGATTTCATCTGCCATTGCACCTTTACCCGTTACAAAAAAGTGAAATGAGTGGTTAATATCAAGATTAGTTAATTGAGAGTTGTGTATTTCAAAGCGGTAGTTATCAACCATACCCCACTTTTTAGTGCGTACTACACTATTATTAATAGCATCAGGGGCATTTTCACCTGAGATAACTAAGCCATCTAGCTTTAAGCTACCGCCATCATGAATTTCAAATAACGTAGAGCGTTGGTAAGTCAGCTTAGCTTTAGCAGCATGTTTAGCTTTAAGTGTAAGCACCTTTGTTATTTTAACGAGTTTAGATACATCGTACTGCCCATCAGCAAGCTCTAATACATCCCCCGTTTGTGCAGCATTAATTGCGTTTAGTAATGCATCTGCAGAGGCTTCAACTTGGTGAGTTTTACCCGTATCAAATGCCACAACTTGCTCTGTTTTAGGATACCAGCTAACGCCAGTGTCGGCCTTTTTTAGCACCTTTAAACCACGTTTTGCACCTGCACTTATTTTGTTTGATTTAGGATAAAGTAAGCCATTACTAGCTCTGGTAAGTGTTATATCTTGCTGTTTAACCCCGTAATTTAACTCTTTTAATACCTGGGTGTTTGCTACATTTTTGCTAAATTTAATACCGCTTACATCATCAAATGTTGTAAAAGGCTGCTCGCCACTTTGATTAATAATCAGGTTATTTTTCATTACGCTATTAATTGGCGCAGCGCTGCGTTCGCTATCGCTACCCGCACCCAGTTGTATATGACGCACATTTACATAGGTATTGTTTTCAATTGTCGCGTTTTCTACCTGATGGTAGCGATTTATTGGTGAGTTAGGTACGCCGTTCATAACCGTAAAACCACTCCCAAAGCGGTAGCCTGTTAAGCCCTCTAGGTAGTTATTTTTTACTGTTTGGTTTTTATTAATTATGCGAATGCCACCTGTGTGATCTACACCATTACCGAAAAAAACATTCTCTTCAATAATATTGCCATTACCATGGCGCAGCGTTAATGTGCCGCGAGATTCAAAAAACACATTATTACGAATGTGGTTTTTACCTGATTTAACAGAAATTATTTCTACTTCGCCGTTTGTACGTTCAAAGTAGTTGTTTTCAACTAGGGTGAATGAATCACTTAAAGAATAGTGGCTAGTCCCAATGCGCAGTGTTTCGCCGCCATTAGAGCCGAACGTTGGGCGGTAGCCAAAGAAGTTATGATCAATTTGATGGTGGTTTTGTTGGCTTTGCTCACTATTAAGCCTTACAGCAACCGTAACGCCTTTGTTTCGTTTACCGACTAAGTGGCTATGATCAAAACGGTTGTGTTTACCATATAGAGCCACCCAATAATCTGATTCACGCTTATCGGGGTTATTGTAGTTATCAATAACTACCTCTGTTACGCGGGAGTGAGTAGCAAGCTCATCTTTATTTTTACGAAATTCAATTACGGCTGAGCTAGGCGTATAACCATTTTTAAATACAAGCCCCGACACCTCTAAATACGACCCCGCCAGTCTTAAATTAGATTGCCCAGATAGAATAACCTTACCCTTGGTTTGTGCTGTAAGCTTTATAGGGGCGTTTTTGGTACCTTGGCCTTGTAATAAAATTTCGAAATTAGACCACGTGCCGTCTTTGAGAGTGACTTTGTCACCAGCAACGAGTTTGTCAGAGATTTCTTGATAAGCTTGTTTTGAGTCTACAAAATACTCTTTGGCTGCCAATTGTGTGGATGTGCACCCAATAAGAACTAGGCTAAGCTTTATTATATTAATTAAACGCATAGATAACTCTTTTTCAGTGTGACTGGAAGTCATGCCTCATCAATAATGGTACTGCACTTATTGCATAAAGCAGGTTAAATCTAGCCAATTTATGTTGTGTGTGTTGGTGCTTTAACTAAATTAAAGCACCCAATGCTGCTGGTATTATTTTTCTAGCGTTTTAAAGTAATCAAAAATTTCTGGTACGTTGCCTTGGCCCATACCTGCATCAAATGCCGCTTGTAAGTTAGCAGATGACCCTTCAGCAATTTTTGATTCAGTCCCCAGGTCTGAAACCATTTGTAAGAAATAGTTTAAATCTTTGTTTGCATTGGCAATTGAAAAACCAAGGTCGCTTACATTGTCTACCGCGTAGTTTTTGCAAAATTGCATAAATGGAGAGCTAGAAGGTCCCGTAGACATAATGTCAAATAGTTGCTGACGATCGACACCGGCTTTATCTGCTACAGCAAATGCTTGTGACATAGCACATACTGTTGTCATGCCCATAAAGTTATTAATTAACTTAGTTGTGTGACCTGCGCCTAATTCACCTAGGTGGAATACATTTTCGCCTTGATCTTCAAGTACAGGTTTAACTTTGTTAAAGGTGTCTAAATTACCTGCAGCCATAATATTTAATAGGCCATCTTTAGCGTGTGCTGGAGTGCGCCCTAGTGGTGCGTCAATCATATCTGCACCCTTAGCGACTAAATCAGCACCAATTTTTTTGGTTGATGAAGGTATTGATGTACCAAAATCAACTAACACGGCACCTTCTTTAATACCCGCTAAAAGGCCGTCTTCTGCATATACAATTTTTTCTACAACTGCTGAAGTTGTCAGACAAAGCATCACTATATCTGCTCCTTCTGCCAGTTCTTTTGCAGTGCTCGCTGTTTTTGCCCCTCTGCTGACACAGGCAGCGACCGCGTCTTTATTTAAATCCATAACAATAAGCTCATAGCCTTTGTTTTGTAAGTTTTCGGCCATATTGCCGCCCATTAAGCCAAGGCCGATAAAACCGATTACTGGTTTAGACATGAATAACTCCTAAATATGATGGCGCGTGCTTTTATGAGTACGAGTAATGATTTACCCCATAAATAGGTACGCTGTGTCGTTTAATTCTATTTATTTAAATAACCCTAAGCATTTATTTCATTTTCTTAGCATTATTTGATTAATATTTAATACCTTGAAGAAGAAAAACCAAGCAACTTACCAATTGGTATGTAAAAACTGTATTACCATAGTGTTTTTTTGTCAACCAATAAGTTTAATTTGTAAACCAGGCTGGTTTACAACCAGTTTGACAAAATAAAAACTATCATTAAAAATCAGCCACTTATAAGCATAATTCTAAATCAATTAATTACACTCTGTTTTAGTCTAACTGGTTATGTATTTTTCATTAATAGGTTGACCAATATTTCAATACAATTTAAAAATATGTTTAGAGCGTTATGTAAAGCCAACTTATGTTTGTTGCCTTTGATGAAAAAGGTAAGCCGTGTACGCGTTTAACTAAATAATTTATAACTTGTAAACATTGACTAGCGCCCATATTCACTCGTGATAAAATACAATTTCCTGATGAGATTACAGCGAACACCCCTAGTAAGCTGTTGAAAGATCAGTAAACGGGGAATGAGTTTTGTTTATTAAATTTAAGATTAATTAAGGTAGCCTTAAATGCGTTTATTACACACCATGTTGCGTGTAGCCGACTTAGAAAAGTCACTTTCTTTTTATACACAGATTTTAGGAATGAAAGAGCTACGCCGCTCTGATAACGAAGAGTATCGTTATACATTAGCTTTTGTAGGGTATGGTGAAGAGGATAGTAATACAGTATTAGAGCTTACTTATAACTGGGATGAAAATAGCTACGATCTTGGCAATGCGTATGGCCATATAGCTATTGAGTTTGACGATATATATAAGGCATGTGATGACATAAAAGCCGCAGGTGGAAACGTCAGTCGCGAGCCTGGGCCAGTAAAAGGCGGCACAACAGAAATTGCTTTTGTGAAAGACCCTGATGGCTATTCAATTGAGCTTATCCAAAAAAAGAAGAGCTAAGCCCATTAGGCGATAAAATTTATCAAAAAGGTGCCCTGTCGCACCTTTACCTTAGCTGGCTATCTTTACTTGCTCGACGGTTTACGCCAGCAATGCCTTTACCTTTCGTCTCAAGCTCACTTTGGCAAGCAACACAGTATCTCACCCCCGGTAAAGCCAACCTGCGAGCTTGGGGTATTTCACAGTCACATTCTTCACAAAATTCGGCACTGGCTCCAGATATTAAGTTTTGTCTTGCATATTGTACTGCATCATTAACACTTGCATCGATTTGATCTTGAATTGCGCCATCACGCGCCCAACCGCTTGCCATAATTAACTCCTATTAATGAGAAATTATACCGTTCCACTTAATTAAGTGATCTATTTTGAGGCTGGAAAATGTGTTGATAGCAAAGTAAAAAATTCGATGTTTAGCTGCTCTCAGCAATTGATCCTGCATTGCTTTACCTTCTGTATTCACGCAGTCGTAAATGCGAATTTTTTAACGCAGGAAACAACACGTTTAGCCCCTGAAAGTGTTTAAATAGGTTTACGGATTAGTATTAAGCTAAAAGGCTAGCATCATAGCGCTTTATAATAGCTGAATATTTTTACTGGCTTTATTGAGTAAGTTGTTTGAAGGGTAAATAAATTGAGGCAGGTTTTAGCTATTAAAGAAATTTAAAAGTTCAAAATCAAAAAGATAACAGATAAAAGTTGATATGTTCTATGGAGTTTAGGAAGAATATTTATGCGGTAGATGTATACACTACTAAATAGTAGTGTGTAATTAAAAAGAGATTAGTACTCTTGATAGCGTCGTGAATAGAAATTGCTGTGTCACACTGCTTCACACATTACTTAAAATAGTAAGTGGCGTCCCCAAAAGATTAGTACTCTTGATAACGTCGTGCATAGAGAGTGCGGTGTCACACTGCTTTACACATTATTAAAATAGTAAGTGGCGTCCCCAAGGGGATTCGAACCCCTGTTACCGCCGTGAAAGGGCGG
>NZ_CAWUKC010000054.1:0-25808 GCF_963922945.1 uncultured Pseudoalteromonas sp. | reverse complement strand
AGATTGGCAAAACAGATAAAGATTGGAGATGTCTTTTGCTTTCATAATTGATCGCTCTTGAGGATTAAACTCTGAGTTAATCATTCAAATATGAAAGATTCAAGTTCAATGTTGTCTATTTTTGTTCGAAAAATTCAGGGCTAATATAACCCCATCAGTTAGCTAAACTCAATTAAGTATAGAGAGTCATCATGAAAAAATTCCCACGTAAGTTCCAGTATCCGCTAATGGTTTCAATGATTCTACCTACTATGCTTCTTAGCATGCCAGCAATCATGGTTGCTAAGACTCTGCCAACAAACGGCGTGTTCTTCGAGGCATGGTTAAACGCAGTTACACAAATGGTGCCATTTGCACTGTTAGTACTCGCCCTTGTTGCGCCAACGGTACGTCTATTCGTAACCAAAGTGCTGCTAGAGCCAGAAGTAAAATAAGTCAGTAAAGTTAATAAGTTAGATAATAGGAAAGAGAAAATGAGCGAATTTAAATTACACACTGTTGAGTCAGCACCTGAGAAAAGCAAAGCAATCCTTGAAGGCGCACAAAAGCAAATGGGTATGGTTCCAGGTCTTTACGCTGTCATGGCTGAGTCTCCTCAAATCCTAACGGCTTACACTCAACTGCACCAGCAATTTACTAGCACGTCATTTGATGCTGAAGAACTAACAGTTGTATGGCAAACCATTAATGTTGAACATGAGTGCCACTATTGCGTCCCTGCACACACTGGTATTGCACATTCGATGAAGGTTGCCCCATCACTAATTGAAGCACTGCGTAACGATGAAGCGATGCCTACACAAAAGCTTCAAGCACTAAAAAATTTCACTCTTGCGGTAGTGCGTGAGCGTGGAAACGTTTCAGAGGCAGACCTTGAGGCATTCTTTGCAGCGGGTTACTGCCAGCAACAAGTACTGGAAGTGATCCTTGGTCTATCTCAGAAAGTGATCAGTAACTATGTAAACCACGTTGCCCACACACCAGTAGACAAAGTATTTCAGAAGTTTGCTTGGTCTAAAAAATAGTCCCACGAGCTAGATGCTATAGAGCGAATGAGTATGTTCGCTCTTTTTTTACAAAACTTCATGTTCAGATGCCTGTGAACAACAGTACAACGAGGGAGCATAAGGAGTGCAAGAAAACAGTTATAAAAAAGCCATTTAGATTAGAGAAAATCTGGCGTATTATGACTCGCTTATAACTCACTAATAATCTGATGGAACTATCTCTTCTTAACCTTGCAATCGATAGCAAGCTAAGTTCAAATGACCTCTTATCATTAAAGGTGTCTAATGTTTCGTCTAACTTCTTAGTATTCAACCGTGTCCAATATGTTCAAAAAAGACAGGCAACGACGTTCAGTTTGAAATCACTGTATCACTACAAAGCAGCTCAACATTTTTGCTAAAATCGTTTAAAAGTAAAGTGAATACTTAGGAAATACTACAATTGTTGAAACACCCAAACCGGCTATATCAAGTTTTTTTAAGTTTTGGTTAGCAGTACTAGGCTTTATCAACCAATCAACGCCCAACTCTCTCCAATTGCCTCTCATGCTCATACCGTCGAACATTAACAACTGGCCCTCAGTCAATTGAAGTGTTTGCTCGCACCTTGAGTCATTAATGAGATACGTTTTTGAAATTGGTATTCTAGGATGCGATTCATTATTCACTTATATCAAGCAGTGCAGTAGCACCCACTGGTTTTATTAAGTAGCAGTTCGCTGTTAAACCCAGCTACAAGATTATTTATAACCGTTTCAACAAAACCGCTGCCTTGGGCGCAGCCAAGGCCTTGAGAGAGTGGCCCAGCATAAACAAAGTCACCTTTATCGTTAATAACCACTGCAGCTGGTGTAGAAGGGAGTAGCCGTTGTAAAGAGGCTGTTTGCTCAATATTAATCAGCGTAAAGTTATGTGCTTTAGAAAACGAAGCCAACTGTTTTAAATGAGGCTGAGCTTGCTTGGTACAGCCGCAATTAGGATCAGTGACGATAATCAACGAATTCTGCTTTGCAGCTGTAAACCCTATATGATCTTTAAATTTTGTAAACCACCCAGCTTGTTCTAGTACGCCAACACTATCAAACACGCGCAATTGGTTGTATTGATAATAAACTAGCCCTGAAATGGTTACTGCAAGCCACAGCGCAATAACAACAACTAGTTTAGTAGAAGAGTTATTTAAACTTGGCAATACTTTGCTCTAATACTGCAATACTTACGTCGATCATTTGTACTTTTTCGGTTAGTTTTTCTACAACCTTGGTATCTTGATACTGGTTTTGCTGCATCTGTTCTGTGCTTGAGGCTATTTGTTTAGTGTTTACAGCTTGCTCAGCAACCACTTGCGCAACAGAATGAGCACTTTGATTAACGGCTTTTATTTGTTCGCTCATAGCGCTAATGTTTTCTTTCATCGTGTTGCTGATGTGCGTTAGGTCAACCACAAAATCAACACACTGGGTCATTGATTGAGTTGATGTTTTACTATTTGTAACCAAATCTTTTAATGTTGATGCAATTTTATCTGTCGTGGCTTTACTGCTTGTCGCAAGGGTTCTGACTTCGTCAGCTACTACCGCAAAGCCTCGGCCATGTTCACCCGCTCTTGCGGCTTCAATGGCTGCATTAAGCGCAAGCAAGTTAGTTTGCTCTGCGATACCTGATATTTCATTTAATAACCCTGATATTACATCGCCTGCGGCCACTAAATGATTTATTTGCTCTTCTGTATGATTAAGTAAGTTAAGTAACTCTGTGCTTTTAGTGTCTGTTTGCATAACATCATTTAACGCACTATTTGCAGCTTGGCTGATACTATCTACTTGTTGCTTTAATACTTCGCTTTCATGCTCAACTAAGCTAAAACCTTGTGCAACTTGAGCACCTGAGCCAGCTATGTCATTAGTTTGTTGCTTTCTTTGCTCTGCTCCGCTTGCTAGCTCATCGTGCACATTTATTAGCTGCTGTGAATTTTGCTGCAGTGAAAGAGACTGCGTTTGTACTTGCCTAATTACATCCGATAAGTAGCCCAATAATGTATTAAAGCCTGCTACAGCATTACTGTTTTTATCATCCGCTCTAAGCGAAAGCTGTATATGCTCTGGGTCGTGCATTATTGCTTCTGTGGCTCTAGTTAAAGAAAGCCCTGCTCTTCGCTCTTGCTGCAGTGTAATTGCAATGTAGCCTGCTACAAACACTTCTACGATTGCATATCCTGCATGTATAAGCACGGTAGTAAACGCTAGCCTATCTGGGTCAAATACATAAAACCCTGTGTTTTGTGTTTGTAAAAAGTAAAAGCTTAAATGGTGAACGGCAACAAAAACAATGGCCGTAATAAATACCTGCCACTGCACAAACATGATCAGCATGGCCATTAAAATAAATATTTCGAAGTGTATTTCTATTAATCCATAGGCTTGCTGTATGTGTAAAAAAGAAAACATCATGATAGCCGCAGCAACAACATGGCCTGTAATTGAGCTTTTTGGCTGGGTTTTAAGTAACCAAATTGGCAATAAACACAGGGGGATGCCAACTATAAATGCTTGTGTAAGTGTGCCAAAATATAACCCTAACCCAACAGACTCTATCAGCAAAAATGTAAAAATTATTGTGAATAAACGACTTACACTATTCATAATGACCTTAAATTATTAAAATTCTTAAGTAAACGAGTAACTGTACGTATTAACTACTGATAAAGACTATATTTAGTTATTACTATAGTCTAGCCAAACAAATTTACTTAATAATTGGTAAAACCGTTTTAAATTCCGATGATGCCGCGTTTTTTGTCCACTGAAAAATAATACTTTCAACGCTTGTAATTATTGCCCCCCGCCTGCTTTAACTGCTCTAGAGCGAGCGATTTATGCATAGTATTTCGTGAGCCCACAGCATCAGCTGCTACGTGCACCTCCACACCCTGCGCGATTAGGTCTAAACAGGTTTGTAACACACATACATGCGCCTCCGTGCCTATTACTATAATTTGTGAACGCGTAAGCTTTGTAAACACATCATTAAATGCAGGCTCATTACACGCACTAAAATGTGTTTTTTCAACAGTCTGTGCGTTTATAAGGGTGTTTTTTAAAAGGCTGTTTGTACCACCAAGCCCTTGAGGATATTGCTCAGTCACTATGCTAGGAATTTTAAAAAGGCCGCTTACTTTGGCAATTTTTATTGCCCACCCTAGTAAATCAGTAAATTCGCTAATAGCGGGAGATAGCTTATCTTGAATATCTATCACTAATAACACGCTGTTATCTGCAGATAATTTTTGTGACTAACCATAACACCCCGTTTTTAAGTAATTATAATTAGTAAGCGTAGCTTAAATGGTTATAAATAACTAAATTAGTGCTTTAATTTAGTTGATATAAGTTGTAATCCACATTTTAAAAAATGTGCTATATTTAACTTTTATATGTATATCCCCTGCCCTAGAGCGAGTTTATTAGTGCGATTGAGTATTTTGTTTTTTCTCTTCACCACTGTATGTTTTCTTTGTATTACTAGCGTATCGGCCTCCACAAATTATGCTCAACAATTACAACGCATATCGACCGATGAAGGTTTATCTCAAAACTATGTAACTAAAATTTTGCAAGATGATTTAGGTTACATTTGGATAGCCACAGCGCAAGGGTTAAATCGATTTGATGGTTACACGGTAACCCCTTTTGATGGCGGATTTACTCTTAACGAAAACTTCATCACTACACTATTTAAAACGCATGCAGGCAATATAATTGTTTCTACTGAGCTTGCCGGTGCCTATTTAGTTAACCCAAAAACGTTAACTACTCGTAATATATTTTCAGGCAATCTTGCAGGTAATACAGCCAGTTACGCTTCAATTGAAGCGATAGCCCAACACCAAGATACCTTTTACCTTGCCATTTTAAACAAAGTGTATTCACTTAACTCTAAAACAAATTCACTTACTTTAGAGTTTACTATAGGCAATGAAAACAGCGTGGTGCGCGCGTTAAAATATTACAAAAATACGCTATTTATAGGCACACAAACGGGTTTATTTAGTTACGACCTAAAAACAGAATCATTAACCCCTCTTAATTTACATACTCCCGATAAACAAACAGCTGATAACAGTAATGTTAAGTTTTTATCTGTAGATCCCACGCTAGGATTATTAGTAGGCACCGTTGAGGGCATGTACGCATTAAGTTTAAATAGCTCAGCACGAGCAGCTGCAGATCAAAGCACTAAAAGCGTGATTGCTGATTACAATATTTGGGATTACAGCAATACACCCTATGGCGAATTTATTGCCACGGAACAGGGTTTATTCGAATTTAACCGAGAAAAGGGCACCACTGAGTTAATTCTTAGCTTTGATCAAAGTAAATTTAATATTACCGAAAATACTATTAACGATTTAATGGTCGACTCAAGTGGCGTGTTTTGGCTGGCGTCGCGCACTCAAGGCGTGCTTACTTGGTCAATAAACACACGGCGCTTTAACAAAACCACCCTACCTGAAAACAACTATATAAACAGTATTTACCAAGACGATGATTTAACTATGTGGTACGGCACCGATAATGGCCTTGCTCATGTAAATGCTAAAAACAAAGCAACCTACTACCTAACCTCGCAAGACCCTAAAGCGGTTTATGGTGAATACGCTATTTTTGCAATTAATAAAGCGTATCTAGGCTCAACGTCGCGGTATTTATGGCTAACGGGGTACTACAGTTTAATTTTATTTGACAAAGAAACAGGCACAGCTGTTGCAAAAAAAGATTTAAATAACGCAATGACTAAAGAGGCTGCTATTTATGGTTTATCAGAAGTAGCCCCCGACACATTCGCTTTTTATAATGATCATAGTTTTTATGTATATAATGGTAAAACAGGCTTAACGCGCGAAATTAACGGGTTAAAACAACATGTAAACCCTTCAGAGGCCTATACTTTTCATCGTCCTTTTGATAATTACCCAAATGAGTTTGTATTAAGTACAACTACCCACTTTTACCGGTTTAATGAGCAAACAAACACCCTTACCACTATTTACAAAACCAGTAAAAAAGACAGTCAAAATTACCACACAGTAGAAAACTGGTTAACCGATAAAAATAATATTTTATGGTTAGCAACAACCAGCGAAGGCTTAGTGGGTATTGATGCGCAGAGCTTTGAAAAAAAGCACCACTTTAACGTAAGTAACGCCTTAAAAACGCAGTCTATTTATTCGCTTATTAGCGATGAGTATGGCTATTTATGGTTTAGCAGTAAAAATGGTCTGTACCGCTTAAATACCGATACGTTAAGACTGCGGGTTTTTACGGTAAAAGATGGTTTATCGGTTAATTTATTTAGCCCGTTAGGGGCTATTACACTTAAAAATAACAATATTATGTTTGGCAGTAGCTTTGGCGCTGTTTCGTTTAACCCGGCTGAGTTTTTAGAGCAAACTACACGAGCCACAACATCAATAACCGACATTACTTTAATGTCGCGCGATTTAAACTATCAGCCAATTCAGTTTGCCACCTCAGCATTGCAATTAACACATGAAGATATGGGTTTAGAGGTCAGCTTTTCTAATTTTGATTTTCAAAATAGCGCGGACACACGTTACAAAGTTTCGCTTCAAGGACCTACTTCGCTAGAGTATGATGATATAAAAGCAAACAAAATATTTTTTACAAAGCTTCCACCAGGTAATTATCAATTAAAGGCCAGCGCGTATAATTTCAATAGTGCGACCGAGTCAAAGCCGGCGCTGTTAAATTTTAATGTGGCATACGCGCCTTGGAAGTCTCCTTATGCGTATGCGGCTTATATATTAATTATTATAACTGTGCTGTGTTTACTATTTTGGCAATACAGAAGCAGGCAGCTAGCCATAGCTAATGCACAAAAAGCGACCATACACTCGCAAAAACAAACCGAGCTTGCTCTGAGTAATAACAAAAGCGGTATTTGGGATTACCACTACAACGACAATACGGTAAATACAAACCGAGGAAATGAACTTGGGTATACCAACCTGCCAAAACGAATTCCTTTAGGCCACTATTTAGCTTTAATTCACCCTGAAGATAAGCCCCGTGTTATTTCGCACTGGTTAAACTTTACAAAACAACAAGGTCAGGCGCATTGGCAAGCAACTTATAGACTCAAACATAAGCTTGGCCATTGGTTGTGGTATCAAGATTTAGGGCAAATTATTTACGACGAGCAGACAAATAAAGCCGTTTCAGTGTCAGGTATTTACACCAACATCACTGAGCAACGTGCCAATGAGCAGCAAGCCAACATTTTAGGTGAGGCGTTTGGGCAAATAAACGACTGGCTGCTTATTTTAGATAATAACTTAGTGCCCGTTTCTGCTAATAACAGTTTTACAAAAGCATTTTCGCAAAACCACAAGCAACCGCTTAGTTTAAAAGTATTTGTTAATGCATTAGGCAAAGTACAATGTAAAAATTATGCCGCTAGATTAAAAGCCCTTGGTGCAAAACAAAATTGGCGCACAGACACTGTTATTAAAACGGCAACTAACCAACACCACCCCATTCATATAAGCGCTACAGCAATCGCAAAAGAGACAAGCAGCGTAAGCTATTACGTGATTGTAATTTCAGATTTAACCGAACAAAAAAAAGCAGAAGATGAGCTGCGATACTTAGCTAATTTTGACCCATTAACGAAACTGCCTAACCGCAGTTTAATGCATTATAAAATTAGTAAATCAATTAAGCATGCACAAAAACAACTAACTCAATGTGCTTTATTATTTATAGATTTAGACAAGTTTAAACCGGTAAATGATACATTTGGACACGCAGTGGGCGACCAACTACTTTGCAATATAACGCAAAGAGTAAGCGCTATGCTGCCAAGTAATGCCACATTAGGCCGCCAAAGCGGTGATGAATTTTTGGTACTTATCGATAACGTAGAAGACATAGCAACACTAAATAACATAGTTAAACGTATCAGCTCAGAATTGGCAAGCAAAGTCATCATAGAAAACTTTTCTATAAATATATCTGCCAGTATTGGCGTGGCATTATATCCATTCGATGCGGATTCAACCGACATATTAATAAGAAACGCCGATGTAGCCATGATGCATGCAAAGCAAGGGGGCAGGAATAGCTTTAAGTTTTTTACCGATTCAATGAACGAACAAATTAAGCAAAAGCTCATACTCGAAAACGATTTAAAAGATGCCGCCAAAGCTAATTTGTTATTTAATCACTACCAACCTATTATCGACACACAAGCGCAAACATTAAATGGGGTTGAACTACTTATGCGCTGGGAAAATAATGGCCAGTTTATCTCGCCGGCGTTATTTATTCCCATAGCAGAAGAAACAGGGTTAATAGAAACTTTAACAGAGCAAGCCTTAGAGCGGGCACTAATTGAGCTTGCTCCGACATTGAGCAACAACCCTCTGTTTTATATTTCACTTAATTTGTCGCCTAAGCACATTTTAAGAGCCAACATAGCGACTACATTGAAGAATATATTAAAACGCCACCAGTTAAGCCCCGTTCAGCTTCGCTTAGAGATAACAGAAAACATCTTGCTAGAGGATAAACAAAAAGCGGCAAAACAATTACAAAAATTAAAGTCAGCAGGCTTTAAGCTATTACTGGATGATTTTGGCACAGGCTATTCATCACTCACTTATTTAAGCCAGTTCCCTATCGATGTTATTAAAATAGATCAAAGCTTTGTTAACAGTATTGGGGTTGATAAGGGCGACGAGTCAATAATCAAAACCATTTACACGCTAGCACAAAACCTTGAGTTATATTGTATAGCCGAAGGCGTAGAAACAAAACAACAAAAAGCCTTTTTAGAAAAATTAGGCTGCTATGTTTTACAAGGTTACTATTTTGCTAAACCAATGAGAGCAGAGCAGCTACAAAACCCAAAAACACGTGAGCATATTAGCCGTTTAATATAAAACTAATTGTGGATATGCTGACATTCGTGGCTTTCTATTTGCAAAACGCTGCTTTTAACTTTAAAACGAGCAAAAAGCAGTTTTTCTATTTTTAACCGGCATGCTTCATCGTGTTTTTCGATGGTACAGTGTTGCTTTAAAACAACATGAGCACCGACAATTATGTCATTGTCTTTTCGCGATACTGTCACATTATGCACATTATGCACATGTTCCAACTGAGTAATTGATTGCTCAATATCTTTCACTTTAGGTAATTTTGCGTTATTAAAAAACAAGTCTTTAATACAGCTAGTAATGACTTTACCGCCGGTAAATAACACAAACAAAGCAATGAGCATGCTCGATAAAATATCGATAACCCCCCACCCCGTATAATAAATTAGCACGCCAGCTATAAATGTAGAAATGGTAGATATGATGTCAAAAAACGAATGTAAAAATACCGCGTACACATTAATACTGGCCTTACGGCCTTTATAAAGTACCCACGCAGCAGCGCCATGAAATAAAAACCCAACAGAGGCAATGCTCGACATTAAAAAGCTATTTATAGCTAAATCATGCCCCTCATTATGATGAGAAATCCTTTCTATTCCTTCATATAGAATAACTAAGCTGATTACCAAGTACAGCAGACCATTTATTAAACCACCAATAAGCTCAGCACGTTGATAGCCATCGTTATAGGTTTTCGCTAAATGAATTGCTAAGCTTGAAGCTATAAGTGCAATAAATAGCGAGCTGTTATGCACAAATAAATGCCCTGCATCAGCAAGCACAGCCAATGAGTTAGCATAATAAGCACCAATCACCTGAATGACCATAAATGAGCATGTTATTGCCAACGCGATGAGTAACCGACGACGAGACGCCTCATGGGTAGTAATTTCTGTCATGAAATGCTTGAATAACCTATACTTAAATTGCAACTAAACCTGCATTGGGCTTAAAGTAGAAATGGGTAATGATATAAAGTAGCAATTGTAATACGAAGCCCTTTTAAACGCACTAAAAACTTAGCAAAACAGCTAAAGTTGAACTAAATATCATATAGAGTTACAAATTATTTACGTTAAACTAACCGGAGCAATGAGTGAGCTTACAACCAATTAAGGATACTTGGCGTGCTATAAAGCTTATTCCGTTCGCCGTTGTACTTTACGATGCTAAAAATCACACTTTTAAAGCAAACACACAGGCACAAAGGTTATTTAAATTACCATCAAAACCAAGCCTAAAAAATGATGACTTTGCGCAGCTTTTGTTTAGCTGCCCAGAAAATAAAAAACAATTAACCTTAAACCAATTGTTTGAGAAATACCTAGCCATCAATACTAACTACCACGTATTTTTACAAATACACGAAATGGGTCTACTTCTTAACTCAAAAGTTGCGCATATTAGCGAGCATCATCATATTGCAACATTTGAGGTAATAGAGCACAGCGATGATGCAAAATACAACTTTGACAAAATAATCTCAAAAATTTCTACCGATTTAATAGATATTCAAAACGACAATATTGATACACATATAGAGTATGCGCTTAAAGCCATTGGCACTGTATGCCTTGCCGATAGGAGCTACCTATTTAAATTTTCTGACGATGGTAAATCAATGCGTAACACCCATGAATGGGTTAACCAAGGTATTCAGCCATTTAAAGATCAACTACAGCACATACCAAAAAACTCACTCCCCTACTTTGCTAATTTAATGGGCACCACACACTTATTTAAAGTAAATGATGTTGCCAGCCTCCCTGCAAAAGCGGCGAAAGAAAAACAAGAACTCGTTCGTCAAGGCATTCAGTCAGTGCTATGCATTGGCCTTCGCTACGATAAAGAACTAGTAGGGTTTATTGGTTGTGATTGTGTAAAACAACAACGTGAGTGGACAGACTTAGACTTAATTAGGTTAAAACTAGTCGGTGAAATAATCGCTAATGCGTTTAAAAACTTAAACTACAAGCAAGAGCTTCAGCATATTCAACAACAGCTGATTACCGCGAATCAAAAACTCAACCAACTTGTAAATACCGACAGCCTCACCACCATTGCAAACAGGCGATGTTTTGATAAAGCACTAGAGAGCGAAATTAAACGCTGCGCACGTGTAAAGCAACTCGTTAGCTTAATTATGTGCGATATAGATTTTTTTAAAAATTACAATGACAGCTACGGCCATCAACAAGGCGATGAAGCCTTAGTTAAGGTGGCAGCTGCGCTTAAATCGCGATGCCGACGCGAAAGCGATTTAGCCGCGCGCTATGGCGGCGAAGAGTTTGCCATTATTTTACCTGCAACCAACGCGCAAGATTGCGAACGATTTACTAACTTAATTCAACAAGCAATTAAAGCAGCAAACATTAAGCATAACAGCTCAACAGTAAGTGAGTACTTAACTTTAAGTATCGGCTTTTTTACAGCCGTACCAAATAAAAATAGTACGCCGCAGAGCTTTATAAATAAAGCCGATCAAGCACTCTACAAAGCAAAAGAAACAGGCCGAAATAAAGTATGCCAATATAAGTGACTAAATACTTTATAATATCACGGGCGGCTCTAGCTGCCCGTTTTGTATGCCTGTTATTTTAAATACATTACCTTGTAATGACTGGTTAGTTTTTACTTTACTGTCATCTGCAGACGTTACAAATAGCCACTGTGCATCACTTCCCCCAAAAACTACACTTGTTGGTTTTATCGCTGCAATAGGCTGTGTTTTTATAACCTCGCCCTGTGGGGATAAGCACATAACGCAGCCCAAATTCCACACTGCAAGCCATAAATTCCCTTGTGCATCAATCACACAACCATCGGGGTCCACTTGCGTATTTTTAAATTGATAAAACACGCGGGCGGGTAATATAGGCTCGCCACTTTGCTGGTTTACATTTAAAGTAAAAATACAGCTAGTTTTAGAGTCACAATAATAGGCACGCGAGCGCGCTTTATCAAAACATAAACCATTAGGGATCGTTAACCCTTCTATTACACATTTAAGCGAATTTTGATAAAAACGGTAAATTTTCCCCTCGCCTGTGTGGGCGTCTCTATCCATCGTACTTAGCCAAAATCCTCCCCAAGGATCGGCTCTCCCATCGTTAGCGCGTCGTGTAAGCTGGGTATTTTCTAACAAGGTAAGCGTTTGGCGCACCCCAGAAGCGACATGGTATTTATAAATACCCGTACTAGTGCCAATAATAAGGTGTGCTTCATCAAGCCACGCCAGAGCTGAAACTGTATCTAGCATTTTAACCTGTGTTACCTCACCCTCAGGACTTAAACGCTTACTCAATAGTAAGTTTTGCTCTATGTCTACCCAAAATAGCGTGTTGAGAAGCGGGTGCCAAAGCGGGCTTTCACCTAAGGTGTTTTGCAGGTTACTAAATACGGTCACACTTGAGTCAGTCATAAATAACGATTCTTTAATATTAACAAAGCCTTGTATGAATAATACTTTATCAGAAAACCTCAGTTTGAGCGATTGAACCAAACACATTAAAAATAAACATTTTTTACAGCTTACTTATAAAAATTCATACAGCCAATTATTTACGCGTTTTATCGCGCTTTACTTGGTTAATTGGTAATATCATTAAAAGGGAGATAAAAGCATGATTAATAATAAACATTCTTTAGTGGTTGAGGGAGGCGCAATGCGCGGTATTTTTGCCGCGGGCGTGTTGGATGAGTTTTTAGCACAGCGCTATCAACCTTTTAATAGTTACTTTGGGGTTTCAGCTGGCGCGACCAATATAGCCGCTTATTTATGCCAACAACCTCGGCGAAATTATCATGTTATCACTGATTTTTCGTGCCGACCTGAATTTATTAACTTAGCGCGTTTTATCAAAGGCGGCCACTTGTTTGATTTAGATTGGCTGTGGCAAGCAACGCTCAAAGAGCTTCCACTTAATACAGAAACCTTTAATAAGGCGGCCCATGAGTTTTATATTGTTGCTACCGCTATCAGCACCGGTCAGCCGCATTATCTAAAAGCTTCAAGCGATACAATACTTGAACAATTAAAGGCATCGTGCGCAATCCCAATTGCGTACCGTCATTACCCGATTATTAATGACATTGCGATGACTGATGGCGGCGTAGCAGATTCCATCCCCGTAATTAAAGCATACGAAATGGGCGCTAAAGAAATAACCGTGGTGCTTTCTCAGCCACTAGGCTATAGAAAAAAGCCAAGTAAATCGCAGTGGTTAACTAAAAAACTTTATAAAAACTACCCTGCTTTAATAAAAAGCACGATTAACAGAGCGCATGTTTATAACAGCAGCATAGATTTTATTAATAACCCGCCTGAAGATTGCAAAATCAATATTATTGCTCCACCACCTCAATTTAAAGTGGGCCGTACAACCAAAAACGTTAAACGGCTCAACGATGGGTATAAAATGGGAATTGATTCAGCCAGAGCCTTTTTAAGCTAAGTGTGTTGTTTCCCTTTAGATAGCGCAACCAGTATACCCATTACAGTAAACGCTGCAATGTTGCATACAATGCCCGCTAGCACAGCGTAAACATGTATAAAAAACGCTAAGGCAATAGTTATTAAAGCACAACAATACAGCCACTTATAGGCTACATTGTAGTGCTTACTTCTCATTAATAATAAAGCGGCCAGTAAACACGCTAGTGCAATAACTATCATAACGGTGCTCATGCTGCTTTTACCTCAGCAAGTGCTATGGCATCAGGTTTTGTTTTTAAGTATCCCCATAAAAACGCCAGTCCCACAATTAAAAAGCTAATATCTGTAAATGCCACTAGGGTACTGTTTGCGTTAATAACATTATTAACGCCCAATACACTATTAAGTGGTAAAACACTCATTAAGAACAAGGCGCAAAGCAACAAGGTTGCTCTGAAGTAGGTTTTATATTTTTTCCAAAATGCTGCAGTGACTAGCCATACTAACCAAGAGTAAAAAAATACCGGCCCAAAGTAAGTATTGTGCTCAGTACCTGGCACGGCATAATTTAAAAGCACTTGCACAGGGAACAACACACAGCAAGCCAACACTAAACCGCCGCAACTACCTATAATGAAGCGATTCCACCTTGCATACGCGCCAGCGCTAAGCGTTGGTGTACTGCTCCTGGTACGCTTTGCTAACCACATCATCATGCCAGAAAGTGGCATTAAGGCACAGGCTAAGCCAAGCACTACCCAAAGCAACTTCACAAATAAACCAGCGAAATTACCAAAATGTAGCGCAAATAGTATTTCAATCACTTGAATTGATACCCCCGCTATGTCGCCAAAGCTACTCATTGAGGTAATGTACTCCCCTTGCCCATTGTAATGGACTAACTGTGAAGCCACGGCTTCGCCTCCTAAAAGGCGTAAATATACTTGTGCGTTTGTATCGTTATGCGCCATTACCGTGGCATCTAAAATAACAGCGTGTGGGTAGCGTTGCTGCGCATCACCTAAAATAGCGGTTATGTTAGTTGGCTGATTTACATTACTAATTATTGGCTCAGGAATAGCTGTAAAAGTTTCTATCAACTTATCTTGGTCGCCACCAAAGCTTACAAAAGCGGCTGCCGGTAACAAAATGACGGTTGCGAGCCCTAAAAATGCGCCGCTAAAACCAATTACAATATTAAAAATACTGCCCCAAATGCCCATTACTTTGTGGCCGTCACTTATGGTTACATCAAAGCCTTTAAGCCACCTAAAGGTGAACAGCTCTTTAATTAATTTACGATGTATAAATAAACCAGTTACCGTACTTACTAATAATGTTAAACCTAAAAACCCGGTTAAAATAAGCCCTACAGGTCGCCCTAAATGCAAGTCAGCATGAAACTCGCCAATGTAACTTGCCGCATCTGTTTTTCTATCAGCGTAATAGTGCTTACTTGGGCCATAGTAGGTATTTACCAACGCTAAGCTTGCTGGGTCAAATTCAAATGCCCGAAGTACTTCTTGCTGGTAATTTTCATCACCATGGTGCGATTCAAAAACTAAAGTCAGTAAATGAAAATTATGCCCTGTTGGCATAAATACGTGAATATTTTCACCAAACTCTTCAGGTACTTTCGCGTGGTAGGTATTAACTAATGTGGTTATTTCACTATTGGGGATCGGCTGAGTTTGCTGCAGTGATTGGTTAGCCCAAATTTTTAGCTCAGGCCTTGCAAGTACTGCTAACGCGCCGGTAAATGCCACAACAAACAATAAAACGGCGGTTACTACGCCCACCCAACTATGTAATAAAAATAGCTTTTTTAAAGTAATTGACTTCATCCTTGCCCCTGCATTAATGCAAAATAACTTAAAATTCCATGCACTAAACACAAAGTGATCATGAGTAAAAATGGCTGCCATGCTTTTTCGCTAATGTAGGCATATATAAAAAGCCCAACCCAAATAATTGGAAACAGTAAAATAGGCAGTAAAATTTGTTCACTCATTTGTAAGGGCAAATAGGTAGTCATCCCGGTGATCATCACCGTAGCGGTTAGCAATGCCAATACGCACGCCATTAAATGGCGACGCTTTGTAGCGCTAAAGGTTTTTTTATTATTCATTTTTAGCTCATTTAATAAACAGCAGGCGCGCACACCTGTATATACAAATAACAACTATTTGCATTATATTGCGCATTTGTAAATTTATGCAACATATTATCGTTACTTATTAAACGAACAAGCTCCTTTTTATTCGCATAATCAATGCCTGTTTATTTATAAAATTATATTTTTTGAGCATACTTGGTATTTAGGTAGGCAAATATGATGAGCTAAAACTGTTTTTAAATAATCCCAAAAATAAATGCGTTATCATGCAGATCAGTGCTTAACTGCTTAGCCCATTAAAATAACGACTAAACAAGCAAATTTTTAACTTTAACAGTCAACAAACTCTATAATTATTGTTATTTTGTTAGGGCGTATGCAAAAAGCTTATTGTCCTAAGGCTGGCTCTTTTAGCAGCTGTAAAACAAATCACTATACATTGATAAAATGAGAGAAATTTATGAGCGATAAAATCAATCCAGACGCGTTACACGCACTAAAAATTGCATTTACTTACATGCCGCAAGCAATTGAAGTAACAAAGTACGAATATGGCGAGCGCTATCAAACAGTGCTTGATCATATTGAAGCCGTGCGCGAAGTGTTGCTTATAAATGATGTAGACCCAGAAGAAGTAGGCGGCGACATAAACCCAGAATACACGCCTAACTCAACATACTAACTTGGTAAATTTTAGTTTTTGGGTAAAATTAGATAACACGTGTTAAAAGGCTAGCTTAATTTTTCTATAAATAATTCAGCAGATTGTACTTGGTCGTATACACTATTACATAATAATTAAATAATTGTGCCTATCTGCCGATAAGCATAGAAATATAAAAATAAAGGGAATGGCAGTGAACTTTTTAAGGCGCTTTCACGATATAGTCTCAGATCAAGCTTTAAGCTTTGACAATAAAATTAATAGCTTACTTGCATTTGGTTTAGAGGTGTTCAGTCTTGATATCGCAATAATTAGTAAAATAGACGGCAATACCTACACCGCACTGCACGCTATAACACCCGATGACAGTTTAGTTCCTGGTACACAATTTGAGCTAGATGGCACCTATTGTGTTCATACTTTATCTGCAGGCTCAGCGCTTTCGTTTCATAAAGCCTCACAAAGCACGATTGCAAACCACCCTTGTTACATAAACTTTCAGCTTGAGTCATACATTGGTGCGCCTATAAAAGTAGCCGATAAAACCTTTGGCACTGTTAACTTTTCATCGCCTAACGAGTCACCTGCATTTAGCGACGAAGCCTACGATTACATTGAGCTATTTGCTCAGTGGTTAGGATCTGAATTTGCAAAAATAGACACTAAAGAGCAACTTTTAAAAAATAGCTACACCCTTTCAAAGCTCGAAAACATCGCGAATATCGGCACTTGGGAAGTCGACTTGATTGAAAACAAAGTGTATTGGAGCACACAAACAAAACGTATTCATCAGGTAGCCGATGACTACCAGCCTGTCATTGATAATGCAATTGAGTTTTACAAAGAAGGCGCAAGCAGGGATGCTATCAATCAAGCAGTAGAAAACGCTATACATAAAGGTGAAAAATGGGATTTAGAGCTTGAGGTTATTACTGCACAAAACCAAGAAATATGGATCTCAACTTTTGGTGAAGCGGAATTTCATGAAGGCAATTGCATAAGGCTATTTGGTACCTTTCAAGACATAACCGAATCTATATTACTTAGGGAAGAACTTAAAAAGAAAAAAGCCGAAGCAGAGCATATGCTAGAAGACAGAAGTATGCTGTTTGCCAAAATTAGTCACGAGTTACGCACGCCGCTAAATGGCATAACTGGTATGCTCACCACCCTAATAGATGAAAAAAACACTGAAAAACGTGACGAAAAAATAAAAATAGCACTGCGTAGCGCTGACATTTTACTTAACATAATTAATGAAGTACTCGATTTTTCTAAAATTAATCATGGTGAGTTAAAGCTAGAGCCAACCGATGTACTGCTAAAAACCATATTTAGTGACTTAGCCTCGTTATATACGCCTCTGTTTAAAGACACCCATGTTGAGTTGATCATAGAAAATACGATTGATGAAAGCTGCTGGGCTTTTTGCGATAGTACACGCCTGAGCCAAATTACCTCTAACTTATTAAGTAACGCGTTAAAATTTACCGAGCAAGGCCATGTAAAGCTTAAAACACAGCTTATAAATAATAACAATGCGTTATCTCTTGGTATCACAGTTTCTGATACTGGCCGAGGCATGACCCCTGCCTTTTTAGAGTCTTTATTTTCGCCGTTTACACAAGAGGTTGACGCTAAAAACAATAAAGGGGGCACAGGGCTTGGCTTAGCAATTATAAAAGAGCTTGTAGAATACATGGGCGGCACAATAACTGTAACGAGTGAGCTACAAAAAGGCTCAACGTTTAATATTAATATTCCACTAGAGCTTGGTAAAGAGCAAATAATAGACGATATTCAATCAAAAATTGAGTTAAACAGCCACTCGCTCAGCGTACTTATTGTTGATGACAACGATATAAACCGCCGTGTGCTTGATGCCTCTCTTGATAAGTTAAACGTAAAAGCCGACTGTGCCATTGATGGTCAAGACGCTATTTTTAAGTGCAAACAAAAGCATTACGATGTTATTTTTATGGATTGCATTATGCCAATTTTGGATGGCTTTGAAGCCACTAAAACGTTAAGGTCGCAAGGCATTTGCCCTAATGAAAGCACCTTTATTGTAGCCCTTACGGCCAACACGTCCTCACAAGATAAATTAGCCTGCCAACAAGCGGGCATGGATATGTTTGTCTCTAAACCGTTTAAGCTGCCGCAGATTGAAAAAGCAATCTCTAACGCGCTTGAACATATAGCTAAAGTTAATACGCTTTAATTTGGTGAGAATAAAAGATGAAAAACATAATAAGGACACTGCTGTTAACAGTACTGTGCTTAGCCATTTTTAAAGGCATTTCAACAGGGCAATGGGGCTCATCAATAACGATCGCTATTGTATCAGGCGTATTGTTATTAGTTACGTTTATCGGTGGTAAAGCATCACGCGGGTCTTCAACTTATACAAGCAGCGACTCTTCATTTTTTGCTAACAATAGCTCACACTCTAATAATGATTGCGGCGGAGATTCTGGCGGCTGTGATTAATAGAGATATTGTTATAAACATTAAAAAAGCCGCCTTTGGAGAGGGCGGCTTGGGTTAACAAACAGCTTTTGGGTGTACCTATTGCTGTTATATCAAGAGAAAGCTTTTCTCTTATGCTGCACTTTGGTCTTGGTTGCTTTGCTCGCTATGGCGAATTAAGTAATCAAACGCCCCTAAGCTTGCTGTTGCACCACTCCCCATTGCAATAATTATTTGCTTAAATGGTGTATTTGTCGCATCACCGGCACCATAAACACCAGGTAAAGAGGTTGCGCCTTTAGCGTCAATTTCTATCTCGCCAAACTTGCTAAGTGCAAGGTCGCTCTCTTTTAACCATTCTGTATTAGGGATCAAACCTATTTGTACAAAAATACCTGCGATTGCTAATGATTTTTCCTCACCTGTTACACGGTCAGTGTAATTAAGTCCGGTTACTTTTTTACCATCGCCTACTACTTCAGTGGTTTGCGCATTTTTAATAATAGTGATGTTGCTTAAGCTGTTTGCTTTACGAATAAGTACTTCATCAGCGCGCAGCGTATCAGCAAACTCAAGTACCGTTACATGCTCAACAATGTTAGCTAAGTCGATTGCCGCCTCTATACCTGAGTTACCACCACCAATAACGGCAACCGGCTTACCTTTAAATAGCGGGCCATCACAGTGTGGGCAATAAGCAACGCCATGGCCGCGGTACTCTTGCTCGCCAGGGACGTTCATTTCACGCCAGCGTGCACCTGTAGCAAGTACTAATGATTTAGCTTTTAAAGTTGCGCCGTTTTCAAGGGTAATTTCATAACCATTACTACCGCGACCAAGCCCTGCTGCGCGTTGGTTATGCATTACATCTACGTCATATTCTTTAACATGCTCTTCAAGTTGAGCAACAAGCTTTGGCCCCTCAGTGGCTTTAACCGAAATAAAGTTTTCGATAGCCAACGTATCGGCAACTTGGCCACCAAATCTATCGGCAACGATACCGGTGTTTAACCCTTTACGAGCAGAATAAATAGCGGCTGAGGCACCTGCAGGGCCACCACCTACGACAAGTACATCAAACTCGTCTTTCTCACTTAGTGCTGCAGCTTGTTTAGCAGCGCCTTTTGAGTCTACTTTATTTAAAATATCGGTTAGGCTTAATGCGCCTTGGCTAAATGGCTCGCCATTTAAGTACACAGCGGGTACCGCTAAAATATTACGCTCTTCGACTTCATCTTGAAAAAGTGCGCCATCAATCATTGTTGCTTTAATTTTGCTGTTTGTTGCAGCCATTGTATTTAGCGCCTGCACTACTTGTGGGCATGTTTGGCAACTCAAGCTAATGTATACTTCAAAATTAAGTTCTTGTTCGAGTGATTGTATTTGTTCAATGTCTTCACTTTTAGCTTTACTTGCGTGTCCGCCAGTATGTAAAAGCGCTAACACTAAACTTGTAAATTCGTGACCCATAGGAACGCCAGCAAACGTTATGTGGGTATTTTTTTCAGGTGAATGCACAACCATAGATGGACGACGTGCGTCTGAATCTGGGTTATTCACTACTATAAACTTGTCACTTAGCGAAGCTAAATCGTTTGCTAAGCTTTCTACTTCTGCTGATTTTTTGCTGTCATCCAAGGCGATAAGCAGCTCAACAGGTTGAGTAAGCGATTCAAAATGGCTTTTTAATTGATTTTTAATGTTGTTATCTAACATGGCTTAACCCTTTTTAGGAAAATTTAAACAGCAAGCCTCCCATGCCAACTAATGCATGTGCTAATGAGTCCGAGTTGAGATAGGAGGCACCAACAAACAAATTACTGTTGGTTTAAGGGCTGTTACCTGCCCTTATTAAAGTGGGTAAACCTGTATTTAGATTTTACCAACTAGGTCTAGTGAAGGAGCAAGTGTGTCTTCACCTGGCTGCCAAGATGCAGGGCAAACTTCACCGTCATGCGTTGCAATGTATTGTGCAGCTTGTACTTTACGTACTAACTCTTTAGCGCTACGGCCAATACCTAGGTCATGCGTTTCGATTACTTTGATTTCGCCCTCTGGGTTCATTACAAACGTACCACGAAGTGCAAGACCGTCTTCTTCAATCATAACGCCAAAGCTGCGAGTAATACGGCCAGTTGGGTCGCCAATCATTGGGAATTTAATTTTACCAATAGTGTCTGACGTGTCATGCCATGCTTTGTGCGTAAAGTGAGTATCAGTTGATACTGAGTAAACTTCTACGCCCATTTCTTGTAGTTGCTCGTAGTAATCAGCAACGTCGCCAAGTTCAGTAGGGCATACGAATGTGAAATCTGCAGGGTAAAAGAAGAAGATAGACCACTTACCTAGTACGTCTTTTTCAGACACTTCTACAAAGTCACCATTGTGGTATGCAGTTGCGTTAAAAGGTTGAATTTTTGTGTTGATCAATGAAGTGCTCATAGTATTCCTCATTTATATTTAATGTATTAATTTAAGTTACCAAGCAAAGCTAAATTTATCGGCTAGCTCTGCTGGCTTGATTAATACAATAAGTCCATTGATAAAATAAATAAAATTGATTGTTTAGATTAAAACAATCGTTTTTTAAGATTGAACTATCTGACTGTACTATTCGTAGGTGATTAATTAGCTATAAGTGATAAGAATACTGCTACAATAGCGGAGCTTAAAAACACACAAATATAAGGCATGCTGTAATGGAAAAATTTGTTAATCATATTCAACTTGGCTATTTGGGGTTACTGCCCTTTTTAGGCTGTGTAGCGTGGCCGCTTATGTTTGGCAGTAATAGCGTTAATTTGGAATTTTTTACTTTTTACAGCATTGCCATATTGGCATTTATGGCGGGCAACCTATGGCGCGCTGGCATGCAAAGTTACAGCGATGCAATTAAAGCAGTTGTACCTGTTATACCTGTGCCATTTTTATCGTTTATTCCGCTAGAGTGGGCGCTTGCTTGGTTAGGGGTGAGCTTTTGGGTGGTGCTTATATTTGAAAAAGCCACACCACAATGGCAAACCTACCATCAAGATTATCAAAAAATGCGTTTTATTCTTACCTCAGTGGTATTTGTATGCCACATAATTACCATAGGTATGAGCCTTTACCCAAAATAACCTTGTGCAGCTTAACCTACTGGGCGTAATAGTGTAACATCCGCGCACTGCTATTTAAGGACGCACCATGATTGATACACTACGCCAGCAGCTTAATGAGCTTGGCGAAAACTACGTAGAAAAAAACGCCGCTTTTAAAATTAAAGTTATTCCGTTTTTTTGCGCTATTAGCATTAAAAAAGATCATAAAAATGAAGGCCGACTCAGCTTTTACTCTAACCAGTTAATTGAAATACTGTTAGTGGTGTTATTCATATTATTTGGGCTTACGCTTTATAACCCAGAGGCAGGCTTTACACAGGGCCCAATTCATATTGTGTTTGCGATTTTAATTACCTTTAATTTAATCTTAAAACAAATAGCCATTGAAGGACTAAAAACACGCTTGGCGTTTCATCGTTTGCACAGTGTTAATACAGCACACAACACGCAAAGTGCTGATCAAAATACACATAAGTCTAAATAAGTTATGTATTTAAATCCTAATTGGCGAGTTCTTACCGTAGGCGATGGCGATCTATCGTTCTCACATACGGTGGTTAACAATATAAAACCGCCAAAGTTAGTCGCATCTACTTATGATAGCGCCGAGACAATAGAGCAAAAATACCAACATAATGCGCTCAGTAGCTTAAAAAAATGTAATGTTGAGGTTATTAATAGCTTTGATGTAACTAACCCCTCGTGTTGGCAAAAATTAGCGGCCCACCAGCACAGCTTTGATGTGGTTATTTTTCAGTTTCCGCTTATACCTGCCTTTGTAGGGCGCGAAGCTTTTGAAAAAAACACCCAAAAAACCAGTATGAACGTGCTTAATCGTGCCCTGCTTCATCAATTTATTAAATATGCTAACCATTATGCGCTCGACAAAAGCGGTCCTATGCTATGCTACATAACCTCAAAAGATGTAAAGCCATACCGCGAGTGGAATATTGAAGGCAGCTTAAGTGATGGCCTAAAAGCTAAATACGCGGGCCAAATGCCTTTTGATATTAACCAGTTTGATGGCTATAAAATAAGAAATGTAGACCGTGATAAGCACGTAAAAGACACCAGCGGCATTACGTATGTGTTTACGCCTAAAGCAATCTCGCTACACACAAACGAGCTAAACACCCACCTTAAAAAGCCTGCATACTTAGGTGAAAATTATTGCTCGCTTTGTCGGGTAGGCCCCTTTATTGCCACCGAAGATGAAAACAAACACCTTAACGCTAAAAAGCATCAACACATGCTTAAACTAGAAGATGACTGGCAAGCGTGGCTTACTGACTTTTACAACCGCACCTTATAACCCCGCTTTATAGCTCAATTTAATTAAATCAGCGGCCTTTTCAGCAATGGCAATAACCGGCGCATTTGTATTACCTGTTACTATGGTTGGCATAATCGAGGCGTCAATAACCCTTAGGCTGCGTATACCGTGAACTTGTAGCTTGTTATTGACCACAGCCATGTTGTCGGTGCCCATTTTACACGTGCCAACAGGGTGGTATTCGGTATCGGCCGTTTGGCGTATAAACTCTATAAGTTGGGCATCGTTGTTTACATCAAGCGGGTAAACCATCTTGCCCCGAATTTTATCAAAGGCGGGACTTTGCATTACACGGAGCGTTTTTTTAATCCCGGCAAGCATAGTAGCTAAATCGTCGGGATGACTTAAGTAATTAGGGTCAATAAGTGGCGCACTGCGTGGATTGCTATTGGCAAGCCTTATTGTCCCTCTGCTTTTGGGGCGCATAATACTGCTATGAATACTATAACCATGGCCTCGGTGAAGCTTGCGGCTATGATCGTCCACCAGCCCAATAACAAACTCAAGTTGAATATCTGGCGCGGGCGAATTATCCAACACATTTATAAATGCATGCGACTCAGCAAAATTACTGGTTAATACCCCGCTGCGTTTACTAAACCACTGCGCACACCCATTAATAATACTTGCAGCGCCTTTTACGCTTACCCCAAAGGTGCCTTTTGCTGTATTTGCTTTACACAGCGGCACAACGGTTAAATGATCTTGTAAATTTTCACCTACGCCTTCAAGGGTATGCTGTACCTTTATATTGTGCGCTTCTAAATGGTTTTTAGGTCCAATTCCAGAGAGCATGAGTAACTGAGGAGAATTTATAGCGCCAGCACTTAACAACACCTCTTCTGTAGCTGTTAAATTAAAAACCTTGCCATGCTGCTCAACCTCAACACCTTGCGCTATTTTATTTTTAATAATAATTTTATTTACGTGGCAATGAGTAAACACCGTTAAATTTTGTCGATGTAAGTGAGGAGTTAGGTATGCTTTTGCCGCACTGCACCGCTCGCCATTATGTTGTGTAACTTGTGACAGTCTCGCGCCGTGTTGCAGCTTGCCATTAATGTCGTTATTTAAATGAACACCTTGCTCAACACAGGCGTCTAAAAACAGCTGGTTCACCGGGCTTGGGCAGGATAACTCTTGCACATGTAAAGGACCGTGATTACCATGTAAATCGTTATTATTAAACGTTTTATTGTTCTCGGCTTTTATAAAATACGGTAATAAACTGTTATAGTCCCACCCAGGGTTACCATTTTTTGCCCAATTATCGTAATCGTATTTATTGCCGCGTATATAAACCATGGCATTAGTAGAGCTAGACCCACCAAGTACTTTACCTCGCGGCACAAAACCACACCGGTTATTAAGGGCTTTTTGTGGTACCGTATTATAATGCCAACTATTTATGCCATATGGTACACTGGCCGCAATACCCGCCGGCATCTGTACAAAGGCACTTTTATCACTCCCGCCCGACTCGATTAAGCACACATTTATCTGCTCATCTTCTGATAAACGTGCCGCTAACACACAACCTGCGCTACCAGCACCGATAATAATGTAATCAAACGTGTGGTTACTCATAAACACCTTTTTATTCTCACTCTTTAAAACATCATAGTGCATAGATTAACACCACAAAACTTGATATTTTTAGACAACATTAAATTGACAGCGTCAGGATATGAACAAGCCAATACGTGCCACTTCCTTATATGCAATAGATACATTAATTAAAGAGTTAGGCGCAGACCCAATAAACGTTTTAAATGCCTGTAATATAAATGTCGACTTTAATGATCTTGAAAACCAATATTTACCCTATTTGAGCTATGCAAATTTATTAGAGTACTGCAGCCACACACTTAACTGCCCAAGCTTTGGGCTTAAACTAGCAAATAAACAAAACTTTGATATTTTAGGCCACATAGCCATAGCCGCTAAAAGTGGCACTAATTTAGAAGAGGCGCTTAGCTGGGTGGTTAAATATTTACACTTACACAGTCCAGCATTATGTTTAACAACGCACTCATTAGATAATGACGAGAGCTTATTTTTATCATTTGAATTTAACCTAAGGCCCCTGCCACAAATAAATCAAGCCATAGAGCTCACGCTAGGCTTAGCCATGAACATAATTAAAAAGTTAAGTAATAATCAGTGCAAGCCCCGCACTGTATTTTTACCGCAAAAGCTACCTGCTAATACACACGCTTACAAAACCTATTTTGGCTGTAAAGTAGTAGAGCATCGTAATAGCGCGGGCATTGTAATAAACAAAGCCGACTTATCAATTAAACTTAGCCGCAATAGCCTTAATAAAACCGATGCCGCGTTAAGCTTTTTAGCTAAACGCGGTGCGCATAGCCATTCGTTGCCTGCTCAAGTAAGCGCATTAATAAGGCCAATGCTGCCTATTTATCAGTGTTCAAATCAAACTATAGCCGAAGCCCTTAACATGCACCCACGTACCTTGCACCGTGAATTGGCCAAACACAACACCAGCTTTGTAAAACTTAAAGACACCACACGCCGTGCATTAGCGGCGCACTATTTATCGCAAAAACATTATTCTATCAGTACTATTTCAATGCTTTTAGGCTACCAAGAGCAAGCCACATTGTGTGCCAGTGTAAAACGTTGGTTTGGGTATTCTCCACGCGCATACAGGGCAAAAAAAATGTTAAAGTAGCGGCTCTTATTATTTAAGCTAAGGA
>NZ_CAWUKC010000053.1:0-26566 GCF_963922945.1 uncultured Pseudoalteromonas sp. | reverse complement strand
TTAATTGCGCTATACTGGCGCAAATTTTTTTAGATTAGATATTATGGCTCTTAAATCTACCATTGTTAAAGCGCAATTATCGCTAAGCGATATGGACCGCCACGTGTACCAAGATTTTAATTTAACGTTGGCGCAGCACCCTTCTGAAACCGAGCAACGCTTGATGATTCGCTTATTAGCCTATGCGCTAAATAGCTGTGATGGTTTAGAATTTACCAAAGGCTTAAGCGCCGATGATGAGCCTGAGCTTTGGCATGTAAACTATAGTGAAGAAATTGAGCTGTGGATTGAGCTAGGTCTGCCAGATGAAAAGCGCCTTAAAAAAGCCTGCAATAAATCTAAAAAAGTGGTGCTTTATACGTATGGCGAAAACAACCAAGCTATTTGGTGGCAAAAGCATCAACCTAAGTTGTACGATTTTAAAAACTTAAGCATTTTTAGCCTTGATTACGCCGCCACGCAGGCACTTGCCAATTTAGCCAATCGCAATATTAAATTGACCATTACCATTCAAGATGGTGATGTGTGGATAAGTTCAGACACTGCAAATATCGAAGTAAAACCTCAGCAGCTAATGTAAACATTTTAGGTAAGAGTGTATGAAAATAAGCCACGTTATTGTATTGCATGGCCTTTATATGTCGGGCTTTGTTATGCGCCCGCTTTGTTCTCGTTTAGAGCAATCGGGCGTAAAGGTATTAAACTTAACTTATAATACGCTTGACCCTAACCTTGAAACTATCTTTAAACAAATTGATGAGTTTATTGGAGATGAACCCTCAGCGCTAGTGTGCCACTCTATGGGGGGGCTAATTGCACGTGCTTATTTAGAGGCGAGCTCAAAAGCAAGCAAACGCGTTACCAAAGTGATTACATTAGGCACACCTCATCAGGGCAGCCATATTGCACAAAAAATGAAGCAAAAAGGCTTTGAAGCCTTTTTAAAAAACAGCGTTGAGTTTTTGCTTACTCAAAATGGTAACTGGCCGTTTAATGCCAAGCTTTACAGTATTGCTGGCGATTTACCTATCGGATTAATGCCGTTAATCGTTAAGGGTAGCCAATCTGATGGTACAGTTTTACTAGACGAAACCAAACTCAAAGGCATGGCTAAACACAAGGTGTTTCATTTAAGCCATACCAGCATGATTTACTCTCGCCAAGTGCTTGAATACATTATTGAGTGCCTAAACGAAGAAGCTTAGTCTTCTGCTGCTGCCGCTATTTTATAACTAATTAAAAATACAATGCCCAGAATAAGCGGGATTGGCGCAGCAATATAACCAAACGTATCTGAATTGGCTAAGCTTGCCCCCGCTAAATGCGCCACCAGCCCCAATACAAAGGCGATAACAGCTATACCTACCACTATTAACTCTGCTTTATTTTGTTTTACTGTTTTTGCATCCATAATCGCTCTCCAATAAATTTAAGATATTTATTTTACTTGAGTGAATTATGCGCTACAGCCATAAGCATTTACTGATTTAGATCAATACATCGAATAGCCAATATTCAACCTTGTGCAAAACTTGTTTTAGATCATAATTTATCCATGTTTTGTCTTTATTTTATTGTTAAGGGGTAGAAATTTAATAAATTCAACCCATCTATATTGTATGAGTGATTTATTGCGCTGCACGTTATTAATAGTTAGAACCTATTGCATTGACTGGTTTAAACAATTTTACTAATTAATAGCACTGAGCAATAATGATCATCAGTTCATAAATAAACGGTTCATCAAGGAGCAAGGTATGTCACAGGTAAATGCAATTGGTTTAAACAGCGCTAAAAGCGAAGGTATTGTTAAGTCACTCAATACATTATTGAGCAGCTACCAAATTCAATATATGAATGCGCGCGGTTTTCATTGGAATATTAAAGGCCGTAACTTTTTTGAATTACACATTAAATTTGAAGAGATCTACAATCTTCTACTTGAAAAAGTAGATGAAATTGCCGAACGTATTTTAACATTAGATGGCGCGCCACTGCATGCGTTCTCTGATTACTTAGAAGTAAGTGAAATTAAAGAAGCTAAAAACATTAGCGATGGTACGGCAGCCGTAGAAAACCTGTTAGCTGGCTACAGCACACTAATTAAAATGCAGCGTGAAGTACTTGCTCAAGCAGGCGATGCAGATGACGAAGGTACAGCGTCACTAATGGGTGATTATATTTCTGAGCAAGAAAAGCTAGTATGGATGTTAAAAGCGTACTTAGACTAAGCTAAAAAAATAAGCCCTCAAAAAGGGAGGGCTACAAATAGGGAGAATCGTAAATTTCTTTGCGATTCGGGTTATATATTAGCCACACCTGTTAACTAAACAACGCCACTGTTACCAGTGGCGTTGTTTTTGGTTTAAGCGGAGCATAAACATTGAAATATGTTAACCCTTGCTATTTAGTCCAAATAAAAAGCCCCAGTAGTTGCTGGGGCTTATTGCTATTTTACATGCCAAGTAACGGCATTATTGGTTAGAACTTACTTCTAAAGCCTACGTAAAATGTTTGCCCAATTGGGTCATACGTACCAGCATCGGTTTCAGTACCCGTGCTTGACCCACTCACACCTGACAGTATGCGCGGAGGCTCTTTATCAAATAAGTTGTTAGCACCTGCATACAGTTCCATTGAGTCGCTAATATGGTAGCTTGCTTGTACATCATGGTAGGTTACTGAGCCAATACCTACACCGCCTGCAGGAATACCAAAACCACTTAAGAATTGATCATCAAAGTCAGCTGAGCCAATGTAAGTCATGCTCCAGTTAAAATCAAAGTCATCAAGCTTATAGCCTAAGTTCCAGTTAGCTTTGTGCTCAGATGTGCCAATTTCTCCAGCAAATTCATCTTTATCAGCACCCGGTAACGGAATGGTGTAACCGTCAATCAAGTAAGTGTATGCAAGGCGAGTTCTAAATGCGCCTGGACCAATATCGGTAGAGTAAGTAAGTGTTAAATCCACACCCTCTGTACCTAAACCACCACTATTTGATACTCCACTGTCGATAAACTCAAGTGAACCTGCACTGTTATTACCTGATGGACCGCTTCGACGAGTTATAAAACTACAGAAGCTATCGTCACCACCGCCGTAACATTGGTCTAAAATAAATTGGCGCGGTGTAGAAACGATTGCATCAGTGATTTCTATGTCAAAATAATCTAGGGTAACGTCAAGGCCTGAAATTAACTCCTCTGGAGTAAACACAACACCCACTGTCACCGAGTCACCCACTTCTTCTTTTAGATCTGGGTTACCGCGGTTAAAGCCACTAATACCCTGTAAATCAGACTGGTTAAGTGTAAATTCACCGTTTGATGCAATATTATTTGCAACACCTACATCGGCACGACATGCATCACCTACAGCACCACCGCCACTATTTGTAACACCTATACATGGATCGTTTAAACCGCTTGGGAATGTCTGCGAAGGTGGTGAAAACAACTCATCAATATTAGGCGCACGTGTAGAACGAGCACGGGTAGCACGAAGGCGTAAGCTATCCATCACTTCCCAATCAACACCTACGTTCCAGCTTTCTGTGTTACCCACTGTTGAGTAGTCAGATAAACGCACTGCTGCGTTCATGGTGACCGCATCCAACACTGGAATGTTAGCCTCAACGTAGTATTCGGTTAAGTCAAAAGAGCCTTCGGTTGCAGGAATTGCATTACCGGCATTTAAGCCCGCTTGCTGTAGGGCATCAAATTCACTACGAGAGAACTCTTCGCGGTATTCAAAACCAGCTGCAATACCCACCATACCTGCAGGCAGCTCAAATAAATCACCTGAGACGTTACCGCCAATAATTTCTTGCTCTACTGATGTAGAAAGCGTGCTTGGTGCACTTACAAAATCAATAGCACCTTGCGATAGTGAGTTAAACCCATAAATGTTCACTGGCGCACAATTAAAACCACGCGCTGTTGCATCAATACAAATCGCTTCATCGGTAATACCATCACCATCTAAATCTTGGCTATCAATTACCGCTTCTAAACCTTGGCGAAAGCTTTGTACATTTACTAAGCCACCAGAAACTTGCGACTCTTTTGTTTTGCCATACACATAGTAGGTATCGTAAAACCAGCTGTCATTAATTTCCCCCTGAAAGCCCACCGCTAAGCGGAATGTATCACGTTCTGCACGGGCACCACGGTTACCTACATCACTTAAACGTTTAGCAAAAAAGATGTCTCTAGCACCATCGCCATCGGTATCTGTTGCTGCATTGTAAATATCATCTGGTACAAAGGCATTTCTAAGCATTTCACCATTTACGTTAAATTCGATAGGCACGCGGCCATTGGCGTAAATATCATCTGAGGCAAATGGGAAAGGCTCTAACTCTGATATTGTTGTAGTAGCCGCATAGGTACCTTCAAAAAAGAAGCTGTGTTTATCTGTTAGCTCGTAACTACCATTTGAAGCAAATAAGTAGCGCTCTGTGGGTATAGCGATAGTACGTACACCACTTCGGTTAAAGCCGTTAGCATCTATACCGTCACCACCATTGGTACTAAACGAGTCTTGTAAGTTGTTGTTTGGATCGTAAGTAAAGCGTGTATCGCCTGCATCAAAACGCCCTTGCGGAGGAAATGATGAGAAAAACGGGCTCACAGCTTCAAAAATAGACCCTGGATTTGCTGCAGGATCATCCTCAAAATAAATACCTGAAAATTGGTCTACTGCAGAGCGCGCTCGGTCGCGTGAAAACACAGCGCCCTGATCTGAGTAGCCTAAGTGGAACATGGCTTGGCCTTTACCATCGCCTGTAGTTAAACCTGAAGTGAAAGAGAATTGACGCGATTCATCATCGCCCTCGCTTGATTCACCGTATTGGCCTTCAAACTCTACGCCTTCAAAGTCATCCTTTAATACAAAGTTGACTACACCCGCAACCGCATCAGAGCCATATACTGATGATGCACCACCGGTCATAATCTCTACGCGTTCAATAAATTGGCTAGGAATGGTATTTAAATCTACCGCAGAACTTCCTGGTACACCCGATACATAACGACGCCCATTAACAAGTACCAAAGTACGATTTGAGCCTAAGTTACGCAAATCAACAGTAGCCACACCCGCGCTTGCCGTTGAAAAGTTAGAGTTAGTACGGCTAATAGCTGGGGAGCCAAATGCTGGGTTTTCTAGCAGTAGGTTTTGGATATTTAAAGAGCCTGATGCATCAATTGCCTCACCACTTACAACCTGTATAGGTGCTGATGACATCGCCTCGGCTGAACGAATACGTGAACCTGTTACTTGCACGCGCTCTATTTTTTCGAGTTCATCTTCTTCAGCAGCTATACCTTGAAAAGAAAAGCCAGCTAGCACTGTCGCACCAAGCGCTAAAGACAAAGAAGATCGTTTAAATGTACGACGACCTGAGTTATTTATTTTTTTCATACTATGTACCCCTGAAATGTTATTTTTGTAACGAGTTAGTTACAAACAATTGAACATTAAGTGGGATAATTTTAAGACACTATGTGCATTATTTAATAGGCATTTAGTTTGGTACAAACAGCAGGATTTATGGGATGAAGGCATTTATCCCAATTTGTTATAGATTAGATTGATTTTTTTTTAACATTTTTTATTAAATACACGGTCTTTATAACTACACGCTTTAGAGATGGAATTTTTTATGATTACTTACTTTCATGCACTAATTAGAGTTGGCACAAGCAAATTTTCAACACTCTTAACTCAACAGGTACAAGCTCACCGTTATTTTGACTCACAAATGCATTTACCTGAACAACGTTTAGATCAAATTGATACCTCTCGTTTTAATGTACTTTTTTATGAGCTATCTGATTTAAATGATCCAACACAAATCGTGCACCTAACCGAGTTAGCAAAGACTATGAAAGTAGTAGTTATAGCTAAATCAACACAGTTTGCTAATTTTGCTTTTGAGGTAGGCGCTGTAGATTTTTTAACAACCGACGCAACAGCATGCCGACTAACTAAGTGCTTTGATAAATTAATACACCTTTGCCCGTTAGCCAGTGAAGCCGAGCGAATATTAAAAACCCAAAATGAAAACGAACAACCTATTGCTGCCCATATTGTAGTTAAGGATGTAGGGAAAGTTCGTTTAATAGATATAAATGATATTGTGTGGATTAACGGCGCAGGCAATTACGTAGAATTGCACTTTAATGGTGAGAGCACACCAGTTTTACATCGCGAAACAATGAAAAACATTGAGCAGCAGCTAGAGCCTGAAGGGTTTGTTCGTATTCACCGCTCCACACTAGTTCGCAAACAAGCCATAACAGAGCTAATGCCAACTGACAGCGGCGACTATAAAGTAAAACTAAAAAACAATATTTATCTTAACCTATCAAGACGGTACAAAAACTGTTTAGAAAGTATCATAAGCCCCGTAGCATGAGGCTTAATATAGCTGCTTACCAGTATGTTTTAATATACTCGTCATCTGGATGCTGTTGCAGGTAACTTCCGGAGTCTTTATAAAAGTTTACCTCTACATCACTGTTGTTCCAGACTTTCTCAAACATGTTTTTAGCGATAATATTTGCATACAAGTAATCTACGCGTTCGTAGCCACGTTCTTTAACACTGTTAAAATATTTTTCTAACGAGTCCATACTATCTACAGTAACTAATTCAAACTCTTCTAAATTAACGACCACATACTTTACCGCTCCCTTAGGCTGCATGCTCAATTCTTGCAACACACCGTGAGTCAGTGAGGTAATTCCTTCATTATTAAAGCTGCCAAATAACTTTAAATACATAGTGGGTGGCTGAGAGCAAATCTGAAACTCTCCATGTGCTCCAAACATAAATAACCTTTTATATATCAACGCTTGATTAAAGCTTAATACATTTTACGTATTTTGCAGTTTAATTTATTAATGCAATAAAAAAGGCCATTTCGAGTGCTTTTTCCTCTAAACTTTTAAAGCGCCCTGACGCGCCCCCATGCCCTGCATCCATATCTGTTTTAAAAACCAATAAATTGTCATCAGTTTTTAGCTCACGCATTTTTGCTACCCATTTCATAGGTTCCCAATACTGTACTTGAGAATCATGCAGGCCTGTGGTGACTAAAATATGCGGATAATTTTGGGCTGTTATATTATCGTAAGGCGAGTACGCGGCTATTACATCATAAAAGTTTTTATCGTTTGGATTGCCCCACTCATCATATTCGTTAGTAGTAAGTGGAATACTTTCATCTAACATAGTGGTCAGTACGTCTAAAAATGGCACATGACAACCAACACCTAGGTAAAGCTCAGGCGCTTGATTTAATACAGCCCCCATTAACAAACCGCCTGCACTACCACCCGAGGCAAACACTTTATTTTTATCACTGTAGCCTTGCTCAACAAGAGCCTTAGTAACATCAATAAAGTCGTTAAAGCTATTTTGTTTATACTCTTTTTTACCTTGTTCATACCAATGACGTCCTAGCATCTCAGAGCCTCTAACATGCGCAATAGCGTACACAAAGCCGCGGTCTAGTAAGCTCAAAGAGGTACTCGAAAAGCTCGGATCTATTGTGTAACCATAGGCCCCGTAGCCATATTGCAACAGCGGGTTAGTACCATCTTTAGTGAAGGTATCTTTTCTATAAACTAACGAAACAGGTACTTGCACACCATCGCGTGCAGTCACGAACAAGCGTCCAGAAGCATATAGTGCACTATCAAACCCGCCAAGTACTTGTTGCTGTTTTAGGACTGATTTTTTACCCGTTGCTAAATCTACATCGTATAAGGTACCGGGCGTCGTTAAGCTTGAATAATAAATGCGCACCGAACTCGCTTGAGGCTCAGGATTCATTGCCACAGCGGCGTAATAACACGGGTCACTAAATTCGAGTACTGTTCGCTCTTGAGCTGAGTTAATTACGACAAATCGAACTTGCCCCTGCTCACGCTCAGTTAATACTAAAAAATCATCAAATATTTCTACGCCTTCCAACAACACATGCTCGCGGTGCGCAGTGTGCTCTTGCCACTGTGTTTTATCTGCAATGGTTTCGCTTGTTGCCGTCATTAGTCTGAAATTTTTAGCTTGCCAATTGGTTACGATGTAAAACGTATCACCGTGCTTATCTATATCAAACTCATGCCCTTCTTCGCGAGGTAGTAGCGCGTTAAATTCTCCTTGCGGGTTATTAGCATCAAGCACCCACGTATCATTTGTTTCGGTGGTAGCTAAATCAATGATAATTAAGCTCTCGTCTCGGCTTTTACCCAAGCCCATAAAAAAGCTTTTATCATGCTCTTCATACACCATGACATCTTGGTTTTGCGCTGTACCTAACTCGTGCCTAAATACTTGGTAACCTAGTAAAGTTTGTAGGTCTTTTTTAACGTAAAATACGGTTTTATTGTCATTAGCCCAAACAATTTGCCCTTCGGTGTTTTCTAAAACGTCGCTGAGCATTTCACCGCTTTGCAAGTTTTTAAAATGTACGGTGTAAATTCTACGCCCTTCGGTATCTTCGCTGTATGCCATTAATTGCTCGCATGGACTTAGCGCAACTTCTCCTAATTCATAAAACTCATAGCCTTGAGCCAACCTATTTACATCAAGTAGTAACTCCTTGTTATCGGTTTTAATGCTCGTGCTTCTGTAATGACGCGAATACTCATCGTCACCACGCACTTCTGAGTGATACCAGTACTTGCCATCTTTTACCGGTACCGTGCTGTCATCTTTTACAATGCGCCCTTTTAGTTCTTCAAAGATACTGTTTTGAAGGGGCTTTATTGCGGCTAATTGCTCATCGCAATATGCATTTTCGGCTGCTAAATGGGCAAGTATCTCTTCGTCTTCTCGCTCATCATCACGCATCCAATAGTAGTTATCGGTGCGTGTCTTATTGTGCATAGTCAATTGATGGGGCTGCTTTTTAGCAACAGGAAAACAAGCTAATGATTGAGATGGAAATTCACTTAAAGACAAAATAAAACCGTACAAAAAATAACAATGCGGGCAGTTTATCATAAAAATAAAAAAGCCCACTCATAATGAGCAGGCTTGCGGTATAAGTCCAAACGTTAAAATTACTGCAATTTTATTCTTGTCATTACACCTGTGGGAAGAAGGTTTGATAAATTAAAATATTAATAAACCTGAGTCCAGGCCATAGTCCAGCTTATTCCCACACCAGGTTCAAAGCTTGGATCTTTATCATTATTAGTTCTGCAAAATTGGCTGAATGGCCATGCTTTACATTGGTATATATAACCAGTTTTAGGCTGCAATACCTTAGTGCCTGCATTGTATTTTTCGCAGCACTGTGGGTACACATAATCGTACCCTTGCTGGTTAAACTGCATTGAGCTGTTACACTTGGCAATACAATGAAAATCGACAGTTGCTTTGTTAATGCCACTACTCTCTAAAGCAAAAATTTTATTATCTCGATAAGCAACAACCAACCCCTGTTTAGTCATTCGCCCAGCACTTACAAGCGGTACATGTACATTGATATACTCAGCGACTAGCCGAGGCCAAGCATGGGGCTCTCCTTGCTCTAAGGAAGTTATTTTGTAATCAAACGATAAATCAACAAGCGCTCCTTGCATGTCTGAAAAGGTTACCCTTACCACATCCCCAATAAATAATTGGGTATGATGATTTAAGCAGCCTATAGTTGACCATTTTCCACAGGCCAACGACGTATGCATAAACACAGCAACACCTTAAAATTCAAAAACGTCATCCATAGCAAATGGATATACAAGCAATACCAAAGCGAACACTGCGGTATTGGGTCACACTAAATGCACCGTTGCTTAATCAAAGCCAATACCACGCAATTCTATCAATATTTAAAGAAGATTATAAATTGTGCGTTTTGCTTATTCAAACAAAAGAATGTAACCGAGATTTTTATATCATCATAAATAATTAAAAGCTAACCCGTTAGAGTTAGCTTTTAATATGTAAAATTATGATGCTTGTTTTATCGATGCTTTTCGACTAAAGGTTTTTTGAAAAGCGTTTTTAAACACCGCACCAATATCACCTAAAATTATGTATAAACACGGCACCAATATAAGCGTGATGAGTGTTGCAAACATCACGGCAAAGCCTAACGATACTGCCATAGGGATTACAAACTTAGCTTGTAAGCTGGTTTCAAACATAATGGGCAGTACCCCTGCAAAGGTAGTAATTGAGGTGAGTAATATTGCCCTAAAGCGCGCACAACCGGCCTCTATTACCGCGTTTTTAACGCTTACACCTGTTCGGCGTACTTGGTTTACGTAGTCGGTCATTACCAGTGAGTCGTTTATTACTACGCCGGCCGCAGCGATTAAACCAAAGCCCGACATTAAGCTAATGTCTAAATCAAACCAAAAGTGACCCCAAATAGCCCCCGTTAAACTAAACGGTATAACCGACATAACAATAAGCGGCTGAGCGTAACTTTTAAGTGGTACGGCAAGTAATATATAAACTAAAATCATGCCGCCTACAAAAAACAGCAACTGCTCATTAGCTTGTGCTTGTTGCTCTTCTATTGCGCCACCAAGTTCTGATTTAACACTTGGGTATTCTTCTTTAAGTTGTGGCAGCAAGTTTTCTTTTACTTGCGAAACTACTTCACCTGGCTCAATGACTTCTTCATCAATACTGCCGTAAACATACACCGTACGATAACCGCCCTCGCGGCGAATGTAACTAATGCCTGGCGTTTCGGTTAACTCAACCACATCACCTAATAGTACTTCACGCCCTTGTGGTGTGGTTATCACAGTGTGTTTTAGTGATGAAAACGCTTCGCGAGTCAGTTTAGGGTAACGTACCATTACTCTTACTTCTTCGCCGTTACGTATTACACGCTGCGCTTCACCACCATAAAAACTGGCTCCCACTTGGTTTGCAATATTAGCTAGGTCGAGCCCTAAATCGTAAGCCACTGGTTTTAAGCTCATTTGCACCTCTTTGCTAGCAGGGTCAATGGTAGAGCTTATATCAAACAAGCCTTTTTGCTGCTGAAGGAGCTGAATAAAGCGACGGCCTGCAGCATTAAGCGTTTCTATATCAGAACCAAAGAGCAAATAGCCAAATTCGCCTTCGCCCATACCGCCGCCACCACCAACATCATCTTCAATAGTGAGTGACTTAATACCAGCAATAGTAGGCATGGCTTCACGCCAACGGCGCGAAAGTTCAAATGCGTTATAAGGGCGTAACTCTTCATCTACTAAGGGGGCAAGTAACTGTGACTCGGTTCTGCCTTGGTTAAAAACCAGTACATCACGAATTATTTTTTGGCCAAATTCACGCTCTGTTTCTTCATCAATTCTTAATACCATGGCTTCTATTTCGCGAATAGCAGCGATAGTCTGTAAATCAGACACATTGTCGTTCATTTCTATTTGAATTTGTGGAAAATCATGCGGCACTTTTGGGCTTGGTACAACCCTCACTTTATTTGATGTGATCAGCGCAATACTTATAAAAAACATGGCAAAAAAACCAAATAATACGGTCCAACGCCAGTCTACACAGCGCGATATAAAACGCTTATAAGGGCCGTTTACGAATCCAAAAAAGCGCGTGTTAAATCTATCGCGCCAACCACCTTTTTTAATAGGTGAAAAGTGCGTGTGCGCAATGTGGGCTGGTAAAATAAGTTTAGACTCGACCAAGCTAAATACTAAACACAGTATTACAACCACGGCAATCGCATAAAAGAAGGCACTTTCAGGCCCGCTCGATAGGGTAAACGGCGCAAACACTGCAATAGTTGTTAGTACACCAAATGTAGCAGGCGTTGCTACACGGTTAGCGCCTCGGACAACACTCTCAACACCACTTCCGCTTTTTTCAACTTCAGTATACGCTGCCTCCCCTATTACTATGGCATCATCGACCACAATCCCAAGCACCATAATAAAGGCAAATAACGACATTATATTTATACTTATACCAAATAACGGCATTAGCATCATGGCGCCTAAAAAGCACACGGGTAAGCCAATCATTACCCAAAGCGCTAATTTAAAACGCAAGAATAACGAAAGCATAATAGCGACTAATATCGCCCCTTGAAACAAGTTAGCTTTCATCATATCAAGGCGTGCATTTAGATAATACGTCATGTCCATTAATGGCTCTAACCTAACACCCGGTGGTAACTGGGTATTTTTTTGCTCAATAAAGGCTTTAACCGACTCAGCCACCGGAATCATATTTTGATCTTGCGTTGCCTTTACCGACATATACACTGCGTTTTCGCCATTAAACTTAAAATAGCGTTCGCCTTCAGTAAATTGGTCTTTAATAACGGCTATGTCTTGAAGTAAAACTTTAGCGCCATATTCGCCTATTTTTACCGGAATTTGCCTAAACTCATCACCAGAGTAATATTGATTTTCAACCCGAACAGAAATAACCCCCGCATCGGTTGTTAATTGTCCCGCCGAAAAATTAGCAGAGTAACTGCGCACCGCGTTCATTACATCACTTAGGGTTAAGTTGTATTGGCGCAATGTGTCTGGGTCGATTTCGATGGCTATTTCATCAAGCGGCACATCGTTTTCTACTAATGACACGTTTGATAGCTGTAATAGTTCATCTTCAATTTGGTTAGCGATTGGTTTGAGCTCAGTCAGCGGTAAATCGGCAACCAAGGTCATCCCTATAACATCTTGCCTAAACTCAATCTGACTTATGGTGACCGGCTCCATCCCCGCGGGGAAGGTTGCAATACCATCAACACGCAGCTTTACCTTGTCCAATACATCGGTAAGCTCGGCATCGGTGTTAATTTCAAGGCTGGCTCTACCGCCATTTCTAAAGGCGCGATACACGCCTTTTTTGATTTCGGTCACATCCTTTAAAGACTCTTCAATTTTGATAAGGATGCTTTCTTCAATTTCTTGAGGTGAGGCACCGGGGTAATTAGCCTCAATATTAATGTAGTTAACTTCTACATTAGGGAACATTTGGCGCTGAATGGTGTTGTAGCTTATAACCCCCATGATAATGATAAAAACCATCATAAGATTAGCTGCAACAGAGTTGTTAGCAAAGTAAGCTATTAACCCTGTTTGTTTTTTTTCAATTGATTCGTTCATTAATTTACACCTTACAGCTGTTGCGCATCAGCGCTACTTTCGGTGTTTGTATTAATGTTACTGGATTGTTCTGCTACGCCAGCCACTTTAACCTGCATGCCTTTTTGTGGGTACTCTGGTAACGTGGTTACCAACTTATCATCGGCGTTCAGCCCGCTGCTAATATAAAAGTACTCACCTTCTTCTCTCACCACAGTTACTTTGCGTGGTTCAAGCTCTTGGTTTTCATTAACTATCCACACTGTTTGGTTATTTACTAATGATTGCGGCAAGCGATAAATATTATTAAGCATCGCGCCTGCAAAATTAACCTGCACGTAGCTGCCAAATTTAATAGCTGGTTGCTGTGTTTTTAAACCATACGGGTCTTCAATACGCACCACTAAGCTACTCATGCGCGTTGCGTTATCAACAACACCTAGGTCGCGGTCAATCACGCCTTCACGTGTAAAGCTGTTTAAACCTTTTTGAATAATAGTGGCTTTAATACCTTTAATTCGCTCCGGTAAAAATACGCTATCAAAACCAGCAATGGGAATAATCACCTCTGCGGTTTCTATATTATTTAAATCAGCTACTTGTGCGCCCATCGCTACAAACTGACCAACCCCTACATTACGGCTCACGACTAAAGCATCGTATGGGGCTTTTATATCGCAGTTTTCTAAATCGCGTTGCGCTCTTTTTAATGCAGCTTGCGCCGATTTAACCGTGGCTTGAGCGCTTAACACCTGCGGTTTACGTAAAAATAAGTCAGTACGTGCTTTATTCGGAAAACGCTTAGCTTCGTCTTCAGCAACTTTTGCCTGCGCTTGCTCTTCAATTAAGGCCGCTTGGGCACGTGCTAAATCGGCTTCGGCAACTAAAACGGCAGCTTCGTAGTTATCTTTTTCAATACTGATAAGAGTATCACCACGCGAAACCACGCCGCCGGCAACAAAGCTTGGATGCCAGCTAATTACTTCACCCGACACCTGCGCCGCTAGCTGCGTGCTTTCTAAAGGCTTTATTTCGCCATAGCTGTTTATTATTACTTGGTGATTATTAGCTTCTACTGGCTCGACTTGCACTGTGGGTCGCGTATCTACAGCTGTTTTATTGTCATCTTCTTGTGCAATAGCGTTTATTCCCATAAAGCCCACTACACCTACAGCTAATGCTACAAATGGGAATACCCATCTTAGTGAATTTGATTGCATGTTCTAACTACCTCATATTTTTACTAACACCATAATAACAGAGCGCAATAAAACATTAACCTGACATTTGTAAGCAACTGTTACAAACCAAATTTAATACGAAACTATTTATAAAAACCTGCAACTCATCGTATTTATTATATTTTGTTACAAACTTTTACTATTTAAAATCAATAGATTACTAATTTAGGCTATGATTTCATCGAGAAGTTGTGCGAACAGTTTTTAATTTACGTACAGTCACACTTAACAAATAACAGAAAAAAGATTACAACAATGAAATTAACAACCCTTGCGCTAACACTGAGTTTAGTGCTTAGCGGCCATGCATTGGCTGATGATAAAAAAGAAGACAAAAAAGCAAAAACTTTAAGCGAAATGGTAAAAGGACAAACCGAATTTTCAGGTATTTTTAATTTATACCAAGACCCAAAAACCGGTGAGCACTTGATGGTGATCACCGAATCGCAGCTTAATACCCCTTTTGTATACTTCGCCCATACAGTCGACGGTGTAACCGATGCCGGTCATTACCGTGGCAGCTACAGAGAAACTAAGCTCATTGAATTTAGAAAGTACTTTGACCGCATAGATATAGTAAGCAAAACACCTCGCTATAAATTTGATCAAAATAGTGCCATTGCCAAGGCAAGCAATGCCAACATAAGTGAAGCCGTTTTAGCCAGCATCAAAATAGAAAAAGAGGATGAAGGTAAAATAGCATTTAAAGTCAACAAGCTATTTTTAAGTGAAGCGCTACACAAAGTATCACCTACACCAAACCCAGCCAATAAAAACGCTAAAAAGCGATTTAAAGTAGGCAAATTAAATACTAAAAAATCGCGTATTGTTAAGCAACGTCCTTACCCAAATAATTTAGATGTGGTTGTAGATTACGTATTTAGTAATGCCAGTCCCACTGTGCGTGGTACAAGTGCCGTAAGCGACCCACGCAATGTGTCTATAAAGGTTCAACACTCATTTGTTGCGCTACCTAAAAATGACTATAAACCACGTAAAGATGACGCGCGTATAGGCTATTTTACTAATCAATTCGATCTAATGACCTCTACCGACTGGGCGCCTTATGACGATGTTATTAAGCGCTGGGACCTGCAAAAGAAGAATCCTAACGCCGAGTTATCTGAGCCAGTAAAGCCTATTACGTGGTGGATAGAAAACACCACCCCAGTAGAGTGGCGCGATACAATTCGCGACGCCGTACTTACTTGGAATAGCTCATTTGAAAAAGCCGGGTTTAAAAACGCACTCGAAGTTAAAATACAGCCCGACGATGCAACGTGGGATGCTGGCGATATAAACTACAACGTATTGCGTTGGACGTCATCGCCAAAACCACCATTTGGAGGTTACGGCCCTGCGCTTGCTAACCCGCTAACAGGCGAAATACTTGGCTCAGACATTATGCTTGAGTTTGTATTTATGAAAAACCGCTGGATTTACGACACACTTTATACACAAGGCACAATGAGCCACGGCGAACACCTTCATACAAGTGGTGATTTAAATTGCTCACTAGGTCACGAAATTCAACAAAACCTATTACTTGCTAAAGGCTTAGCAACAGGTGCCTCGATTGATGACAATGAAATGATTCGCCAAGGTTTAACACAGTTAATTCTTCATGAGGTTGGTCACACATTAGGCTTAAACCACAATATGAAATCGTCTATTTTGTGGGATGAAAAAGAAGTCCATGATAAGAGCAAAACCCAAGGCATAGTGACAGGCTCAGTAATGGATTACGCACCCGCTAACATCGCACCAATCGGTGTGCAGCAAGGGGATATTTTTCAAACTAAACCAGGCCCTTACGACGATTGGGCTATTAACTACGGTTACAGTACAGCCCTTGAAGATGAAGCAGCAGAACGCGCACGTCTTGATAAAATACTTGCTCGCTCGAGCGAACATGCGCTTGCCTTTGGTAATGATGCCGATGATATGCGCGCACCAGGTCGCCATATAGACCCTCGCGTAATGATTGGCGATCTATCATCAAACCCAGCAGCCTATGGTGCCGATCGCATGGCGCTCATTAATAAGTTATTTACTGAGCTAAAAGATAAAGCCACAGTGAAAGGTGAGTCTTACCAACAGCTAGTTACCTCAGCTAATAGTTTATTTGGCCAATACCGCTCACAAGCGGGTATTGTTTCTCGCCAAATCGGTGGGGTGTATGTTGAACGTGCAGTAGTCGGCGACGCTAACGCCAATAAGCCGTTTACGCCAGTACCATTAGAGCGCCAAACGCAAGCCATGGAAATATTGGCTAAGTATGTTTTTGCACCCGATGTACTCACTAGCATGCAACCACTGTATAACTATTTACAACAGCAGCGCCGTGGCTTTAACCATTATGGTAAAAATGAAGACCCGAAAGCGCACAAAATGATTTTAGGCATGCAAAAAACAGTACTTGCGCAATTGCTGCACCCTGCTGTTATGCTGCGTATTTCAGATACCGCACTGTATGGTAATGAATATAGCTTAACGCAATTTATGGACGACCTAACTGCCAGTATTTTTGTTGATAGCAAAGAGAGTACGTCTATTAGCCATAATCTACAAATAGAGTATGTAAATCAGCTTATAGCTATTGCGGGTCTGGGCAAAGCCAGTAAGCACGACAATTTGGCAAAAACGGCCGCGCTCTATCAGCTAACACAAATAGCTGATACAAGCGTAGGATGGGGGGCCGATACAGCAACTAAAGCGCATAAAAAGTATATTGATCACTTAATTGCTAAAGCGCTTGAAGCTTAATAAACTAAATCAAAAAGGCCACGTAATACGTGGCCTTTTTAATGCTTATTTATAAATAAATTGTGCCTTTTAAATACCGCACAGCGTTACCGGTTAACGTGACTGTATCCTCGCCTACTTCGCATTGTATAAAACCACTACGGCTTGAAGCCTGATACGCGTTTAATTTATTTTTACCTAATTGCTGCGCCCAGTAAGGGGCAAGGCCAGTGTGAATAGAGCCCGTTACAAAATCTTCTTCGCCACCACTGGCAGGCCAAAAATAACGAGACACAATATCGTACTCAGCAGAACTCGCTGTGGCGACCACATCAAGTGGATATAAGGTTTTCAATAAATCAGACTGAGTAGTTAAATCATGAATTTGCTGCGCATTTTCGTAAATAGCAAAATATGCTTGGCGATTTTTAAGTACCTTTATCGGTTGTATAGACAACCCTTTAAGTAGCGCTTCAGGGATAGCTTGCACTTCATCCGGCGCTTGTTTAGGAAAGGTCATAGTAAAACTACCATCACTATTTTTATTAACAACAAGCTCCCCTACAGCGCAAGCGTTAAAGCGCACTTGGCTAAGATTGTGTTGCTCGCATAAAACGTAGGCTGCAGCGAGCGTAGCGTGGCCACAAAAATCTATTTCCATTAAGGGCGAAAACCACCGTATTGCAAAACTGCCATCTGCTTGAGGGCAAGTAAACGCAGTTTCAGACACGTTGTTTTCAGCGCCAATATTAAGCATTAACTCATCACTCAGCCACGACTCAAGCGGGATCACCGCCGCGTAATTGCCTTTAAATAACTCGCTGGTAAACGCATCAATTTGATGGATGGTGAGTTGCATAGGTTACCCCCTAAATTAGTTAGAGTTTAAACCTGCCACATCACCATTAAATAATCACTATTAATTTTGTAGCTAAGCCATTGCGGGGCGCATTTTGTAATACTGCATGCATGCAAATTGCACGGCATTTGTAAGTAGCAACATAACAAACATTAAAATGTGTGAGGTGCTAGGCATAGCACTGCTTAGCTCTACAAATAAACCACAGGTCCCGGCTACAAACTGCAAACTAAAGTAGCGAGCGCTTAAATTGCTAATATTGCCACTGCGTAATGTTTTATACGTTTGCGGCATAACCCGCACTGAGCTCATTACCAGCCCTACGTATGTAAGCGCATTGAGTACCGATGAGGTTTCTAAGCTTTTATTTAACAGCAATAAAAAAGGCAGTAACGAAAAACTAAGCATAGCGACAAGCTGAATACGTTCAACTTTTGCGGCGTTATAGCGGGCAAAGTAATATAAAATTAAACCACTTAGCGCCCCGGTTACAAAAAACGGTAGTGCTATAAAGTAGCGTTCAAAATAAATATTGTAAGTAATAAAGTAGAGGCTTTGCGCTAAACCAAAAGTCATCATTAATAGTGATAACCCCGACACACTGCGATTTTTTCTAATTTTGCTCAATAGCGGTAAAAAGCTAAAAACTAAAATAAAAGCCGACAAAATAGGTAGATAGTGTGCCAAAACAACCTCGCTCGTTACTTAAATGTTAATATAAAACCTGCATGAAACAATAAATAAACATATGTTTTTAATAGGGTTTTAAAGTGAGCGCGCATTGTAATGATGAATACATTTTACTCAACAAATTAGCGTAAACCGATATTAGGCACTGGCAAGATAGCTGTACAAAAACCGTTACTTTATGTGAACACTAAAGTAATTATTGTGCATTCATCGCACAACTATGAAACAAAACTGATAATTGTTATCATGCGCAGGTCTGTGGCAATTACACAAAAAATAAACTATGAGAAAAACACTTTTTAAAATTCACAGCTGGGTAGCCCTTATAGCGCTTATTCCGCTGCTAGTGATCAGTATAACGGGTAGCGTTTTAGTATTTAAAAGCGAGATTGACGGCTTATTAATGCCAGACAGTCATTTTGTTGTGCAACAACAAGCCAACCGCTTACCTATTGATACACTTATAACAAAAACTCAAAAAACCTACCCTGAGTACGTGGTAGGTAGCTGGGAAATATTTAACGATGATACTGCTGATCGGGTTTATTTAATTAAGCGCGGTACAGAGGACTGGTATAAATTTCATTTAGATCAATACACTGGCGAAATATTGTCAGAACCGGTAGGCACCAGCCATTACTTTACCGACTGGTTTTTAGATTTACATTACACCTTTTTACTTAACGATTTAAAAAGCTTACCAGGGCAAACAGGCACCGTTTTAGGGTTCTTTTTTGCAGTGTTTTTTTTAGTGCTCGGTATTACAGGTCTTATTATTTATCGTAAGTTTTGGCAGCGGTTATTTAGTGTACGCTGGCGCGCCACACTACAAATAGTGCTAAGCGACATTCATAAAATGACCGGTGTAATTGGCTCGCCCATTATTATTATTTTAGCCATCACCGGCGGCTACTTTAATGGCGCTGTGTGGTATCACGAAGTAATAGAACACGCAGAAGAAGAGCACTTTGTATTAACTAAAAACTTATACAATGAAGAAGTTTCTTTTCAACATGTGCTTGATGATAGCCAAAAGCAAATACCTACATTTGATGGCACGTTTTTAGTCATGCCGCTTGAGCCAGACGAAAACATAACGTTATTTGGTGAAGTTGATACCAGTAACCCACTTACCAGCGAATATGCCAATACCGTGACTTACAATAAGTTAACGGGCGAACATATGGCTAACTGGGACATTCGTGAAGTGGGTGTAGGTTGGCAAGTAATTGATAGCTTTAGAAAACTACACTTTGGTTATTTTGCCGGGCTCATTAGTAAAATAATTTGGTGCGTTATTGGTTTAAGCCCTGTTTGGCTTGGTGGCACTGGCTTTTATTTATGGTTTACTCGCCGTAAGCGCAAAAAACAGTCTCAAAAAAACCGCTTAAGTAAACATCGCACCGCAAGTGCTTGATTAAAAACCACCTTACAGTGATGTTAAAGATCACAGTGAGGTGGTATATGAAATATCTAATTTATACACTTAGCTTTTTAAGCTCACTGAAATAGCACTGCGCCTGCAGCGCCAATTATAAAAGTGCAGCTAACACACGTAATTAACCACTCTCTTTTCGAGCGGATTAAAATTGGCTACCAACAAGGTAACACAGCGCAAACGCAAAGCTTGCTTGAAAAAGCCATCCAGTATGAGTGCAATAAAGAAAGGCTAAACGTATATCAAGCTAAGCTTGCATCGCTAAACAAGCCCAATTAACCACCAATACTTTAAATTAGTTTAAACACAGCTTTTACTAATGCACTCATTACACAAGTGCATTAGCGTGTTGTAGCAATTTACTCAAAGCGAGTAGTAAAAGCTAAACCAGCCGCGCATTTCATCCTCAAAGCTATCGCCTTCTACGCGCGATAACCCCATATTAAAGGTTAAATCGTTCACACCGGCTGGGCCTAGTCCAAAGCTAAAATTGCCTTGATACTTTAAACCATAACTTTGTGCGTATACCGCATCATCTACCTGATGCTGTTTATAATAAAGCCACGGCATGCCTTCTTTAAAGCTAAAGCCACCGCCATAACCCATATAGCGCTCAGCAGTTGTGCTATAAAATGGCAGCTCTGATGACAGCACAAACTCACTATTTTGGTGCTCGCTAATTAAGTTTGAGCTAAATCCGCCTAGCGCTAAACTACTATTATCGCGCTGCTTTTGAGTAAAATTAATATAAAGCGGGATATCAAATGCTTTACCCAATACGTTGGCCGCTAAATCGTAGCCGTCCCAATTAATGTTTTTACTGCTGCCATCGTAATATTGGGCATTAACACTTTGCCCTATAGCGAACGCTTGGCGGTCGTATTGCCAGCTTTGGGTAATGCCTATGCGTGCCCATTTATTATAGTCTTGCTTATAATCGGTATAGTTAAAGGCAAGCTCTGGTGTTAGGCTAAACGCCGCATATTTAATCGGATAACTTAAGGCTGCAAAACCACCTCGTGCAGATAGATCTGCAATTTGGCTCGCTTGGTATTGCTTTGCAGTATTTAAATCATAATCAAATACACTCAATTTAAACTTAACCGGCAGTGCATTGTATTTTGCCTGAGCATACCCGCCGTGCAAAGCATCATCATTTAAATCAACACTGTAGCCCGCTTGAAGGTCTAACTGCTTTAATAAGTCACTGCTTTTAATATTAATATTTAAAGCACTTGTAGCGGCCGAGTAATACTGTGCGCCTAGCGCTAAACTCGCATGCTGATCAAGCACATCGTAGCTGCTTTGTTTACCTACATTGTCGTTATATATTTTTGCTTTAGGCAAAGTGTACTGATCAACCAAAAGCAGTGGCGCACTATTATCCAGTGCCAAATCAGTGATTATTTCACCCTCTACTGTACTCGGTAATTGCTTAACATTAGGGCCATCAGCAGTGATAGATAAATAAAGTAATGCCCCGTCGCTTGTTTCTAATGGGTGGGCTACGGCTTCTTGACCCTGTGTGAGTTTGGTTAATGTTCTATTGGTTATATGGTAGCTATAAATATCAGTTGAGCCTTCTAAGCCGGCAACAAAGTAAATTTTTTCTCCGTTTTTACTAAAGTTGGGTTGGCTTAGGTATTGATACCCGTTTGGCATAGGCACGGCTTGGCGAGTATTATTGGTAATATCTTGTATATACAACACCCAATTCTCATTTAAATTGGCTGATACATAAGCTAATTGGGTTTCATCAGGGCTAAAAGTTGGGTAGTCGTAAGCTGTTTTTAAGCTTTTAGTAAATAAAGGGGTAATGGTTTGCGTAGTTAAATCCACTTTGACTAACTCTGAGTAACCACCACGTACTTGCTCGGCGTAAAGGGTTTCGCCATTGCTGGTAACAGTAAAACGACGTAAGCCAGCAAGTTTAGTTAACTGCTCAACGTTTCCGGTTTCAGTGTTATAACTAAAAATATCAGACACCTTATTATAAATGCCCGTCTCTTCACGCGTATAGGCATTAAAATAGAGCGTGTTGTTATTTACCCATTGTGGATTAGCAATGCCCGCTCTGTTTATTTGATCTAATACGTGTTTTTTCTCACGTTTAAATACGCTCGGGGCATTATCGGGTATATCCAATGCATCGTTTTCTAATAATGCTTTTTGTGCTTTTGTAAATGCTTCCTCAGCTTTGGTATTAGTTTCAGTGCTGTAAATAATAAGCTTAGTTTTTTTATCTTTATCGCGCTCAACAATCGCAAGCTTACTACCATCTTTTGAAAGCGCAGGGTTGCTTGCATATAAGTTAAGTTTTAACCACAACTCGCTGTTAAGCGCAGGCTCTAACTGCTCTTTTGCCATCGCTTTATAGGTATACTGTGCAATAAAGCGGCCATATAACTTAGCGGCACTTTGGCCAAATATCCCGCTAAAAGCTTCGTCAAAGTCACGCTTTTTAACCGCTTGCATACGTGTCCAAACGGCATCAAGCATTTGCACTGAATAGGTTTGTTCTAACCAATTTAAAAACCGGCTGCCCATTAAATACGCCATAGAGCCTGCCATAAAACCGCCCTCTGTGGCGTTTAGCTGGCTATAGCTAGGCAATGCCCCCTGCTGAGCAAACTCAATGAGCATTGACTCAGTGTAGTTATCAAATAGTCGTCCTCGGCCCGTCATTTTTGACTCAAGCAGGGTTGCATAACCTTCGGCTACCCAGCGCGGCATGTCGCTGTAAGTTAAGTCGTAAATATCCCACACACTCCGTATTTTTTGCTGCCACGTGTTGCGTGTTGGCTGCGCTAAATGCACTAAGTGAATATATTCGTGCAATATCAGTAATTGCTGCCAGCCACTAATGTTAGATACAACCGTATCTGATTGCGGGGGCGTGGTAAAAAGGGCCATTAAAGGATTATTAGAAGTAGGTAAAGCAAAGCCGTTGGGCGCATTTAAGGGATCAAACACCACCACATCAACTACTTTATCGAGCGCTCGGTTTTGCTGCTCAAGCACTTTACTGCGTACTATTTCTAGCTCGACCGCTGTCGATTTAGCATAATCGGCGTTTTCAGTGCTGTAGTGCACATTAAAGTGCTCGGTATGAATAGTTTGCCAATCAACAGCTAAGGTCGGTGTGGTTAATAGCAATGAAGCGGCGATGAGTGACTTTCTCATAATAATCCTTTAAATGATTGATACCACTTAGAGTATTATTAAACCAACTAATGTTGCAGTAAAAAAATGTAACAAAGCTTATAAAGATGTATGTTTTATAAGCTTTTAAATTAAGCAACACCTTGTTTCACATGAGCAATCTATAAAGCTGTTAACGCTTTATTAGGCAGGCTAAATAGGTAAGTCGATTAGCATAATTACATCCAGCTACGCTCAGTTGACTCTGCCTGATAAAGCGTAAAATCAATTATATAATCAGCATCTTGCTGTTTTATATAAGGCATAAAGGCAAACCCCGATGCAAGTTGTATATACAGGCTTTTAAGCCCCGCGCGGCGCATTAAGTGAGTACTTATACTGCGTGCACTTTGCGCTTTATACAGCTCAAACACTCGGTAATGCACACCTATCATGCCTTTGCGTACCACCATGTAAAAACGGCCGTTGTCTTCATGCAAATAATAACCATAACGCTGATAAGAAAGCGTGACTAACCCTGATAAAATCAGCAATACGCCCAAGCTCAGCCAAAGATTAAAGCCGCCTAAGTAGCACCCTATCAATGCAATAGCGCTTGGAGTTAACGCATAAAAGCTTAAGTTTTTATAAAGTAAGGCTCGTTCTGCGCCGTTAAATTGCAGTTTTTTACTATTAAACCACGGGTAAATCCATTGGCATACGCTATTTACTTGCTCGCTATTTAAAACGGGTAACACTAAGGTTTGTTTATTTTTTTTGGCAGCCACGCCCGCCGCTAGACCACCGCTACTTGCTTGTAAGCACTCCACGGTAAAACGCTTTAGTAACCTCCCCATAAGGTTTTGTTTTATAACGATAGATTGCACCTTATCCATACTCATAGAAAGCTGATGGCGCTCTAATAAGCCTGCAATGCGTTTAAATTTTTGGCCTTTAAAGTAAAGCTCAAAATTATAAAAACGAATAAGCGACATACCTACCGACAACATCACCGCAATTAAAACGAGTAAAGCAATAAGCGTGATCATGGCAAAGGTTGCTGCACTTGCCAGTAAACCAAGCTCTTGCTGATAAAAGCCTTCTACTTTAGTGATTATTTGCTGCTCTAAAAAATCTACCAACACATTTATAAAAGGCGCAATAGCGGCCATTGCTAAAATAGCCATGTTCGACATTAAGCCAAATTTAGCTATTTCTTTGTTGCTAATGCGCAAGCTGTTTTCTGTTGCGTACGCCTCGCTTTGCTCTGTGTGTTCATCCTCAGTTTGCTGCTGCGCTTTAAAGGTAAATATTTGCTTACGCATCTGCTGCGCATAGTCTTTGGTAACACCGGGTAATACCGCCTCTTGCGTTACGCTGCCTGCGGCATCAAAAATACAATTAACCAAATTAACGGGGGTAAAATAAAAGGGCTCAGCAATATTTACATTTTGCACACGGGAAAATTTTAATGTTAGGCGCTCTTTTTTAAACACCCCTTTATTAAGCAGTATTTCGTGATCGTCGCTAATGCAAAACTTAAAGTTTATGTAATATAAAACCGAATATATTAGCAGTGTCACTAACGCAATAGCGCCAGCAACTTGCGCCCAAAATAGTTTGTTTTCTACTTGTGTCACAAACACCACAAGCATGGGTAGCAGGTTTAAAAGCCCATCTTTAACAAAGCGCACGCTAAAATACACCACAAAATACACTACCGCCCACGGCGACACTTTTTGCCAATGTAGTGAACTACTTTGCTCATCGCTAATGATATTATTCATTGGCTAATTCAGCCTGTGCAGGGGTGTCGTCTTGACGATAACTTTGTACAAATTGGCGAATATCTTTGCATTGTTCGTGGGTTAAGCCACTTATTTGTAAATCAGCACTTACCCCGCCAGCACTAAATAGTTTTAAACTGGCCAACTTTAGTTTGCGTTCAATAGGGCCTTGGTGAATTTCCATATGTTGTACGCGCGCTAAAGGTAAAATAGTAACTTGTTGCCATATCACCCCTTTTTTAAAGGCAATATCATGAGTTCGCAGCGCATAGCCTTGCAGCTTAATACTCAGCGCGTTATATAACATAGAAACTGCAATTAAAATGGGCACCCCAATTAACAAATAGGTTTGTGATCGGCTTGCAAAAGCGGGATTAAAATAACAAATCGCCACGAGAGCCGCGCAAACTGGTATGTAAAACGCCAACCAATTAAGTTGCACGTGTAGTAACGCTTTATCGGCCAAGGGGTTGAGCTGTATTTCGCTATGCTTTGGTAAATCCATTATTTGCTGATTATCAAACACGATTTTAAGTACCTTCCTATTTACTTGCTGTTAAGCCCAGCTGATAGTAGTAATTAATGTGTGGCTTTGTTTAGGCTCAAGGGTTACTTTGTCCTCGAGCACATTTGCAGCCTCAAGGCACACCATGCCCAAGTATTCATCATCAGCAAAGTTTGATAAACGCTTAGACTTTTCTATCCATGGGTTCCACAGCACACAAGAGCTTGAGTTTTCGCGGCTTACATTAATAATCCCATCTGGGGTATGAATGTGCTGCTGCACAGCGGCCTGTGTATACACCATATCGGTTTCGCGCTCAAAACTAACATGCTCACTTTGTGTAAACGGCCCTTCGCCAAATTCAATATATTGTGCGCCTTGCAACCCATCCACAGTCGTATTTTTAATATCAGAGGTAGGAAAGTAAGTATGCAGCGCTTGAGTATAACTAAACGCAGCGTTACTTAAATTAGTGGTTGTTAATCGTACTTGTAGGGTGTCAGTTAAAATAAACTCAACTTTCAACGCCGATTGATGTGGCCAATAAGTAGTATTAACCTGTTTCATTGGCAACTTTAAGCTAATTGTTATTTGTTCGTCATTTTCGTGCACTTCATCAGCTTGCCATAAACTGGTACGTGCAAAGCCATGTGCTGGCCAATTTGGGTTTTGATGATTACCAAACCAAGGCCAGCAAATAGGAATACCCCCGCGAATGCTCACCCCTTCTTGAAAAGTTTCGTTTTTAGACACCCAAATAAGCGGCTTGTTATTTTTTGGAATAAACTCGGTAATTTGCCCGCCTTGCAAAAATATTTTTGCGTCACACTTAGCGCTCGCTACATTTATAAACTCTAGGCCGGTTTCACTTTGTTCAATGCTAACTGATGGCGATAATTTCATGTTTTTTCCTACAATACTGATATTAAACATTTTTAACATGTGCATATAAACAATAATGCATGTGTAAAGCATACGCTATACTAACTAACAATGAGCCGTATAATTTGTTCATTGCCGATTAGGGCGTGTTGATCTTTGCGGATTGAAATTTGTTCAATCTAGGGGCGATCAA
>NZ_CAWUKC010000052.1:0-26957 GCF_963922945.1 uncultured Pseudoalteromonas sp. | reverse complement strand
GCTAAAAGCTAAAAGCTAAAAGCTAAAAGCTAAAAGCTAAAAGCTAAAAGCTAAATTATTTCCTCCAATAAAGATCTATTCGATCATTGTGTCCCGTAGTGCTCTGCATACCAAAGTTTAAGTCTTACTGAACAAAAAATATTGCTTAATCGTCAAAGTTAATAGCTTAATCAGACTAATTACGCAGAAATTTTGCATAGTTATGGTAATTATTTTTGTCGCTGCTTTACTGTTTTACTAATGTACTGTGATGAATATGTTAATTTTTCTAAAAAGGGTATATTTATCGGTAGATTACATTTGATTACAATCTGCATAACTTTGATTTCAGGTGTTCTTTTGATGTTTATGAATGTATTTAATTGTCTGATTATTAATTGTTTTTTTTAGTTAACATTGAAACATACATTAACCTTTGTACCTTTTGTGGTTATTCCATTTTTGAGCAGTATATATAATGGTCTTTCATTAAGTTTTCGTTCAGTTAACTCAGCCTAAGTTGCCCCCCTGACTCACAATTCTTATAAAAAGTGAGCATTACCAATCAAGGTAAATTTCCAACAAGTAGGGTTTATTCATGAAAAAATCAACTCTTGGTTTAGCTGTAATCGCAGCAATCCCAATGTTCTCAAGTATGCAAGTAGTAGCGGCCGAAGATGGCGCAAACGCTATTGAAAAAATTCAAGTAACAGGTTCTCGCATTAAGCGCGCAGATATGGAAACCGCTAGCCCTGTTACTTTGATCGGTGCAGATGACATTGCTGCAACCGGTGCTGTTTCGGTTGATTCCGTACTACAAAAAATGACTGCTACTGGTGGTGCAATGACCAACCCAGGCATCAATAATGGTTCTGGTGGTAATGCTTCTATCGATTTACGTGGTTTAGGTTCACAACGTACATTAGTACTTGTAAATGGCCGTCGTATGATCAACTCAGGCACAGGTGCTGCTTCGACTGTTGATTTAAATACTATTCCTGTTTCAATGATCAAGCACATTGAAGTACTTAAAGATGGTGCATCTGCAGTATACGGTACTGATGCGGTTGCAGGTGTTGTAAACATCATCTTAAAAGATGACTTTGAAGGCTTGGATTTAAATGTTAAATCTGCAATCACTACAGAAGGTGATGCTGATGAAACGTCATTCGATATCACTATGGGTGGTAGCTTTGGTCGTGGTAACGTTGTAATTGGTCTTCAATACACTGACCGTGGTGACGCATCTCAAGCGGATCGTAGTTTCTCTGATTGTCCATTAACTGAAGATGGTGACGGCAGTGCTCCTTACTGTTCTGGTTCTTCATACACGCCATATGGTCACGTATGGTCAGGTGATGAATCACTACAAGGTCAAGCAGACAACGGCTGGCATGACTTTGGCTCTGATGATGCGTACAACTACTCATCAGACAGCTACCTATACACGCCTATGCGTCGTTTAAACCTTACAGGTATTGGTAGCTTCGATTTAACAGATGACACCCGTTTATACTCAGAATTTACATACTCTAAGCGTTGGTCAGAGCAACAAATGGCGCCACAGCCTGTATGGTTTGACTTTGATTACACTGAAGATATGGGTAACTCATTAACAAGCAACAATATTAACTACGGTGATGAAATCTCTTACGGTCGTCGTATGACAGACACAGGTACTCGTGATTTCTCACAAGTTGTTGATACTGTGCGTACAGTTGTTGGTGCGGCTGGCTACTTAGATAGCGGTTACGATTGGGATGTGTCTGTAATTTTTGGTCGTAACGATTCAGTTGACCGTTTAAGCAACCTACACAACATGGGCTCTATCCAAGATGCAATCGAAGCGGGTGACTTTAACCCACTTTCACAATCTTCTTGGTCTGCTGAGAGCTTAAGCGATTACGTTTACACAGAGCAAAACTCAGGTGGTAGCCAATTACTAATGTTCACTGCTTCATTAGCGGGCGAAGTAATGGAACTACCTGCAGGTTACGTAGGTTTTGCAGCGGGTGTTGAGCGCCGTGAAGAAAAAGCATGGTACATCCCAGATTCAATCACGTCGCAAGGTCTTGCAAACGACCCACGTGTTGAGCCTACAAGCGGTCGTTTTGACGTAAACGAAGCGTACTTAGAGCTTGCAATTCCATTAGTTAGCGATGCGTTTTTAGCGCAAAACGTTGAACTAAGCACTGCGATCCGTGCATTCGATTACAGCACATTTGGCTCTGACGAAACATGGAAATTGGGTTTAACTTGGCGTGTGAACGACGAAGTAATGCTACGTGGTGTTCGCTCTACAGCATTCCGTGCGCCTACAGTAGCTGAGCTATACTCAGGTAATTCACCGTCATTCGAACAAGTTAGCTTCCCAGGTGCACAAGACCAGGCAGAAGTAACTGTAGGTGGTAATGATCAATTAACGCCTGAAGAAGCTGATACGCTGACTGCGGGTATTGTGTACGAGCCTGAGTGGTTTGAAGGTTTCTCAATGACGTTAGATTACTACGACATTGAAATTGAAAACGCTATTGCGACCGTTAACAACCAGTACATTGTTGACTCTTGTTTAGCATCAGATGGTTCATTAGCTAACCAAGGTACTGCGTTATGTAGCTCAGCTGCGCTATCGTTTAACCAAAGCACTGGCCGTATTGCTTTTAATAACCAACTACAAAACGTAGGTTACGAGCAAACTAAAGGTTACGACTTAAACTTAAACTACACATTTGATGCAGCGGGTCTGGCGTGGAATACATCACTAGATGTAACTTACCTAGACGAGTACCTAGTAGATGTTGTTGAATCAAGCATTGATTACGCTGGTTTAATTACTTCTGGTATTGGTGGTTATGCAGATGTTAAAGCTAACTTTGAGCTAACTGTGAAAGGCGACGCTTGGAACGCAAACTACAAAGCACGCTACATTGCAGGAATGGATAGCTACAGCTGTCAAGGTGATGAGTCATCATGTTATGCGCCTACAACGCCTTCAGTTGTGTATCATGACATAAGCGGTGCTTACATCTTTAACGAGACTGTGTCTGTAACTGCAGGTGTTAACAACTTATTTGATAAGCAACCTCCTTACTACACAGGTAACAACGATTCTAACACTGACCCGTACACGTATGATGTACTAGGTCGCCGTGTATTTGCTGGTGTAAACGTTAAGTTTTAATTAGCACATTAATCGTAAAAAGGCTCAGTGTTTACTGGGCCTTTTTTATTGAACAAAATTAAGGAGGCACGTACACTTATAAACTCAATAAAAGGAGAATTGTTTGATAAAACAAGACGAAAATTTATCTTTTGTCATCGAACCAGAGCTGACCCCTCGCTCTGAGCAGCGTATCGACTTGTACTTTTCTATTCCCAACGAAATGGGTATAAACGCACAAACCCTCAGTGAAGAGTCTTATTTTAATAACCACTTTAAATCGCACTTAGCTTATAACGCTAAAAACATACACTTACCTTTAGTGCGTAGCCGCTTTGTTAGTAAAAACAAAGGTGAGCAGCAAGATTACCGTCAAAACCTTAATTTGTACTGTTATCAGGTGCGTTTAGCGCTCGATGCTGATATTAAAGATGCGTTAAAAATTGAAGAGGTAGGGGCTTTTTACGCCCGCGCGCAAGAGCTATTTGAGCAAAGTGAAGGCTTGTTAAAAAAGCTGCGCAGATATACCCCCGATGATGAAAAATTAGTGCCGTTTTACACCAATGCTGATAACTATTTAAGTTGGCATGTGGAGCAGTCGTTTTTAAAGTTATTAGACGAGGGCCCGCGCAGTAGTGACTTTGCTAAAGAGCGCAACGATTTACTACAATTTTGTAAAAAAGAAAACGCGTACCGGTTTGATCAAAACTATAACTCAGAAACCACGTTACAAGATGGTAACCGTATTACCAATAAAATGCGTTTACTGCAGCGCCTGATAGAGCATGGCGTTATTTTGCATCGCAATACACGTTTTTTAAACAGTTATCTAAAGCGTTTTGTTAAAGGCACAGTAACAGCGGTTATCATGGCATTTGTTATGGTGGTTATACTCAATGCGCGCTCAACCTTTACTGAAGTTACCGCCACCCTTATTTTAATCTTAGGGGTTATTTATGGCCTGCGTGAAATTTTTAAAGAAGATATTACGCGGGTAATCTGGCGCGCAATTGTGCGGGGAAGGCCTAAGTGGCGGTTTGTTTTTAGAAACAGCATCACAAAAGATCGTGTTGCCAGCCAGTTTATTTGGCTTGAATACACGCGCTTTAAGAAAATCCCTAGCGAAGTAAAAAACATATTTTCAAAAAGGCGTCAGCAAAACAAACTCGCTGCACAATGGCTACATTTTGCGAGTGAAACACGTGTGTCTGCCAAAGAGTTTCTGCCAGGTTACGACACGCTTCAACAAAGTATGCGCTTTAATTTGGCACCTTTTGCCCGTTATTTAAAACGCGGTGAGGGTAAGCTTTACCATTTAGATGGCAATAAGATATCTAAACAAGCAGTTGAAAGACGCTATCAGTTAAATTTGGTGATGGTATTAAAAGATGAAGACAGAACCTTATACCAGCGTTATAAAATAACCCTAAATCGTAGTAAAATAGTGAATATTGAGCTTATTTACTCTAAAAAATAAAAAGGGGTAGCAACAGCTATCCCTTTTTTAATTTATACATGGGTAACAGCGTTATTGTGTGATGCCATGCTTAGAATAAATGGTTACTTTATCTGAGACGAGCGTAATTTCGATGTTTTTAGACTCATCACCCCATACGCAATTAGTGTGCAGTGTTTTTTCTACACAGTTATCAGCAGCGCCTAAAATAGCTTCTACCTCCGCTTTATCCATACCTACTTCAATCTTTTCGTAGTTTTCTAAAGTTACTTTTGAACAAGCTGCAAGGCTTAACGTTGCTGCAATAATAAGGAATTTTTTCATTGTTATGTCCTATTGATTTAATGTTTATACTTTCGAATTTGTACAATCATACCCATACGAGGATGATCAAAATAATGGATCTCACCACTTATCACACGTTTAAATTGTGAAAAGCGAGCTGATTCTATATCTCCGTTAGAAAGCTTCTGGTTTACATCAAAATTAGCAGTGATATACAAATAATGGCGTAAATGTATTTTAAATAAACCATCTAACTCCCAATAGCTCAAAGGCTCAGCTGAGGTATCAAAAAGCTGTGGTTTTTGTTGCACTAAGCTAATAAAGTCGGGGTTTGAGTAACTCGAAGCTTTTGTTATCTCTCGTTTTATCTGCTCGCCAGAAATTAAATGTATACTGGGTGCTCGCGATTTACTTGCCCCTTCAAAACGCCAGCCAGTGTGAAGCAGGGGTGATAAACCTTTGCGCTCAAGCGCTCGGCGTTGAGCGTTAAATTGTAATTGCTCTGGCGAAAGTAAATACGGTTTATCCATCGTATCTTGTGTCGGGGCTAATGGAGTCACCGGTAGTTCATCGTAGCTTTTCATAAAGTCGATGCTGTTATCACATACTCCAGATTGTGGATTAGTGTTAACTAAAGAGTCGGTAAATGAACGCTTTTGAAAACGACTATCGCCATCTATACACGCTTGCATTGCCTGCTCAGTGTATAGCGGGGTGAGTAATTCTAAGGTGTTTTTAGCCTTAATGGGGTCGTGTTTTAAGCTAAAGTCTTCTTGTAAATACGGGGCAGGGCGCTGTTTAAATATCAGCACCTCTACTTCAAACCAACGTTCTGCAAATGCGGCACTGCTAAATAAGCAGCATAAAACGATAAGCGATTTTTTTAGCAACATTAATGGCTAACCTTTTTTTCGAAATCTGCAATCATTGCAGTGACCATTTTTAAGCGTTCACGAGGGTTTACCTCATTAATTGCAAAGCGCAATTTGTTTGCGCCATCCATTTTGTACACATGGGGTGCACTTTGTATCAAGCCTATGATGAAGCTAGGATTAACCTTGGTATTTTGACTAAACTCAAAGTAGCCCCCTTTAGGGTTTGCCTCTATTTTTGTAATGCCTAAGTCGCTGGCGCGCATTTTTAGTTGCTGCATGCTAAATAGGTTTTTAGTGGCATCAGGTAATAAACCAAATCTGTCTATTAACTCTACTTTCAATTCATCCATCTCGCCAAGATTAGCACAACTTGCTATGCGCTTGTACATACCTAGGCGTGCGTTAACATCGTGTATGTAATCATCAGGTAACAAGGCAGGGAGCTTTAAATCGACCTCAGTTTGTTGCTGCAGCAAGTTTTCTAGGGTGGGCTCTTTGCCGTTTTTAAGGGCATTAACTGCTTGCTCTAGCATTTCCATATACAAACTAAAGCCAATGGTTTGCATTTGTCCTGATTGGTCATCGCCTAATAGCTCACCCGCACCACGTATTTCTAAATCGTGTGTTGCAAGGGCAAAACCTGCGCCTAAATCTTCCAACGACTCAATTGCTTGTAAGCGTTTGGTGGCATCTTTAGACAATGCTTTAGCATCGCCGGTTAATAAATAAGCATACGCTTGGTGATGACTTCGTCCGACACGCCCGCGCAATTGGTGTAGCTGCGCAAGGCCGAGCTTATCTGCTCTATCCATGATAATCGTATTGGCGGTAGGTACATCAATACCGGTTTCGATAATGGTGGTACACACGATTACATTGTATTTCTGGTGATAAAAATCAGTCATTATTTGCTCAAGCTCTTGCTCGCGCATTTGCCCATGAGCAGAGGTAACACTGGCCTCTGGTACCCATTCACTGATTTCTTGCGATACCCGCTCAATCGTTTCTACATTGTTGTGTAAAAAGTACACTTGGCCGCCGCGCTTAATTTCACGCAGTATAGCCTCGCGTATCAAATCGCTATCACGTTGACGCACAAAAGTTTTAACCGCTAAACGCTTAGCCGGTGGGGTGGCAATAATCGATAAATCGCGCATGCCACTCATCGCCATATTTAACGTACGCGGAATAGGGGTTGCAGTAAGTGTTAAAATATCTACATCTGCACGTAGTGATTTTATTTTTTCTTTTTGACGTACGCCAAAGCGGTGCTCTTCATCAACAATCAGTAAACCTAAATCGTTAAATTTAATATCTTGCTGGATTAATTTATGCGTACCAATAACGATATCAAGCTTACCCTCGGCCATTTTTTCGAGTGTGTCTTTTTGCTCTTTTGATGAGTTAAAGCGCGAAAGTACACCCACTTCTATAGGAAAATCAGCAAAACGGTCTTTAAAGTTTTCATAGTGTTGCTGCGCAAGTAAGGTGGTGGGTACCAGTACCGCAACTTGTTTGTTATCGTTTACTGCTACAAACGCGGCGCGCATCGCCACTTCCGTTTTACCAAAACCAACATCACCACACACTAAACGGTCCATAGCAAGGTTTGATTGCATATCGCCAAGTACAGCTTCAATAGCGTTGCGTTGATCGTCGGTTTCTTCAAAAGGGAAGCTATCGCTAAATTGACGATAACTTTGCCCATCGAGCGCAAACTTATTGCCCGGCTTGGCCTGGCGCTGTGCGTAAATATCTAATAGCTCTGCGGCCACATCGCGTACTTTCTCGGCGGCGCGCTTTTTGGCTTTTTCCCACGCATCTGAGCCTAGCTTATGAAGTGGGGCACTTGATTCTTCACCGCCTGAATAACGGCTAAGCATATGCAGTGCCGATACCGGCACATACAGTTTTGCCTCACCAGCGTAGATGATAGTCACAAACTCAGTCACTACGCCTGCTGCATCAATTGTTTGTAAGCCTTGGTAGCGACCAACACCGTGATCAAGGTGAACAATTGGCTGGCCTTCTTTAAGTTCCGCTAGGTTGCGAATTAATGCATCTTGGCTTGCTTCGTATTTATGTTTACGGCGCCTACGCTGCGATACCTTAATACCTAACAGCTCTTGCTCGGTAATAATTGAAAGGCTAGGCTTTGTGCCAAGCACTACACTTTGCTCAAGGGGGCTTACAATTAAGCCAACATCACTTTGGCTTTGCGTAAATTGCTGTAAGCTATCAAATTCTTTAAATTTTAAGCCGCTTGGTTTGAGCACACTTAATAAAGACTCGCGACGCCCGTCTGATTCAACACTGAGTAATATGCGGCTTTTTTTCTTTTTTTGCTCTGCTACGTAGTTTATGAATGCCCCGTAGGGTTCGTGCTGTTTATGATCGATTCTTAGGGGCGGCAGCTCGCTCACATTTAAGTTTTTATTGCCCGCTTTAGTCGGCAATTTAGCTTGCGATAAACGGATTCGAGCAAATTTACTTAAATTAGAGAAAAGTTCATTAATAGGTTGATACAACTCACTCGGCGCAAGTAGGGGCCTTAGTGGGTCTACCTTACGGTTTTCGTAGCGTACGTTTACATCGTGCCAAAAAGTATCAGCTGCATGTTCCAAATCACCCAACTGCATAACTGTTGTGGTGTTAGGTAAGTAATCAAAAATGGTGGCAAGCTGTTCAAAAAATAGCGGCATGTAGTATTCAATACCGGCGGGCCACGTACCTTTGCTGACTTGCATGTAAACAGAGTCTTGCTCTGAGCTGGCACCAAATTTATCGCGATAGTTTATTCTAAAGCGCTCAACGTCAGACTCGTTGGTTGGAAATTCATGCGCAGGAAGTAACTCAATCTTATCTACCTTGTCATCTGATCGCTGGGTTTCAACGTCAAATAAGCGAATAGAGTCGAGCTCGTCATCAAAAAAGTCGAGCCTAAAGGGGTGTACACTGCCCATCGGGTACAAATCAACAATAGAGCCACGTATTGCGTATTCGCCGTGCTCCATTACCTGTTGTACGTTTAAATACCCTGCTTGTTCTAAATTACTGCGCAAGTTATGGGTGTCGAGCTTATCGCCTACTTTAAAATTAAGGGTAGAGCCATAAATAAACGATGCGGGCGCAGTACGTAACATCAAGGTAGATACAGGTACTATCAGTACACTTTGCTGCTCGTTTTTTAACGTATTCAGTGTGGCTAAACGGGCTGAAATAATATTTTGGTGCGGCGAAAAATGGTCATACGGCAAGGTTTCCCAATCAGGAAATACCATTACCGGGTTATCGGGTAGTAAGTATTCAAGTTCGGTTTCAAGTCGTAATGCGCTTGGCGTATCTGGCGTTACAATGAGCACTAAACTGTTTTGTTGTTTAACACCTTCTGCAATGGCTATACTTAATGCACTGCCAGTTAGCTGCCCCCATTGAATTTTATCTTTTTGAGATTTTACCCAAGGCAAGGCTGCCCATTGCTCAAACGCCATTTAGTGCTCCATTTTATTATTGGCGTTTGAATACAAACGCCGTGTAGTTATTTAGTCTCGATAAATTTTTGTTAAGTCTTGATAGTGATCAATTCTGCGGTCACGTAAGTACGGCCAAATACGTCTTACGTTTTCTGAGGCTTTTTGATCAAGCTCTACGACTAAAATTTGCTCATCGGAATTATTTGCCTCTGAGAGCATTTCGCCTTGTGGGCCTGCTATAAACGAGTTACCCCAAAATTGAATGCCTTCGCTTTGTCCGCTAGGATCATTTTCGTGGCCTACACGGTTACAGCTAATAACAGGTACGCCGTTCGCAACCGCGTGCGCTCGCTGGCTTATTACCCACGCGTCTTTTTGGCGGGTTTGTTCATCGCTGTCATCACGAGGGTCCCACCCAATGGCTGTAGGATAAATTAAGACCTCTGCGCCGGCCATAGCCATTAAACGCGCCGCCTCTGGAAACCATTGATCCCAGCACACCAATACCCCTAATTTACCTACTGAGGTTTGAATTGGCTCAAAACCTAAATCGCCTGGGGTAAAGTAAAATTTTTCGTAAAAGCCCGGATCATCAGGAATGTGCATTTTACGGTATTTACCGGCAATGCTGCCGTCTTTTTCAAGTACCACAGCGGTATTGTGATAAAGCCCAGTGGCGCGTTTTTCAAACAGTGAAGCCACAATTACAATACCTAGCTCCTTGGCAAGCTCACCTAATGTATTTGAGCTGGGGCCTGGGATTGTTTCGGCCAAGTCAAACACATCAACATTTTCTGTTTGGCAAAAGTACAAACTGCGATGTAGTTCTTGTAAAACTACAAGCTGCGCGCCTTGCGAAGCCGCATCACGAATGCCCGCAATCGACTTAGCCATATTTTGCTCGGCGTTATCATTGTTCGTTTGTTGCACTAAGGCAACGGTTAATTTGGCAGGGCTTGTCATTGTGCTGCTCCAGCTAAAAATCCACGCGGTAATTGCATGGTAATACAATGCAAACTACCAAATTGTTCAATAATAGGAAGGCAATTAACGCCAACAATAGTGTGCTCTGGGTATGCTTTTTGTACTTGCGCAAGAGCGAGTGTGTCTCTCTCATCATTATAGGTTGGCACAAGTACCGTATTATTAATGATTAAGTAATTAGCATACGTTGCCGGTAAGCGGGTGTTGTCATCATCAAACACCGGCTTTGGCCACGGCAAATCAATTAACGTATATGGGGTATTATTTTGCGTTTTAAAGTTTTGTAGTTGTTTTTCCATCGCATCTAATGCGCTGAAGTGCTCATCGTCTCTAGCATCGCACTTAACGTACACCAGTGTATTGTTTGGTGCAAAACGTACCAGTGTGTCAATGTGGCTGTCGGTGTCATCACCGGCTAAATAGCCATGATCTACCCATAAAAAGTCAGTGGCGCCTAAATGCGTTTTTAAAATTGACTCAATATCGCCTGATGATAAATCAGGGTTGCGGTTTTTGTTTAGCAAACATTCGCTGGTTGTAAGCAACACACCGTGTTCGTTAATTTCAATACCGCCGCCTTCAAGTACCATATCAAGGGCTTGGTACTGAGTGTTTGAATTACTGAGCTCGTTTACCAGTACTGCATTAATTTTATTATCCAGCGCACTTTCGAACTTATTGCCCCAGCCATTAAAGATAAAATCATATATTTTAAGTTGGCGGGAATCGTTAATATTTGCACAGGTAATAGGGCCGTGATCGCGCGCCCACGTATCGTTTGTTGGCGTAACAACAAAGTGTACTTGGCTTAAGTCTATATTCGCTTTTGTTAGCAATGCAGTAATGTGGCGTTTAAGTGTCGTGTTATGGGCCACAATAACAAGCTGTTGCACTGCGGTGATATGCGTTGCAAGCTCAACATACACAGGCTCTACGCGTTCAAGCGTATCTGCCCAATCGGTCTGTGCATGGGGCCAAGTAAGCATAACGGCATCTTGCTTAGCCCATTCAGGTAAAAGTCTAAAGTTCATGAAGTTTTGATACAAATTACGGTGGCGCTAGTTTAGCATTTTACATGCATATGTCAGCTATTTCTCGCTGCTTGAATCATCGTCAATTTGCTCAAGTTCTTGGCGTTTTTTTAGCTGGCGTGTTTGTGCATGTAAGCTGGCCCTTACCACTAATTCTTGGTCTGTGGTTCTTATTGCAGTAAACAGCAATGTGTATTGGTAGTGGTCGCTGTCTTGTTTTTCAACGGCGACAACTTCCGTATAGCAGTAAACAGCTGAGGCTTCGTGGTGCAAAAATAGCTTTGTTCTAAAAGCTTGGCCTATTGCGTATACATCGGGAGAAGTAAAGCGTATGCCGCCTCCGCCGTAGCTATCGCAATGGATGGCATTATCTTGCGCTTGCTCTGAGGCTAAAATGTGGCTCATTATTAAATCAATTTTACGCGACTGTGCTTGTAAAAAAGCTGCTAGCTCTTGTGCTAAATCGCCTAAGTTTCTCAGGGGTCTTAAAGAGGCCTGTTCAAGCTCACTGACTTCGTTAGCCAGCTTAAATAGAGGAGGTATGTCGTCTTCAAGTGCGAGTTGAGATTGCGGCACTAACTGATTATCTACAGCAAATAAGTTTACCCGAATACTTTCATTTATTTGAAAGTACTCTTCAAATTCGCTTAATCTTTGACTGTTCATAATTATCTCCACTGCGTATTCATTAAATAGTAGCGTTGTGGGGAGTAAATTGCTAGCAGATAAAAACCTTAAATACTTTGTTTATACGTGGTTTTTAGTAATAAAAAAGCGGCCAATGTCATCCTAACATCAGCCGCTTGGGTATTGATTAATTAGCGCGGTACGTGCTTATTTAAGTAGAGCGGCTAATTCATGTAAATCTTTCACAACATGGTCAGGTTTTTTAGCCAGTGGGTAAAGTGTTTTACCTGGGCGGGCTATAAAGGTTGTTTGTAAGCCGGCTTCTTTTGCACCTGCAACATCCCAACCGTGCGCCGCAACCATCATTGCTTCATTTGCTTTTACATTTAATTTTGTTAACACCCACTCATAAGCACGTAAGTCTGGTTTATAAATTTTAATATCTTCAATGCTGTAGCGCGCATCAAAGAACGACATTAATCCAGCGCTCTCAAACTGGGCTTTAACACCTTTGTTTGAAGAATTCGTAAGGCTTACTAATTTATAGCCCTGTGCTTTGAGTTTTGCCAGTCCTTCTTTTACATCGTCATGCGGTGGCAAAGTTAAAAGCGGGGTGACGATGGCTGTTTTTGCTTGTTCGCTGGTTATATCAATATTGTTATTGGTCGCAACCATAAGTAATGACGCCACACCTATTTGGCCAAAATCATGGTAATTGCCACTGACTGTATCAACAAGCGAGTGATGCAACATGGTCGAAAACCACAGTGGTAATAAATCTTCACGCCCACCAAGCGCTTTACCAATCGAGGTACGCATTGAAGTTAAATCGAGTAGTGTTTCGTTTACATCAAAAATAAGTACTTTCGGTTTTACCTGTGTAGGTTTTTCCTCAGCTTGTGCTAAACCAGAAATTAAGCTGCTACCTACAAGTAGTGAGAGGCTAAGTGTTTTTAACGATTTTAAAATAGACATTACTTGTGCTCCGATTCAAGGGCGGCCATTACATCAGCAGGCTCTGCGCGTAGGGTGTAGTCTTCGTTTAGAAATGCGTAAGTAATTATGCCCTGTTGATTTATTACATACGTCGCTGGTAAAGGTAATTGATAGCTTTTATCGCCGTAGTAATGTTCAAAATCAATCCCAAATTGCGTATAAAGCGCTTGAATACGCTCATCGAGAGTAAACAGTAAGCCAAATTTTTCAGCCACTTCATTACTCACGTCCGAGAGTACATCAAATTCAAGGTCATTTTTTTGCGTTGTTGAGAGTGTTTCATCAGGGAGTTGTGGCGATATTGCAATGAGCTGAGCACTTTGAGTTTTAAATTGTGGTAAGTGATCATTGAGTGCTTTTAGCTCTAAATTACAATATGGGCACCACCCGCCGCGGTAAAAACTAATAATGACTGGGCCTTTAGTTAATAAATCATTTAGCTCAATATTTTCACCGTTGTGGTTATTTAAATTAAAGTTGCTTACTTTATCACCCACTTGCAAAGCATTATTTTTAATATGCTGCGCTATAAGCTCTTCATTGGTAGTGTCCATTAAAGCCAACACATCCGCTGGCAATTTGGCTGCTTTTTCCACGTTATAAGCGTCTATTTGTGCTTTTAAACTCATTTTTTAAACCTCAACTTTGTATTTAACATGAGTATGAGTGTTTTGGTTATTTAAATAAACATTGCAAAAGTGAAAGCTTCATTCGAAAATATTAAACATTAAAAACTGCCTAGCCTCGCATATGTATAACTTAAGTGACTTAGAAACGTTTATTGCTGTAGTCGAAAATAAAGGAGTGCTTGCTGCCGCACGTGAGCAGCGCTTGTCACCTGCAACAGTAAGCCATCGCCTTAGTAAGCTAGAGCGTGCGCTAAGTACTGTTTTGGTCTTTAGAGACAGTAGGCGGGTTAGACTATCGCCTGCTGGCGAGCTGTTTTATCAACGCGTAGGGGCAATTATAGAAGCGCTGCACGATGCCGAGCATAGCATTGGCGCACGTAGCTCGTCGGTAAGTGGGTTATTACGTGTGACAATGCCGCCGTGGGTTTTTTCAAAATATGTTATGCCAAAACTGACCGAGTTTGAAAGCCAATACCCAGAACTAAAACTCGACTTTTTAATTACTGATCATTTTGTCAATGTGGTTGATGATGCACAGGATGTGGCTATAAGGGTAGGGCAATTAACAGATTCAGGGCTGCTTTCGCGTAAAATTATAAACAACTCGCGTATTTTATGTGCTGCACCAAATTATATAAAAAAGCATGGTATGCCGAGTACATTAGCTGAACTTAGCGAGCACTATTGGGTGTGCCTGCCTTGGCAAAGGCAATTAAAACTATATGACGAGGCTAATAAAATACACACCTTTCATGCCAAAACGCGCTTTACGATTTCAAACTCCGATAACATGACACAAGCAGCCCTTGCTGGGCATGGCATAGCCATTAAATCTAAAATAGCCATAAACGATGAGCTAAGAGCGGGCAACTTGGTCGAAGTGATGCCCAACGCAATGGCACAAAGTGACGCACCGGTTTGGTTTTTGCGCCCGCAAAATAGCTTAACAACCCGTAAAACAGAGGTGTTTTATGAATTTATGAAATCTTTATTTACGCGCTGTGAATAGGCGGTTATAGCAGCCTTTAACGATAACCAACATAACAAAGCCTGCTAATTCGGCAAAAACAGCAATAATAATGGCACTAACAAGCGCTGCTATTATGGAATCTTTTTTTAACACTATTTGCCCTTCAAAGCGTTGCCATACTTGCTTTTTTACGGTGAGAAAATCGCTGGTTAAGGTATATAAATAGGGCGATCGTTTGAAGTCATAAACAGCTGTTTGTAAGACTTTTTGTCGATTAGCAAGCGCTTTTATATGCTCAGCCCCTTTGCCAATAATAACATCATCAATATTTTCGTAATGGGTAATTAGCTCGTTTAAATCATTATTAAAGTAGTTTTGAGCATCTTTTTGAAATGGGGCTAATGCGTTGTCCGCTTCTATTAAATGTACTTGTAAAGCTTGGCCGTAGTCACTTACAAACGCGGGTATTTGTACCCCAAGCAGTAAGCCTGCAGCAAAAAAACTGAGTCTTATGTAATCTAAAAGCTTACTCATTTTATCTCCTGTTTACTCAAAACCTACCTAAACAACGCTAAATTAACATTTACGCTTGTTTTTATGCCAAAAACTCGTAATCTATCGGTAATAAAAATAACAATAGGCATGAGTTAAGGATGACTACCGACGTTAATATGGCAGCAACATTTTTTGATATCACAAAGCAGTTGAAACGCTTTGTGTCGCGTATTGTACAGCCTGATGACGTAGAAGATATTGTGCAAGAAACTTTTATCAAAAGCTACGAAGCTGATTTAAATCAAGATATTCAATTTAGACGCAGTTATATGTTAAAAACTGCAAAGCATTTGGCGCTTAATCATATTGCCAAGTGGGATAACAAGTTTAATGATTCGTTAGAGCATAACACAGAGCTCCCCCCGTTACTTAAATCCTCCCAACTTGAGGATGAATACACCTCAAAAGAGCGATTTTTACTTTTTTGCAGGGCAACGGATCAATTAAATTCTTCTATTCGTAAATGTTTTATATTTAAAAAAGTGTACGGTATGAGCCAAAAAGAGATTGCCCAACACATGCAATTAAGTGAAAGCACGGTAGAAAAACACATTGCCAAAGGTTTATTACAAACCATGTTATACATGAAAGAATATGAACAAAGCCCTAATCAATCTGCGTGTGATGAAGCTCATCCGATTAAGAGGGCGGTAAAATGAATAATGTGCATCAATTTACCTCTAAAGATCTAATTTTAGAAAAAGCCTGCGAATGGATCAGTGCCATAGACAGAGGCCTTACTGAAGCCGAAAAAGAGCAGTTTAAACTTTGGATGATACAAAGTACTGCTCATCAAGATGCGGTATATGAGCTTGCCCAACTTTGGGACGAATTGGCAGTATTGAATGAGCTAAGTAGTTTATTTCCGCACAGAAGCGTAAAGCCTCAAAAGCCAAAAAGGTTATTTTCAGGGGCTATTGCAGCAAGCTTGTTTGCGGCGCTAATGGTATGTAGTTATTTATTAATTAACTTGGAAAATGGCTACAACGCTGATCTGGCTAAAATAAACTACACAAAAATTTATACTACGAAAGTGGGTGAGCAAGCCACATATGTATTACCTGACGGTACAATTGTACAGTTAAATACAAATAGCTTGCTAGAGGTTGCTTATAGCAAAGGGCGTCGTCAACTGTTACTTAATAGAGGTGAAGGGCGTTTTAATGTAGCAAAAGATGCATCGCGCCCATTTAGCGTGATGGCAGGTGATAAGAGTTTTACAGCATTAGGCACAGTGTTTAATGTACAGCGCAACACAAGCTCTGATTTAGAGCTTGTTGTAACCGAAGGTAAAGTAATGATCACCGACCCGAGTGTTGCAGTCAGCGCGCACGATTTCCAAGGGTATCAATTAGCAGATAACAATACTGCAAAAATACGAAATATTAACGCTAATATTGTCACTTCAGGTGAAAAAGCCATCATTGAACAAAGTATTACTAAGCCTATTACACAGCTTTCTGTGGATGATGTACAACGCGATTTAGCGTGGCAAAACGGCATGTTAATTTTTAATGGTGAGCATTTAAGCGAGGCCTTAAATGAAGTAAGTCGCTACACTTCTACGCGTTTTGAGCTGGCAACAGCAGAACTTGCCAACATAAAAGTGGCGGGTGTATTTAAAGCGGGCGATGTTGAAGGGCTGCTTGAAAGTTTACAGACTAATTTTGCAATTGAGCACACGCATTTAGGTGAACATATGGTAACCCTAACACAACAAACTAAATCATAAGAAATGTTATGCACATTAAACACATGTTAGTTGAGGTTGCTTTTTTAAATGCAAATAGTAAAAAAAAATTTAAAAAAAAGATAAAAAACTATAGAGGATTTTTGTTTGCCAGCTGTTTATTAACGTTGCGCAGTAACCAAATGCATCTAGTGAGTGGCTTAAGTGTTCTTGCTCCGGCTATTTTTAGCATGAGTGTGCAAGGGGCAACACAGACCATAGAGCAAATGGTGCAATTTGATATTCAAGCGCAGCGAGCAGACAAAGCGTTAATAGAATTTGCCAAGCAAACAGAGCAAACCGTGGTGTTTTCCTATGAGCTAGCTAAAAATTATCAAGCAAATTCGGTTTATGGTTTTTATACCCAGTTTGATGCATTACAAGCATTATTGAATGGGACTGAGCTCGATGCGGTTGTCGATCAAAATGGTTTACTGAGAATAAAACTCAAACAAATCAATAGGAAAGATAACAACATGATGAAGCTTTCAGGGGTTAGTGCAGCTGTATTACCAGTATTACTTGCAGCAAATTCACACAGTGTGAATGCAGCAGAAGAAGGTGCACAAGAGAAAATAGAAAAAATTGCTATTGTTGGTAGCCGCGTCGCTGGGCGCTCAGTCGAAGACTTACCGGTACCCGTTGATATTTTAAGTGCTGAAGCACTAGAAAACACAGGCCAAACTGAAGTTGGCCGTATGTTACAAGCGATTGCACCTTCGTTTAACTTTTCAAGCTCGTCAATCAGTGACGGCACTGATGCCTTACGACCAGCAACACTGCGTGGCTTAGGGCCTGACCAAACATTGGTGCTGATTAATGGTAAGCGCCGTCATCAGGCAAGTATTATTCATATCAATACCTCAGTAGGTCGTGGTACCGCAGGCACCGATATGAACGCTATTCCAGCCTCAGCTATTAAACGTATAGAAGTATTACGAGATGGCGCCGCAGCGCAATACGGCTCAGATGCAATTGCCGGTGTAATTAATATTGTACTAAAAGATGGCAGTGAGGGCGGTAAAGCGGCCGTTAATTACGGCGAGTACTCAGAGGGCGATGGCGAAACCGTAAATGTAGATTTTAATAAAGGGTTTGCCCTAGGCGATAGCGGCTACTTAAATGCCACACTTAACTACCGCGACCGCGCGCCTACTAACCGCGCAGGTTTGCACGGCTCGTGTCAGTTTTATGGCTGTACGGAGCTTAGCGACGGTACGTTATTGGCAGGCGATCCACGTGAGCTGACTGCAAATAGAGATACCTTTAGAATTGGTGATGCTGACTCGCAGCAGTTTGGCTTAACGGTTAATACCGGTTATGAATTGGGTGATGGCGAGCTTTACGGCTTTATTACGTATTCAACGCGCGATAACGAATCAGCAGCGTTTTTCCGCCATAATGCAAATGCAGGTGGTAACCCGGTTTTACAAGATAACGATGCAACTATTCCGCTGGGCTTTTTACCTAAAATTAATACCACCATTGATGATATTTCTTACAACTTTGGCTACAAAACCGATTTTGATAACGACGCGAGCTTAGATGTATCGTACACCTACGGTGAAAACAGCATTGATTACACAACAAGCGATACTATTAATGCCTCTTACGCTAACTTTTTACGTTACGAGCAAGGTTTAAGTGCCGCTGATATTCGCAGCACTATCCCGCGTGAAGCTTATGCTTATGGCATGGAGCTATCACTGCAAACCATTAATATCGACTTTACACAAAACTTTGATGATTACTCACTGGCTATGGGTGCCGAAATTCGTACCGATGAATACCGCATTCTAGAGGGCAGCGAATATGCTTATCGTGATTACGACACCCTTGATGGAGTAAGTATTTATAGTGGTTTAAGTGGCGGAGTTGGATCAGAAGATGCCTCTGGCGGCACGCAAGGCTTTGGTGGCTCTTCGCCGGCGTCATCAGTTGATGAGTCGCGCGATGTAATTTCGTTTTACCTTGATGCTGAAACCTATCTAATTGAAGATGTTATTTTATCAGGCGCACTACGTTACGATAATTACAAAGGCTTTGGCGACACGGTAAACTTTAAGCTTGCGGGTAATTGGGCAATTACGGATGATGTGTCACTGCGCGGTGCATTAAGCTCAGGCTTTAGAGCACCTTCTATGCAGCAACTATACTTTAACAATATTAGTACGCAGTTCGTTGTAGCAGAAGATGGCTCACTCGTTGCTGAAGAAGTCGGTACATTTAGAAACGATTCAACCCTTGCACAAAGTTTAGGTATTCCAAAGCTAAAAGAAGAAAAATCTCAAAACCGTAGTTTAGGTATTGTCTACAACGTGACGGATAACATTAATGTTACTGTGGATTACTACTCAATTGATATTGACGACCGCATAGTAATTAGTAATCGTTTAGGCAAAGGGCTGTCTTCAAGCCTAGATGCAGCATTAATTAGCTCAGGCGCTGGTGCAGGGCAGTTTTTCTTAAATGGTGCTGATACTGAAACTTCGGGTATTGATTTTGTAGCTACTTGGAATACCGAGGGCTTAGGCGGCACGCTTGATTTTACATTAGCGGCTAACTTTACAGAAACTGAGGTGGTGTCGTTATTTACGCCATCAGGCTCAGGGCTTGAAACCGTGCCGGTTGAAGATGTTTTTTCTGATCAAGAAATTTCAATTATTGAAGAGTGGCAACCTGAAGATCGCATTAATTTAAGTGCGTTTTATCAGCGTGGTGACTGGACTGTAAACCTTTCACTTAACCGCTTTGGTGAATACACAGTAGAAGATGGTGGGCGCCAAACCTACGGCGCGGAAATTTTAACTGACGTTAAAGTTAACTACTTCGTGACTGAAGGTTTATCTGTAAATATTGGTGCAAATAATTTATTTGACGTGTACCCAGATAAAAACACCATTGGTAACTCACGTTCGGGCACAATTGTAGACGCTAACGGTAATACAATTGTAAGCAGCGATGGTGTATTTGAATACTCTCGCCGCTCTGCACCATTTGGTTTTAACGGTGCATACTACTACGTAGGTGCAGAATACCGCTTTTAATAAATAACACTCCCTTATGTTATTTAAGTTCAAAGGGCCGTAAGGCCCTTTTTTGTGTTGTACATAAAGCTTGTAATACAGAAAACCCAGCGGCTAGGCTGGGTTTTAAATATATACAATTACAAATTAATGTTTTTGCATGCGGCTCATTTCGGTATGGCAACTTTGCATGGTTAGTAAAGTTTTAGCTAATGCAGCTTCACAATCGGCTGGCTGTGGTTTATCCATGGCTGCTTTAATTTCTTCAAGGGTTTTATCTTCTACCTCTTCAAGCTCTTTAACGTATGTTTCATCGTTATCAGAGCTAAACGTAGTAAGTAGCGCTGTGTAAGCTCTGCGTGCTTCTACAGCAAAAGATGAGCCGTCTTCACGCTCGCCTTTTTCGTTAACTGCATAAGGCTGCAAGCGCTCAACACTTACTTTTCGTGCGTCAATCATGCGTTGAAATAATGCGCCAATGGCTGGGTCTTCAACTTTCTCTTGCGCTTTTTGATAAAAGTCTATGCCACTGTTCATTACTTGGATGATGTCAGTAATATGAGTTGCTTCGGTTCCTTGATGGGTATTCATAATGACCTCTCTATACATGAATTTAAATTTCATAATAAACAGAGCAAAGGGCATTCCAATATAAATATTTTTTATAAGCTTTTGATTTATAATGTTATTGTTTTGTTTTGGTGCCGCGAGGTATCTTAAACACACAAGAAACCTCGCAAATTTTACATACCTTTTGTAATAACGTTATTTTAATTCCTCAGCCACCTCAGCTACTTTTTGGCGTAACCAAATATGACTTGCATCGCGATGCAGTAAGGGGCTCCAAATCATATCAAGCTCAAAAGGCGGTATAGGAAATGGCGGCTCTAAAATTTTAAGACCTGCGTCATCTAAGTAAATATTGGCAGCTTTTGAGGGAAGAGTGGCGACTAAATTTTGCTCTTTGGCTAAATGAATGGCTACGTGGTAATTACGAGTAAATGTGGCAATATTTCGGTGTTTACCAAAATGGGCAAGTGCTTCATCAACCCAACCTAGTTTTTGTACATCCTTAGGGTCCATTCCTACGCCAACCCCAAAGCCGGTTTTACTTACCCATATATGGCGGGCTTTTAAATAGCTATCTAGGCTAAAGTTTTCAATAATGGGGTTGTCGGCTTTTACTAAGCAACAAAAGCTGTCTTTCCAAATACGTTTATGATGAAAAGATTGCGGCAGATTTTCAAAGCGGTTAATGGCCATATCCACTTTACCATTTTCAACATCATGAAACGTGACATCACTTGGCGTGAGTATATCTAAGGTAGTATCGGGGGCTTCTTCATGTAGTTTACTTAAAAGCTTTGGCGCTAAAGTGCTGGCTGCGTAGTCACTGGCCATTATTCTAAATACACGTTTACTTTGGCTTGCTTCAAATTCGCGATTCGGTGCAAGGGTTTCCTCTAAAGTCATTAATATACCGCGAATAACAGGCTGAAGCTCTATAGCACGCTCTGTTGGAACCATTCCTTCGCTCGTGCGTACTAAAATTGGATCATTAAATAAGTTGCGTAAACGTTTGAGGCCATTACTCATCGCTGGTTGAGTTATACTTAATTGGTTTGCGGCGCGGGTTACATTACACTCACGTAACAGGGTGTCGAGGTAAACCAGCAAATTTAAATCTATTTTACTTATATTCATTGTGTGTCCTTTAACGCTTACCAGTGATGAATAAAGCGTTGTGCTGTCGGGTAGGGGTAGATGTGGCTAACATGACCCATTTTTATATTGTGTTGAGCTTGCTTCCAAAAGTTTACGTCAACAAGCTCGGGGTGTGTACTGAGCAAAAACTGTTTATATTTTGGGTTGGGCATAACAAAAGTACACAGCTGCTCAGGAAATACATCTTGTGGTGCTACGGAATAACTTTGCTCATCGGTTAAGTAATCATCATAGCTTTTGGCCTTAGGTAAGGCCCTAAAGTTCATATCTGTTAAGTATTGAACTTCATCGTAATCATAAAAAATAATGCGTTTGTGTTTGCTCACGCCAAAGTTTTTAAGCAGCATATCGCCTGGGAATATATTTACCGCGATCATTTCTTTAAGTGCTTGGCCGTACTCTTCTATTGCATCGGCGGCGTTTTCTTCACTCGCGTTTTCTAAAAATAAATTAAGCGGTGTCATGCGCCTTTCAATGTATAAGTGTTTAATGATGAGCCAGTCACCTTCAATCACCATAGATGAGCCAATAGTTTTATGTAGCTGCGCCAGTAAATTACTATCAAAGCGGGCTAAAGGAAATACGACGTTAGAGTATTCTATCGTGTCGGCCATACGGCCAACCCGATCATGACTTTTTACTAGTTGGTAACGTTTCAGCACGGTATCGCGGCCAAACGGTTTGCTTTCGCCAAATTTGTCTTTAATAATTTTAAATACATAACCAAAAGAGGGCAGCGTAAATACCATCATTACCATACCAGGGGTGCCTGGTGCGATAATAAAGTCATCATCTGAATGAGACAAGTGATGTAAAAACTCACGGTAAAACTCAGTTTTCCCTTGTTTATGAAAACCAATCGCATTATATAGCTCAGCGAGTGTTTTATTTGGCATTAGTTGATTTAAAAATCGTACCATTGCTGAGGGGGCATGAGTCTCAACCATAAAATATGCCCGTGCAAAGCCAAAAATAACCCGCATTTGTGATGATTTGGTCAACAGCGCATCGAGGTATAATCCTTTATCTTCATGGTGCAATACGGCAATAATAAAAGGCTGTACACCGCTTTGTGATACTACTCGACCGACTATGTAAGCTGCTTTATTACGATAAAATGGCGCGTGCAAAATATCAAAGCGCATTTGCCAAGGCTGGTGGTGAGTGTCGGGCGCTTGTTTGTAAAATGCTTTTACGAGCAAGCGTATATCGCGCTCTAAATTGACAAACGAAGCTTTAAAATCAAAATGTTCAATAATACGCTTTATAGTGGGCTTTAAACCATCAACTACCGGGAAATAACTGCGGTATTCGGCCTCAACAGGAATAGCTGGCGCATCTTTTAACGTGGCTTGTACAAATATAAAGTCGTTATGAAAATAGCGCCTGTGGTACAAACGGCAAAACACTGAGTTATAAAAAGTTTCGGCAAGTTCGGCTTGCGGGTGAAAACACAAAAAGTGTTGGTATAGCTTTTTTACCTCAAGCCACAAGTGTTCATCTAATCGCTCAGTTAACTGTGCGTTTTTTAAGGCTTTAGTGGTTTCGTTTACTCTGTCATCGTAATAACTAATGCGCAGTTTGCTAATTTTATTAATCTGCTGCCAGTCGCGATTTGCAAAGGCAAGCGGGGCTAGAGCGGTGGTTTTTTGAAACAACTGATAATGCTTTTTAAACCCCGTTAAAATTAATTCAGCTATGTGGCGTGGCTGCATAAACACTCCTTAAAAAAGTGTATATAACGATTTTAGAACAGCATGTATAAATGTAAGGGGGGCTGTAGCGTTATACACATTAGAGCTTTAACTCTATAGTTGTTAAGGGTATGTTATTTTAAGTTTAAAACCAAGATAAATATTCTCAGTTTTTATACTCTGAGCTTAAAGCATAATTGAGTGTGATAGCAACAGCGCTATTGATAAGAGGCTATTTTTTTCTCCAACTTTTTAATGCGCTTTTCAATTTCGGTGGTTTGCTTTTTATAATCTTTATTTATTATTTTTAATTGCTTAGTTATATCTTTACTAATTAACTTTTTGTCTTCATCGTCTAAAATGCGATTTAGCCGCTGGTGTTGGTTGTACTCTGCGCGGTCTTTTTCGCGTTTTATAATTGCTAATTTATTGGTATTACTTCTGAGTTCAGCGTTTAGATCGCGCACAATACGCTCACGCTCTAACGCATTTAACTCTTTTGTGAAATCTTGTGCTGGTGCTGTATTGATGCCAGAAACAGTATTAATTGTATAGGCAGTGGCGTTGTCATTACATGGGAATTGTGAAAAGGTAGTCCCATTTTTTGTTACGCACTTATAATAGGTAGTGGCATTTTGTGCGTTCACAGGTAGCGCGCATACCATCAGTGCGCATAAAAAAAGTATGTGTACTTGCATAAAAATCATCCCTGAACAATTACTATGGTTTAGTAAATATAACCTAGCTTGGTGTTATAGCAAGCTAGGTTAAGGGATAGGGCTATTGTGTGTAGGTTTTTAGCCTTTTAATACTTTGTACTAAAAATGGGATGTCGAGACTTTGTTCAATAGAAAAACCTTCAGCGGCAGATATATTTTTATAGTTACCGTCTGAGTCTATTAATGTAATTCTATCTTTTTTATAAGCAATAACCACACCTTGTGAGTAGTTAACACCCGTATCGGCTTTTTTCTTATACAGGTTTTCACCAAGCATGGTTTGTTTAACAACAGCCTGACAGTTTAAGTATTGGCCTACACTGGTTGCAATAATGTCACTAGGTTGAATAAGCCCATCTACTTTAGTTATTCGTTTATCAGAGCTATACAACACCGACGACGTGACTACTTCAGAGCTTTTACTGGCTAAGCTAAATGCATAAATGTGTGTGTTATCAGTGCGAGCAGACGGGTTATCTTCACCTTTAATAATTCTTATCGCGCTGTTTGAATGGGCTTGATCATTAATAAAATTTAGATTTTCTATACCCGCAAGTTCAACACTTCTGCGCTGGCTTTGCCAAGCGGGTAACGTTTGCTCTGATAAAATAGCCATTTTATAAAAAGAGGGTAAGCCATACACTAAGCTAAATAAACTATCACCATGGTGTGTTGGTTGTAAAAATTGCTCCGTTTTGTGCAAGCTTTTATGCTTAGCAACAAACCGACTTAACTGCTCGTTGGTATCAAATACAAAAATGTCTACTTGCTGCTCAGTGTAATCTTCACATTTTTGCAGTGGCGCAGGAATTTGATAACTAACGTTTTGATTATTAATTCTTACATTATGAGCTTGTTTATAGCTTTCAATGTCGAGTAAATCATTTTTTGCTAATAAGCTTTTAGCGGTCGTAGGGTACGAAAGCGGTAAAACGTTATCTTGTTTTGTTATATCAAACTTAAGATTTGCATCAGCCCAAATATGAATGCTGTGACTAAGTGCAAAACAAAGTACTAAAAACGAACTCGCAAAACGGGCAAATTTAAGTTGTTTTAAGCGGGCTAGGTGCTTCCAAGTGTAGTTACTAACAATTAACTGAAAACCAAGAATGAGTAAAACAATACCACCGGCAAGCAACGTAGTAAGCGTTGGTGAGCTGGTAAGTCGGTGCCAAAGCAGCGAAATAATTTCAGGTAATGCCGATGAGCTTAAGTGATAGCCTAAATTAACATATACGTAAGCATCAAGTGTTAAAATAGACGCCCCAAGAGTGGCAATAACCGCAGCCATGCCTCGAATATGTCGTGGGTAAGGAAAAACTAAACTTAATGGAAATACCGTCAGCACAAATGCTAAAAAAGCAATAAAGCTCGTATGGCTCAGCCACGTCACTAGCATATAAGTTATACCCATAAAACTAGTTGGCGGTGAATCAGCAAATAAAAAGCTTAGACTAATAAAAAGCGCTAAACCAATATTTGCAAAAGTGAACCAGTGGCCCCAACTTAATAATTGACTCGCTTTAGACGAAAACTGATTGTGCTGCGATAAATTCATATAGTTTATTTAACCGACTGAGCAAGTGCTTTAGCAAAGTTTTCAGTAACGGCTTGTCTTTTCCCTGCAGGTACATGCTCTTTTAGGATATGCGTGATAGAATTTCCTAAACACATAAGGCTTAAATCAACCGGCGCATTATGTTGCGTTAGCACATCAATGAGCTGATCGACGATTTGTTCTACTTCTTCATTAGAGTATTTTGATAAGATTGGCATCAGTTGGTTCAATAAAAGAGTTATATTCCCGTATTTTAACACCAGAGGCGTGAAAAACAAAGATGACAACAGACGTTAAAAAATTAGTCGTTCATTATGTAGACAAAAAAGACGACGATACGCAAATTCACCTACGAAACGATGAAATGGTGATAAACGATAAAGTCGCTGTTTTTATCGAACAACTCCATCATGCATACAACTCAAAGCCAGGCAAAGGTTATTGTGCATTTAGTGGTGATAAAAACAGCGTTGTCGCATCGGCAATGCAAAGCTATCGAAATGACGAACTAGGCTTTTGGCACATGACCGAGCAAGCATCCACTGTTTTAAAAGAAGAGCTTGATAAGTACGCATTTAGCGAAACTGGTTATTTAGTATTTTGTCATTATCAGTATGTGGCTACTGATTACATGCTAATTGCTATGATCAACATAAAAGAGCACTACAGCATGACCTCTGAGCTTGATTTAGCAGCGTCGCGCCATTTAGATATATCACGCATGCAATTAGCAGCTCGTATTGATTTAAGCGCATGGGATACCCAAGCTGACGATAATCGCTATATCTCGTTTATTAAGGGGCGTGCAGGGCGAAAAGTAGCTGACTTTTTCTTAGACTTTTTAGGCTGTGAAGAGGGCATAGATCCTAAACAACAAAGCCAAGTTATGCTTAGTGCAGTTGAAGATTATCTATCAGAGCAAGAGTTTGATAAATCAGAAAAAGATGAGCTACGTAAGCAAGTATTTGACTACTGTAACGATTGCGTAACCACGGGCGAAGATGCAAGCGTAAGTGAGCTTTCGGCAACACTAACAAAAGGTGATGACAGCCCGTTTGATAATTTCTGTAAAGAGCAAAGCTATGACTTAGAAGACTCTTTCCCTGTCGATAAAAAAACGGTCACCAGCATGGTTAAGTTCTCGGGCTTAGGCGGCGGTGTCAGTATTAGTTTTGAGCGCAAGCACTTAGGTGAGCGCGTAACTTATAACGAAGCAACAGATACACTGGTCATTAAAGGCGTACCGCCTAACTTAAAAGATCAATTACAACGCTTTATGGAAGATGAAAGCGAGTAAACTTTATAGTTTATTTAAAATTGATTTAAAAGCGTGGTATTGGCATCACGCTTTTTTATTACCTTTAATTTATCCTGCCACGTCAACAAGTTGTGCATCTACAAGTAAATCCTATCTATAATGTTAAGTTTTGGCTGTAGATACCATCTCTCATTTTAAGCTTCAAGGTCGTATTTAACTTTCTTGGAG
>NZ_CAWUKC010000051.1:0-27592 GCF_963922945.1 uncultured Pseudoalteromonas sp. | reverse complement strand
AAAAAAATGACGCTGTTAGCGTCATTTTTTATAACTGTTTGTGAGCGCGTATTTTTTAAAAATACTAAATTAGGCAGTCGCTAATTCAAGGCCGGGTGCAGGCATCGTAACAGGCGTTTCAAATGTTGCCCACTCCCATGCTGACTCAGTTGCCATAATTTTGCGAAGTAACTTGTTATTTAAATCGTGACCTGATTTATAAGCCGTTACTTTACCTAGCAGGTTATGACCTGTCATAAACATGTCGCCCACACAGTCTAATATTTTGTGTTTTACAAATTCATCGCTGTAGCGCAAACCATTTGGATTTAGTACTTTAAAGTCATCAAGTACTACTGCGCTATCCATGCTGCCACCTAGTGCTAGGTTATTTGCATGCATGTATTCAATGTCTTTCATAAAGCCAAATGTACGTGCGCGGCTAATTTCTTCAGTAAAGCTTTGTGCCGTAATGTCTAAACCAACACGTTGGCGGCTTTCGTTAATGGCCGGGTGATCAAAGGCAATTTCAAAGTCGATATGAAAACCATCATACGGTTCAACTTCGGCCCATTTATCGCCTTCTTCAATACGTAATTTTTCTTTTATACGAATAAAGCGCTTAGCAACATTTTGCTCTTCAATGCCGCCTTTTTGTAACAAGTAAATAAACGGTAATGCACTACCATCCATTATTGGCACTTCTGAGCTGTCTAACTCAACAATTAGATTATCAATACCCATTGCAGCAACTGCTGCAATTAAGTGCTCAGTCGTAGATAAGCGAACGCCATCTTTGTTAATTAAACAGGTACACAGCTGCGTATCACCAACGGCTTCAGGTGTTGTTTCAAAATCAACAACCGGATCAAGGTCGACACGACGAAATACAATCCCAGTATTTGCGCTCGCAGGTCGGAGAGTTATTGTGACCTTCTCACCTTTATGAAGTCCAATTCCTATGGCTTTGACTACTTGTGCAATCGTACGCTGTTTAATCATAGGTTCGCTCACTTTTAAATCAGTTACAGTTAGACGGCGGAGTTTAACATAAATCCTTTTGCCTTTCAATATTTGTACATATTTCAAACAAAAGCATTAGTAAATGTTAATCAGCCTGCTTACGTAAAAAAGCCGGAATATCAAAATAATCTCCGCCTTCTGATTTATCCGCTTTTTTACCATTTTGCGCTGACGAACTTGCCGTATTGCTTGAGCTTGTAGATGGCGCTTGTTCTTTGCTTTCTACTTGCGTGCTTGGCGCAGTTTCTTCAGTGCTTGTGCCTTGGCTTGCAAAGCTTGGTACGTACATGCTGCTAGATTGCTTTGATGAGCTTGCTACATCAGAGCCTGATGCCTTTTTAAAGCCGTTATCAACAATACCAAACTGCGGACGACGATCGCCGCCTAAACCCGTAGCAACCACGGTCACACGTAGCTCGTCGCTCATTTCTGGGTCAATAACCGCACCAACCACCACAGTTGCATTTTCAGATGCAAGCGCCTTAACGTGGTTACCTACAATTTCAAATTCTTCAATCGCAATGTCCATACCCGCGGTAATGTTGACCAAAATACCTTTAGCACCGGTTAAATCCACGTCTTCTAGTAATGGACTTGAAATAGCCGCTTCTGCAGCTTCTTGCGCGCGATCAGGGCCTGATGCAGAGGCTGTACCCATCATCGCAGTGCCCATAGCTGACATTACGGTACGTACGTCGGCGAAATCCACGTTAATTAAACCAGAGCGTGTAATTAGCTCAGCGATACCTTGGACTGCACCAAACAAAACATCGTTTGCTTTCGCGAAGGCATCTAATAGAGTAGTCCCTTTACCTAAAACTTTAAGCAATTTATTGTTCGGAATTGTAATAAGCGAGTCTACAGTTTCTGACAATTCGTTAATGCCCTGCTCAGCCGCCGCAGCGCGTTTTTTGCCTTCAAAGTCAAAAGGGCGCGTTACAACTGCAACCGTTAAAATACCTAATTCTTTAGCAATTTTAGCAACCACAGGAGCTGCACCAGTGCCTGTACCACCGCCCATACCAGCAGCAATAAATACCATATCAGCGCCTTCAAGACTGGCACGAATGGTTTCAGCATCTTCTTCAGCCGACTCACGGCCCACTTCTGGGTTTGCACCAGCACCTAACCCTGAGGTTATTTGCGTGCCTAGTTGTACGGTAATATCGGCAGCGGAATTACGTAATGCTTGCGCATCCGTATTTGCGGCTATAAAGCGCACGCCTTCTATTTGTTGTTTTACCATGTGCTCAACAGCGTTTCCGCCGCCACCGCCCACGCCAATAACCTTAATTACAGCTTCTTCGCTGTGTTGTTCCATCATATCAAACATGTTTACTCTCCGACTTGAGTACTTTAAAACTCACCTTGGAACCATTTAGTAATGCGGTTCCACCAATTATTATTATCCTCTGCTTTCGACTTTTGTGCATTCATCGATTGCATAGTGCGCCCGTATTGTAACAAACCTACAGCGGTTGCGTACGAAGGATCGTCTACGTAGTCTGTCAAACCAACTATCCCGATTGGTTTGCCTATTCTTACTGGCATTTGGAAAATGTCTTCAGCCACTTCCATTGCGCCAGTCATTTTAGCAGTCCCGCCCGTAATAACGAGGCCTGCCGCAATTTGGTCTTCTAAGCCTGAGCGACGAATTTCTTCCATCGCTAGTTCAAATAATTCTCTAAAACGAGGCTCTACCACTTCAGATAAAGTATGGCGCGACATTAAACGTGCTGGTCGCCCGCCTACACTGGGTACTTCTATGGTGTCTTCGTTACTGGCCATTTGACTACTTGCACATGCATATTGTACTTTGAGTGACTCAGCATGTGATATAGGTGTACGAAATATTTTTGCAATATCACCGGTCACTTGATTACCCGCCACCGGAATCACCGAAGAATGACGCAATGCACCGTTAATATAAATAGTGATATCCATTGTACCACCACCAATATCAAGTACCGCTACGCCAAGCTCTTTTTCGTCATCAGTTAATACTGAGTAACACGATGCAAGCGCGGTAAATATAAGTTGGTCTACCTCTAGACCACAGCGCTCAACACATTTTTCAATGTTTTTAGCCATGTCGTTTGAGCAGGTTATAATGTGTGCGCGTGCTTCCATACGCACACCGCTCATACCAAGGGGGTTTTTAATGCCCTCTTGCATATCAATGCTGTATTCTTGCGGTAATGCATGCAGCATTTTACGCTCAGCCGAAATAGGTACAGAGCGCGCTATATGAATTACATTTTCAATGTCTTCATCGGTTACTTCGGTATTATTGATAGCAACCACGCCGCTTTCGTTTTGACATTGTATGTGCTTACCAGAAATCCCTAAGTACACTGAGCTAATACGACAATCAGCCATTAGCTCGGCTTCATCTATTGCTCGGCGGATCGACTCAGACACTAAGTTTAAATCGTTAACGCCGCCCTTATCCATACCATGAGATACTTGGCTACCCACACCAACAATGCTGAGCTTGTTATCTGCGGTGATTTCACCTACCGTGGCCACCACTTTTGAGGTGCCAACGTCTAATCCAATCACTAGGTTTCTTTCTGCTGACTTAGTCATGCCTTACTCTTATTTTGTAATTGCTGTTCTTGCACAGGCTTATAGCTGACTGCAAGGCCGGTATCGTAGCGTAAATCTATTGCATCTATTTGTGCATCTACACGCTTTTCCATGCGCGGGTACACATCTATAAACCGCTGTACTCGCTTTGCTTTGTCTTTGCGCCCTAAATTTAAGCGCACACCGTTATCTAACCATAATTGCCACGAAAAACGCTCCGAAAGAGCTAAGCTTTTTAATGTTAACGCATTAACCTTTAGCATTTCGTCAAACTGCTTAAAGGCAATCCACGCTTCTTTTTCGCTGCCTTCGGGGCCGTAAAGTTGCGGTAAATCATTGGCGAGTTTATCGCTGCTTGCTTCAAAAGCATCGCCACTTTGGTTTAGCAATAAATCGCTATTCCAATGGGCTACGGCTTCATGCTCTACAACATACACTTGAATGGTATCGGGCCATTGTTTTCTTACCGACACCGTTGCAACCCAAGGTAACTCTCTAACTAGTTGCTGTACGTGTTTTACATCTAACTCAAAAAAACTGCTTAAATCGGCCTTTTTTATTGCTTTAATTATGGCTTTTTCTTCAGTGTATTTTGGGTGTCCTAGCACCGTTAAGTGCTTTATTTGTGCATCTTTGTTCTCTACTAGCCAATCAGACACACCGGTCGTTATTTGCACAAGGCCAATCACTACCACCAGAAAAAAGCTCACACCAAAAATTAGCGACCAATTAAAGTTAAGTTGCTGTTTTAACTGTTGAGCTTTTTCTAAAAGGGGATGCATTTTAAAGTGTTTGCCCCAAAATGCGAACAACTAATTGCTCAAATGTTGCCCCGTTTGCTTTTGCCGCCATAGGCACCAGCGATTTTTCGGTCATGCCAGGGACTGTATTAACCTCTAATAAGTAAAAATTACCTTGCTCATCTTGCATAGCATCTACACGTCCCCAGCCACTTGCACCTACTAAATCAAACGCCTCTAACGACATTGCCTGTAAGTGCTGTGTATCTTGCGCGGATAAATCGGCTGGGCAATGATACTGCGTTGTGTTTGATTGATACTTTGCTTGGTAATCGTAAAAACCATTTGGCGTTGTCATTTCAATAACTGGCTGTACTTCATCGCCTAACACAGTCACGGTAAATTCACGCCCTGTTATCCATTGCTCCACTAATACTTGGTTATCAAACTTAAAAGCATGTGTAAGCGCATTTTCAAGCTCTTGAGCTGTATTTGCTTGTGCCATGCCTATGCTTGAGCCTTCGTGTGATGGCTTAACCATTACTTTTTTAAATTCATCCATAATGGCTTTTGCATCAAAGCCTTTCTTAGCATCTACAACAGCATAAGGCGCTGTGCTTAGTCCTGCAGATTTAAATAAATGCTTACAACGTACTTTATCCATTGCCAAGGCTGAACCCAATACATTACTACCCGTGTATGGCAAATTCATAAATTCAAGCGCGCCTTGCACTGTACCATCTTCGCCACCACGGCCATGCAAAGCAATAAAGACACGATCTATATTTAACTCTTTTAGCTCCCACAATGAACGATTTTGCGGGTCAAAAGCAATGGCATCAACGCCAGCATTTTGTAGTGCATTAAGCACCGCTTGCCCTGAACGTAGTGACACTTCGCGCTCTGCTGAGTTACCCCCTAGCAGTACTGCTACTTTACCAAATTGCGCGTTTAGCTGCGTCATACTTCACCTTGCTTTAATTTTTCCACCGACATACCTGTTGCCGCCAATGTTTTAACTAATTGCCCTATATTACCAGCGCCTTGCGTTAAAACTAAGTCGTTATTTTGTAAGTTATCTGCCAATACACCAGCAAGCTCTGCGCTTGTGGCTACATGTAGAGGCTCTTTGCCACGCTGGCGTAAGCTGCGGCACAGGCTTTTGCTGTCTGCACCAACAATAGGCTCTTCGCCGGCACTGTATACATCAAGTAATAAAAGTTGATCGACCTCCGCCAACACTTTTACAAAGTCTTCGTATAAATCGCGTGTACGGGTAAACCTATGCGGTTGATAAACCATAACTAAGCGTTTTTCTGGCCAGCCTTCGCGTACAGCGGCTATTGTGGCTGCCACTTCTGATGGGTGATGTCCGTAATCATCCACTAACATGACACTACCGCGCTCATTTTCAAAATTACCGTAGTGCTGAAAGCGGCGCCCGATGCCTTCAAATTGTTGCAACGCTTCTAAAATAGCGTGGTTAGCAATGTTTTGATCTTTAGCCACGGCTATAGCCGCCGTAGCATTAAGCGCATTGTGCTTACCCGGCATATTAAGTGTGGCAGTTAGGCTGTCACCGTTTTTATGTGTCACTGTAAAAGTACAAGTGCTTGCTGATTGGCTAAAATCGCTCATGCGGTAATCGGCATCTTTTGACTCGCCATAAGTAATGACTGGTCGGCCAAAGCGCGGGATTAGCTCACTCGCAACTTCTGAGTCAATACACACAACGGCTAAGCCATAAAATGGCAGGTTATGAATAAAATCCACATAAGTGTCTTTCATTTTTTCAAGACTACCGCCATAGGTTTCCATGTGATCTTCTTCTATATTTGTGATCACCGACACCATAGGTTGTAAATGTAAAAACGATGCATCGCTTTCATCTGCCTCAGCAATTAAAAAGTCGCTCTTGCCTACTTTTGCGTTACTGCCTGCGCTATTTAATAAGCCGCCAATAATAAAAGTAGGATCAAGCCCTGCTTGAGCATAAATGCTGGCAATTAAACTGGTTGTTGTGGTTTTACCATGTGTGCCCGCAATGGCAATGCCATGACGAAAACGCATTAATTCGGCAAGCATTTCTGCACGGCGAACTACCGGTATACGCGCTGCTTTGGCAGCAATAATCTCAGGGTTTGTTTCGTAAATAGCACTTGAAACAACAACTACGTTGGCATCTTTTACGTTGTTTTCGTGATGGCCTATAAATACTTCAGCACCGGCTTTAATTAAGCGTTCGGTCATTGCGCTGTGCGCTATATCTGAGCCAGTAATACGGTAGCCTTCAAAAGCCAGTACTTCAGCAATGCCGCCCATACCCGCACCACCAATACCAATAAAATGGATGGTTTCTATTCGACGCATAGCAGGTCGAGTTTGTTGTTCTTGTATTGACTTGTCTTTCACTTATTTTCTCTTATTTGTTACTTGCTCACAGTGCGAGGCAACGCTTGCTGTGGCATCTAAAATGGCTTGCTGCTTAGCATTGCTGGCCATTTGTTTAATTAATATAGGCTTTGCCAAATACGGGTTTAATAGCTCAGTTATTGAATCTTTATTAAACTGCGGCTGAGGCATTAAAAGCGCGCCATTTGCAGTTACTAAATATTTTGCGTTGGCGGTTTGATGATCGTCTACCGCATGTGGAAACGGCACAAACACAGCCATTTTACCCGCGGCGGCAATTTCACTAACAGTCAGTGCACCAGCACGGCAAATAACAATATCGGCCCACGCGTAGGCAGCGTCCATATCATCTATAAATTCAGCAACTTTTAGCTCTTCATCTGCAATGTTGTTTTTCGCATACGCGCTTTTCACACCCTCAATATGGCCTTTACCTGTTTGGTGCCACACTTTAATTGGCGCTGTTTTAGCAAGTAAATTAAACGCCTCTGGCAGTGTTTGGTTAAGCACTTGTGCGCCTAACGAGCCACCCACCACTAAAATATTTATAGGGCTTGAAACATCACGTTTAGCTACATTAGCAACGCTTGCACGTACTGGGTTACCGACTAATTCGGCTTGCCCTGGTGCAAAGGCGCTTGGAAACGCAGCAAGTACTCTGTTAGCAAATTTTGCCAACCACTTATTGCTCATTCCTGCCACTGCATTTTGCTCATGAATCACCAGTGGTATACCTAAACTTTTAGCGGCAATGCCGGTTGGCCCGGTTACATAGCCGCCCATAGCAAGCACTACATCAGGTTGCTGAGATTTCAATACCTTACGCGCCTGCAATATTGCATTAAGTACCATGAATGGGGCTTTAATAAGACGCTTTAAGCCATTACCGCGTACGCCCTTTACATTTATAAAATCAATCTCAATGTTATGCTTTGGTACAACATCCGCTTCCATTCTGTCTGGCGTGCCTATCCAGCTTACTTGCCAGCCTTGCTCTTTTAAATAATCGGCTACAGCAATACCTGGGAATATATGCCCGCCTGTACCACCGGCCACAACTACTAATTTTTTACTCATCGCTTACCTCCGCGTGAGGTGGCTTGTTTGGTTGCCATTTTAGTTTCAAAATCAACACGCAATAAAATACCGGTGGCAATCGTCATTATTAATAAACTGGAGCCACCATACGAAATAAACGGCAAGGTTAACCCTTTAGTCGGTAGTAACCCCGCACTGGCGCCTACATTAACCATGGTTTGAAACGCAAACCAAATGCCAATAGCAAACGCAAAATAGCCTTCGTATTCTTTGCCACATTTTAAAGCTTGTTGGCCTATTAAAAGCGCCCTAAATACAAACACAGCCAACACACATAAAATACTTGCTACACCTACTAGGCCTAGCTCTTCACCTATAACGGCAAAAATAAAATCATTATGTGCTTCGGGTAAATACTGTAACTTTTGCACGCTGTTACCTAACCCTTGGCCAAACCAGCCACCTTGGCTGTAGGCCATAAGCGACTGCACTAACTGATACCCTTTACCAAAAGGGTCTTCCCAAGGGTCTAAAAAGCCCACCACGCGCGCCATTCTGTATGGCTCTACAATAATCAGTAATACAACAAGCCCTACGCCCGTTAAAATAAGTACAAAAAACTGCCACAGTTTTGCGCCGGCCAAAAATAACAGCCCCACTGTTGTTACAAACATAACCACCACAGTCCCTAAATCTGGCTGTAGCAAAATAAGCAAGGCATACACCGCAAATACAGCAATGGGCTTAGCAAAGCCTTTTATATTTTCTTGTACTTCTTCGCGCTTTCTTACCAAGTAGCCTGCTATGTAACTAAAAAAGAATAATTTCGCGGCTTCGGCCACCTGAAAACCAACAGGTCCAATGGGAATCCATCGCTTAGCACCGTTGACTTCGCGGCCTATTATTAACACCGCAATAAGCAGCACCATACCAAGCAGCAACAAATAAGGGTTTGAGCGTTTCCACCAATCCATAGGCACGCTGGCGGCAATCCAAAATAAAACAAATGCCATCGCTAAAAACATGCTGTGGCGAATGGTAATATGGTATGAATTATCAAACAGCCTTTCGGCTGTAGGCATCGAGGCGCTGGTCACCATGACAAAACCCACCCCTATAAGCATTAACATGCAATAAAGCAGTGGCACATCGTAAAGCTGCGCGGAGGGTTTTGGGGTGAGTGTTTCTTTTAAATCGGCAAAGGCAATCATAACTGCCCTTCCATTACACATTGCACAAAATCATCACCGCGTTGCATGTAGTTGTTGTACATATCAATGCTGGCACAAGCAGGCGCGAGTAATACAATGTCACCGCGCTTACTAAGTACTTTTGCAAGGGACACCGCCTCTTGCATATTATTTACTAAGTGCGATTTACTGGTCAGTGACGCTAATTCTGAAGCATCTTTACCAAAACAAATAAGTGCTTTTACATGGCTTTTTATATACGGTTTTAGTGCACTTAAATCAGCACCTTTAGCATCACCACCGGCTATAACAATAAGATTTTCGCTATCTGAGGCTAAGCTATCTATTGCCGCTATCGTGGCGCCTACATTCGTGGCTTTTGAGTCATTAAAATACTTAACCCCATTTTGCTCATCAACAAACTGACAACGATGCGCTAAACCATTAAATTGGCCAAGCGCCGCGCTGTATTGTGCTTTGCTAATATCAAACGAGCTCAATAATGCCATGACCGCCAGTGTATTTAAGTAATTGTGCTTGCCAATAACAGCCAGTGTATTAACAGGTAAAAATGCTTGCCCCTTTACTATAAAATGCAGCCCATTGTTATGCTCAGCTAGGTGATAGTCACCATGCTCATAACCAAAACTCAATTGTGGCACTGAAGTAGCGCTAATAGGCTTAGTTTGAATATCATCTGCATTAGTTACTAAAAGCTCAGCATGGTTGTAAATGCTTAACTTAGAATCGATATAAGCTTGGTAGCTATCGTAACGATCTAAATGATCCTCAGAGATATTTAAAACAGTGGCGCTAATTGGCTTTAAACTTGAGCTGGTATCAAGCTGAAAACTAGAAAGCTCCAGCACATACACATCAAAATCATCGCTTAATAGGTCAAGTACCGCAGTGCCAATATTGCCACCTAATGCCACTTTGTAACCTGCGGCTTTTAGTACCTCGTAGGCTAAGGTAACAACGGTTGATTTACCGTTAGATCCAGTAACAGCAACAACCGGTTTTGTATTTATACGAGCAAACAACTCTACATCACCAATTACTTCAACGCTTGACTCTATTGCTTGAGCAATTGCAGGAATTTTTAAACTAAGCCCAGGGCTTATGATGATCATGTCGGTTTTACAAAGCGCAGCGCTAGCTAAATCACCAAAATGCGTATTAAGATCAGGAGCATGCTCTTTTAGCCAATCCATACCTGGCGGCGCAACACGACTATCAACCACCTTTGGTGCAAAACCATGAGATAATAAAAAACGCACAATGCCCAGACCGGTTACACCGAGTCCGAGCACTGTTATATGTTTGTTTTTTATCTCGTTTAAATACTGCATTTATCGAATCTTTAATGTCGCAAGGCCAGCAAGTACTAGCACAATTGAAATTATCCAAAAGCGCACAATAACACGTGGCTCTGGCCAACCTTTTAGCTCATAATGATGATGAATCGGCGCCATTCTAAAAATGCGCTGTCCGCGTAGTTTGTATGAGCCAACCTGTAAAATTACCGATAAAGCTTCCATTACAAACACACCACCCATAATAATAAGCAGTAGCTCTTGGCGTACTAAAATAGCAATAATGCCCAGCGCACCGCCAAGTGCCAGCGAGCCTACATCGCCCATAAATACTTGAGCTGGGTAAGTGTTAAACCATAAAAAGCCCAACCCTGCGCCAACAATAGCGGTACACACAACGACTAACTCACTGGCAAGTGGTAAATGTGGAATGTGCAAGTAAGCCGAAAAGTTAATATTACCGGTTAAATAAGCAATGATGGCCAGTGCTGCAGCCACCAAAATAGTCGGCACAATGGCAAGGCCATCTAAACCATCAGTCAGGTTTACCGCGTTTGAAGTACCCACTAATGCAAAGTAAGTAATTACAATGTAAAACAAGCCCAGTTGTGGCAATACATCTTTAAAAAATGGCACCACGAGTGAGGTTTCTGACGCTTGTGTACTCGTTACATACAGTGCAGTTGCAACTACAAGAGCAATAACCGATTGCCAAAAATACTTCCATTTAGCGATTAACCCTTTAGGGTCTTTGCGTATTACCTTACGGTAGTCATCTATAAAGCCCACCAAACCTAGCGAGCCGATTACAAATAACGTTGCCCACACATATTTATTTGATAAATCAGCCCATAATAAAGAGCTGGTAAAAATGGCACCTAAAATAAGTAAGCCTCCCATGGTGGGAGTGCCTTTTTTAGATAAATGAGATTCTGGGCCATCATCACGTACTACTTGGCCAATTTGCATTTTTTGTAATGAACGAATGAGTTTAGGGCCAAAATAAAGCGACAACATTAACGCTGTTAATATGCCTAAAATGGCACGTAAGGTTAAATACGAAAATACATTAAAGCCACTGTAATATTGGGTTAAATACTCTGCCAGCCAAACTAACATTATGATACTCCATTGATGGCTTGTTGCTGGCCATTTACTAAATCGGTTACTAATAATTCCATGCGAGAGCTGCGTGATCCTTTCACCACTAGAGTGGTTTTACTATTTGTATTATTAAGACTGGTTTGAATTTGCTTGAGCATCTCTTCGCGGTTTGAAAAGTGGCGGTTTGGCTTATCAAACACATCACTTGCGTATTTGCTTAATACGCCGAGCGTATATAGCTCATCAATACCTTGCTGTTTGGCGTATTCACCTACTTCTTGATGATAAGTTCTGGCATCTTCACCCAGCTCTCCCATATCCCCCAGTGCTAAAATACGGTGGCCTTTTATATCGCTTAGCAAATCAATGGCTGCTTTTACCGACTTAACATTAGCGTTATAGGTGTCATCAATAACAGTTAGCGAATCGCTCACTTTTATTAAATTTACGCGCCCCTTTACATCATTCATATTCGCCAATGCTGCGGCAATCTCTTCAAGCGATACATCAAACTCGCTGGTTAAAGCCGCGGCAATAAGTGCGTTACTTACGTTGTGCTTACCTGGAAGTGCAAGTTTTACGGGGACTTTTTGATCTTGTGTACACAATAAAAAGCTCGCGCGAGCGTTTTCATCAAGGCTGATATTTTCAGCCCAAATATCAAGCTTTTCAGTGCTAGAAAAACACTTAACAGTGCGCCCTTTTAATTTATCAAGCCAGTATTGGCTAAATTCGCTATCGCAGTTAACAATGGCAACACCATCGTCTTTTAGGCCATCAAAAATCTCACCTTTAGCTTTAGCAACGCCCATGAGGCTACCAAAGCCTTCTAAATGAGCGGCAGCCACATTACAAACTACCGCTACATCGGGTTTTGCCATGGCTGTTGTGTAAGCAATTTCGCCTAAATGATTGGCGCCCAGCTCTATAACAGCAAAGCGGTGCTGTGGCTCTAAACGTAATAATGTAAGCGGCACGCCAATATCGTTATTAAAATTACCTTTTGTGGCAAGCACATCGCCGTGTACCGATAAAATAGTGGCGCACATTTCTTTTACTGTTGTTTTACCCACACTGCCGGTAATGGCAATGGTTTTAGGGTTAACCTGCGCCATAACTGCTGCGCCAATATTACCTAATGCAATACGAGTATCACTAACAACAAACTGCGGTATTTCTACATCAACTTTGTGTTGAACAATAACGCCAATGGCGCCCTTTTGTTTAGCATCAGTAATAAACTTATGGCCATCAAAATTAGGCCCTTTTAACGCTAAAAACACCTCACCTTCGCAAATACTGCGGGTATCGGTATTAATATTTACTACATTTTGATTATCACCTAGATAATCAGTCGCTAGCACATTTGCCAGCCAATCAAAGTCCATTGGGATCATTGAGTTATCCCTCTTACTGCTTTTTTTAGTTGTTCTTTTACATAACTGCGATCGCAAAAGTCGATACGTTGATCGCCTATAATTTGGTAATCTTCGTGGCCTTTGCCGGCAATTAAAATAACGTCATCCGCATTTGCATTTTCTATTGCATAGCGAATGGCTTTTGCTCTGTCTGCCTCTAAATGGGCTTTTTCTGGCTGCGATAAACCCGCTGCCACATCTGCTAAAATAGCATCTGGGTTTTCTGAACGCGGATTATCGCTGGTAACAATCACCTTATCTGCATTTTGCTCTGCCGCTTGTGCCATTAAAGCACGCTTGCCTTTATCTCTGTCGCCGCCACAGCCAAAAACACAGCTAACCCCACCAGGCACATGCTTTTGTAATGCCTGTAAAGCCAATGCAAGTGCATCTGGGGTATGAGCGTAATCAACAACGCACGTAGGTAAATTCACTTCGCTAAACGCTTGCATACGCCCTGCTACGGGGTGCAAATCTGCGCATCCTGCAGCTAATTGCTCAAGCGGGTAACCAAGCCCTAGCAATGTTGCCAGTGCTGCCGTTAAATTATATAAGTTAAACTCACCAAATAGAGGCGATGTTACGCTAATGTCCCCCCAACTTGTGCTCAATTGCGCCGAAATACCATTTTTAGAGTATTCCACATCAGAAAAATAAACATAACGCGCATCTTGCGGCGCTAAATTTTTCCGACCATAACAAATAAGGTTATTAAAACTGTATTTTTCAAGCCATTGCTCTGCTTGCCCATCGTCTTGATTTAGTACCACAAGTTCGGGGTCAAAATCGTGAAACAGCATTAGCTTGGCGTCGCCATAACTTGCCATATCACCATGGTAATCAAGGTGATCACGCGATAAATTAGTAAATACCGCCGCTTTAAATTGGCATTGAGCCACGCGCTGCTGCACTAATCCGTGCGATGAAACCTCCATCGCGACAAGCTTTTTATGCTGCTGCTTTAAGTCATGCAATATGTGCTGCAAATCAACAGCCGAAGGCGTGGTATTAATAAGTGGCGTTAGTGTATCTGGGTGGCCATAGCCTAATGTGCCTATAATGGCCGAATCTGTACTACAAAACTGCGCTAAATGCGCCACCATGGCTGTTGTTGTTGATTTACCATTAGTGCCCGTTACGCCAATTAAATCAAGTGACTGGCTTGGGTTTTCATAAAATTGGCTTGCCAGCTCTGGGAGTTTTTTATCAAGCTCTGTTACTAAATAAAGAGGCTCAAATTCAACGTCAAATTCGCACAGTCTATCGGCAATAATGGCTATAGCACCATTTTCGATTGCTTTGGCAATAAACTGGCTGCCATCAAGTGCATGGCCTTTTATCGCCACAAATACATCACCTGGTGTTACATCACGGCTATCAAGGCGTAAATTTTTAACTAGCTGCGAAGGTGCATCTATGTCGATGTATTTTAAAATAGCCTTTAAATCACGCATCGTTATCTTTACCTTTTACGTACGCCACTTCTTCCTTATCAGGGGCTACGTTTAATATTCTTAATGCGTTAGAGACGATTTCTGCAAATGCAGGGCCTGCGGTGGCACCTCCATAGTACACATCGCCGCCAGGCTCATTGATCATCACTACCACAGCCAAGCGTGGGTTACTTGCCGGCGCTACACCTGCAAAATAACCTACGTATTCATCACCGTAACCACCAGCAACTGCTTTTTTAGATGTACCAGTTTTACCTGCTGCGCGGTAGCCATCTACTTTAACGTTACGCGCTGTACCGTCTTTTTCAAACACGCTTTCCATCATGTGTACAACGGCTTCTACGTCTTTTTGTTTAAAAATACGTTCGCCTTCTGGCACACCATCTTGCTTTAAAATAGTAAGTGGGCGATTAATCCCACCGGCACCTAACATGGTGTAAAAACGGGCCATTTGCGCCGTACTTACCGAAATAGCATAGCCAAACGATAACGTGGCAATTTCAAAATCAGACCAGCGACGGTTTGGATAAAATAAGCCACTGCTTTCACCAACCATACCAGTGCCCGTATCGCTACCAAAACCCACTTTTTGATATAAACCTACCAAGTAGTCTTTAGGCACTTGTTGCGTTACTTTAGCTACACCCATATTTGATGAGTATTTTAAAATTTCGCGTAGCGTCATTTCACCGTGGTTACGGGTATCTTTTACTAAACTTCCGCCTAAACGCATCCAACCTGGGTAGGTATCTATGATGTCGTCGGCTTTAATTGTGCCGTAGTCTAGCCCAGCCAAAATGGCTAGTGGCTTAACGGTTGAACCTGGTTCAAACAAATCGGTAATTGCACGATTACGACGTTTATGAGGTTGTGCGTCGTTTAAGTTATTAGGGTTAAATGATGGGCTATTTACCATAGCCAGTACTTCACCAGTTTTAACATCAACCACCATGGCTGACCCTGAGGTCGCTTTATACGTAAGCACGGCAGATTTAACTGCTTTATAAGCAATCGCTTGAATGCGCTGATCGATACTTAGCTGAATGTTTTCTGGCTCTACACGTTCACGCTCATCAAGTACTTCAACTTCGCGCCCTTGGGCGTCTTTACGAATAGTGCGGCGACCTTCTTCGCCCGTTAAGGCATTTTCGTAAAGCTTTTCAATACCTTCTATGCCTTTTCCATCTATATTTGTAAAACCTATGATGTGCGCTGTTACCTCTCCTGCCGGGTAATACCGTTTAGACTCATCTAATAAATGAATACCAGGTAAACGTAATTGGCTAATGTAGTTGGCAACAGCAGGGGTTACTTGGCGCTTTAAATACACAAATCGACGGGTGGGATCGTTTAATAACCGCGAGTTAATTTTGTTAGGATCAATACGTAATACATCTGCCAGCTCACGCCAGCGTAGATCATTTGCGTAGTATGCTGAAGTTCGTTTATCTAGCTCGGCTACATTTTCAGCCAAGGTTTTATGATCTTCACCGTTTTTACGCGCCTGTTTTATAACTTTAGAAACAAGCGACTTATGCAATGCTTTAGGATCGGCATACACACTAACGACGGGCACACTAACAGCAAGCTCTTTACCTTGACGGTCGAAGATCATTCCGCGTTGTACATGCAGTTTTTCAACGCGTACGGTGCGTTTATCGCTTTCTGAACGGGCTTTATCTGGCTCAATAACTTGTAAATAGGCAGCACGCGACACCAGTGTTACAAACACTAAAAACACCACAGTGCATACCAGCATAAAACGCCATGTGATTAAGTTATTGACCTGCTTTTTGCCGCGATTTCTCATTGTATTATTATTACCTGTTCGTCCTGACTGGTAGGGCGCTTCATTTCAAGCTGTGTGGTAGCCACTTCTTCAATGCGCGCATGCTGCGAATAGAACTCTTCTTCTACAAGTAAATAACGCCACTCTAAATCAAGTTCATCACGCTCTTGTAACAGCGTATCTTGTTTAATTAGCTGCGCACGAGCAGAGTGAGTAACCTGCACGACCGCAATGCTTGAGACGAATATCACAACCAACAAGGCCGAGGTTAGCTTATTAGCTCCTAGGCCTTTTAATATTTCTAAAAATAAATTGGGTTGGCGATTATTCGCTTTAGTGTTCATCCAAGCCTCTGTGCAATCCTAAGTACTGAGCTGCGAGAGCGTGGATTACGCTCAATTTCTTCAGCACTTGGTTTAATAGCTTTACCCACTGCTTTTAACGTCAGGTTTTTATTTATTTGTGCGTCGGTTAAAGGCAGACCTCTGGGTATCGCTTCTCCCTTACTCTGTTTTTTAATAAATTGCTTAACAATTCTATCTTCAAGTGAGTGAAATGAGATAACCACTAATCGCCCACCAGGCTTTAACACTTTTACAGCAGCTTGTAGTGCGGTTTGAATTTCTTCCAGCTCACTATTTATATAAATTCTGATTGCCTGAAATGTGCGTGTAGCTGGGTGCTTAAACTTATCTTTAACAGGCACCGCTTCATCAACTAAATCGGCAAGTTGCTTTGTTGTAGTGATAGGTGTGTGCTCTCTGACTTCTAGCACTTTATGCGCAATTCGTTTACCAAACTTTTCTTCACCGTAGGTTTTAATTACATGGGTAATGTCTTCAAGCTCTGCTTCGGCTAGCCACTGCGCTGCACTACGCCCACTTGTTGGGTCCATACGCATATCAAGTGGGCCATCTTTCATAAAGCTAAAACCACGCTCTGCGTCATCAAGCTGGGGAGAGGACACGCCTATATCGAGTAAAATACCATCTACCTTACCTAATAGATCGTTTTGCTCTGCAACATCGTATAAGTTAGAAAAGCGGGTATGAGCGATAGCAAAGCGCTCATCATCGGCAAATTTTTCAGCCGATTTTATTGCTTGAGGATCTTGATCTATAGCTTGTAAGCGGCCTTGTTCGCCGAGTCGAGCAAGTATTTGACCTGAGTGTCCGCCACGTCCAAAAGTACCATCCATGTATATGCCGTCTGGCTTAATTGCAAGAGCATCGATGGTTTCGTCCATTAATACGGATACGTGTTCAAATTGCGCAGTCATTAGCTTTTGTTTGCCTTTTTTAGTGCCGTTAGAGTGTAAGACTGTCTAAATCCTGGTTTGACTCAAAATCACCTAGCCTTTCCAGCTCTGTGTCTTGGCGCATTTGTTCTTGCCAACGCGCTTCATCCCAAATTTCAAACTTATCCATTAAACCAACTAGCATGATTTTTTTGCCAAGTTCTGCGTGGCTGCGCAATGAAGGCGCCAGCAAAATTCGACCATTTTTATCAAGTTGATACTCTGTGGCATTGCCTAGCAACATTCGTTGCATGCGGCGAGCGCGTGGATTCATATTAGAGATTTTAGACAAGCGACTTTCTATTTCTTGCCACTGTGCAAGAGGATACAACCATAAGCATGGTTCATTTAGCGCAATGGTACATATAACCGTCCCTTGATCTTCAGACAGCAAAGCGTCTCGGTATTTAGTCGGTACCGCAAAACGTCCTTTATCATCCAAGCTCAGTGAACTAGCGCCACGAAACATAAAAAGCCTACTTTTAAATTGTGTAATCGCGTTTCGATTAATTTGATCCAGTTAGATCCACTAAAAACCACTTTTTACCACAGTGCTCCAGTTTAGGGCTTGACAAGCCTTTTTGTCAAGTAAGCTGACCAGCTTTAACGTCTCGCTAAGCTAGAAAAAATAAGGCTTTACGCAAAGCGATTGAATTACGTGGGAAAAAGTGGAAGTAGTAGATAAATTTTTTTTGGGGCCCTACCCTTAACGTTTGGTTTACATTATTTGCTTACTGAATCATCAATGAATAATTACAAAAAATTGAAGGGGATTTGTAAGCATGTAAAATTTACTTAGCACAGTAGCAATACTTACTTCATACTGCTTTTAATTTGAGCTGAACCAATTCTCATAAAACAAACAAAAACAATTAAAATCAGCAACTTGTACTTTTACTTATGATTGGTTTAATCGTTGCATCTGCCCAAGCACCAGTTAAATTTTTATTTTCTTTATTAAGGATTGATTATGGCTACTGCAACAAATACTAAACCGAATACCCAAACAAACGTAAAACCTGATCTTAAGCAAAAAGAAAGTGAGGCTCCTTTAACAGACAAGGCAACATCTGTAGCACATGATGCAGTAGATGCACTGTCTAGTAAGGCATCAGTTGCTGAGTCAAGTGTTCGTAAAGGCGCAGCAAGTTCTGCAGAAGCGCTAAGTGAAAAACAACTTATTGCTCGAGAAAAACTATCTGAGTGTAGTGCGAAAACACGTGCTTTTGCCACAGAAAACCCACTAGCAACAGCGGGGATAGCGTTTGCAGCGGGTATGCTTGTAACGTCGCTGTTTCGTCGTAAGTAATAAATAATGAGTAGCTCACAAGCAACAGCAGCCACGGATGGTCATGCTCAAAATCAAACAACTGATGATAATACCCAAAGGGATGATTGGCAGGATCATGTAGCAAAGATCATAGAATACACTGACCAGCTCAAGGAGGATTATAAAACACAAGGAAAGATCACTCAGCAACTTGCAAAAGCTGAGTGGAAGCTGTCATTAAGATCAATGGCCTTGATCACTATTTTTTTAGGCTGTTTTGCCAGTGGTTTGATTTTGTTGTGGGCAGGCTTGCTCGGTGCGATTGGTTACGGTGTTTATGATTTATTTGGCTCAGTTTGGTTAAGTTTTGCTACAGCTGCACTGGCGCAAATAACTTGTTTAGTTTGGCTTTGGCGTAACACTGTATACCTAAGTAATAAAATTGGTTTTAGTAAAACGATTAAAAGCATCAAGCAACTTTTAAACTTGTAAGGAAATAGCTATGTTAGTGGATTTTTTAATTAAAAAACCTCATGAAAACGTTGAAACGTTAAATAAGCAAATGGATTTGCAGCACGCATTAAAGCGCCAGCATCACGCAGCAATAAAGTATCGTTTTAAACGTTTTGCGGCTACCAAAGTGGGATTAGCTTCAGCCTTTTTAGCAGGTGTAACGGTGCAAGCAAGTAAAGGTGAAAGAAAATTTCTACGTAAATACGCTTGGCTGGCAAATTTATTTACCTAGCAGCAATTGCATCAATACATGCTTAATTCATCAATGCAATTGCCACCAACTCAAATATAAAATTTAGCTTAGCTTATCCCTGTTATGAGGCTTATCAAAACTTATACTAGGTCCCTTTGGCACAATTTGAGTAGGGTTGATCATCGTATGGCTATAATAGTAATGGCGCTTAATGTGTTCAAAATTAACTGTACTGGCTACTCCCTTCACTTGGTATAGATCACGTACATAGTTACTGAGCGCTGGATAGCTTTCAATGGTACGTAAATTACATTTAAAATGCCCAACATACACGTTATCGAACCGGATAAGGGTTGTGAATAACCGCCAATCTGCCTCGGTTAATGTGCCCCCTAGCAGGTAACGATTTTTACTTAGTATGTTCTCCACTTTATCAAGTGCTTTAAATAACGCAGTAAATGCATCTTCGTATGCTGTTTGCGTGGTTGCAAAACCCGCTTTATATACCCCGTTATTAATATTGGTATAAACAAGGTCGTTAATTTCGTCAATATCAGCTTGAAGTGATTGCGGGTAATAGTCATCGGTATTATTCGTAATGTCATTAAATGCGGTGTTAAACATACGAATAATGTCTGCAGACTCATTGCTAACAATTTTATTTTGCAGTTTATCCCAAAGTACAGGCACGGTTACGCGCCCAGTGTAGTTTGCATCGTGTTTAGTATAAATTTGATGTAAGTATTCACTATTAAACAAATCATCGCCGCTGCTATGCTTGGTTTTATCAAAACTCCAGCCTTTATCTAACATATCAGGGCTGACCACAGATACACTAATTATATCGCTTAAGCCTTTTAACTGCCTAAAAATAAGTGTGCGATGCGCCCAAGGGCACGCTAAAGAAACATACAAATGATAGCGGTTCGGTTGCGCTTTAAAACCCTCATTTCCAGTTGGCCCAGGGCTACCCTCTTTTGTGATCCAATTACGAAGCTTCGCCGCTTCGCGTTTAAACTTACCATTATTCGATTCGGTGTCGTACCATTGGTCTTGCCATTGGCCATCAACTAATAAACCCATAATAACATCCTCAATTAACCATTAAATGTTGCCAAATTCACCGTTTTGATAATCACGCACTGCTTGTTTAATTTCATCCTGTGTGGTCATAACAAACGGCCCCATATGTGCAATTGGCTGCTTAAGCGGGTTACCTGCTAAAATAAGTATTCCCGCACCTTTTTGTGAAGATACGTCAATGTCACTGTTTGCATCTAATATAAGTAACTTGCCAGCATTAAAGGTTTGTCCATCAGCCGAAATAAGTTCACCTGTATGCACATAAATCATTACCTTTTGTTGTTCAAGTGCAGCTAATTGCATATGCGTATTTACAGGCAGAGTAACATTGGCCAATGCGGCATGTGCCGCTAAGCTTTGCAAGCTCGACGCTAACGTGTATTCACCAAACTGCCAATTACCAGCCAGTGCTGTAAAGCTAACGCCTTGCTTGTCAGTGACAACAGGTGCTGGCGCGTCTGTGGTATCTTGATAACGTGGTGTGCGCATTTTTTCATTGCTGGGCATGTTGAGCCAAATTTGAAAGCCATGTAGCCCCTGTTCTTCATCGGTTAACGGCATTTCACTGTGCATAACGCCTCTGCCTGTACTCATCCATTGTACATCGCCAGAACGGATTGCCTTTTTGTTACCCATTTGATCTTGGTGCTCAAAACCGCCTTTAATAATGTATGTAAAGGTTTCTATGCCACGATGAGGGTGCGGGGGAAAACCACCAATATAGTCACTTTCATTATTAGACTTTAGCTCATCAATCATCAAAAAGGGGTCGAGATATTTACCATCAAAACCAGGTATTCGGCTGATATTTACACCATCCCCATCTTGTGTTGCATAGGCTGTTAACACTTTTGCTATATTCATATTTAAAATACTGTAGTAGATTAATTAATGAGCTTATTAAAACATTGATAAAACCAGACAACCATGTCTTTAAATCGAGTAAATCGTTCTAATTTTTAGAAGCCACCTTGATAATGGCGATAATTCGGTTATGTTGCATAATAGGCTTAATGATTAAAAGCTCAGGCTTGGGCTGATTTATAATAACTTTTTAATACAACCCTATATTTTGTATGGTTATTTTCAGCTTTTATGTCTACAATCATTTTTTAGGAACATAAAGTCCAAGGAGATCTTATCTTTACTTCATCGCTTAAAAGCCAGCTCTATAGATTACTTATCCTGCTTAGCATTCCGGGCGCTGCAGTGACGGTATTTACGCTATGGTATGAGCGTGATGCTGCTATAGAAAAAAGTGAAGAAAGAATAGTAAATATAGCTAAGCAATTGACACAGCATCAAAAAACAATGGTTGATGATGTTAAACGGGTGACTATTTATTTAGCCGATAAAACGGCAAAAAGTAACACGCTCCCTAAGACCTGCCCTGGCTACTTTTATGAAATAAAAGCCCTGTATAAAAATATTGCAAATATAGGTATTGTTGATAAAAACGGCGACCTTCAGTGTGTAACAAATGGGCGTAGTAAGAATATTAATATTAGCGATCGTACTTATTTTCAAAATGCTATTAACAATAAAAGCTTTTCGGTGGGGTATTTTCAATACGACCGAAGTATTCAAGCGCAAAGTGTCAATTTTGCCTACCCGATTATAGACTCTAATAACCAATTAAAAGGCACACTAGTTACTGTTATAGCATTGAACTGGTGGAACATAGTACTAAGCGAAGCTAAATTACCTAACAACGCTAAAGCTGTTATTGCCGACTCTAACGGCTTAATACTCGCCAATTACCCTAATCGACCACGTGATTTAGGCCAAAAAATTACCGATGTAGATTTACTTCATGCTAAAAGCTCATTAACGGTATTTAAAAATGCAAAAGGCGAAAACCAAATTTTTCATCGCTCAGTTATATATGAAGACGGGCATGGTAATAATTTAGACATTCATATTGCTGTTTCAGTTGAGGATTTTATTAATAAGGTTAATGAAAGCTTTGCTAAAACTATTTTTGCATTTTTATTGGCTATTGCCTTATTAGTGTTACTTGCTAGGCGTTTAATTAAACAAAGTATATTTAAACCTATCGCTAATTTAACTAAAGCCACTGATGAGCTTGCAGATGGTGCTATGCCTAAACATATTAAAAAGCCCAATAGCCCAGAATTAAAAGCACTTTACGACCGTTTTGCTGTTATGGCGCAGACCCGACTATCTGCAGAGGCAAAATTAAAAAACAAGCACAACGAATTAATGAGCTTATTAAATGCTTTACCCGATACCTACATACGTATAAACACCCAAGGTGAAGTACTTTATATTGGCGGGCATATTAGCCCTGTGCTAAGCGTTGACCCTAGCTCCGCGCTTAAATTAGCAGATGTACTGCCTAAGGCCAGTGCCGAGCTATTACTTTCTCATTTAGGGAGTTTGCAGAGCTCGCAAACACTCGAGCTTTCATTAAGTAAAAAATCTAAAGAGCACTTTTTCGAAGCAAGAATTAATACCCTTACTAATAATGAATACATTATTGTGCTTAGAGATATTAGCCAAAAAAAGGTCAACGAAAAAGCACTTCATTTAGCGTCGCTTGTATACAGTAATAGCAGTGAAGGGATGATGATTACAGACCCTGATGGCGTTATTTATGATGTAAACCCTGCGTTTTGCGAAACAACTCAATACAGCAAAGAAGAAGCGATTGGTAAAACCAGTCGCATTTTAGCGTCGGGCAAACATTCAAAAGCGTTTTATGAAAAAATGTGGCAAGAACTCAGGGAAACAGGCCGTTGGCAGGGTGAGATAATTAATCGCAAAAAGAATGGCGACACCTATACCGAATTTCTGATCATAGATACCGTTTACGACGATAAAAACATGCCTACTCGCCGGGTGGCTATATTTACCGACCTAACAGAAAAAAAACAAGCCGATGAAACCATATGGCGAAAAACTCACTTTGATCACTTAACCGACCTACCTAATAGGTTAGAGCTTAAAGAGCGTTTAAATAAACGCTTTGAAAATGTAACTGATGAAACGTGCGAACTTGTCGTGATGTTGCTCGATATTGATCACTTTAAAGATATTAACGACACGTTAGGCCATCATTATGGTGATAATCTACTTAAATTAGTTTCTCAACGAATAATTCAAGCAGCAGTAAACGCTAGCTTTGTTGCCCGTATTGGCGGTGATGAGTTTGTCATTGTTTACGATCAAGTTAAAAGCGCTCGCCATATAAACCAAATTGCCAGCAATGTATTGCAAAGTCTTTCATCGAGCATACAGCTTGAAGACGAAGAGCTGTTTATCAGCGCTAGTATGGGTATTGCATGCGCACCTAACGATGGCCAAAGCACAGAGCTGCTATTAAAAGCTGCTGACCAAGCCATGTACAAGGCTAAAAATAACGGCCGTAACGGCTTTGAGTTTTTCTCAAAAGATATGCGTATTCACGCACAAGCACGTATGCAGCTTTTAAAAGATTTACGCTCAGCCATAGAGCTTGAACAATTTGAGCTATTTTATCAGCCTATTGTGGCCTTAAATGATTTACACATTCACAAAGCAGAAGGCCTTATTCGCTGGCACCACCCTAAAAAAGGGTTAGTCTCGCCGGCGACATTTATACCGCTTGCAGAGGAAACTAGGCAAATAAATGCGCTGGGTCAATTTGTATTTACTCAAGCAATACACACCCTAAAAGAAATAAACACCACTATGGGTGAGCAATTTCAAATTAGTATCAATGTTTCGCCTGTGCAGCTATCGACAACCGACAGCGGAATTGATGATTGGTGCGATATGCTAAAGGCTGCAAAACTGCCCGCTTCTTCCATAGTAGCTGAGATCACAGAAGGCCTTATGGTCAACCCAGAGCCATTAACACAAAGTCGCTTAAAAACACTAGTGCAATCAGGTATGCTATTAGCGCTAGATGATTTTGGCACTGGCTATTCATCACTTGCCTACCTGCAAGAAATGGACACCGATTACCTAAAAATAGATAAACGCTTTGTTGACAATATAAAAGCAGGAAGCCAAGAGCTTGCTTTATGTGAAGCCATAATTGTAATGGCCCATCAGCTTGGCCTAAAAGTTATTGCTGAAGGTATTGAAACACAGCAACAAATGCAACTACTGTTAAAGGCAGGATGCGACTACGGACAAGGTTATTTATTCTCAAAGCCCGTGCCTAAAAAAGAGTTTATGTCATTGCTGATCAGCAAAAAAATGGTAATTGCCAATAATAGATAAGCCATTACGCAATAAATAGTGTATCTACACGGTCAGGTTATTTAATTAATAGTAAGTAGTAACAAGGTTTAAAATGGCAAAGGCAACACTCGAGCAATGGAGAATGTTTAAAGCTGTTGTAGAACATGGCGGGTTTGCAGGTGCCAGCAGTGCGGTATTTAAAAGCCAATCAACCGTGCACCATGCAGTACAAAAGTTAGAATCTGCATTACAAGTAAAGTTGCTTGAAGTAAAAGGCCGTAAGGCGTATTTGACCGAAAACGGTAAACTTATTTTGCGCCGTGCTGAGTTTTTAATAGACGAAGCCAGCAAAATAGAATCAGTTGCTGCCACCTTAGGCGAAGGCATTGAAAGCACATTAAAAATAGCAATAGATGAAGTCTTTCCACAAGATTTATTGTACCAAGCATTAAGCCATATTAATGAGCAATACCCACTCGTAAAAATAGAATTAATAGAAAGCGTACTTAACGGCGCAAATGAGTTATTAACAAATGCTGTGGTAGATTTAGCCATTTCTTCGATTGCACTTTATGGTATTAGCTGCAATACATTATGCGATATAGAATTTATTGCCGTTGCTCACCCTGATCACCCCTTACACCAATACAGTGCGCCACTAACTTTTAGAGAGCTTAAACTGCATAGGCAAATTGTGGTTCGCGATTCAGCAACTCACACCAGTCATGACGACGGCTGGCTTGGAGCTGATATGCGCTGGACGGTGAGCCATTTACGTAACTCTATCGACATGGTTAGCCAAAAATTTGGTTATGCATGGCTGCCTAGTGCGCAAATTCAGTCGCAATTAAAAAACAACACACTCAAGCCACTTAACTTAGAGCAAGGTACAACTCGCTCATTAAAGCTTTATTTAATGTGCACCGACAGCGACCGTTTAGGCCCTGTTGGCCGAGCGTTTACACAATACTTGCTAAGTTTATGCAATAACGAGCCGAGCTAAGAGTTTGTCGGCTCATCTACATCAAGGTGATCAGCCACAAAGGCGCCACGGTTTCCGCGTTCTTTTGCGGGGCCTTTAGTGCTGTCTTTTGCTGTTTGTTGCTCGGTGGCTGCATTTATTACAGCCCCAAGCGTAATAATGTAAGCGCTAATATACAGCCACATAAGCATAATAACGACCCCACCTAATGAACCATACGTTTCGTTGTAACTTGCAAAGTGCGAGACATAAAACGAGAACCCCAGTGAAGCTAAAATCCATAAAACTGTAGCAATGCACGAACCAAGTGTTATCCAGCGCCATTTTGCAGGTTTTCTGTGAGGGGCATATCGATATAAAAGCACTAATGCAAAGTTAAACATAAATGCGAGTAATGGCCATGATATTAACTTTATTAGTAAGTCTATACTTTCTTTTAAACCCACTAAATTAAGTACTATCGGTAAAATACCTATAATTAACAACGCAAAAATAGCGACTAAAATAGCCCCTACTGAAAATAAAAAACGGACTAATTGAGCATGGAAAAATGAGCGTTTTTCGTATTCATGATAACTAATGTTACAAGCAGTAATGAGCGCCTGACTGCCTTTGGAGCTACTCCAAATAGTAAGGATGAGCGTACCGATTGCACTTAAACTTAAACTGGCGTTAGAGGTTTGAGCTAAGTTCGAGACCTGAGACAAAATCAAATCGCTCGTGCTTTGCGGTAATAAAGTCACTATTTTACTTAAGTGTTCACTAATATCGGTGGGCGATGAAAAATATGCATACACCGACACCACAGCAGCAATAGCAGGAAAAATTGCAAGCAAGGCATAAAATGCCACGCCTGCGGCAACCAGCGATAGATTGTCTTGGCTCATTTGCTTAAAAATACGCTTTGCTATATCCCACCAACCAACAGCCGGAATATGTACTGGCTGCTCGGCATGTTGTCCTCGTTTTGCTTTGCTCATCATCTACTCCTTTTTAGCCTGTTATTGAGCAAAAAGTCTGCCAAGCTGCACGCTTAACATTGGTACTAAAATTGCTGATTGTAAGATTATTACAAATTTTAGGTAAATCCCCATGAACAGCCCGATAACTATGCTAATTGCAGCAAACACCACGGCTGTGAATGCCTTAAACGTCCAACAAAGCGTATTCAGTTGGCAGTATTTATACGCCCAAAGTTTGCAATTACTTCATGCAACAGCGCAAATATTACCCACTCTTTTATTAGGTTTTATTCTTTTAACTATTAGCTACTTTGCAGCCACTCCATTGTCGAGACTGTTAGTAAAACCGCTCATTTACATGACCGACAGTAAACTAGTTCACCTAGTGGCTAGGCGCGGTATCAGCATTTTAATTTTGTTATTAGGTGTGTATTTATTTTTACGTTTAGCAGGGCTGACCGAATTTGCTATTGCCATAATGAGTGGGACTGGTTTAATTGGCTTAATATTGGGCTTTGCTTTTAGAGACATAGCAGAGAATTTTATCGCAAGCTTACTACTAAGCGTTCAACGTCCATTCAAACTAGATGATGTAATAGAGGTAGATGGTCGCTTAGGGGTAGTAAAAAAAGTGACTGCGCGGGCAACTACCTTAGTTGATTACGATGGCAATCACATACAAATACCCAATGCCACGGTTTACAAAAATACCATTAAAAACCTTACTGCTAATCCAAAAATGCGCGCCAAAGTGGTAATTGGCATAGGTTACGATAACGATATTCGCTACTGCCAAACACTCGCCCTTGAGATTGCAAACAAGCAAACGGGTGTTATTACTGAGCCACCAGCGCAAGTACTGATTAACAATTTAGGCAGTTCAATAATATAAAAACTAAAAATCAATATGTTATAGTTTTTAGTAAGGAAAAATATACAGACTTTGGCACAGCATTTATGCACTTTTATAGATTAAACTTAGCTGTGTGCTCCATAGAAAGCTTTGATTTACCATTACTAACTAACGTTAATGTGTATTAACGCTACTT
>NZ_CAWUKC010000050.1:0-27645 GCF_963922945.1 uncultured Pseudoalteromonas sp. | reverse complement strand
GAATGAAAGGAATGGGGTCAAATCTTGACTTCATACATCATAATTTCTCACAGCCCAGTTATCACTCTTTGTTGAAATACTAACGAATACTGCAAACAGATAGCCAAAAACTAATGACTTATTTTAATTTTTAGGCACAAAAAAGCCCGCAGCGTTAACTGCGGGCTTTTTTGTTGAATGAGTGAGTTAGCCATATAAGCCGGGTTCTGTCCTTTCCGAAGAAAGTGATAATCATTCGTCTAGGCCATAAATCGCTCTATGGCTCAAGCAACCTACCCGGTTCTCACGTGGGCCACGCGTTCATTATTTAAAATGATAGAACCCTATTTGGTCTTGCTCCGAGTGGAGTTTACCTTGCAACCAACTATTACTAGCGGCCCGGTGCGCTCTTACCGCACCCTTTCACCCTTACCAACCCGAAAGCTGGCGGTCTCCTCTCTGCTGCACTTGTCGTGGACTCACGCCCCCCAGCCGTTAGCTGGCACTCTGCCCTGTGGAGCCCGGACTTTCCTCCCCCTGTTCATTTTCGTCACAGGCAGCGATTATCTTGGCTAACTCGGCGCGCAGTATACATGAGCTGCGCCTTGTACGCAGTAAAGATTTACGCTTTTTCGTCAATAATTGTTTTATACAGGGCGTTTTTCTTCATTCCAAAGTATTCAGCTACTATGCCGCACGCTTTTTTCATCGGCATTTCGTTTTCAAGTAGCGTTAGCATTTTACGTGCCTCGGGTGGAATATCGTCCACAAGCTTAGGTTTGCCTGGCAACATTAAAACAATTTCGCCGCGTTGCTTAGTGGGATCATCAGTTAAAAATTGCTTAAGCTCACTCACTGTGCCGTTAAAAAAGGTTTCAAAGGTTTTGGTTAGCTCTTTTGCAAATACCACTTGTTGCTCATTACCAAGTGCCGCTTCTAAATCATCTAGGCTTGCCATAATACGGTGCGTGCTTTCGTACATGATGCTGGTAATGCCTGAATTAACAGCCTCAATAAAAAAATCTTGCCTTGCTTTACTTTTAGCCGGTGTAAAGCCAATAAACTGAAAGCGATCAGTTGGCAGGCCCGAGCAGCAAACCGCAGTAATTGCAGCACACGCACCGGGCACGGGTGTTACATGTGCACCATGCTCGCGGCACAGATTTACAACGGCATAACCTGGATCGCTTATTAGCGGTGTGCCGGCATCTGACACCAGCGCGATATTTTTGCCTTCATTTAGCCAATCAATAATCTGCTGCGCTTTTTGCTTTTCGTTATGGTCATGTAATGCGAAGGTTTTAGCCTTAATACCAAAGTGGCTTAGTAGCTTACCGGTGTGGCGCGTGTCTTCAGCAGCGATTAAGTCAACCTGCGATAATGTCGCGATGGCACGCTGACTTAAGTCGTCATAATTGCCAATTGGGGTGGCAACAATGTAAAGAGTGCCAATTTTCTGTGAATTCTCCTCATTTAACATTGAGGTCTCCTGCGTCAGTCAGTAATATAAGCAAATCGCGTTAACGTATTGGGAAATCATTGTGCGACTTAAACTTGTTAGTCTATTAATTATATTGTCAGGGTTATCGGCCTGTAGCACAACCGAAAAACCAACTAAAAATAGCGATAGCATTAACAGCAGTGCGAATGCGCTGCAAAATCAAGCAACCAGTGCTGATGCTATTTATAAATTAGCGTTAAGTCGCACCGGTGCCGATAAAATTCAATTACTTTATAGTGCGCGTGATGCGGCTATTTCGGAGCAAAGCTGGCCATTACTTGAAAACATTTGTAATGAGCTTGAGCAAACCCCAAGTGTAGATAAAATTCAAAACCGCTTATACATTGCTTATGCACAAAAGCAGCAAAATAAAAACGACCAAGCGCTCGTTATTTTGCAATCGCTCGATGGCCAACTTAAACAGCCTGAACACTTTGCATGGCATCAATATTTAACTGCTAGCATTTATGCATCACAAAACTTTCCTAAGCGCGCTGCGCCTTACTTTTTTAGAGCTTCAGAAACAGCAAATAAAAATGATATTGAGATCCCTTCTTTGCAGCAGGCGCTATGGGACAACTTAACTAAGCTGTCTTCTTATGCGCTGGAGCGCTTTAATCGCGGCTCTGTTATTCAGCAAGGTTGGACTAATTTGGCTTTGTATCATCAGGTTTATGCAAACAGCGGTGTAGAGCTGGATCAAGCTATTAATAATTGGCGTCGTCGTTACCCAGGTCACCCTGCAATGGCTATTTTACCTAAGCAAGACGAAGCCCTAGCCGACCTAGCCCCTGTAAATATTGAGCGCTTAGCTGTGCTAATACCGCAATCAGGCGCTAATGAGCGTTTAGGAGATGCCCTTAAAGCGGGTATTTTGGCGGGCCTTGATAAGCAAACAATTAACGATACCATTTTTATAGATGAGAACCTTTCGACCCAAGCGTTAAACGAGCAGCTAAGCCAATTTAACCCTGACTTTGTAATTGGGCCATTATTAAAAGCGAATATTGATAAACTTGCACAAGCTAAAACACTGATTGATATTCCTTCATTGCACTTAAATACATACGATGGTGAGCGACTCTCGCTGCAACATTACTTTTTTGCTTTAAACCCTGAGCATGAAGTGCAGCAAGCGCTGGAACATTTTTTAGCCAAAGGTTATCAAAAACCTATGCTACTTGCGCCTAATAATGCCAATGGCCAACGTTTGGTTGAATACTTTAATATTCAGTGGCAGCGTTATAGCGAAACCAAACCACAAATTGGTTTTTATAATGATAATAAAGACATGCCAAATACAATTGCTAGCTTGCTAGAAGTTGATAAATCTAAACAACGTATTAAAACGGTTAAGTCTTTATTTAAACAAGAGGTTGAAAGCGAAACTCGCTCGCGTAGTGATATTGATGCTATTTATATTTTAGGTGATGCCATAGAAACACGCCTAATAAAGCCTTATTTAGATGTAAACGTAAGTACGTTTGCACAGCGTATTCCATTGTACGCCAGCTCTAAAAGCCACAGTAAACAGATAGACCGTACCGACAAAGGCGATTTAGAAGGACTCTACTTTACAGAGCTGCCGTGGATGCTTAACGCTTCAGTTAAGCAGCATAATTTACGAAACCAATACAACACGCTTTGGCCAGAAAATGCTGATATAAGCCAACGCTTATTTGCAATGGCTTACGATGCTGTGTCGGTGCTGAGCGATATTAGGCAATTGAGCCTAATGCCCGGTAATAAGTTTGCAGGTTTGAGTGGCAAGCTTTCAGTGAATACCAGCGGGCACATAGAGCGCACGCTTGATTGGGCACAATACACAAATAGACGCATAAAAGCAGTACAGCTTGAAACAAAGCAGCCCGTGCCTTTATTTATGCAATCGGCTAACGAAAGTAATACGCTGACTTTTGATTAATTAGGAGCGGCTATGTCGTGGTTTAAAGCACTGTGGCAAAACAGCCGAGAAAAAGGTCAGTACTATGAACGCCAAGCAGAAAAGTTTTTAATACAACAAGGGCTCACGCCGATTGAACGCAATTACTATTGTTCTTTTGGTGAGCTTGATGTGATTATGAAACACGGCGATACGCTTGTATTTGTAGAAGTTAAGTTTCGTCAAAATAATGCCAGAGGCGGCGCAAATTATGCTCTTGGCACTCAAAAACAAGCTCGATTAAAACGTACTATTTATCACTACTTGGCAGCAAAAAACTTAACTAACCAGTCAATAAGAGTCGACTACGTGGCCATTACGGGCGAAGGGCCAAATAATTTGAACTGGATTAAAAGCGTACTTTAACCATACACAAACAAATTAGTGAAACGCCTAGCAACAAACAAAAATGATGAATAAATTATTGGTAGTCTATGCAAGATACAATTAAAGAAATTTTTACAGAAAGCATTCAAGTACAAATAGCAGCAGGCGAAGTACTGCCAAGCGCACTCGAGTCTGCGGCATTTACTATTGCACAGAGTTTAATTAATGGTAATAAACTTCTTTGCTGCGGCACGGCCAACTGCCATATGTTAGCGCAGCACATGGCCGGCGTATTAGTTAATCACTACGAAACTGAGCGCCCTTGCTTACCTGCTATTGCACTGTCTCAAGACAACATTAATTTAGGGCAAAATAGCCAAGTAGATGAACATGATACCTTTGCCCGCCAAGTACGTGCCTTTGCACAACAAGGCGACTTACTGCTTGCGTTAGCGATTAATGGTAACGAAAAACATATAATTTCTGCTGTAGAAGCTGCACTTACTAAAGATATGAAGGTCATAGTGATGGTAGGTGATGACGGTGGAGAACTTGTTGGCTTATTAGGCCCAAACGATGTAGAAATTCGCCCACCTTCTAAGCGCCCTAGCCGCATTATTGAATCTCACTTAGTTAACTTACATTGTTTAAGTGAACTGGTTGATTTAACTCTTTTCCCGCAGGATGAAAATTATGTTTAAACGCTCTCTTATTGTTTTAGGTACTGTTGTTTTACTACAAGGCTGTGCAGCCGCCGTGGTTGCAGGAACAGCTGGTGCAGTAACTGCAGCAAATGATCGCCGCACCATTGGCTCTCAAATAGATGATAATAATATAGAAATTAAAGCTAGTATTGCGCTGAGTGAAGTTGAACGACTTGAAAAGTTTGCCAATGTAGACGCTATAAGCGTAAATGGCATTGTTTTATTGGTAGGCCAAGTAGCAAACCAAGAAATGAAAAACCAAGCTCAGCAAAGCATTGAGGGGCTTTCAGGCGTACGTAAAATACATAACCAAATCAGAATTGGTTCAAATATTGGGATTACTACGCAAACACACGATTCGTGGCTTACCTCTAAAGTTAAGGCGCAACTTTTAACAGCTAAAAATATCCCGAGTAACAATATTAAGGTAGTAACAGAAAACGCTGAGGTATTTTTAATGGGCCTAGTGTCATCATCTGAATCTGATCAAGCCGTAGATATTGCCCGCAATGTATCAGGCGTTGAGCGCGTTATTAAAGTATTTGAATATTTATAGCAGATATAAAACGCTTATTAAAACACATAAAAAAACCGCTTAATTAGCGGTTTTTTTTAAATTTAAACGTTACTTAATAACGCGCAAATGTGAGCCTTTTTTCTTTTCAGGCTTTTCTGGCGGAGTCTCATCGACAAACTCTTCTGATGTTTCTACACTTTCAAGCTCTGGTGCAAAATCGTCTTCGTCCTCTAAAAACTCTTCTGCAGTAAAGACTGTTCCTTCGCCATTTTCACGTGCGTATATTGCCAACACAGCACCAACAGGCACATAAACCTGCATTGGCTGCCCGCCAAAACGTGCGTTAAAGCTAAGTTGTTCCATATCTAACGAAAACCCAGTAACGGCTGAAGGGCTTATATTAAGCACTATTTGGCCATCTTGCACAAACTGCGTAGGCACCTGCACTGCGGGGTAGTCTGCATCAACCACTAAGTGCGGTGTGCAATCGTTATCTACGATCCAATCAAAAAAAGCACGTAGTAAATAAGGACGATTAGGCGTCATTATGAACGGATCTCACGCTCAGCTTCGGTCAATGAAGCTTGGAATGATTCGCGCTCGAATAAACGGATCATGTATTCTTTAAGCTCTTTAGCACCTAAGCCGTTAAGATCTATGCCTAACTGCGGTAAACGCCATAATAGCGGAGCTAAATAACAATCTACTAAGCTAAACTCTTCACTCATAAAGTAAGGGGCTTCGTTAAAGATTGGCGCAATTGCTAGCAACGCTTCAGTCAGCTCTTTACGAGCCTGAGCAGCATCTTCAGTATTATTAGTGATTTTTTCAGCGAGGCTGTACCAATCAGTATCAATACGGTGCATCATTAAACGGCTACGACCACGCATTACCGGATATACAGGCATAAGTGGAGGATGAGGAAAACGTTCATCAAGGTATTCCATGATGATGTTTGCCTGATATAAGCCAAGCTCACGGTCAATCAGTGTCGGAACTGTACCGTAAGGGTTAATTTCGTGAAGTGCTTCTGGCAAGTTATCCTTTTCAGCCAAATGAATATCTACACTTACACCTTTTTCTGCAAGCACAATGCGTACTTGGTGGCTATACATACAGTTAGCACCAGAAAAAAGGGTCATTACAGGGCGCTTATTGGCAGCTACGGCCATGCCTATACCTCCATTAAATAACTAAAACAGCAATAGGGGCTTAAGCCCCTATTGCAAAATTACCTTGTAAAACGCTCAAATTAATGAACATCTCTCCAGTATTCTTTCTTAAGCATAAATGCCAAGATAAATAGGATAACTAAAAAGCCTATTACCTTAATACCTAACGCTTCTGACTCAAGGCGTGTAGGTTCACCTACATACTCTAAGAAATTCGTTAAATCACGAACCGCGTGGTCGTACTCGTCAACGCTTAGCTCGCCCGTACCATCTGTTTCAGTACCCACAACTTTTGTCACAGTTTGACCATGTTGCTCAACTTCTTCGATGATAGGAGTTGGTAAGCCTTGTAGTTCTTGAAGAACATGCGGCATACCTACCGACGGAAATAACGTATTGTTTACGCCAAATGGGCGTGATTCGTCTTTGTAAAACGATTTTAAATAAGTGTATATCCAATCACTGCCACGAACACGTGCCACGTTGGTAAGATCCGGCGGAGCCGCACCAAACCATTTTGCAGCATCATCTTTAGTGATCGCGTTTAGCATGTGGCCGCCAACTTTTGAACCATCAAAAATCAGTTGTTCTTTACCGATCTCTGTTGGAATACCAATGTCACGGAAAGTACGCTCATAACGCTGATACTGCATTTGATGACAACCAAGACAGTAGTTCATGAACAACTTTGCGCCACGTTGTAAAGAAGGCTGATCAGATATATCGTTACCAGCTTCCATAAGAGGAACTGAAGGCCCTGCTGCCATAACCATGTTAGGCAGCAAGTTTACTGATAAAGCAAATACACCAATAAGTAGCTTTTTCATCATTTCGTTAACCTCTCAGGCAATGGCTTAGTTTTTTCATTCTTACTGTATACAAATAACAGCACGAAGAACATAAAGTAAGTCACAGTACAGACTTGAGAAATTATCGTTTTCAAATCAGTTTGAGGAGTTGCACCCACCCAACCTAAAAGAACGAATGTTACAACAAAACCTGCAATGTTCCATTTGTGGAATCCACAACGGTAACGAACTGACTTAACACGACCACGGTCAATCCACGGTAACAATGCTAACACTACAATAGATGCACCCATTGCAGCAACACCCATTAATTTATCAGGGATTGCACGTAAAATTGCATAGAATGGTGTGAAGTACCATACAGGGAAAATATGCTCTGGTGTTTTAAGTGGATTAGCCGCTTCAAAGTTTGGCGCTTCTAGGAAGAAACCATTCATTGCCGGCATAAAGAACACAACCCAACAGAATAAGATTAAGAAACCAACAACACCCACAATATCTTTTACTGTGTAATATGGATGGAACGGTATCGCATCAACAATATCTTTCTTGTTGGTGTAATACTCGTGGAATTTAAATTTAGGCTTATCTTCTTCAGCTACAGTGCCTTTTTTACGCTTGATTTCAACACCGTCAGGGTTATTAGACCCCACTTCGTGTAGAGCAACAATGTGTAAAAATACTAAGATAACAATAACTAAAGGTAATGCAATTACGTGTAGTGCAAAGAAGCGGTTTAGCGTAGCACCAGAAATTACGTAGTCACCACGGATCCAAAGCGTTAAATCATCACCAATAACTGGAATTGCACCAAATAGTGAAATGATTACCTGCGCACCCCAAAAAGACATTTGTCCCCAAGGAAGTAAGTAACCCATGAAAGCTTCAGCCATTAATGCCAAGAAAATAAACATACCAAATAACCACAGTAGTTCACGTGGTTTTTGATAAGAACCGTAGATCATGCCACGGAACATATGCATATAAACAACGATGAAAAACGCAGATGCACCCGTTGAGTGTAAATAACGTAGTAACCAACCGTATTCTACATCACGCATGATGTACTCAACCGATGCGAAAGCACCCTCGGCTGATGGAACAAAGTTCATCGTTAACCAAATACCGGTAAGGATTTGGTTAACTAGTACTAACATGGCTAGTGAGCCAAAGAAGTACCAGAAGTTAAAGTTTTTAGGTGCTGGGTACTGTGCAATGTGCATGTTCCAAACACGTGTCATTGGGATACGGTCGTCAATCCAACCAATTAGCTTACCAAACATTAGGCTACCCCTTTTTCTTCGCCCACTAGAATAGTGGTATCATCAAGAAAAGTATAAGGTGGTATTTCTAAGTTTAATGGTGCTGGTACCGATTGAAATACACGGCCAGCCATATCAAATTTAGAACCGTGACACGGACAGAAGAATCCATCGTCAGTGCCTTCAACTTTCTCACCAAAGTTACCGTTTAAGAAACCAGGCGAACACCCTAAATGCGTACAAATACCAACAGCGACAAAAATCTCTGGGCGTAATGAACGGTAATCATTTGTTGATGATTCTAATTGTTGTGGCTCTTGCGATTGCGGATCACGAAGTTGGCCTTCATGTTCTTTCATCTGCTCAAGCATTCTAGGGGTACGTGATACAACCCATACAGGTTTACCACGCCACTCGACACGTATTAATTGTCCAGGTTCAAGTTTGCTGATATCTACTTCTACAGGCGCACCCGCAGATTTAGCTCGCTCACTTGGATTCCAAGACGCAATAAAAGGAACAGCAGCCCCAGCCGCACCAACACCACCTACAACAGAGGTAGCTATGGTTAAAAAGCGACGTCGGCCATTGTCTACAGGCGCATTGCTCATCCACTTATCTCCACTATGATTCTCAACACTTGCTATATTGAGAACATCAGTTACAGCAGGTTAATTTTTCGAAATTTTTAGAATAGAAGCGATCATAATTAAAACCCTTGATTAAAACAAGGTTATTCACAGCCTCACGCTCGAATAACCCGACTTGATCAACAGTTTGATAAAGTAAGCTCGAGAATAAAGCCGAATGACTATAATAACGCTTCTGTAAAAACAATATACTGACCAAGATCAACCCCACTACGAGGAAACAGATAAACTGTACATGGTGATGTTGAACTTGCCCACACTACTTGCCCGCCAATTGTAGCAAAAAATTCCACCAATTAACTGATGGATTTACACTAATTACGATAATTATTTAACTTTTTTGCAGCGAAATGCGGATTTCTAAGTTTTCGTACATTAAATACGCAATAATTTCTAGATTTGATCAGCAACCAAAGATATTAAGGCCGCTTGAGAAAGGTAAGTACTTAAATTTTATTGTCAAAAACAAAAAACCCAGCATAAGCTGGGTTTTTGAATTCTTGATAACGTAAAAATTAACGTTTTGAGAATTGTGGACGCTTACGCGCTTTCTTAAGACCCACTTTCTTACGTTCAACTTTACGTGCATCACGTGTAACAAAACCTGCTTTACGAAGTTGTGGACGTAATGACTCGTCAAACTCCATAAGTGCACGAGTGATACCGTGACGGATTGCACCAGCTTGACCAGTTGTACCACCACCGGCAACGGTGATGTGAAGGTCAAACTTTTCAGTCATATCAACAAGCTCTAGAGCTTGACGAACAACCATGCGTGCTGTTTCGCGACCAAAGTACTCTTCTAAAGAGCGCTTGTTGATTACGATGTTACCAGTGCCTGGGCGTAAGAATACGCGAGCACTTGAACTTTTACGACGACCTGTACCGTAGTATTGATTTGCCATGATAGTGCTCCTTAAATGTCTAGAACCTGAGGCTGTTGTGCAGCATGGTTGTGCTCAGTACCTGCGTAAACTTTAAGTTTACGGTACATAGCGCGGCCTAAAGGACCACGTGGCAACATGCCTTTAACAGCTTTTTCGATGATCATTTCAGGCTTTGCAGCTTGAAGTTTATCAAAAGTAGTAGACTTAAGACCACCTGGGAAACCAGTATGAGCGTAGTACACTTTATCTTTGAATTTGTTACCAGTTACAGTAACTTTCTCTGCGTTGATAACGATGATGTAATCACCAGTATCTACGTGTGGAGTGTATTCAGCTTTGTGCTTACCGCGTAGGCGATGAGCGATTTCAGTAGCGATGCGACCTAAAGTTTTACCTTCAGCGTCAACTACGTACCAGTCACGTTTTACTGTTTCTGGTTTAGCAACAAACGTTTTCATTTATAAAAATCCAATGTTTTTCAATTAAAACCACAGGCAGTTATTATTAACTACCGCTCTAAATATGCTACAACCCCTTCGAGTTTTAGACTTTAGCGCCGCTCACAAGTGGCTAAACTATATGAGGACATAGAACGCAACGTGGCAGACGCGGGAGTATACCAGCACTTAAAACACATTGCTACCGAGCGGTTGTTTTTTCCCCAAGAAAATCACAAAATTTTGTGTATTTAACTAAAACCTTAATTAAGACAAATGCTCTTTGGCTAAATACTCTAAAGATTGCATTTCTTGAAGGCGACTAATACACCGCTTAAACTCAAAGTTAAGGTTGCCTTGTGTATAAAGCTCAGTGATCGGTTTTTCAGCAGAGATAATTAACGTTACGTGGCGTTCGTAAAATTCATCCACTAAGGCAATAAAACGTCTAGCTGCGTCATCATTATTTTGCCCAAGCTGTTTTACATTAGAAAGTATAACAGTGTTGTATAAACGGCTAATTTCCATGTAGTCGACTTGGCTTCGTGCGGTTTCGCACAGCTCGCTAAATTCAAACATCACTACGCATTTAGCTACTTTACGCGTATTGATCAAGCGACCTTCTATTTCTATGGGTTGATTAAGCTCTCCCGCCTCTGGCGAAAGCTTATCAAAATATTCAAATAAGTTTTTATCGGCTTGCTCATCTAGCGGGCTGTGAAAAATTTCGGCTTGCTCAAGGGTGCGTAAGCGATAGTCAATACCAGAATCTACATTGACTATTTCGGTGTTTGCTTTAACCAGTTTAATAGCAGGTAAAAAGCGCGCTCGTTGTAGGCCATTCTTATATAAATCATCTGGCACTATATTAGAGGTGGCCACGAGTACTATATTGCGGGCAAATAGTGCCTGCATTAAGCCGCCGAGTAACATGGCATCGGTAATATCTTGAACAAAAAATTCATCAAAACAGATGATGTCGGTTTCGGCTTTAAATATGTCGGCAACTATTTCTAGCGGGTTAGTTTTATTATTAAGCTTTTTTAGTTCGTCGTGAACACGGTGCATAAAGCGATGAAAATGCACGCGCATTTTACGCTCACCTGGCAGTGCTTCATAAAAGGTATCGACTAAATAGGTCTTACCACGCCCTACACCCCCCCAAAAATAAAGCCCTTTAATTGGCTCGGGTTCGCTTTTATTAAACAGCTTTGCAAAAAAGCCTTTTTGTTTTGGCTTTTGGCTGACTAGGTCATCATATAAACGTTGTAAATGGCGCACTGCATTTTCTTGTGCTTGGTCATATACAAAGTCATCGCGCTTAAGATCTTGCTGGTAAGTTTGCCAAGGAGTCATATCTAATTACATTTTAAACACAGTTTAATTTGCACAACATATTAACACGCATCTTAACTCGGGGTATATTACCCACAGGATGATTTATATTTGAATCAGGCATTATTAAGTATTTTTCCCAAAGGGGTGAGTTATGGGCACAGTTACGTGGGTGGGTTTAATTGTTATTACTGCGGTAGTGGCGTTTTTTGTTGGTACATACGTGTCAAAAAAACAATTTAAGCAAGATGAGTTAAAACAACAAGCTGAGCAAGCACAAAATGCATTAGAGCAGTATCGCCAAGATGTCGCCGATCATTTAGCAAGTACTGGTAAGCTTGTGAATAAAATGAAAGAAAATTACGATCAACTGCTTAGCCATGTTGAAGAAACCAATCAACTCTTGCTTGACGATAAAAACAATACGCCTAGCGAGCCATTTTTTTCAAAAGAAACAACAGAGCAACTGCAAGCATCTTTAAAAGAGCGTGAGATCGACCGTTCATCTGCACAAGCACAACCAGCTGATTACGTATCTGGTGAGTCAGGCTTATTTGCAGGGCAAAATAGCGACTCAAAACCAGCTAAAGCCTCCTAACATACTGAGCGCGCTAAAATATGAGCGCTATCTTGAGGAACTTTTTTTTGACCCCATAGTCTTTAAATGTAACAGCTTTATATTTAAATTCGAAAAGGCTGCTTATGCAGCCTTTTTGCTTTTTCCTGTGATGTGGAGTACACCCTGACTATGAAAATGAAATTATCACTTATTAGTGCTGCAATCTTATCGACAAGCTTATTACTAAGCCCTACGGCCTCTTATGCAAAACTGCCAATTGCTGTTAACGGCCAACAATTACCTACACTGGCGCCTATGCTTGAGCAAATTACTCCTGGCGTTGTGAGCATTCAGGTTTCTGGGTCAAAAGAAGTTCGCCGTCGTGCAGACCCCCTTGAGTACTTTTTTGGTAACCCTCAACCACGTAGGCAAAAGCGCCAATTTAGCAGTTTAGGTTCAGGAGTTATTATTGATGCCGATGAAGGTTATGTCGTAACAAATAATCACGTAATTCAAGACGCCGAAAAAATGGTAGTTACGCTAGAAGATGGTCGTGAATTTGAAGCCACAAAAATTGGTACTGATAAAGAGTCTGATATTGCATTATTACAAATAGATGCCGATGACTTAACCGAGGTTAAACTGGCCAACTCAGATCAGTTACGTGTAGGCGACTTTGCTGTCGCTATTGGTAACCCATTTGGATTAAGTCATACAGTAACCTCAGGCATTGTAAGCGCATTAGGGCGAAGCGGTTTGAATATTGAAGGTTATGAAGACTTTATTCAAACCGATGCAGCTATTAACCAAGGTAACTCTGGAGGGGCTTTGGTTAATTTAAATGGTGAATTAATAGGTATTAATACTGCAATTTTAGGTGCTTCAGGCGGCAATGTGGGTATCGGCTTTGCAATACCATCAAATATGATGAAAAACTTAGTTGACCAAATTATAGAGCACGGTGAAGTGCGCCGTGGTTCACTGGGTATATCTGGCCGTCCACTCGATGCAGGCCTTGCAAAAGCACAACAGCTTGACGTAAAACAAGGCGCATATGTGATGCAAGTAATGGATGATACCGCCGCAAGCAAAGCAGGCATTAAAGCTGGCGATGTTATCATTAGCATAAATGGCAGCGATATCAGTGGCTTCCACGAGCTACGAAGCAAAATAGCAACCTTAGGTGAAGGGCGCGAGGTTAAGTTAGGCATTTACCGAGATGGTAAAGTTAAAACGGTTAAAGTGACTCTTGATGGCGCATCGGGTATTACCGCTGCAGGTGATGAACTTCACCCTGCATTCCAAGGTGCCGAGCTTGAGAACGTACAAAAAAATGGCACTAAGGGCGTTGAAGTGACGACCGTTAACCCTCGCTCTCCATCAGCTCGTGTAGGGCTTGAAGAGGGAGATATTATTGTTCAGGTTAATCGCCAGCGTGTCGAAAATATTCGCCAAATGAACAAAATTATCGAAGATATCCAAGGTAATATTGTACTGGGCGTTAAACGTGGTAGAGAGTCTATCTTTGTGTTAATTCAATAAGTAACACCTCATAAACACGCAATAAAAAATAACAGCAGCACTTGCCGCTGTTATTTTTTTTGTGCCATCATAAAGAATTGCTCACTAACAATAAGAATCTCGTGCTGAAATTACTAAAATTTGTACTCCCCCCTTTATTTGTCGGTTTAGGTATCGCCTTTTTAGTGGTTTTTTTCAGCCCTAATATGCGCACCTCTTTGCTCCCTAATGTTGCACTACCAAGCGCGATGACTTCGAGTCACCTGAGCTTTGCAGATGCAGTTAAGCGTGCTGCACCTTCGGTGGTCACTATTTTCTCAGAGAGTATTTCTAAAGAGCCTAGGTATAAACAACAAAACACCGTTCAAGAACTTGGATCTGGTGTGATCATGACGCAAGACGGCTATATTCTGACTAATTACCACGTTATTAATAATGCTGATCAAATATTGGTTATATTAACCGATGGCCGTCGCTTTTTTGATGTGCAACTAATTGGTTTTGATACCATTACTGATTTAGCTTTACTAAAAATTAATGCTGATCACTTGCCCGTGATCCCCGTAAATGACAGCTACAACACAAGCGTTGGCGATGTTGTTCTGGCTATAGGTAATCCACTTAACTTAGGGCAAACCATCACCCAAGGCATAGTCAGTGCAACCGGCAAACAAAAAATCACTGATAGTCCTTACAACAATTTATTGCAGATGGACGCGGCTATTAATGTAGGTAACTCTGGTGGCGCATTAGTCAACTCTAATGGCGATTTAGTCGGGATCACCTCTGCACAATTTAAAACCCGCGAAAACCTAAACATCCAAGGTATATTTTTTGCGGTTCCCTATTCACTCGCCAAAGAGGTAATGGCTAAATTAATACGCCATGGCCGAGTTGTACGTGGTTATTTAGGTTTCGAAGGCACTGCAGTAGATAGTACTGGTAAAGAGGTAAACGATAGCCTTACTGAAGTGGCAGGAATGCGCATCACTAATTTAGATCCGCTAGGGCCTGCATGGCAAGCGGGTATTGAAGAGCAAGATATAGTCATTAAAATTGCTGGGTTGAGTGTCGCGAACCCACAAAAAGTACTTGAAAAAATAGGCAATACACAGCCAGGTAAAAAAATAGAATTTGAGCTTTACCGAAACGGTAAAGTCAAAAAAATTATGGTCACCGTCGCTGAACTCGAAACCAAACTGTAAATTGCAGAACATATAAAACGGCCGGGTAGCCTAGGCTATCCGACCTTTTTAATTTTTAGGTGGTGCTGCGTTTAATATTAACGACTTCTGCGTTGTATATTCGCCCCTAACCCACTAAGTTTATCTTCAATGCGCTGATAGCCTCTGTCAACGTGGTAAATACGATCAACCACCGTTTCACCTTCGCCAACAATTCCCGTTAAAATTAAGCTGGCAGAAGCGCGTAAATCGGTTGCCATAACTTGTGCACCACTTAAACTTTGTGTTTCTCCACAAATAGCCGTGTGCCCTTCTAAACGAATATTAGCACCCATACGTTGTAGTTCAGGTACATGCATAAAGCGGTTTTCAAAAATGGTTTCGGTAATTGTAGCACTACCATTAGCCACCACATTTAATGCTGTAAACTGCGCTTGCATGTCGGTTGGAAAACCTGGGTGAGGCATGGTTTTAATATTAACGGCTTTAAGCTCACGATTACGCATATCTAAATAAATGCTGTCATCGTTTACTTCAACAAGTGCATTAGCGGCGCGTAATTTTTCAATAACTGGCTCTAGAGAATGAAAGTCAGTTTTCTTACAAAGCACTTCGCCTGCCGCCATTGCAGCGGCCACCAAAAAGGTTCCGGTTTCGATACGATCAGGCAAAATGCTATGCTCACAGCCATCTAAACGCTCTACACCATCAATTTCTATTCGGCTTGTGCCTGCACCCATAATATTTGCACCCATCGCAATTAAACAATTAGCAAGGTCGATAATTTCAGGTTCGCGTGCTGCGTTTTCAAGTACCGTTTTACCATCAGCAAGTGTGGCAGCCATAAGTAGGTTTTCGGTGGCGCCAACACTGACCATTTCCATGAAAATTTCAGCTCCTTTTAGGCGCCCTTCCACTTTTGCATTGATATAACCATTTTCAACATTTATTTGCGCGCCCATGCGCTCTAAACCTTGAATATGAATATCGACAGGGCGAGCACCAATTGCACAGCCACCTGGGAGTGATACTTGTGCCTCGCCAAAACGAGCGACTAAAGGTCCTAGAGCCAAAACAGAGGCGCGCATTTGCTTAACTAAATCATACGGGGCCAAAGTTTTATCAACAGTTGCACCATCAATATAAAGCGTATCGTTTTGCCAGCTTACCGTTGCACCCAAAGTGCTTAAAAGCGCCTCTGTAGTAACAATATCGCGAAGGCGAGGTACATTAGTAAATGTACTTTTACCATCAGCAAGTAATGCGGCAAACAAAATAGGTAACGCGGCATTTTTTGCGCCGGAAATAGTTACTTCACCAGCAAGTGAAGTGCCACCTTGAATTACAAATTGATCCATCAGGAGGCCTTAACTATTGAGGTAAAATAAATTTTTGTTCACGCTTCCACTCAGTTGGCGTAAATGCACGAATTGATACAGCGTGAATTGTACCGTCTGAGATAGTATTCATTAATGGGCCATAAACTAGCTGTTGCTTTTTAACGCGGCTTAAACCCTCAAAGCATTCGCCTACCGCAATTACTTCATAATGACTACCATTGGCTTTTACTTTTACTTCAGTTAACTGAAGTTCGTCGCGTAATAATGTTTCGACTTGGCTAGTTTCCATAACTCTCACTCAAATAAAGTTGTAACCTGACCCAACTGCATTAACTTTTGCAGTTGCTCAGGAGGATTTTGCAATTCAAGGCGTGTGCCTTGTTGCTTTAATTCCGCAAAAGAGTGAATTAACCAAGCTAAACCCGCCGTGTCAACCCTCATGACCTCACAAAGGTCAAAATAGATGGTTTTATGCTTAGTTAATGACTTAACGTTCAGAAGCTGTTCATTACCAATTGAACTGCGGGTAAGTTCACCATTTACCCTGTAATGCTGCTCATCAACCCGGCTAATTGCCAATTTAGTCATTGCTGTTGCTACCTCTAAACTGTACAGGTAGCTGACTCTTTTGCTCTAGTAATTTACTGACATGTGCTATGCCTTGCTGGCGTAAAATACCTTGTAATTCACTTTGCTTAGCATCTAGTAAGCTGATCCCTTCTGCGATCATGTCGTATGCGCGCCACTCGCCGCTACGATTTTCGCGTACCTTAAAATCAATTTTTATATCAGGCTTACCCTCTTCAACAATTTTAGTTTTTACTACAACAACATCTTTGCCTTTAAATGGCTGCGGTGCAGCAAACTCTACATGTTGATCGGTATATTGGGTAAACACACCAGCATAGGTCGCGATTAAATAGCTTCTAAACGCACCAATAAACGCTTGAATCTCTTCAATTGCTTCAGCCTTTTTTGCTTCATCTTTAATGGCACGTACTTTAGACACTTCACTCCCTAATACACGCAATGCTGCATATTTGTAATCTATGTACGGCATCAGCTCTTCTTCTACAATAACACGAAGATGCTCTTTATTTTTAGTGATCAGTGATTGATCATTTTTGATACGCTCAAATGTATGCTCTGATACCTGACGCACCATTTTGTTAGGGTCGGTAAGTTTAACTTCTGCTGCACTTACACTTTGCACAGCAAGGGTTGCACCTAGTGCAATAACCGCTAAAAACTGTTTCAACATAATAATTACTCACTACCTTGATTGAATAAAAACTGCCCAATTAATTCTTCTAAAACAAGTGCTGACTTAGTATCCGTAATTGAATCACCATCGCCAAGCGCTTTGCTTTCTATACCAAATAAATCATCAATTGCTTGATCTTGCGCGTTTTCTGTCACAGTTTGACCCAAACAACGCTGTTCAGCTGAATTGGGCGAAATAACAGGATGAATACCTAAGTACTGCTCCCCTAAAATACCCGATGTTAAAATTGAAATAGAACTTGTGTCTGAGAAGCGACATAAATATTGTGCATCTATCGTCATATTGACGACTGGTAAAAACTCTTGTGGATGCACATAAATTGACTCAACACGTCCAATCACAACACCACCCACTTTTACCGGAGCCCGTGCTTTTAATGAGCCAATGTTTTCAAACTTTGCATTTAACGTGTAGGTTTCACCTGTTCCGCTAATACCCGAATTGGCTACTTTAAGTGCTAACATTGCAAACGCTAAAATGCCTAAAGCAACAAAAAAACCAACTAAAATCTCTAATTTCCGTGAATTCATTATCTATACCCTATTAGCTGGTAAACATTACCGCTGTCAAAATAAAGTCAAACCCTAATACTGCCAGTGATGAGTGAACGACTGTTTCTGTTGTTGCTTTACTGATCCCTTCAGAAGTTGGAATACAGTCGTAGCCCTTATAAAGCGCAATCCAGGTCACTACCATGGCAAATACAAAACTTTTGATCATGCCGTTTAGTACATCTTCTTGAAACGATACTTGCGATTGCATTATCGACCAAAAGCTACCGGTATCTACGCCTAACCAATCAACCCCCACTAAGTGAGCACCGATAATAGCAACCGCAGAAAAAATAAGTGCAAGTAATGGCATACTAATAAAACCAGCCCAAAAACGCGGTGCAATAATGCGCTTGAGCGGGTCAATGGCCATCATTTCTAGTGAAGAGAGTTGTTCGGTGGCTTTCATTAAGCCAATTTCTGCGGTGAGTGCACTACCTGCCCGCCCTGCGAATAGTAGTGCGGTAACCACGGGCCCTAGTTCACGTAGTAAACTAAGCGCAACTAAAGGACCTAAACTGTCTTCGGCGCCATAGCCCACTAATACGGTGTAGCCTTGTAACGCTAGCACCATACCAATAAACAGGCCCGACACCATAATAATTAACAATGACTGAGAACCTACCATGTACAGCTGACGCACCAATAAAGGTGTGCCCTTTTTAAAGTTAGGTACATTCCATAACGCATTGAAAAGCATGGTGGCTGTGCGACCTAGTGCCGCAAAACGCCCCAGCGTTTTATGCCCTAACTTTTGAAATAAATCCAACATTATGTGCGTTCTCCTAACAGCTCATCGGCATACGTTTGTGCTGGGTAATGAAATGGCACAGGTCCATCCGATAGCCCTTTTAAAAACTGCTGCACTAATGGAGATTCGTGATTACGCATTTCATCCGGAGATCCTGCCCCTATTACGCCTTGCTCAGCAATAATAATAACGTGATCGGCAATACTCATTACCTCGCTCACATCGTGGGTGACAATAAGCGATGATAAACCCAGTACCTCATTTAATGACTTAATAAGTTTGACTAATACGCCCATTGATATTGGATCTTGCCCCGCAAATGGCTCATCGTACATGATAAGCTCAGGATCGAGTGCAATAGCACGTGCCAATGCTGCACGCCTTGCCATACCGCCAGAAAGCTCTGACGGCATTAAATCTTTCGCGCCGCGCAAACCAACCGCTTGCAGTTTCATTAATACGACTAATTTAATTAACTCTTCGCTTAATTGTGTGTGCTCTCGAAGGGGAAAAGCAATGTTGTCAAATACCGACATATCGGTAAATAATGCACCGCTTTGAAATAGCATGCTCATTTTGGTTCGTGCCGCATATAACTCTTTACGCGACATGCTAGGAATACTGCCACCTTCAAATAAAATATCCCCAGCATCAGGCTTAAGCTGCCCACCTATCAAACGTAGCATAGTGGTTTTACCAATTCCGCTTGGCCCCATAATTGCTGTTATTTTCCCTTTAGGAACACTAAAACTCATATTTTTATATATGGTTCTATCGCCTCGCGAAAAGCTAACATCCTTGATTTCTACTATTGATTGCGACAAGTCGCTCTCCGTAACAATGTTCACTCGTGCTCCTATTTTAAGGGTTTTTTCATTAAGATGGAAAAAACAATTCGTAAGATTTTGTAATGCACCTATAAAAAACGTTATAAGGCTGAAGTATATAGCCTTAACCTTTGCTTAAGTATTAAATTCCCTCTATGCAGCAGTAGACCCTACTCTTTTGCTTATACTTTCATGTTGGCATTTGTTACTATTCGCGCCATCTGTATTTTGAACAACTGGCTTAGCACAATGGTTACCTCGTTTGTCATTTTAATTCTTGGTTTTGCTGCACTTGTCTGGAGCGCTGATAGATTTGTATACGGCGCAGCGGCACTTGCAAAAAACTTTGGTGTCCCTACTTTAATTGTAGGCTTAACCGTTGTGGCTATGGGCTCGTCAGCCCCTGAGATGATGGTGTCAGCTTCAGCTGCGTTAGCAAATAAAACAGACACCGCTGTGGGTAATGCAGTTGGTTCAAATATAACAAACATTTTACTTGTATTAGGTATCACCGCACTTTTGCGTCCTTTGAGTGTTTCATCAAGCACGTTAAAACGCGAAATGCCGCTTGTTATGCTGATTTCACTTGCCAGCTGGTATATTTTTTCTGATAACTACTTCTCTCGCACCGAAGGCATAGCACTACTAGTTGCATTTGCAGTGTTTATTGGTGGTTTAATCATTGTCTCTCTTCGAGCAAAAAACCAAGACGATCCTTTTGTATCAGAGGCATGTGATGAAGTACCCAACGATGTACCCACTAAAAAAGCCATTTTTTGGCTACTTGTTGGTATGGTTTTATTACCTGTAAGCTCACACTTTTTGGTTGACTCAGCAGTCGATATTGCAAAATACTTTGGCTTAAGTGATTTAGTTATTGGGTTAACAATTATTGCCATTGGCACAAGCCTGCCTGAACTTGCAGCTTCTGTAGCAGGCGTTCTTAAAAACGAAGATGATTTAGCGCTAGGCAATATAGTTGGTTCAAATATATTTAATATTTTAGCAGTACTGCCGCTTGCGGGTATTATTAATCCTTCGATGGTTGACCCATCGCTTGCCAATCGCGACATACTTATTATGTTAGGTTCTACACTTGCGCTTGTTGTTATGTCATTGAACTTTAGAGGCTCTCAACGTATCAATAGAGTGGAAGGCGGCCTATTACTGATCGCATTTTTGGCATACCAAGGATATATTTTTAGTCAAGTAGGGTAAACATGACACAACTAAATTTTATTGAACAAGGTTTACGCGTATTAAACATTGAACGCCAAGCGCTTAATGACATTACCCAATATGTTGACGAACATTTTAATAATGCCTGTCAGCTTATGTTCGATTGTCAGGGGCGCATTATTGTCATTGGCATGGGTAAATCAGGCCACATTGGTAATAAAATCGCAGCGACCCTTGCAAGCACCGGCAGCCCTGCTTTTTTTGTTCACCCAGGCGAAGCAAGCCACGGCGATTTAGGTATGATAACTAAAAATGACGTAGTTATGCTTATATCAAATTCAGGTGAAACCAGTGAAGTACTAAACATTATCCCAGTACTTAAACGCCTAGGTGCAAAAATAATATCGATGACGGGCAACTCGCTTTCAACTATGGCTACCCTTGCAGATGTTCACGTATGCATTAAAGTGGAACAAGAAGCGTGTTCACTCGGTTTAGCCCCAACTGCAAGTACGACAGCAACATTGGCGATGGGTGATGCAATGGCCGTGGCACTGTTAGAGGCTCGCGGATTCACCGCTGATGATTTTGCACTCTCTCACCCAGGCGGCAGCCTAGGTAAACGCTTATTACTTACTTTAAATGATGTTATGCACAGCGGTAAAAACACCCCTATTATAGATGTTACGCAAACTATAAAAGATGCGCTGATAGAGATGTCGGCTAAAGGACTGGGGATGACTGCAATTGTAGATACTAAACAAACGCTTGCTGGCCTTTTTACCGATGGTGATTTACGCCGCATCTTAGAGCAAAAAGTTGACATACACACAACTGCGATCAGCCAAGTGATGACTAAATCGTGCACGACTGCGACCGCCGATATGCTTGCAGCAGAAGCGCTAAATATAATGGAAAATAAACGTATTAATGGTTTAATTGTAGTCAATGAAAGTAATCAGCCAATAGGCGCCTTGAATATGCAAGACCTTTTGAAAGCAGGAGTGATATAAGTGCAATTTGAAGATCTCTATCAACCGCTGAGCGATGATGCCAAAGAGCGCGCCAAAAAAGTAAAATTACTTATATGCGATATTGATGGTGTTTTTTCTGATGGTCGAATTTATTTAGGTAACCAAGGTGAAGAGTTAAAAGCATTTAATACAAAAGACGGTTTTGGTATTAAAGCTTTAATAAACAGTGGTTTTGAAGTTGCGGTTATTACTGGCCGTCACTCTAAAATAGTGCAAAGCAGAATGAGTAGCTTAACTGTACAACATATTTACCAAGGTCAAGAAGACAAACTGATCGCTTATCAAGAACTCAAAAACACCTTACAGTTAACCGATGAACAAATTGCCTATATTGGCGACGATGGCCCTGATATGCCAGTAATGGAACGTGTAGGTTTTGCCGTAGCTGTCAATGATGCACACCCACTTATTAAACGCTTATCGCATTACACAACCCAAATGCCCGGTGGTTTTGGCGCCGTCAGAGAGTTAACCGATTTACTTATGCTCGAAAATGGCATTGCACTGACAACACAAGGTACCAGTTCATGAATGCAGCACGCGTTATAATCAGTGTGTTATTCATTGGCTGTATGGTTTGGCTTTGGTACCCTTATTTCAGTCAAACTAATGCCGTACCAGAACAAGAGCCAGAGATAATCGCTAAGCCCGATTACACGGCAATAGAACTTAAGCAAACAACCTACGATGAGCAGGGAAAAATAAGCCATAAGGTTACTGCGGCAAAAATGGAGCTGTATGAACAACTTGGTTTTACATTTTTTGAAAAACCAATTTTCACCTTATACAACGAACAGCAAACATGGCGAATAAATGCTGATGAAGCAACGCTTTACGAAGATAGGCAACTTATTTTAGAAGGCAACGTTGTCGCTAAGAATCTCATAGACAACGCCATGATAGATAACATTAATGCCGACAATATCGAGGTCGACATAAAAGCACTTACAATGCACTCTGAACAGCCTGTGGTTGTCACTGGGCCTAATTTAAAAATTGTCGGTAAAGGCCTTGAAGCCGATTTAAAAACCGAAGTAATAAAACTAATTAACCATACGCGAACAATATATTATGACCAATAAACTCACTAAGTTAGTTATTATTCCATCGCTAATGCTTGCATTTAGCGGTTCTGCTGCTGAGCCGGCTACTCAACCGTCAGCAAATCAAATTTCAATTAGTGCAGACCGTCAAGAAGGTCAACTTAAAGAAAATGTCGGTATTTTTGAAAAAAATGTCGAAATTGTGCATGGTAAACGCAAAATTACAGCCGACAGACTCGAAGTGCACAAGCGAGAAGATTTAGGGGATAACAAACAGTTGCTCATCGCCACTGGCACCCCTGCCTACTTCGAAGAAAAACAAGACGATGGTACGCTAATGAGCGCCAGCGCAAACGAAGTGCGTTACGATGTAGCAAAGCGTTTTTTAACGCTTGTTGGTAATGCCGAAGTCGCACAAGCTGGTCAAAAGATTAACGCAAAAAGCATTACTTACGATATGCAACAGCAACTCATTAGCGCAGAGAAAGACGAAAACTCAACAGACCGTGTTCACACAATTTTAGTCCCTGTTGAAGCAAAAGTGAAAGATAACACAGGTAGCGAAGGTCAACCATGAGCACCTTAAAAGCAGAACTATTAGCAAAAAGCTATAAAGGCCGTCAGGTTGTAAAAAATGTTGGTCTTGAGGTAGAAGCCGGTAGCATTGTGGGCTTATTAGGCCCTAATGGTGCAGGAAAAACGACTACTTTTTACATGATTGTAGGCTTAGTTCCGAGTGATAAAGGTAAAATCTCTATCGATGATAATGACATTACGTTATTGCCTATGCACAGCCGTGCACGCCTAGGTATTGGTTACTTACCGCAAGAGTCATCAATCTTCAGAAAGCTCACTGTTTATCAAAACCTTATGGCTATTTTAGAAACGCGTAAAGACCTAAATAAAGCCACGCGAGAAGAAACACTAAACAACTTACTTGATGAGTTTAGTATTCAGCACATTCGAGATAGCCAGGGTATGGCGCTTTCTGGTGGTGAGCGTCGTCGTGTAGAGATTGCTAGGGCACTTGCAGCAAACCCTCAATTTATTTTATTAGATGAGCCTTTTGCTGGCGTTGATCCAATTTCAGTGTTAGATATTAAGAAAATAATAGAACATCTTAAAAATCGTGGTATCGGCGTATTAATTACCGATCATAATGTAAGAGAAACCCTTGATGTTTGTGAAAAAGCCTACATTGTTTCTCATGGGGAGCTAATTGCATCTGGCACCCCAGAACACGTATTAAATGACAAAACTGTACGCGATGTTTATTTAGGCGAGCAATTTAGGCTGTAACATTTAAGCCATACCTACAAGCATCTGCTAATATTAATTATAACAACATAAAAGGATTGTTAGAGATACATGAGGCAATCATTACAGCTGCGCATGGGCCAGCAACTTACAATGACTCCACAATTGCAACAAGCGATTCGCCTGTTGCAGCTCAGTACATTGGATCTCCAGCAAGAAATACAAGAAGCACTTGATAGCAACCCGCTATTAGAAGTAGAAGAGCATGATTATGCAGAAGAGGCCGCTGGAAAAAATGAACAAAAAGCAGATGCGGATGAAGTAACCGTAAGCGCATCTTCTGATGATACAACCAGCGAGTACGAGCAAGATAGTGGCGAAGCCCTAAATAAAGACACCGTTAGCGATGATATGGCAATGGATGTAACGTGGGATGAGTACATGAGCGCAGCCCCTGCGGCATCCTCAGGCCCTATGCCTGAAGATGAGTCTATTTATCAAGGCGCCTCTACTGAAACGCTACATGAGTATTTAATGTGGCAGCTACAACTTACCCCTTTTAGCCCAACCGACGAAGCCATTGCAATTGCCATTGTGGAAGCAGTCGATGACTCAGGTATTTTAACGCTAAGTTGTGAAGAAATTTTAGAAAGCTTTAACCAAGAAAACGATGACGATGTTGAGGTTGAACTGGATGAAATTGAAGCTGTTTTAAAACGAATTCAGTTATTTGACCCTGTAGGTATAGCCGCGCGCAGTTTACAAGAGTGCTTGTGTATTCAGCTAAACCAGTTTGATAAAGACACCCCTTTTATAGAACAAACTAAAATGATCTTAACCGATCACATTGATCTATTAGCAGCACGCGACTATCGTACATTAATGAAAAAAACTAAGCTTAAAGAAGATGAGCTTAAAGAAGTCATGACATTAATACATACTCTCAATCCTAAACCTGCAGATACCATAGTCAGGGAAGAGTCTGAGTATGTAGTACCAGATGTATCAGTAAAAAAAATAAAGGGTCGCTGGGTTGTTGAGCTAAACCCTGATAGCATGCCAAAAATACGCGTAAATAGTCAGTATGCGGCAATGTCACGTACCGTGAAATCAAGTGGTGACAGTCAGTTTATTCGTTCTCACCTACAAGAAGCTAAATGGTTTATTAAAAGCCTTGAAAGCAGAAACGACACGCTACTGAAAGTAACAAATTGTATAGTAAAACAGCAACAAGCATTTTTTGAACATGGCCCAGAAGCCATGAAGCCGATGGTTTTAAATGACGTTGCTGAAATGGTAGAAATGCATGAGTCAACAATCTCACGCGTGACTACGCAAAAGTACATGCATACGCCGCGTGGTATTTTTGAGCTGAAATATTTTTTCTCAAGCCACGTAAGCACAGAAAACGGCGGCGAATGTTCATCAACCGCAATTCGTGCCCTAATTAAAAAGCTAATTGCTGCGGAAAACTCAGCCAAACCATTGAGTGATAGCAAAATTGCGGATATATTGGCAGAGCAAGGAATTAAAGTGGCTAGACGCACAATAGCAAAATACCGTGAAGCGCTAGCTATTCCACCGTCAAATCAGAGAAAGAGTTTGATATAAGACGTAAAAAACAAAGAGGAAATGCTTATGCAACTAAACCTAACTGGTCGTCACGTAGAAGTAACCGAATCACTTAGAGACTATGTAAATAATAAATTTGCAAAGCTAGAAAGGCACTCAGACCATATTAGCAATGTGCATGTCATTCTCGATGTAGAAAAACTCAACCAAAAAGCAGAAGCGACTATTCATGTAAGTGGCGCAGATTTATTTGCCTCTACAGAGCATCAAGATATGTATGCCGCAATAGACTCGTTGATTGACAAGCTCGATCGTCAAGTCATTAAACATAAAGAGAAGCTTGCTAGACACTAATATTATGAAATTAAGTACATTAGTATGCCAGGACTGCAGCAAAGCTGCGGTCCTTTTTAGTAGTAAAAAAAGAATTTTAGAATTTATCAGTGAGCTTGCTCATGAAAAGCTTCCCTACTTACCACAACAAGACATTCTTAATGCATTGGCAAGCAGAGAAAAATTAGGCAGCACTGGCATTGGCCGGGGAATTGCCATACCGCACGGCAGAATGGGAGGCGTAGAAGAGCCGCTCGCATTAGTCCTTGTTAGTGACACACCCGTTAACTTTGATGCAATCGACAACTGCCCTGTTGATATTTTTGTAGCACTCATCGTACCAGATGGTGATAACCAACAGCACCTAAAGACTCTGGCAACCATAGCTGATAAACTGAGTAATAAAGAATTCTGTAAGCAGTTGCGAAGTGCTAAAACCGATGCAGAGCTGTATCAAGTTATTGTTGAACAATCGTAATAATACTAAGGGCTATAAATGGAGTTAATTATCATAAGCGGCCGTTCTGGTTCTGGAAAGTCGGTTGCTTTACGTGTGGTTGAAGATTTAGGTTATTATTGTGTAGATAATATACCGGTCAACTTGCTGCCCTCTTTAGTACGAAGTGTTTCAGATAACTATGATAAAATAGCCGTTAGCATAGATGTACGTAACATCCCCAAAGAACAAGATGAGTTTAACGATATTCTTGAGTATCTGCCTGACTTTGCTAAACCAACACTCTTTTATTTAGACAGTGACGATCAAACGCTGATCAAACGCTTTTCAGAAACACGCAGATTACACCCTTTATCTATCGATTCATTACCGCTTGATTTAGCAATAAAAAAAGAAAAAGAACTGCTTGATGTACTCGTTACTCGCGCCGATTTTATGCTTGATACCACTGATCTAAGTGTGCACCAATTAGCTGAGTCAATCCGTGAAAAAATACTTGGTAAAAAAGATAAACAACTTATTGTTACGTTTGAGTCGTTCGGTTTTAAACACGGCATCCCTAAAGAAGCTGATTACGTGTTTGATGCCCGTTTTTTACCAAACCCCCACTGGGAACCTGAACTCAAGCCTCTCACTGGGCTTGATCAACCTGTAAAAGATTTTTTAGCAAACCATAGCATAGTGCAAAAGTTTACTTGGCAAATTCAAACTTTTGTTCAAACTTGGTTGCCTCATTTAGAGCGCAACAACCGCAGTTATCTAACAATTGCAATTGGCTGTACTGGTGGCCAACATCGTTCAGTTTACTTGGCACAAACAATTGGTGAAAGCTTTGCCATGACACACCCAAATGTGAAAATACGTCACCGCGAGCAAGAAAAATAACCTTAAAATAATAACCTGTTCAGTTTAGGTAGAGTAATTTATGCGTTGTGAAGATACATTTTTAATAAAAAATAAATTAGGCTTACACGCAAGAGCGGCAACGGTACTTGCGCAACTGGCAGTAAAATTTGATGCGACCATTACTTTACATCAAGACGATAAACAAGCCGCTGGCGACAGCGTTTTAGCGTTAATGCTACTTGAAAGCAGTAAAGGTAAAGAAGTAAAAGTTGTGTGCGAAGGCCCTGATGCTGAACAGGCTTTACAATCAGTCGGGCAGCTAATCGCACAACGATTTAACGAACAAGAATAATTTAAACGACCATAGCTTTATAAGTTAAAGCC
>NZ_CAWUKC010000049.1:0-27673 GCF_963922945.1 uncultured Pseudoalteromonas sp. | reverse complement strand
CCGCGATTTAATCGCCCCTAGATTGAACAAATTTCAATCCGCAAAGATCAACACGTCCTAATACTTTTATAAAACTAAGCGAGCCCCATGTTTTCACTATTTAAATCAGACCCGACAAAAAAATTACGTAAAGAATACGATGCAAAGCTTGAGCAAGGCATGCAAGCACAGCGTAAAGGCGATATTAAAAGCTACGCCATGTTAAGCGCAGAAGCAGAAAAAATCTGGAGTGAAATAGAAGCGCTTGAGGCTAAAAAAGGCAAGTAAATAACTCATCACCTCGCTTTATAGCCTCCACCAGCCAAAAAACACTTTTTATAATAGGCTTACATAAACAAGTGTGCTTAAGGCGATTACTTATATTATCGATGCAGCTTTTAGTGGCGGTTAAATGATTTAAAAAGGGGTTTAGCTTTCATTTTAAATCTTTAACTGCTGTATTTGCTTACTGCGCTGGCGTTTTTCCTTCTAAGTCAGAAAATGAGGATACTTTCCTCCTTTCCACCTGCCATAAAAAGAACACCCCGCCTTAAAGTTTAATACTCGCAATGTGTTACAGGATTTGTTATTAATATTAAAAATAATTAAGAGGACATACTTTGCTCATAAAAAGAGGAAAGTGTCCTTTGATAAAGCTGTTAGCCGTCATGGAGTTTATATCGAGCATGGAAGTGTTATTTAATATTTTTTGCTTTGCCCTTGGTGCTCTTTCGATTTACCTGACCGCGTATTTAAAGGTCAAGGGTAAAAACCGAGCACTAATTGAAGATAATCGCCAGCTTGAAGAAGACAAACAGGAGATTGTTGCTAAGTATCGCGCCGAAACAGAAAAAATTAAAAAACAGCACTCTTTAGATATTGAAAAGAGAAAATATCAATATGAGGATAAAAGGCTTCAATTCTCAAAATACTTTTCTCTACTTGATGAGTTCCACGGAAAGTGTAATTCAATCTTTGTAGAGAAGTTTCAGCCAATTATGGCTGAATTTTTAACGGCTTGTTTACAAGATGATGACGCAGCCAAAAATAAAGGAATTGTTAAATATAATCAAGACGTTCAATCGCTTGTATTTGAGTTAAACGAGGAACATCTTAAAGTTAAAACTGAACAAAATAGTATTCGGTTGATAGCTTCGAAGGAAGTTGACGCGTTACTAGATAAGCTAGAAATTGCGGTAAAGAATGCAACCGACGCTTCTACCGAAATGCTTAGATTTATGTCAACGCAAGAGTTCTGGGCAGATCAAACTTTGATCACTTCATATCAGGAAAAAGCGACCATATTCGGGCAGGACGTACAAAACTGTCATAATGCTTTAAAGGAGCAAATGAAGCTAGAGCTGAATGAGATATGACGGCTAACAAACAACTGTTGTCACTCACTGCGTTCGCTGGGACACAAATACATGGGCACCCTCGCTTCGCTCGTAATTTTAGCCCATATATTTGTGCCCCAAAGTTGAGGCGTTATGTGTATGAATGATGTTATGCGAGCCGAAATTTAATGAGTGTGAATTTGAGAGTAAATTATTAAGTCAGTGCTGTGAAGATCAGAAATTTGCAGTTGTTATTTATTATCAAACACAATCCAACGCTCTTAATTGGATGAATACAAATATACCTGCACTAGGAAATCATACACCTTTAAAAAGCATCACATCTCAACCTAATAAGTTAAAATCAGCTTTGAGGTCAATGGCTTATTAGTTTTTTGTATTATTCATACAAGTTGCTTACATAGACATTACCCTGCCGCAATTTACTCTACCTCTCTAGTATTTCCCTCATAAACATTTGCAGGGTTTATTTGCATTAGCTGTGCTGGGTTGTCTATCGGTTTAAACCCGTATTGCGCATACAGGCCATGGGCATCAGCAGTGGCTAATAAAAAGCGCCTGAGCCCTTGCAGATCAGGGTGCTCTACTATTGTTTTAACCAGTAACTTGCTCAAGCCATTACCTTGCAAATCTGGGATAATAAATACATCTGCCAAATAGGCAAAAGTGGCGTTGTCGGTTACTACGCGGGCAAAACCTACTTGCTCGTTTTGAGCACTGTAAACACCAAAGCACATTGAGTTATCAATTGCTTTTTGCATCACGCTTTTGGGTATTCCTTTGGCCCAATAGCTATTAGCAATAAAGTGATAAATAACTTTAAAGTTAAGTTTGTTTTTGTCTGTGCTTATTGTGTATTTTTGCGTATTGGCATTCATTACATTATCTATAATTGGTTTTAGCGGTTAATCGATTAAATAAGCGAGGGAAAAACCGTTTAATGGTGGGTGCCCAACCACTTAAGCCTTTGCCTACAATCACTTCGTCTTTTTTGTTATGAATTGCGAGGATCATTTTTTTAGCGGCTACGCTTACATCCATGCCATTTTCTATTGAGTGCTCTGGCTTGTTTTGCGCTATGCCTTGCTCGTTTAACGAATTATGTGCAATGGCGGTTTTAATAGAGCCAGGGCAAATAGTTAAGCAATGAATGTTATGTTCTGCAAGCTCTGCACGCAGGCAATCCATAAAGCCCACTACCGCATATTTAGAGCCTGAATAGCCCGTTCTAAATTTAGAGCCTACTTTACCTGCTACGCTACTAATAGAGACTATTGAACCGCTGCGCCTTACTACCATACTAGGCGCTACCGCCTTGGTAAGTGCAATGAGGCCAAAGTAGTTAACCTCCATCAATTGGCGATAAACATTAAAGTCGTTTTCTAAAAATAAGCTGCGTTGCGATACCCCACCGTTATTAATTAAAATATCGATAGCAGGTAATGTACTGATTAAATTAGTCACCTGAGCCAATACAGCCTCCGGTGCTGACAAATCAAGTGGCAAGATAATGTGGCCATCGCCGTGTAAGCTTTGCTTTAGTTCGTTAAGTTTATCAACGCTTCTGGCTGACAAAATAACTTTGGCACCTAATGCTGCAAATTGTATTGCGAGCTCTTTGCCTATTCCTGATGATGCACCTGTGATCCACACTGTTTTATTTTTATAATTCATGCGTAATCTACCTTTTATGTTCGTTGGTGCTAATACTTATTGTATAAGCCGCTAGCATTATGCTTTGGTGGGGCCTGCTATGGCGTTAACTTCATCTTCTAAGGTTTTATAAAAACCCATTAAAAATAAAAGTTCAACGGTTACATATAAAGGGCCAATAATTAAACCAATTAAATCATCTACAAACGCAGGCTTTTTACCTTCATAGTAATGGCCAATAAACTGCAGTACCCAACCAAATACAAATACACCAGCGCCAATACTTAACCAAGGCCAAAAAGCCATTGCCGCGACTGGCTGCGCTGCTAAAAGTAATAATGTAAACAGTACGCCCATTATTAAACCAAGCGACACGCTCAGCATTAAGTAATACACCACGCTTGCGAAAACAAAAAGCTGCGCACCATCAATAAGTAAGCTACCAATGGGTATTTGAATACGCGCTAACAAACATAGCACCGCAAATACAATAAGTGGAATACCAAAAAAGTGAGTTAAAACATTACGTTTAGAGCGATGGTACAAACCGTATGTACCAAGCTGTTGCTGTAGAGTTTTCATGTGTGTGCCTTTTATTGTGTTTTTTTACACTATATCAGGCTTTTAAAATATCACTCTGTCGGGGAGCCGACATTTACTGGCTACAAAGTTGCTCTAAAGCAGATTGGTTTAAAATAGTCACTTTGTTGTAGCCAATTTCGATAAGTTGCTGCTTTGCTAATTTTTTGAGTATTTGATTGGCGGTTTGCCGTGTCAGGTAAGTCATATCAGCCAATTGTTGCTGCGACAAAGTAAACGTATGGCCATTACTATGCACTAAATGCGCGCACAGTATAAGTAAGCGTTTTGCTACGCGCTGCTCAGCGCTTAATAGTGCGTGATCTTCCAAGCTAGTAAACATAACGCGCAATTTTTGGGCAAGGAGTAGCCCAAAATCTTGCCAGTAATGAGGGTGCTGGCTTAACAATTGCTCCAGTGCGCGTTGTGAAATAAAACACAGTGTTACATCGGTTTGCGCATATACATCGTGGGTGCGCATGCCGCGGTCAAATAAAGTAACTTCGCCAAACCACAACGAGGCGTCAACAAAGCTTAAAACAGCTTCTTTACCATGATTACTTACCCCACTAATACGCACCACACCACTTAATACAGCATAAATACCGTCGTGTTTATCACCGCGTAAAAAAAGCGATTGATGCGCGCTAAGGCTCAAACATTTTGCGTGGCTTAGTAAAAATTGTTTTAAGTGTGTATCTCGGCCAGAAAACCACTGCCCTTGTTCAATAATGTGACACTGTGCTTTGCTAAGTTCTTTCATTGCATTGTGTTTATATGTGGTTTTAGCTCTTTAGCTAACGACTTTGGTAGGTCTAAATTGCTGGCAATAACAAAATCGTTATAGGCTTCATTACCGGAGAAAAACTCCCCTATAAGCGTTTTATTTTTATATACATTCACTGTAACACCACTGCCCATACCACCGGCATTAATTATGTAGTAATAGTAATTGCCTCTGTTAAAAAACAAAATACTTTCGCCTACTTTCCCTATTTGGCGATAGTAGCTACCAAATGGCTGCGCAGCAGTAGCGGTGTACTCTAGGCCAATTTTTTGCTCATTGCCATAACGATAAGTAATAGCTGAGTTATCATTCGCCACACACACAGACAAAATATTGTCAGTGGGTTTTAGTGTATAAGTCACTTTTGCAGTTGGGTTTCGTATCACCTTTTGCATTTTTGCATTTATGTACGCTGTTTCACCGTGCTTACAGTGGCTTGGTACAATCCCTTCTATGAGGCCTTCTGCAACAAGGCGCTGTTTCTCACTAATACTTGCTTGTGAATCCGTGTGTTTGTTATGCGCTACCGAGGGTGTTTTACTGCGGTTAAATAAGCCGACTTCTTCATCGCAGCCATTTAAAAAGAGCACGGGAATACAGTAGCAAAAAGAGATCAATTTGAAACTCATACTAATTCCATTCAATACAACTTAACTTTAAAATAGCGGTAAAATTAAGCACTAGCAACCTTTAAAAAAGGTAAGTTTTATAAATCTTTTTTTTAACCATTTTATGCAAATATTGCTTTACTATTTAGTGACTTATTTAATGTTTATTTACACATAAATTGGTTTATTTACGAACAATTCATAAACCTATTCATACCCGTATATCTATTTTCAATATAGGGACAATAAGCCCTCTTTCTATAATGCTCAATTACTTTAATTGCGAATAAAGGTTGGCTGAGCGTAAAGCAATGTTTGCTTTTATTAATACAAATTCGCTTGGTTAGGTAATCTATTTTAGGTAGGAGGCGTGTTGAATTTTAGACAAAAATTTTATTGTTGAGCATCTTTAAGCAGCACACCATAACGTAGCTAGCTTTGCCTTGGGTGCTAACAGTATTAGCTAAAAAATTAGCGCATGCCTTTTAAAGGCATGCACGGTAAATAATAAAACGCTGTAACTCCTGAGCTAAGGCTAACCTAATCAGATTAAGAATCGTTTTCTTCACGTTTATATATGTAGGTTTGCTGTGTTTTAAAGCCAAAACCTAATGTAATGCTGTCATTTACTAGTTTAACTTTACCATCGACAACAGTTAGCCCTGGGCCGTTAATTTCAGGTGGTTTGATTGGGTTTACTGCGCCTTCACCAGTAAGGCTCGGGCCGATTAAATAAAACTGACTTACTTGGCTTACAGGTATTGTTTCTTCGTACTCGTAGCCATCACTAGGTGTTGGAACATCACATAATCCATTGTTATTAGCGTCTATACATGAATCGCCTTCACCAAAATACAACTGCGCGGTATCGGGTACATCGTAGCTGGTCGTAAATTTAAGTCGGTCGTACACTTTTGTGCCATAGTGCAAATGAAAAGCGTACATTGCACCGCCGCCCCCAGTTAAAGAACACTGATTTTTATCAGACTCTTGTGCAGGTGTAAACGACGTATAATAAGCTACGCCTCCTACCACGGTGGCTGCAGCCAATGATTTTTCGCCATTACTTAGCTCATATCGCCACCCTTTAAAGCCAGCTAAATCGGCTTCAAGTTCTACAAACTCATCAACATTATCGAGTGCATTACCAAATGGGTCGTCATTCATAAGCATTAAATCATTTGGTACTATGGGCTCAGGCGTATTTTGTGAATCGAAGGTTTGAGTCACAGTATGCTCATCACGGATCATATAAAGATGATCTTGCTCATTGGTTGCAAGCGGATTTGAGCGATTCCCACTGCCTATTACGATTGCATCGTATGGCGTATCTAGCCGTGTGGTTACTTCTTCACCGCCATAGCTCGTTTTGCTCACTTTACTAAACATGGTGCGTGCCACGAGTGGCTTGTAAAAAAAGCGTCGGTCTTGGGTTGCTAATGAACTGCCAAGTTCTGCTAGTTTGTAGTGAGAAAAACTATTTTTGTCAGTGCCTGGCATATCCACACGCCAAATATTGCCCCCAGTATCGGTGGCATATAAGCGGTCAATGTAACCATCGTAATCTGAGTCAAGCGTTGCTACATCGGCAGCTATACTGTGCTTACCTTGGAAATTATTATCATCAGGCGTTAACGCCCATACTCTTTCGCCAGTTTTAGCCTTAACAATGTAAATTCCCGTGCCTGATTTATCCTCGCTACGAATCGCGTTGTCTTTGTTTGTATCGTATCCGCCACCAAATACCAGTAAAGGCTCATCTCCAAACGCTTTAATATAGGCTATTTGTGGTTTTGACCAGGTTTGAGCTAGGTATTCAAACCCATCTGAGCCGCCTACAATAGGCTTACTCCAAAGCTGTTTTGGTTTATCTGGTGAGCTAATATCAAGTGCATAATAGTTTTTACCCCCACGGCGCATACCAGCAAATGCCCATACTTCATCACCTTTGCTGGCATCTATTACTCCGTCGTTTAAGCCTTCACTATTTAAACTTTTATTATTAAAAAACACACTAATAGGCCCATCCATGCCATACACTTTAGTATTTGCTTTATTTGTTCGAAGCGAAGGTATATTTTTTAACAGTTCAGCAGGCATAAACGCCCACTCTTCTTCAATAGTGTCACCTTTATCATTAAACATATGCAAAAAACCCGCATTAGTGCCCACTAAAATACGTATGTTGCCATCACCATAGTCAATAGATACCGGCTTAGAATGCAAAGGGTCACCAAAAATATTAGCACGCTGATCTACTGAGGAGGCATCACCATCTTCGTTATCTACATCCATGCCTCTTGCCCAGCTAATATCATTACCAGAGATGGTTATATCTGTGCCCGGTATAATGCCACCTATAGCGTCTGACACTATATTTAAAATTTCTTTAACTCTATCAAAAGTAAAATCAACAATTTTGCCGCCTGAATCTATATACAGCTTACGGCTTTGTGAATCTAAACTTGAAAGTAAGTAGTTTACGCCCCCTTGTGCCACTAAATTACCATCAGCTGGTTTATTTGATGGTAGCCAAAACGTGCGAGCGTCTTCTTTAATTAAGCCATCGTCACCTAATGCCTCATTACCTGTAGAGTCAACAATGGTAGAGCCCGACATAGCTAGTTTTTTTAAATTCCCGCCCCAGCGAGCACCAGTCTCGGGGTAAAACATTGCAAAATAAATTGCGTCTCGGCTGCGGGTTTGGTCAACGTTATTACTGGCAACCGTAGGCGATGAAAAGCTATCGTTTACTTCACGTATTCTAGAAATGGTATTATTTAATGCTTCAGAGAGTTCTGCTGAGGTATCTGCGTGAAGGTACTCGCCTCCTCCAAGTTCAGCGGTTTTTTCAAGCAGCGTTTTACCTTTGCTACTCATGCCACTACCAAAACCAATAGTAAATACGCGCCCTGTGTCTGCCACCTCTGGTGTTTCTTCGTAAAGATCTATTTCAACATCTTGCGTACCATGAATTATTTGCGCTAATGCCGCTAAATAACTACTACTTGTTTTACTTGGGTTGTAACCAAACTTTTGCTTGTATAAGTATTTAATATCATTATTGCGATTATTATCCTGAGTAGGGTCGCCGTCGGTCATTAATATTAAATTTATAGAATTATCACAGCGCTCGGCTGAGCCATATGCCTGCTTAAACGGCGATATATAATCAGGGGGCGTTAAAGAGTTGTCATTGGTCTCTACACTAAAGTCACGTTGATTGGTATTTTGTCCATACCAAACGGTTTGCCCTGTCATATAAAGGTAGGCTTCCCATAAGGTTTCTGTAACGGGGGTATTTCCGCTAGCAGGTAGCTTTTCAATTTGGCCTAAAATAGTGTCATGTGATGAGCCTAAACCAGCCATAATATAACCACCGTTGTTACCATTAAAGCGCATTAAACCAAAGTCAATGGCGCTATTATCGTTAACCAGTTGGGTCATAGCATCTTTAGCGGCATCTATTTTTTTAGGTCCGTTGTTAGGAAGTTTACTTCCCATACTTCCGGAGGTATCAAAAATAATTACTACACGAGGGTTCTCATCGGTTTCTACGTTATGGTTTACGTATAGCTCTATATCTTCGGCGGTTACAGAAAGGCTAAAAGTTGCTGCAAAAAAAGATGCAACAATGCAATTGAATTTGAATTTCATTTTTAAATCCTTTTATCTGCGCTAAAATCACGCAGTTCCATTAAAAGTGCAGTTACTTATTTATTTTTAGTTTTAATTAGAAAAATGCACAAAAAAGCTAAATGCTATTAAACATAAACTTATTTACAAAGATTAATATTAACTGAATTTGCTATATTTTAAGTACTTTAATGAAAATAGGCGAAAATATAAAGAAATTTAATACTCTTAGCATATTTATATATGCACAGCCTTTAGTAGAATATCCCGCTTTTGAAAACAATTGAACTTGTGATTTTCGAACAACCCTACACGCAATGGTGTAATTAGCATATTTTAAGTTTAAAACCCCTCTTAAAATAGTTATTTAAGTTAGAACACACGGTAAACCCACTTAAAAATTAACAACTCACATTGGTTAATTTCAAAAATAAAAACTAAAAAGCCCCCACTAGTTATAAACTAGCGAGGGCTTTTTAAGTGCTTAGTAATAAATTTATAACGATAAATCTTCTTTAGCACGCGTTAAATTATGAGATACCAGTGAGTTTTTAGAGATTTGGTACGCTTCATATAAATCTGAAAGGCCTGCGGTATCTTTTTTGGCCATCATGCGGGCTACCCCACGGTTACTTAATGCAAACGATGTAAGTTCGCGTACTTTTAAACGTGGGCCGCGGCTTTCTTTTAATAAGGCTATTGCTTGTGTACAAATGGCTTCCGCTTCTGTGTAGTTTTTAGACTCTACATTAAGTGCACAGCTATTAAATGGCTGTTCAAACTCCGGCGCTGCTGTTACAGAATCTTCAATAACCATTAATTTGTAGTCACTTTGATCAGCCATTGCAGCAGCTGAGCAAGTTAAGAATGAGCCAAGAGCGATGGTTTTCAAAAGTGTACGTTTCATGATTATCTTCCTGTTTGGTTAGTCGTGCTTGTTGCCGACAAATTAACTTTAGATAAATCCTCTTGCCCCGACAAACGATAAAAACAAACCTAATAAGTGAGAAAATCTAACTTATAGACTTTAGTCTAATACCTACTGTAAATAGCGTTTCTTTCACTCTCAAAAAATACAGCAAAAACAAGCGAGTTAACTACGCTGGCAGTTAATTTGGTAAAGGCCCAGCTATAAGTAAAACTGGGTTAGTGAGCAGTCAATTTTTTATGCGGGTTTAAAAAAAACATTTTTTTCCACCCTTGGCTTTGTGTTGTATAAAGCCACGGCATAGGCATAAGCGATAATATAGAATAATGCACATGAGGTTGCTTTCCTGCAGCATTACCAGTATCGCCCAGTAAGCCAATTTGACTGTTTTTGCTAACTACATCCCCTGCGCTTACATTGTAGTCATTTAAATGTGCAAAATAATGCACTCGCCATTTTGCACCAAGTACCGCAACCACTTTGCCACCTCGGTTTAGTTCACCTGAAAAAATAACAATACCGCTTGTTGCTGCAACCACAGGTGTGTTTTTAGCGCCAAAAATATCAATGCCTTTATGCACACCCGAGCGCCCCCACGGCTCATACCAAAACGTATTGTTGTTCCAATCTTTACCTGTAGCGCCTTGCACAGGAATTACTAGCTTCTCAGGAATGAGTAAACCCACTATTAATAAAATAATAACTGCGCCCAAAGTCCACTTTAGTAGTTTCAATGCATTACCTTTGCTGTGAATAGTCATTAAATTATTAATGACGATACCTGAACGCATTGTGAGTATTATTAGAATTAAACATTTTTTTATGTTGATAACTCACAACTTTTTCGCAGACCTTACATCAAAAGCGCCATCTCAAGTATTTTATTACACGCACAAAAAAGCCCCTGCCTAATAAATTGCCAGGGGCTTTTTTGTGACTCTCGCTAATTAAATTGCTTTATAAGGCAAGCTCTTCTTTAGCGCGAGTTAAGTTATGAGACACTAATGTGTTTTCAGAGATTTGAACTGCTTCGTATAAATCAGCTAATGCTGCGGTATCGTTATGCGCTTTTAAACGTGCAACACCACGGTTGCTTAAAGCGTACGATGTAAGTTGGCGTACTTTAAATTTAGGGCCCTCTGCATCTTTTAATAGTGCAATAGCTTTAGTACAAACTTCTTCAGCTTGAGCGTAATTTTTAGATTTAACGTTAAGTGCGCAGCTATTGAATGACTCTTCTAGAGGCATTGGAGCTGTTTCGGTTTTAATAACCATAAGTTTGTAGTCACTTGAATCAGCCATTACAGCTGCTGAGCAAGTTAGTAATGAGCCAAGAGCGATGGTTTTTAAAAGTGTACGTTTCATGGTTTGTCTTTCCTAATTAAGTTAGTCGCGCTTGTTGCCGACAACTGAACTTTAGAGTAATAGCACAGCGCCGACAAACGAGAAAAACAAACTCAATAAGTGAAGAAAATTAACCTATAGACTTTAGTCTAATATATGTACAAATTTAAATATTTAACAGTGTGTAAACCTGCGTAATTACTGCTTGTTTTGAAAAAAGTTTTAAAACGAGTGTTATGCAGTAGCTACGCATACAAGCTAGTAAACTGTACAAAAATCAGTCTTTAAAATTTATTTTGTTTTTATGCTTTTGGCGACTTACTCTACGCTCGAGCCTTGCACTAAAAATGAAAAAACCAAACTGCACAAATAAAAACTGGTAATGCCATCCGATGCAACGCTAATTTCAAATAGCCGTAATTTACTCGTGACTTAACTTTCAGCTCTATTGTATTTAAAGCGTTTCTAACCGTGCAGCGCAAAAAGCCCATGTTAAGAATAAACCTAACATGGGCTTTTTATACACTGGCTTAATTAAAGCATGTTTAGTGCTTTTTTATAGCGCAAGCTCTTCTTTAGCAAGTGTTAAATTATGCGATACCATTGTACTGTTAGACATTTGCGCTGCCTCATACAAATCAGCAATAGCTGCTGTGTCATTATTAGATTTTAAGCGCGCAACACCACGGTTGCTTAACGCGAATGACGTAAGTTGGCGTACTTTAAATTTAGGGCCGTCTGCATCTTTTAAAAGTGCAATTGCTTTTGTACAAATTGCTTCAGCCTCTGCATAGTTTTTTGACTTAACATTAAGTGCGCAACTATTAAATGACTGCTCAATTGGCTGTGGTGCAGTTGCTTGTTCGATAACCATTAGTTTGTAGTCACTTGTATCAGCCATTACAGCAGCTGAGCAAGTTAATAAAGAGCCAAGAGCGATGGTTTTGATAAGTGAGCTTTTCATGATTATATTCCTGTTGAGTTAGTCGTGCTTGTTGCCGACAACTGAACTTTAGAGAATTACAATAAAACCGACAAACGATTAAAACAAAACCAATAAGTGAAGAAAATTAACTTATAGACTTTAGTCTAATACCAAACTAGTAAGCAATTCATAGCAAGTGCATTAACTATAATTAGTAAACACCACCTAATTTAACTCCCTTATCAAGCGCAAACCTATAAACTCCCTCGCCCATATGCCATAATCTAAATAATTCATTATTTTAGTAACTTGGCGCGTATTTAGGCGTTTTAAGTTAACTACTCAGGGTTTTTAGCATGGCATATCAAGAGCAAAATCAAGCAACAATCTACTGGCACGATTATGAGACGTGGGGGGCGAGCCCTCAAAAGGATAAGCCGAGCCAGTTTGCGGGAATTCGTACCGATCTTGATTTAAATATAATTGGCGAGCCGCTTATTGAATATTGTAAGCCGCAAGCGGATTACTTGCCTCACCCTGAGGCATGTTTAATTACCGGTATTACGCCACAAGTGGCGATGAAAAAAGGCTTGGTTGAGGCTGAGTTTATTGCAAAAATTCATGCCGAATTTAGTGCACCAAACACCTGTGTTGCTGGTTATAACAGTATTCGCTTTGATGATGAAGTAAGCCGTTATAGCTTTTATCGCAACTTTTATGACCCGTACGAGCGTGAATATAAAAACAATAATAGCCGCTGGGATATTATTGATTTAGTACGTGCTTGCTATGCGCTTCGCCCTGAGGGTATTGAATGGCCGTTAAAAGAAGACGGCAGCCCAAGTTTTAAGCTTGAACATTTAACCGTAGCCAACGGTATTGAACACGCTGCTGCGCACGATGCGCTAAGCGATGTAACCGCCACTATTGCACTGGCTAAACTAATAAAAGAAAAACAGCCAAAGCTTTATAACTTCTTTTTTGGGCTGCGTAATAAAAAAGCGCTTGCTGAATTGGTTGATGTATTTAACATGACGCCGTTGGTACATACTTCATCGCGCATTCCTGCAACGCAAGGCTGTACCACATGGGTGGCACCTATGAGCTTTCACCCGGTAAATAAAAACGCGGTTATTTGTTTTGATTTAACCCAAAGCCCGCAAGTATTGCTTGATTTAAATGTAGAAGAACTACGTAAGCGTTTATACACCAAGCGCATTGATTTAGCAGAAGGTGAACTACCTGTTGGCTTAAAACTGGTGCATTTAAACAAGTGCCCTATTTTAGCGCCTGCTAAAACATTATTGCCTGAAAACGCCGCCCGTTTAGGCATTGACCGCGAGCAATGCCTCGCTAATTTAGCTATTTTAAAGGCCAATACCGAGCTTCGCGATAAAGTAACTCAAGTGTTTAACGAAAAAGGCGATTACAGTGCCACCACTAACGTTGATTACCTACTTTACGATGGCTTTACCAGCCATGCCGACAAAGCTAAATTTGCGATTATTCGCGATGCTAAACCAGAGGAACTCGCTGGCTTAAATTTAGATTTTGAAGATAAAAAGTTTAATACATTACTATTTAGATACCGCGCACGAAACTGGCCAGAAACGCTCAACCAGCAAGAGCTTGACCAATGGCGCCAGTATTGCCAAAACAAATTAATGCACGGGGAAGATCAACCCTCTATCAGTGCACAAGATTTTATGATCACTCTCGAAAACTTGGCCCATGAGCACGACGACAGCGAAAAAAACCTGACCATTTTAAAGGCTTTATATAATTACGCGCAAAGCATGTAATTTAAATTTGTGTAGAACACTTTTAAAAGGCGATGCTTAGCAATAAAGTATCGCGTTTTTTGTTTTATATAACTTCATTACTATAAGCAAAGCCTAAAAATCCTTGCACAAAGAGAAACAAATGAGGAGCAAATGAGAAGACATAAGCTATTAATTGTTTTAATAAATCTCTTCCTCTCAAAGCGCAGCGCCTCTTCTCCTCTTTGTGAATAAGTCACTTACGGGCTTTGCCCGTCACGCAAGCAAGCTTGGCGTCTACAAGTAAAACCCATACCTACACCTTGATGGTAGGCGTAGAGCTTGCTCACGTGAAAAGCGCAAATTTTTAAATTAAAAAATAATCCACAAAGAGAAACAAATGAGGAGTAAATGAGAAGACATAAGCCATTAATCGTTTTAAATAAATCTCTTCCTCTCAAAGCGCAGCGCCTCTTCTCCTCTTTGTGCATAAATCGCTTTACGGGCTTTGATCATCACGTAAGCAAGCTTCGCGTTTACATTGATATACTCAATGTAGACGTTATTTTTTATGCAGCGCTTCTATTCGTGCAAGTAAGCTTGATGTATCGTATCGGCCTCCACCGAGTGCTTGTACATCGGCGTAATATTGATCAACCGTGGCCGTCATCGGAAGTGTTGCGCCATTATTTTTAGCTTCATCAAGCGCGATGCCTAAATCTTTGCGCATCCAATCTACTGCAAAACCAAACTCGTACTCTCCTGCCCACATTGTTTTGTAACGGTTTTCCATTTGCCACGACCCCGCAGCCCCTTTTGAAATGGTTTCAATTACTTTTTCACCATCAAGGCCTGCTTGCTTGGCAAAATGTAGGCCTTCTGCTAGTCCTTGCACTACGCCGGCAATACAAATTTGATTAACCATTTTACATAATTGCCCTGCGCCCACATCGCCTAATAACTGGCTAAAACGGCTATAGGATGCCATTACGGGTTGCACTTTAGTAAAAATAGCTTCGTTACCGCCTGCCATGACTGTAAGTACGCCGTTTTCAGCACCTGCTTGTCCGCCTGATACGGGTGCGTCTATAAAATCGATATTTTGTAAGGCTGCTTGTTCTGCTACTTCACGGGCTACTTCGGCCGATGTAGTGGTATGGTCAACCAAAATGCTATTAACGGCCATCCCCGCTAAAACACCATTTTCACCATAAACAACCGCACGTAAGTCATCATCATTACCTACACACATAAATACAATATCAGCATTAATAGCAGCTTCTCGCGGCGTGGTAGCAAAGCTTCCTGCATACTCATTTACCCAGCTTTGCGCCTTTGCTTGAGTGCGGTTATATACACACACATTAAAGCCCGCTTTTGCTAAATGCCCCGCCATTGGGTAACCCATTACCCCTAAACCTATAAATGCAACATTGATTGACATAAAAGTGCCTTATTTTCCTGCTAACTTAGAAACTATGCCCGATTATGTCAATCGGCTGCTTAAAAAGCGAATTAAGTCTTAATAAATTTCCAACGTAAGGAAATAAGTAGGTAACCATGGATAGTATTTATCAATTTAGTGCCCCTTTATATAACAGCGAAAGCTTTGCGCTTAGCCAGCTAAAAGGCAAAACAGTACTTATTGTTAATACAGCAAGTAAATGTAATTTTTCGGTGCAATTAAGTTCGCTAGAGAAGCTTTATCAAGAATATAAAAACAGCGGTTTCACTATATTAGCGTTTCCGTGCCATCAATTTGGCCAAAACGAGCCGCTTGATAATTTAGCCATTAAAGACTTTTATCAAGCTCAGTTTAATGTCTCGTTTGAAGTATTTGGTAAGGTAATGGTAAACGGCCCTGAAGCACACCCGCTGTTTAATTATTTAAAAGCGCACACACGTGGTATTTCGCAAAACCGCGCCGTAAAGTGGAACTTTACTAAATTTTTGATTAATAGTGATGGGCAGCTAGTTGCACGTTACGCACCACGCACCAAGCCCGAAACACTCAAACAAGTAATAGAGGCTAATTTACAAAGCTTGCCACAAAAAAGTAGCTATAAAAGCACTAGGTTAACCCCTAACTTTAATGCATTAAAAGGCATTTAGTTATTTTAAATCAATAAAGTGAAGCTTATTAAAGCGCATTTCCTAAAAGTAGTTTAATGTTAAAGGTAAACCCATTATTTTGGAGTTAACAACATGAACATTGCTTTTTTTAGTACGCAAAAATACGAGCAGCCTTTTTTTAAGCGCAGTACTAACAAACACCCTCAAATAGAGATTTGTTACTTTGAGCAATCACTTAACGAGCAAACCGCCCTATTAGCCAAAGATTTTGAAGCCGTATGCGTGTTTGTAAACGACACGGTCAATGCAGTCGTAATAGAGCAATTGGCAGAGCTTGGTGTGAGTACTATTTTACTTCGCTGTGCAGGGTTTAATAATGTTGATTTAATTGCCGCCAAAGCACACAATATTAAGGTATTAAGAGTACCCGCATACAGCCCAGAAGCCGTAGCTGAGCATTGTGTTGCACTTATGCTTACCCTTAGCCGTAAAACACATAAAGCCTATAACCGCGTACGCGAAGACAACTTTGATTTAAACGGTTTATTAGGCTTTAACTTACACGGCAAAACAGTTGGCATTATAGGCTGTGGTAAAATTGGCCTTGCCCTTTGTAATATTTTAAATGGCTTTGGCGCACATGTTTTAGTGTGCGATCCTTATGCAACACCTGGCAACTACACCATTACCAATTTAGATTCGCTGCTTACTCAAAGCGATATAATTTCACTGCACTGCCCACTGAATGAGCAAACACACCATTTAATAAACGACGATGCATTTAGTAAAATGAAACCCGGCGTTATGCTTATTAACACATCGCGCGGTGCCCTGCTTAATAGTAAAGCATGCATAAAGGCACTTAAAACTAAAAAACTCGGCTATTTAGGGCTTGATGTGTACGAGCAAGAGTCTGAGCTGTTTTTTAAAAACCATAGCGACGAAATAAACCAAGACGATATATTCTCGCGCTTAGTGAGCTTTAAAAACGTATTAATAACTGGCCACCAAGGCTTTTTTACTCAAGAAGCCCTTAGCGAAATTGCCAATACAACCATACAAAACGCAATAGAAGTTAATGAAAACAAACCTTTGAGCAATGAGGTGCTATGAAGCCGTAGGCGGTTAATTTAGCTATACCCGTTATACTATTTATATAATAGATATAGCTAAATGCCTTTAACCAAACGCAACATTAGCAAAAACAAGGGTCATTAAAACTGGGCACACAAAACGGATGTATTGGGAAAACCAGTAATGAGCACCTGTTGTTGCTTGGCGCAATTTATTACCCCGGTGCCACATCCAACCTGCAGTTATAAAATAAAATAGCCCCATGAGAGGCAGCTGGTATTGCGTAAATACCATGATAACTAAACCAAATAACCATTCAAAGTTAAGTATTATTGTACTGGCGCATAGCAACACAACTAGACTGACAGCCCAGGTCGCTTTAGTGCGATCAACACTATGGTTTTCAACTAAAAATGCAACAGGTATTTCTGTGGTAGAGATAGTGGATGTAACCGAGGCAATCGACATAAGCACAAAAAATAACAAGCCTATGAGCAAGCCCACCTGGCCCATAGTACTAAAAAGCTCAGGCAAAATGGCAAATATTAGTTGCCCTTCACCTATTAGTTTACCACCACTAAACACTTCTACCCCGTTGTATTGAGCAACATAAATCGCAGGTACAATCAATAAACCCGCTAAAAATGCTACGCTCGTGTCAAGTAGTGCAACGCTTGCAGTTAACTTTGGCAAGTTAGCATCTGGCTGCAAGTACGAGCCGTAAATCATCATACAGCCCACTCCTAATGAGAGCGAAAAAAACGCCTGCCCCATTGCGGCAATAATTAAATTTGGGTCAAGCACTTGGCTAAAATCAGGTATTAAATACGCAGTAAAACCTTCGCTTGCGCCATCTAGGCTAGCTATGTAAACAATTAGACCAACCAATAAAATTAATAGTAACGGCATTAAACGACGTGACCAGGTTTCAATACCTGATTTAACCCCTTTTAAAATAATACTGGCAGTTAAAATAAGCATAAGCGGGGTAAATATAAAATTACGCAGTACTGAGTCACTATGCAAAAACTCGCTCACGGCATTAAAACCAAAAAATGTAGTAATAGGCTCTATCGCGTATGAGAGCATCCACCCAGCGACAATAGAGTAAAAGCTAAGCATAATCACAGCACCAGCAAGTCCAATATAGCCAGCCGCAGCGCCTATTTTTTTATTGGTATTTTGCCATGCGTTACCCAATGCTTTTACTGGATTTGCTTGCGCGTGGTGGCCTAAATATAGCTCTGTATAAAGTGCCGGTAGCGCAAGTAAAAATATAACTACAAAATAAACCAATAAAAAAGCACCGCCGCCATGGTTGGCCGCCTGCGTAGGAAAACCCCAAATATTACCTAAACCCACTGCTGCGCCTGCAGCGGCTAAAACAAAGCCAAACCGGCTCTGAAATCCATCACGCACTTGTGCCATACACCTACAAATCTGTTATTATTTGATTATTGTGAATTAAACCATATTTCATGCCAACTGAGTAATAAAATTGCTCTATGTATAAATAACCGCTGTTAACCGCTCATAAATACAGCGACTCACCCATTTAAAGCATTTATGACCACAGATTACTTTGAAAACACCTTACGCATAACCTCAACTCAACTAGCAAATTTGCCTATGGTAAACAAAGGTATTTTATTATTTGATGCAGCAAAGCTTGATGTAAGTCAGTTTAATTTGCCTGATTCCTTAAGTCCGTTTGAGCTAAGCGTTATAAACCGCCGTAAAAGCCCACAAGCAAAACAAGAATACTTGGCTACCCGTATATTGCTAAAACAGCTGGTTAAAATAGCTAAGCCACAATACGCAAACACACCGCTATATAATATGAGCACTCAATTTGACGAAGTAAGCGCTAAACTACAGTTGCATGTTAATGGCGAAATTATTAATACCTGTATTTCACACTCTCACAGTTTTGTTGGCGTAGCACTTAACTTAGCTAATACCGAGTTTGGTTTTGATATTGAAAAAATAAGCTTAAAGCGCCCATTTGAAAAACTCGCTAAGCATTTTTATCACGCAGACGAGATAACCCTAATTACCAAGCCAAGTAATACGCAAGCCCAAGCTAATACCTTTTTTAGAATTTGGACATTAAAAGAGTCGCTTGCTAAAGCCACTAGCCGCCCTATTGCACATTTGCTTAGCCCTAACGTATTTAGTGAGTTATCTTTGCAAGACCTTACAGTATCGAGTAACAATATAACCGTTGAAAATGAGCTGTTTGACATAAGCGTAGTGCATAAAAAAAGCACCGAATGGCGGTGCTTTTTAATCAAAAATCTGACTTTATAAACTTAGGCTGCGCTTTCTAGTAAGCGGCTATGTATAGCTTGTACCACAGCATCTGATTCACTTTGCTCTACTAAAAAGCATAAATTGTGCTTACTTGCACCGTGGCAAATTAAGCGAATATTAAATTCTTTTAAAACGTTCATTAAGTTCATTTCGTGTTGGCGAAGCTGTATTTCTGAGCCTATCAGCGCCACTAGCGTTAAGTTATTTTCAACCGATACATGGCAAAATTCTGCAAGCTTATCTAAACACGCTTGCTCAAGCTCAGGGCGCGAGGCATTCGGCGCGTTATCAAGGGTAATGGCTACGCTAATCTCTGAGGTAGTCACTAAATCTACCGATATATTAAACTCACTTAAAATGGTAAACACGCGGGCTAAAAAACCACTCGCTAATAACATTTCAGGGCTTTTAAGCGTAAGCAGAATTTGGTTTTTACGCTGCGTTACAGCGCGTATGCCTGGCTGCTGCGATTTTTCGCGCTCAATCCACGTACCACCGCGCTCTGGCTCGCGGCTAGAACCTACAAATACATTAATGTGACTACGGCTTGCTGGTAAAATGGTAGCTGGGTGCAATACTTTTGCCCCAAAGGTGGCCATTTCTGCCGCTTCGTCAAAGCTTAAACGGGCAATTGGCGTTGCTTTTGCACACAAACGCGGGTCTGTGCTAAAAATACCCACTACGTCGGTCCAAATATGTACGCTTTTCGCGTTAATTGCCTCAGCAAGTAATGCTGCGCTGTAATCTGAGCCACCACGGCCAAGCGTAGTTGTTTGGCCAAATTCGTCGCACCCAATAAAGCCTTGTGTCACAATTACTTGCTCATCTAACAGCGGAATTAAAACTTCTTTAGCTGCTTGCGCTGTGGCTTTTACATTAGGTGTTGCTTTACCAAACTGGCTGTCGGTTTTAAGCACTTTTCGTACATCAAAACGGTCGGCGTTTAACCCCTTTAAACGTAGCACTTGCGCAAATAAGTACGACGATAAGCGCTCACCAAAACTAAGTAGCTCATCGTGCTGCTTATCGGTTGTGAGTGTCTCAATTGCCAGTGCTTGAAATGCTTTTAACGTTTCGTTAAAGCCTACAGCTAAATCAGCATCAAGCGATAACTCATCTAAAATAGCGTGCTGAATAGCTAGCACGCCGTCAATGTGCTCTTGGCGCTGAGCTTCACTGAGTTCAGGTTTACACAGTGCAACTAAGTGGTTAGTCACACCGGCGCTAGCGCTCACTGCTACAATACGTACGCTTTTATCTGCAGCAATAATTTCGCTGCAGCGACTCATCGCTTCAAAGTTTGCAACACTGGTTCCGCCAAATTTGGCAACGATGTAATCTGATTTTGCGCCTGGTACTGGTTGTGGCACTGATTGGGTAGTCATTTCGTCTCCTTTCGCGGTATCCAAACCGCTAAAAAACAAGAAGAACTTGGCAAAGGAATGCATGTGATGTGTCCGCTGCCAGAAGCTCTCCACCTAAGTTGGTGACAGTTTTGGGGATTCAGCCCCATAAACCGAAAAACAATAGCGACGTACTAGTGTTTTCCTCGGCGAGTACTTCCCTCTTTAATGGTTATGGGCGTTCGTCACCTACCATTAAATACCTAAGTATCGCACCTCTTCTGAATGTTTCATTAACCATAGGTTAAAAAACAAAACCCCACTATAGTAGTGGGATTTTGAAAGTTATCGTTTAGACGTCTAGGTGTCAAGCATTTATACAAAAATTAAATGAACCCACCCATTAAGTAGGCGCCTGAATAACCTACGGTATAACAAATTAACAATTGCAGCGATAATTTAAAATAGCTAGTAAAAGTAAGCGCTTTAAGTTTGCTCATCGCAATAATACCCGCTGCCGAGCCAATAATAAGCATAGACCCACCTACACCTGTTGCATAGGTAAACGACAGCCAATGCTGCTGGCTCATAACTATATTTGCTTTTAATAGTGCTGCGGTAAGCGGTACGTTATCAACCCCCGCTGAGAGTATACCCATTAAATAGTTAGCGTACTCAGGCGCCATCACTGTGTATAAATCAGTAAATTTACTTAAAATACCAATCTCTTTTAATGCGCCAACAAGTAACAGTACACCGACAAAAAACAATAGCGTGTCATATTCTATGTCGCGCACAAAATCAATAATATCCTTGTTTATATCTTTTTTGCGCATTAAAAATTGCGCCACTAAAAACATAACCGATAAACCAAACAAAAACGTTAACATAGGAGGAACGCTATAAACAACGCTGAGTGTCAGTGTGCTTATCACCGTTGATAAGAATATGATAGCTATGGAAATATCGGTTTTTTCAATACGTTTTATTTGTGAGCGGGTAAATTCTACCTGCCCTTTCATTCCTATTGAAAGTAAAAGCGCCAGTAACATTACACTTATAAATGCCGGAGCTATGAGTAATAACAAATTACCTATGGTGACTTTGCCATCTAAAAATATCATTAAGGTAGTTACATCACCGGTAATGAGTGACACCCCACCCGAGTTAACACCAAATACAATAAGAGTGGCATATTTAATGAGCTTTTTAGTTTCAAGATTTAACGACATAACCACAGCTAACGATATTAGCGTAGCGGTAACGTTGTCAGAAATCGACGAAAACAAAAAAGCAAAACCACCTACTAAAAACATAAGCTGGCGTTCGCTAATACGCTGAGGCATTACTCGGTGCACAATGTTTTCTATAAACCCTTTTGAATTTAAATACGCAACAAAGGTCATGGCCGCCATTAAAAATAACCACAAAGAGGCTATCTCTAATATGTTTTCGTTAAGAAGGTGCTCAATAGTGGCGGGGCTTTGCCCGTGAAGAGGGTTAATAAAGAGTATAATCCAACAAAGCGTACCAAAAAATAAGGTCGTTTTAGCTTTATTAACATGAATTATATCTTCTACAACGATCAGTAAAAATGCAATCGCTATCAGGGTTAAAATTATCGCGGGGACCATGGTAGTTAACTAACCTTTGATATAGTTTAAAAGAACACACAAAAATCACACTATTGTGTGTGCCCATTTTCGGCGCGAATTCTAGCACCGCCCACATGCAAAAACTATTATTAAATGGTCTTAAAAACGAATACTATTTACTGGTAGAATACGTAATAATGAGTCAACTTTAATAACTCAATAATAAACTACTAGGATGTTGTAACCTCTTATGATCCCAGCTAAAAAGCTGCTAAATACCCTTAGCGAACATTGGGGTGTGTTAGAGCTATTATTTAAACGTTTTAAAATGGCCGACTTTAGCCTAAAAGACGTACAATATGCCATTAAGCAAAAGCAGCCTACATGGACAAACGAGCGCATATACAAAGAAACAAATCGGTTGCTCAATCAAGATATACTCATTCCATTGGCTAAGTCTTCTCAGCTTGAAATTAACCGTGCCATTGCCGACTTTGCCACCTTTTTATTACAAGAAGAACACCTAGGCTTAGCACAAGAAATTAGCGTTTTAGTTGATGATTTAGCCCGTTTAGGTAAGCGTTTAGATAGCGCAGGTAGCATGGAAGACTACGACGATTTACGCCGTTTTAGCCGCATTATGGATGATCGGGTACGTAAAATAATGAAGCTCTACGCGCACAACGAAAACGCCATATTAAACATTGTTGAACAAGCTAAATCTGACCACGCGGTGCAATCGTTGCAAAAGCGCTATAAAGCGGTAATAGAAGCCTTTGACGAATACATAGAGCCCATGCTTGAAATGGTCGATATTCGCGGTGACTTTCACGCCTGCTTTACAACTATTGAGCAACAAATAAGTAAGCAAATAGAGCACATTGAACGCTCAGGCAAAGCCTACAACGACAAACGTATGCTTGAGCAATTGCGTACACGTATACTCGAAATGCATTTAGTCGGCCGAGAAAGCTTACGTAAAAGTGCCGATATGCTGATGCCACTGCGCGAAGAACTACGCCGTAATAACTTAATTACCCGCCAAGCGGCAAAAGTGCTCGGCTTGGTGCGTAAAAATGGCGTAGACAACATGCTGAGTGCGGTACAGCCTAACTTTGTAAGCGATGCGCAGCGCTATTCGCTTGGGCAGCAGCGTCATATAGTTGCCTATATGGCAAGCTTGGTAGAATTTGAACACGAAGAATACCAGCTCCCAGAGCAACAAGACGTGCCGGCATTTGTTACGCCAAACATTCCTAATTACCACGATGTTAAAACACGCTTTGCAAAACGCTTTAATAAAAAACGTAAAAAGCCCCAACCATTACTGCAATTTTTAGACGAAAGCTACCCCGAGCTAGACGCCGACGAAATGCTATTTTTATATCAAAAACTAGTCAGCGACAGTGAAGTTCACATAAGCCAAAGCGATGAAAAAACACGCTTAAAAATTGCCGGCCAACACTTTTCGTTATACCCATTTAATTCTGCGCCTCAGCCAGATACACAGGCAGACGAGTAACACATGACACAAATAAACCTAAACGAGCTTGCGCACCTACAAGCCATTAATAAAAAATTAGGTGCGGGTTATCATATTTGCGAACAAGACAACGTAATGTGGCAAGAGCTTGACCAACACATAGAATCTTATAGCGCCTTATTTAGCGCCCTTGGCCATGAGTTAAAACACGACAGCCGCGGCTTTTACTACTTTGCCAGCGACGAAAGCACGCCAAACATGGGTAAAATATCCCGTGCTATTGCACTGACTATTTACATTTTAATTGAGCACTTTGCCAATACGGGTAAAGACCCAATGCGTGCCCTATTTGATGAAGTAAACGATTTAGAACTGATGCAAACCTTAGTGCAAATTAATAAGCACTTGTTTGATCAGCTTGAGATATTTTCGGGCTCAGATTTACGCAAAGACGTATACCTGCGCATGGTACGTTTAGGCCTTGCCCGCGAAGTAGAAGGCGGCTTTATGCTACAAGCACCTATTCACCGCTATATCGATGCACTTATGGAAGTAAACGAAGAAACCTACATTACAGAGGACGAGCAATGAAAAACTTATACGGACTGAGTAAACTCGCCCTACTTAATACCGCAGGCTATGCAAAATGTGTGATCCCACTTGATAAAAGCAGCTCTATTTGTGCGCCAAACAATACCGGTAAAAGCTCGGTTATTAACGCCTTGCAGTTTCCGCTAATAAACGATTTACGCCTAACCGAGTGGGACGGGCACGACTTAGATGAAACCCGTAAGTTTTATTTTTCATCAGATCAGTCGTACATTTTACTCGAAGCTAACCTCCCCCATGGCTCGGTCGTTATTGGTGTGGCCGGCCTTGGTAAAATAGCCGGTTACGCGCATCAGTACTTTTGTTATCAGGGCAAACTTGATTTAGCGCAGTACACGCAAGGTAATACCATAATTAAATTTACCAAGCTGTTTAATCATTTAAAAACGCAAGGTTACAACCCAATAGAGCTAAAAGCACAAGAGCTAAACGCCCTACTGACCGGCGGCGCTACCCCGTTTGACGGCGATATTAATTTAAAAATGATACCGCTTAATAATGTGCAAGACTCCGCCATTTATAAAGAAATATTTAGGCGTATTCTTAACTTACACAAATTGGGCGCAAGCGATGTTAAACGCTTCATGCTGCGTGTGTTTGAACGCCATATGTCAAACTCAAAGGTCGATTTTTACGAAGTCTGGCGTCGCTCGTTTGATAAAGTAAACCGCGCTAAACGCGAATTAAAAGCGCTTGAATCAATGCAAGAGCCAATAACAGCGCTTGAATCAATGCTTGAAAACCAAACCGTGCTTAAAGGTAAGTTAGCAGCCTACGCACCAAAAATTGATCAAGCTCTAATAGACTTTGACATCTACCAAGAAGAGCAACTAAGCGAACTCGCCATTGCCCTTGAGGACATAGAGCACGAAAAACACGAGTTTGAACAAAAGCAAAGCCTATACGTACAGCAATCGCGCGATATAGAGCGCAAACAAACGCAAATTGAGCAGTGGTTTTTAGATTACAGCGCGCTAAAAAGCGAGTTTGAACTGGTAAATAAAGCCACCCTTAAAGCAAACCTTGGCCAACTTAAACAAGACTACGAGTCGCTCTCGCACTCTATTACCAGCGCACAAGGGCAAAGCTTACACACCCTTGATTACCGCATTAACGAAACGCAAAAACAAATTAAAAGCTTAAAACTGCAGCTTAAAAACCTTGAGTTTAATTTGTTTACTCGAATGCGCGAAGACCTATCACTTAAAGAGGTAGAAGAAATATCGCGCATCTTAAATCCCGATATACTCTCGTTTGCCACTACCAGCAATGGCGATATCACCATTGATGATGAAGACGCCTTTGGGGAGTTTTTATCGCTATTAAGCGAAAAAGTTAAAGGCGGTGTACTAACCCTTCCAGGGGCAAGCATTAAGCTTAAAAAGCTCTCGCCTGTGCAAATGCAAAGCGGCGAAAACAAAGCCCAGCTTAGCGCTCAGCTAGACGCACTGGAACGCTCGTTAAAAGAATTTAAACAACAGCGCGAAGTAGCCGCTAACGTGGCCGATAAACAAAAAGAAAAAGATGCACTTTACGATGAGCTAATGAGCGCAGAGAGTGCCTTAAAACGCTTAGAGCAATTTGAGGTAATGCAGCAGTCGGTAGAAGCGCAATCCATGCTAAAAGAGCAGTTATTAGCAGAGCGCGAACAAGTTGACGACTACCTGCAAGATATTCAAAAAAATAGTGGCTCAATTGCAGATAGACGCTCGTTAATTAAATCTAAACAAGAGCAAATTAATCGCCAAACCGAACGTCTACGCCAAGTTAAAAGTGAGCGAATTGACCACACCCTCGATTTATACAGCGGGAAAGTAACCCCGTACATGATTGATATAACAGTCGATTTTGATAACTTAAGCGACTTAGTACATCACTTTAATAAAGACTGCCAAGAGCTGCGCAATTTTGACATAAACGTGCGTAATACCTATTTGCATGTATATAATGCGGGCATTACTAAGTTCGATAACGAAAACGACGAATTTACTAAATACCAAAAGTTGATTAGCGCGTTTCATAACCTTGATAACGAACGCGATGCGGTTGAGCGCCAAGGCCGCGTAGCCCTAACCGAAGTAGCCGCCACCATTAAAGGCTTACGCGAAGACTTAGACCGCCTTCGCCGCGAAATGAACAGCTTTAATAAAGGGATAAGTCAGCACCGTATTTCTAACTTGCAAGCGTTTAAAATTAACGTAATACCGCGCAAAATGCTGGTTGACAGTATTGATACTATTATCAGCACGTCGCATCAGTTTGAACAAGGCGACACCCTTGATTTATTAAGCCAAGAACCTTACAGCGAAAGCGCGGTAAACGAAGCAAAAGATCATTTAATAAAACTTGCCTCAGATAAAGCAGGTCTCACCTTAACTGATTTGTTCGACATTCGTTTTGAAGTGGTAAACCGCGCAGGCGAAACCGAACACTTTGAAAAAATCGATTCAGCCGGTTCAAACGGCACTCGCATTACTATTAAGTTATTATGTGGCATGTTGTTTATTCGTTACTTATTAAGCGATCAAGAACAAAACCTTTACCGTATACCTATTTATATAGATGAAGCGGCCGACATTGATCCGCAAAACCAAAAAGCAATCATAGAAACGGCACTGAGCTTTGGCTTTGTGCCAATTTTTGCCTCGGTTAAGCCGCAAGTAAGCTGTGATTACATTGTACCTATTCGTTCAGTAAAGGATGGCGCCCAAAACTGGGTAGACGAAAAAGACTGGATCGAAGTTGAACACAGTTAATTGGCCGTTAAGGCAAACTAACTAAACTAAAATATAGGACGTTAAACTAATACACATTTAAACCATGTGTGTTATTTTAAATTAACGCATTTTATTGGAGCAAAGGTAATGAAAAATATACTTATTGTTGCAGCGCTAGCACTACTTACAGCCTGTACGCAAACCCCAGACTGGGATTACGACAAATCAGCCAACTTTAGTAATTTTAAAACATTTGCTTGGGTAGAAAACGCGAGCCTAACTAAAGACACCACAAACTACCAAATTAACGGCTTAATGGAAAAACGTGTACGTACTGCCGTTAATAAAGAGCTTAGCCAAACATTAGGTATGAGCTTAGTAGACCCTGCCCAAGCTGACGTACTCGTTAATTACCATGCATCGGTAGATAAAGAGCTAGAAGTAGACAGCTTTAACGTAGGCTACGGCGCACGTTGGGGGTACTGGGGCACAGGTTTTCAACGCGATATTAGCGCCCGTGAATACGAAGTGGGTACGTTAGTGATTGATATTATTGACCGCGAATCAAACCAACTTGTATGGCGCGGCGCAAAAGAAGGCCGTTTAAAGAAAAAACAATCGCCTGAACAACGCGAAGCATCAATTAAAGAAACCGTCGCTAATATTTTAAGCAACTTCCCGCCGCAAAAGCAGCAGTAAGTTAAAATTAGCGTTAAGTAACTTTTAAAAAGCTCACAATATGTGAGCTTTTTTGATGCGTGTATATTTTGGTGCTGCAGAGCTAAATAATTACGAGCTTCGCTCGTCACGTCAGCAAACTGCACGTCTACAAAAATCACCGTGTTAAACTTTACCTGTAGATACCATCTCTCATTTTAAGCTTCAAGGTCGTATTTAACTTTCTTGGAG
>NZ_CAWUKC010000048.1:0-28078 GCF_963922945.1 uncultured Pseudoalteromonas sp. | reverse complement strand
TTACAGCGATGTGACGGGTTTTTTGCTGTCTGGGGGTTAGTCAACGCAAGACCCCACGCCGAACTCAGTAGCGAAACAAAACAGCTCGAAGGCGAGCCCCGCACAAGGCCGCCCCGACACAATGATAGTGTAGCAGCGGCTATGTGACTCTCTACCGCTGTGGGCACCACGACATTGCCAGGCTCCAAATAAGAGAAACCCGTTACAGAAATGAAGCGGCTTTTTTGCGTCTGTAAGAAAGTGAAAATATTAGCTATCAGCCTTCAGCTGCACAGCGTCAACCTGTACTTCGTAGCGTGGGTTGAGTATCACGAAACCCACGGGTAAAAGAACGCGACGACCACCTCAGTGCCCAGTGGATCCCATTAAAAAAATTAAGAGTACTTTGTTATGTGACTCTATCGCTGTGGGTACTACGACACCGCAGGCTCCAAATACAAGAAAGTCCGATTCGAAAGAGTCGGGCTTGTTTACGTCTGTAGAAAAGTAATCGTGAGCCTTTTCTTCTCTAAAGCGAAGCGCCTCTTTGTGCGTATTCTTTTGGCTACTAACGAGATCGCTAGACTTGAAAATACTTAATCATTTTTTGGGATAAACGTGTTTTTATTAACGTTAAAAAAACTCTCTTTTGGAACCACTAAATAGTCAATTTTTTGCTCAGCTATTAATACGTTTACTAATCTTTAAAGGTGATCTCTTAATTACGCTAATGGGCATAAGCTAATCTATTAAAGTGTATGAAAATAGTAACTTATACTTTAGGTTATTTTGATCCAGAGTTCTCAATTTTGACTATAGTAATACCTCATATTAATTATTCTGCAGAATTATAAAATGTTGTTACTTTTAATATTCAGCGTTTTTTATGGGTAGCTGAGTGCCTATGCGAAATAAGCTATTTCAGGTATTTGTTTTAATAGTCAGCTTACACCATTTACCAGCAAAGTCAGGTGAGTTTGATTTTTCAGGCTACGCGCGTGTTATTGGAGGCTATTTAGATGAGAAGGATGTTGAGTTTAGAGGCTACGATGATAGCTTAAACTTTTCGCCGTCGAGTTTAATAGGTCTGCAGGCTGAGTATCAGTTTAACACAAACTGGTCAGTGACAGCACAAGGGTTATTTAGGTCTGATAGTACAACAGTATCTGGTGAGAGTGGACTTGAATGGCTGTATTTAACCTACACTCCGACAACTAATTTGCAAATAAAAATGGGTAAGCTGCGCACCCCTTTTTTTACCATGAGTGATTTCTCTGATGTTGGATTTGCATACCCGTGGATAACTCCGCCTCAACAAGTCTACGACACGTATCTGTTTAAAACATTCAACGGCGTTGACGTAATTTATAAATTTGGTTCGGATGCCCTTGATGCAAGTATTGAAGGGTATTATGGCGAAGAGTCGGGAAGTATTGGTATTGGCCCTTTTAAAACAGGTTTTGAAGTAGATAATTTGATGGGTGTGATAGGGAAGTTGAATATTAAAAATATAGAGTTTAGAGCTTCTAGGTATAACGGGAATATAGCACTCGATCTTAAGTCGATTAATCAACTACAAAATATTTTAGAGGAATTCAATTTTAATCAAAGCGCAGCGTCGTTGACAACGCAGGGCAGTGCACATGCCGATCAGTTTGGTGTTATTTATGATAATTTAGATTATTTTTTTAGAGGTGAGTGGGTAAAGATCAAAACACAGTTAGACATCATACCAACTATACAGAGCTATTACTTAACCATAGGCTATAACGAGGCACCTTTTACTTATCATTTAACTTTTGCAGACAGCGATGTAGAAATCAACGGTAATCAGAATGAGATCCCTATTGGGGTTAATGTAGAGCTTGATCAGCTGGCACAGGCTTATAATAGTGTGTTTTTAGAGTCAGCGCCGGATTCATTGAAAACTTGGACTCTCGGTGTGCGATGGGATGTACTACCTAATCTGGCACTAAAAGCCGAAGTATCTGCTTTAGAGGGAGATGAGGTTAGTAATTCTTTTTTTGTTATCCCTGAGGATGTTAGTTTTAATAGAAAAACGAATCTTTACCTCATTGGCTTAGATTGGGTATTTTGATGGGGTACTCTCAATTAACTCACGCAATGAAACAAGTAATATTGCTGTGCATTTTTACTTGGTCATTGATGCTTATTAGCGTGCAAGCATATGCGGATAATAGCCACACACCTAAAATGATAATCGTTGCAAATGCGCCGAATAAAAACCTAGCTCTGAGTAAACAGCAAATGCGCCACATTTATATGGGAGGGGCAATGAGTCGCCAATTTAAAGCTGTGAATTTACCCGCAGGAAACCCATTACGAATTGATTTTAATACCAAAGTGGTTGGCCTAACCGAATCTAGAATTCAAGCATACTGGGCTCAGATGATATTTACAGGACGTAGTAAGCCGCCCGTTGAATTTAGCTCGACTAAAGAAGTTATTGCTTTTTTACTGCAACAAGAAAACGCAGTTGCTTATTTACCTTTTGACACGGAAATTCCGGATGAGCTAACGGTTATAACACTAACACCTTAATTCATGGTTAATTACGAGTGTTGACTTATTTTGAAGTTAGCGCTTCAAATGTCTTCTCGGCTTGGGCTTTAGCTGCTGGTATGTGTGATATGGCAACAGGTTTTGAAAAATAATACCCTTGCATCTCATCACTGCCATTTTTAATTAGGTAGTCTGCTTGGCTGGCTGTTTCTATCCCCTCAGAGCAAACCTTCAAACCAAGGCGCTTACTCAAGTCGAGGATCGCTTTTAATACCACCGCATCTTTTTCTGAGCTATCAAATTGACTTACGAACATACGGTCTATTTTTATTGTATCAATATCTATTTTTGTGAGATAGCTTAGTGACGAGTAACCTGTGCCAAAGTCATCAAGTGCTATCGACCCGCCCATTTTATTAATTTGATTAAAGAACGTATTGGAGTTTTCAAAATTATCTAAATAACTTGACTCGGTTATCTCAAACTGGATATTCGCAATATCAACCTTGTATTTAGCTAGTTTGTTTTTTATAACATGAATAAACTGATTATCTTTTAGGTCGTGGCTAGATAAGTTCAAAGAAACAATAATATTATTACTAATAGCTTGTTTTAGAGTGGGCAAATCTTTAAACACTCGAGAAATGACCCATTGTGTAATTGCTTTTATTTTACCTGCCTGCTCTGCAATGGGAATAAACTCACCTGGTGAAATAAAGCCAAGTTCCTCGCTTTGCCATCGAATAAGAGCTTCAAGGCCGCTAACCTCACCATTGACTGCTATTTTTAGTTGGTACACAACTTCAAATTCATTTTGTGCAATAGCGTGGCTAATTAAGTTGGCAACCTGAACCATTCGCTTATTGCTTTCTAACATCGTTTTATGAAAAACGGTGTAAGACCCCTTACCTTTTTCTTTAGATGCATACATTGCGATATCAGCATTACTAATTAGTGTATTAATATCAAAATCAGCTTCTCTGGCATGCGCAATTCCAATACTCACCCCAGAAGGTATATCCCATTGATTGATTGTAAAAGGTGTTTGCATTGAGCTGATAATTTGCTCGGCAATGTGAGTCACATCTTTAGGGTTACTAGTATTACGAAGCATTATTAAAAACTCATCTCCCCCTAAGCGTGCAATAACATCGCCATCGCGTAAGTGCTTTTTGATATTATTTGCTACTGCCTTTAAAAGTAGATCGCCTGTTTCATGACCAAGTGTATCGTTAACACCTTTAAAGCTATCTACATCGAAAAACATAATAGCTATATCTTGATGGTTGCTTTTGCGGTGCGTTAATTCTGCTTTTAGCAAGGTCATTATAAACATGCGGTTAGGCAAGCCAGTCAGCATATCAAAGTTAGCTAGGTGCTCCATTGATTGTTTTTGCGCTAATAGTTGAGCCGTGTTTTTTTCATTAGTGAGCATTTGCGAATGAATAGTGTTAAGCAAGTTATTAATATCTTTACCAAGTTGCGATACTTCGTCATTACCAGAGCCTTGATATTGAAGCTGATAGTTAGTCGTTTTTTCCACTTTTTGTGTGAACTTAGAAAGCTTTAGCAGTGGACTCAATACATGTTGATATATCCAAAACGAGATGATGATGGTAATCACTACAATAAAAATAACGATTGGAGCCGCACTATAAAATAAACTTGCTTTGCTCTCATTGAGGGGGGCTTGATAATCTTGCACAACTAATAAGTAGCCTAAAGGGAGCTGCTCCTCACCAATGGTTTTTAAAGCAACCAAACCTTGATTAGTCACACTGATGTTAAGAGGTAAGCTCTGTGGCTTGATCCCCTTAAGTTGAGGTGAAAAGCCATCGTGCTTTAGATAATTAGGGTGCACGTAAGATTGTATTAACTGCCATTTACTATCAAACACATTTACAAACTTTATATGCTCGTACCTATCAAGCCCCAAAAGCTCAGTTGTAATAGTAAATAAGTCTATTTCCTGTGACATAACACGCAACAGGTTATCAGAGATATTTGATGACATAGCATCAAGATTCTCTTCAACTGACTGGCGATATAAATTTTCGTGTTCGTTAATCACTAAATAAAAAACTAAGCTAGCGCTTAATCCGATTAAACATATTGTAATAATAATGAATTTGTTACGAATACTATGAAACATTTAGCCAAACCTTTCTCTGTGGCGTGCGCTTTTAAAAAGCGTTGTTAATTACTGATAGAAGGTATATTCGTAACGATGTTGTTACTTACCAAATTTGAGAATAAAGAATATGTTTAAATTCATAGAGTAACTATAGCTGGTTATTTTATTTTAGGCAGACTTACTTTGTTGCAATTTCATTCTTGGCTTAATAAGTGACCTGTGTAAGACTAATGCGGTTATTTATTAAATCAGGTGACATGAATGTCGAATATAAAAGCTTGGAAACTTATGAGCCTGTTTTGTTTGTTTGCAGTGCTTATGGGTTGTCAATCTAAAGAAGAACAACTACAACAAACAATTCAAGAGTCTATTAAAAAGGCGGATGTTGAGCTCGCTCAGCTGGGCGCTGCGCTTGATAATGGCACTCTACGTAATGCTGTATTACTTAAAGAATATGGCAAACTCCTTAAGCAGCAGCAACCACAACTGAGTAAGATTGCTGATGTAATTACCCTTGATGCAACAAGGCAAGGTGCGCTTTACAGTGGTTTAACACAACGACTTAAAGATATTAAAAGTACTTATTTAATTCCTCCTTACGAAGATACGCTACACAGTATTGATTTACTCCGTGAAGCGGCTAAACCTACACTGTTTTCTGATGCGTTAACCGATCCTATTAATATGCTAGCTGATATGTCTAAAGGCAGCCTTTCGCGGGTTGGTGCCATTAGTAAAGAGGCCGAAGGTGCTGGCGAGGGTAATCAACTGGTAGGTAACCCTAATTATGGTAGCTGGCAAACTAATAGCAATGGTATTAGCTTTTGGCAGTGGTATGGCATGTACCGTATTTTAGGTGATGTTTTTGACCGTGTTGAATACGGACGTTGGAGCAGCCGTCGTAAATATAGTTATTACAATGACTATGGTCGTTATCGTTATTCAAGCCCTAAGCAAATTAAAACGCAAAGTGCGTTAGAAACACGCACGCGCCAATCGTACCAACGTCAAGGTAAGCAGTTTACTAGCCCTTATGCGAGCAAAAAATCGGGGGCTTCGGGTTTAAGCCGTAGTAGCTATACGCCACCAAAAAGCCGCAGCAGTTATTCACGCTCTAGTAGCTATAGCAATAGTTCTGGGTCGATACGTAATAGCGGTAGTAGAACCTCTCGTGGCGTGAGCCGTGGTAAGTAAAGAATAAGTTGGAGTTAGAAATATGTACGAATTTAATGGAATAACTATGTGGTCGCTACAAGCTTTGGCGATTGATTTTGCAATTATTGTGTTGCTGTTTGTAAGTCTTAAATACATTAAAGGTTGGGTTTCAAACCTTCATGCAAATGACGAAATAACAGAGCGCGATAATTTTGCTTTTGGTATTAGTTTTGCGGCAGGTTTAGTCGCACTCGCTATTGTTTTGACCGGGGTGAGTAGCGGTGCCTTTGCTGCAACATTACAGCAAGAAGCTCTGCAAATGTTAGGCTATGGCGCATTAGCCATTGTATTGATTAAATTAGGTCATTTTTTTCAAGATAAGGTCGCATTGCGTAAAGTCAGCCTGCATGACGAAATTGTAAAAGGTAATGTAACGGCTTCTATTATCGACTTTGGCCATGTAGTGAGTGTTGCCATTGTTATACGCTCGGCACTTTTGTGGGTTGCAACTGAGGGCTGGCACGGGCTGCCTATTGTTATTGCTGCCTTTATTATTGGCAGTGTTGCATTACTGCTTGTAAGTCAATACCGCGTACAATTATTTAAGCGCACCAATAAAAGTGGAGACTGCTTACAGCAGGCTATCATTGATGGCAATTTAGCAGTGGGTCTACGTTACGCAGGCTTTTTAGTGGGTAGTGCTTTAGCCATTACTGCGGCATCAGGTATTGCACCGTATGCGGCTGATAACATTAATGCTAGCCTACTTTATTGGGCTATGAGTGCAATTGTAAGTTTAGTGGCATTCATCATTTTACACTTAATCACCATCAAAATAATTTTATCAGGTTGTGATATTTCAGATGAAGTTAACCGTCAGAAAAATGTGGGTGTTGGTGCGATTTCTGCCGCAGTGTCGTTTGCTGTAGGTATTACTATGGCAACCTTACTAGGCGCATAATCAGTGTCATCAACTACAACTAGCCCAAGTAAATCACGCTTACTTGGGCACGATATTTTACTAATAACTGTTATGGCCGTACTCGCTGGGTGCGGCCTTATTTATGAATACTTACTTTCGCATTACGCGGGGCGCGTACTAGGATCGGTAGAAAGTGCTATCTACGCCATGATTGGTACCATGATAGTGGCTATGGGGTTAGGTGCATTTTTAGCGCGTTGGTTTAAGGATGCTTTTACAGCTTTTGCTTGGTTAGAAAGTATTATTGCCCTAATTGGTATGGGCTGTATTTTGGCAATAGCCGGGGTAATTGCCGTAAGTTATTCTCTTCCTCATTTGTTTTCTAGTATTTTTAATCTACCTCCTGATGTTGTGCTTAACGGCTATGTATTTCAAAAGCTGCAAGAGTGGTCACACTTTTTACCCTATGTATTTGGTTTAGTACTGGGTTTGTTTATCGGGATGGAAATACCGCTCATTGCACGCATTCGCCAGCATGTATATGGGCGCTTTTTAGAGAACAACGCTGGCACTATATATGGTGCTGATTACATAGGGGCAGGTATTGGGGCCGCAATTTGGGTCAGTATTATGTTGGCAATGCCTATAATGCAAGCAGCCGCGTGGACAGCCCTGTTTAATATTATCGCAGGGCTCGCCTTTTTATGGCGCTACCATGCTCATGTGCGCTTTGCTAAGGCCCTTTTAGTGTGTCATATAGCATTGCTGGCGCTGTTTGGGTTTATTTTAGTGATGGGAAGTAGCTGGATGAACAGCTTAAGTAACGTACTATATAAAGATAAAGTTATTTATTCTCGAGCCACTAAGTACCAACATGTTGTATTAACTGAGCGCCTTAGTAAAAACCAGCCAGAGCCTATTACTGATTTATATTTAAATGGGCGTTTACAGTTCTCAAGTATTGATGAGCAAATATATCATTCAATGCTGGTGTATCCGGCAATGCTTGCATCTAACCGACACGATAACGTATTAATTATTGGTGGTGGCGACGGCCTTGCCTTAAGAGATGTTTTAAAGTGGCCAGTCAGCGATGTGACGCTAATTGACCTAGATGCACAACTACTTAATTTATTTGGCCATAAAGACGGTAATTTTACAGCGCCTGAGGATATAAGTGAGCGGTTATTAAAGCTAAATAAGCAATCGATGTTAGACCCGCGAGCCAATATTATTGTGGGAGATGCGTTTTTAGAGGTTGAAAAGCTGCTTGATCAAGGTAAGCAATTTGACACTATTTTAATCGACTTGCCAGACCCTAATCACCCCGATTTAAACAAAATGTACAGCGACTACTTTTATAATCATGTGCGGCAACTTTTGGCAGCCGATGGTGCGATGGCGGTGCAATCAACCTCGCCTTACCATGCCAAAAAAGCGTTTTTAAGTATTGCAAAAACAGTGAAAGCGGCAGGTTTTGATTATGTAGAACAGTATCAGCAAAATATCCCTTCGTTTGGACAGTGGGGCTGGACTATCGCGACTAAAATGGGGCAATCAGCTAGCGGTCGAATTAAAAATATAAGTGATATGCCGGTGCCATCAAGGTGGGTCAGCAAAGATTATTTATTAGCCAGCTTTGTGTTTCCTAATCAGTATTTTGAACAAGTTAAAAGTATTGAAGTCAATAGGTTAGGTTCTGGACAGCTATACGATTATTATCGCTCAGCTTGGCAAATAGAAAGCGAATTGTATAAAAATTAACAAAATAGGTTGACATAATATGTCGACCGTGCGAATCTTAACTCAGACATAATATGTCAAACAGCAAAAAGGCAGAGACATGGAATTAAATGAACTTTCAATAAAATTAGCTTCTTTCGAAACCGAGGGTGCTAACTTTGAGTCTTTCTTGATTGCCAATCCAGGTGAGCAAGATGTGTTACAAGTCATAGTTGATGGAAACGATGAGCTTCCAATTTTTGTTACGAAAACGCAAGAGCAGTTGTTATGTATTAGCTACTTGTTTAGCGAAGATGAAGTAAAAAGTGAATTACGCAATGAGTTAAACGAAACATTACTACGTTTAAACGTGCCAATTCCACTGAGTGCATTTGCTAAAATCGATAATAAATACGCGATTTTTGGTGCACTGTCGGTAAATTCATCATTAGATGACATTACCCACGAACTAGTGACACTAGCTGACAACGCTATTGATGCACTAGAAGCCGTGACCTTGTATTTAAACGATTAGTAACGACTTAGCGGAGTTAAGATTATGAGTATATTAAAAAAATTATTTACAGCAGTACGTGGCGGTGCGCGTGAAGCGGGCGAAGCAATTGTAGATGCAAATGGTATCCGTATTTTTGAACAAGAAATAGCAGATGCGCAAAATGCACTTAATCGTGCTAAAAAAAGCCTTACAGAAGTAATGGCTAAAGAAATGCAAACTAAGCGTAAAATTAGCGCAGTAGATGCATCAATAGCTGAGCACGAAGCTTATGCAGGCCAAGCGCTTGAAAAAGGCAATGAAGCCTTAGCATTAGAAATTGCAGAAAAAATCGGTGACTTTGAAGCTGAAAAAGCAGAACATGAGCAAGTTTTAGCTGGCTTTAGCAACCACATTGTAACGCTTAAGCAGCAAGTTAAAGACGCTGAAAAGTCGATTAAAGAAAACCAACGTCAGCTTACTATGGTTAAAACCACAGAAAGCGTGCAACAAGCAACAATGGCCGTTAATAGCACGCTTAATACTAATAGCTCGTCTATGACCTCTGCTCGCCAGTCGCTTGAGCGTATTAAGCAGCGCCAGCAAGATCGTAGCGACCAGTTAGGTGCGGCAAAAGAGCTTGAAGCAGATGCTAATGGCGACGATTTAAAAGCGAAAATGGCGGAAGCAGGCATTGGCGATACAAGCCCTAAAAGTGCCGATATTTTAGCGCGTATTAAAGCCAAGCAAAACGGCTAATAGCGTGTACATTTATAACAAAAGGTAATTAAGCGCAGCTTAGTTACCTTTTTTGCTTAAGGGATGCTTCATTATGTTTAATTTTTTCAAATCAAAAAAAGAGTCAGAACGCCAGCTTAATCATGCAAGTGAGCTTAAAAAAGGTGACATGTTTAGTGTTATCGACTCGTTTGCTTACCCGTCGTGGTTAAAAGGGCAAACGTTGCGTGTTATTGATATTCAAACTTACCAGTACCAGCACAGTAGTGATACTGAGTTTGTGCTAGAGACAAACAGCGGTCAGGTAGTATTTTTACAAATTGAGCAAGATGATGGCGAGCAATGGGCTAATTTTTCAATAAAAATTCAGCGCGATGATGTAGATAAAATATTTGGCTTGGACGAATTTGCACGCATTTTTGATGAAGAGTCGTTAACTCATATACAAGTGCAAAATACACCAGAGCAGTTTACGCAGTTTTTAGCTAAAAGCTATCAACAAAGTGAATCACCTTATGTGTGTTATTTCCATAACAAGGATTTTCGGGGTCAGTCTTTACCTCGTTACGAGCATGAGGGCGGAGAACCGTGTGAAATGATTTGCTTAGCATCGCCAGACGAAGGGCATGGCTTAAATATTGAAATATGGGATGGCGGTGAGACTGAAGTGTCACTAACGTTAACACGCCCAATTACCGATATAGTCGACTTATTTCCAGGAGATGCGAAGTGAGTGATGCTAAAGACAAGTGGTTACGTCAAGAGCAAGCCGTGCGTGCCACACAAATGGCATTTGATTTAAGCAGTGAAGTACAAAAGTCGATAAAAAAGCAGGCGATTGACCAAGAGCTTACGCCTTCAGATATGATCCGAAAAATTTTAGGGTTAGACGTAAAGTCTAAAAAAACACGTCAGCGTTTATCATTTAATTTAAACGATGAAGAAATAATGCAATTAGCCACACGGTTTAATGTCCAAAGTGACGATAAACGAGCGGTAAAGCAGCAAGTGGCAGAGTTATTAATTGCTCATACTAAACAGGCTAAATAGGCTGGGATTTCATTTTATAAGTAAATCTTTTAACCAGAAGCAGTTTAAAGCAGTGCTTTTGCGTTCTTTGTATTAAGCCCTTACACTAAGAACAACAACTATAAAGAAGTACTGCTTTGAACATTATACTGATCACCTACCTAATTATTTTTGCCTTATTTGGCACTGCTGCTAGCTACTTTGTGCGTTTTATTTATGCGTACTGGGTAAAACAAGAAATGCCAATGAAATACATTGTTAAAGCAGGTATTTGCGTGGTGTTAGTCGTGATTATTTCAGCGTTAATTCCTTTATTAAATTAACGCTTAATCTAAGGTTTAAATAGTGCATCGCTACTTTATATCAAACGCTTGGCATTGTTGATCAATACACAAGGTTTGTACTTCAAGTACCGGTGAACAGTCGGTTAACCCTTGCGTTTTGTTTTGTGCTTTTTGTTGCTGTGTAATTTTATGGGCAACTTCTTCGGCGTGCTCTTGTGAGGTGTTAAGTGTTGAATACACAACATACTTGCTAGGCCCGCCACATGCGCGAGCACCTACTTCGAGTACTTTACATTGAAAGCTTGCGGTGCAGCTATTATCACTAACAATGTTATTAAGATCGTAGCTCAAGTCAGACAAATTCTGATTTTGATCACTGCTTGATGATGTGCTCGCACAGCCACTAAGAAATAGCATAGCGCTGGTGGCAACACTTACAATTGATAATTTAATTGCTGATGGTAAACAACCCATAACCTTGTCCTTAAAATACACTTACCGCTGAACCTTTGAGTTTAACACATTTATTTTCAACACACTGCGTGCTTGGGGCAGTTAAATGCTGGCATGTACTCATCATTTCATTTTGTGTGTTGTAAGCTTTTTCAAGTGCTGTTATTTGCTTTGCAAGCGAACTGACTTGCCCTTCATTAGCTGCTTTTGTTGAGTAAACAACATAATCACTTGGCCCGCCGCAGGCTTTGCTTCCAACTGGCATAACCTTACATTGTGCCGAGGTATCGCACTGTGTATTGGCAATTAACGCATTAAGCTCTTTTTTAGCAGTTTTAATGTCGTTAACAGATACTTCTTTTTCAGAGGTTTTTATAGGTTGAGATGCATCGGTAGGGATTTTGAGCTTGTTTTCACTACTGTTTTGCTGCGGCACTTCTTTAAGCTCGTTCACCGAGTTAGTGGTGGCCTCTTGTGATGTCGTTTCGAGGCATGCCGTTAAGCAAAGTGGTAAAAGTAGGGCTAACAGTGGAGTACGCATAACAAACCTTGATAGTGATGAATTATTCATCACTATCATACACGGTGCATTTTTAACGGCAATAAAAACTATATTATCAAGTAATTAAAGCCGTTTAGATTTACCCTTATAAACCGCCTTGAGTAAGTTTAGTGGGGTTAAGCAGCTTTTCTAATTCACTGCGAGAAAGGTCGGTTTCTTGCTCTGCCACATCAATTATCGGGCGAGCTTCTTTATAGGCTTGCTTAGCTATTTTGGCTGCTTTTTCGTAACCGATCACCGGATTAAGCGCTGTCACCAAAATTGGGTTTTTGGCCAGTGCTTTATCAATATTGATTTGGTTTACTTTAAAACTTGCAATGGCTTTATCTGCCAGAGCTTGTGCGCTGTTAGCTAATAATTCGATGCTTTGTAATATGTTGTGCGCAATAACCGGCAGCATGACGTTTAATTCAAAGTTACCCGATTGACCTGCTACAGTGATAGTTGCATCGTTACCTATAACTTGCGCGCTCACCATAGCTGCTGCTTCTGGGATCACCGGGTTTACTTTGCCTGGCATAATCGACGAGCCAGGTTGCAGTGCTTCAAGCTCAATTTCGCCAAGCCCTGCAAGCGGGCCTGAATTCATCCAGCGTAGATCGTTGGCTATTTTCATCTGGGCAACAGCGAGTACTTTTAACTGCCCTGAAAGCGCGACAATGGCATCTTGTGATCCAATGTTATAAAAAAAGTTACTGCTTGGTTTAAAGCTTATACCTACATTGGCACTTAAATTTTTAGCAAATTTTGCAGCAAATTCACCATCAGCATTAATGCCGGTTCCTACCGCAGTCCCCCCTTGGGCAAGCTCACATACTCGCTCTAAGCTATGGTGAATGCCAGAGGCTGCATTATTTACTTGTGATTGCCACGCGCTGAGCGTTTGCTCAAAGGTAACTGGCATCGCATCCATCAAATGCGTACGGCCTGTTTTAACTATTTTGCCAACCTCTGCCTTTTTTTGCTCTAAGCTCTGCGAGAGTTTTTCAAGTGATGGCAGTAATTCATAAACTACGTTAATTGCACTGCTCAGAGCTATAGCTGTCGGCACTACATCGTTAGAGCTTTGCCCCATATTTACATCATCGTTAGGGTGAATTTTTTCATCCCCAAGACGTGAAGCTAATGTTGCGATCACTTCATTGGCATTCATATTAGAGCTGGTGCCCGAACCTGTTTGGAAAATATCAACAGGGAAGTGCTCGTAATGTTCGCCATCAATAATTTGTTGGCATGCTTGCTCAATAGTGTTGGCTTTACTTTTACTTAAGTGATTTAGCTCACAATTACTTTGTGCTGCTGCTTGTTTAATGTATGCAAGGGCTGTAACAAACTGTTTTGGCATAGTTAAGCCGCTAATAGCAAAGTTGTTAACTGCACGCTGGGTTTGCGCTTGGTATAGCGCATCACTAGGGACCTGTAATTCACCCATACTGTCTGATTCGGTTCTAAAATTGCTCATAAGTCGCTCCTTAAAAAGGGTTAAATTCGTTACTGAGTACACGAGCTTCGTGCTCAAGTTTTAAAAATTTTTCAGTATCGTTATGTGCATAGTAAAAGCGTTTTAATGCCAGTAAAGGTTTATATAGTTGCTCAAGGCACTGCTTACGAATGGCATTGTGTATTAGAGGGTCGCACATTTTATTGATGATTTCATGGTGAGTGCGTAATAAATACAGCTCTTGTAATAAGGGGTTACGATGTTTTTCAAAGCTTTTAGCAACGTTTAAAGCGGTTTCAATGTAGTGAGCTACCACCATAGGCGCATGCAAGCCCGGGCGCAAGCAGTTACAAGCAAGTTCATGTTGATAAGGCTGTAATGCCTGAAAGGGAGACATAAAAAACCGATTTAAGTTAACGATAATAGTTATCATTACATTTAATCGGTTTCAGTGTAAACAGTTATTATAAAAATTATTTGCAGCGTTTAATTGAGTATCAATTGTAGCCAAGAATGAATATTTGGTCTGTTTCATGCTTTTTTAGCGCCTGTTGATTTTGGTTACAGTGAGAAAGTAAGTCGATTAAAGTGGCTCTACTATCACAGGTGCTACTTGGCTTTTCGGTGCTTTTTTCTGTCACTGAGACAACAGCGTCTACAGCGGTGTAAGGGGGAGTATGCATAATTTTATCCTCGTATTTAATATTGGAAGTACACCCTACTTAGGGCTGATTTAATTAAAGCATAATACATACCATCGCCTTATTTTTATTTTAGAGTAATGAATTAACTCACTTTTATAAATTACCTATCAAACTTTAATTGTTCAGTGCCATTTTTTTGCGTTAATGTTGTGCAATTAATTTCACTATTGGTGCATTGGCATGATCAAACCTTTCTCGCAAGCGTGCGAAAACAATAAAGGCCCTATTTTAGAGGTGCTTAAAACGGCTTTTAATAAAACAAGAATAGTACTCGAAATAGGCTCGGGCACGGGGCAACATAGTGTGTTTTTTGCAAAAAATTTGCCCCACTTACAGTGGTATACAAGTGACCGTTGTATAAACCATGAAGGCATAAATTTATGGCTCGACGAGGCAAATTTAACTAATTTACACGCCCCTCTTGAGCTTGATTTAAATTATGCGTGGCCGGTAAATAACGTGGATGCCATTTATACAGCAAATACGTTTCATATTGTAAGCTGGCAGTTAGTTGAGCAATTTTTTAAAGGGGTTGCAATGCATTTAGCAAACCAAGGTGTAGTGTGTATTTATGGCCCTTTCAAATACCAAGGTCAGTTTACAAGTGCAAGTAATGAAGAGTTCGACCGCTTTTTAACTCAACGTGACCCACTTAGCGGTATTCGTGATTTTGAGGCTATAGAGCAATTAGCTGCACAAGCGAGCCTTACACTTATTAGTGATACAGCGATGCCTGCTAACAATCAGTTATTGGTTTTTAAACGGCAGTAATTCAGCGCACTGCGCTTTATATATTGCCATGTGTTGGCGCTCGCGATTTAGGTAGTCGTTTATTGCTGCTCTAAAGTCAGGTTCAACAATATAGTGGCTAGAGTAGGTAAAAACAGGCTCAAACCCACGAGGTATTTTATGCTCGCCTTGAGCGCCTGAGTGAAAGCAATGCAAGTTATGCTTAATCGCAAATTCAATCCCTTGGTAGTAACACAGCTCAAAATGAAGGGAATCTATTTCTTCGCTGGCGCCCCAATAGCGTCCGTACAAGGTGTTGTCACTTTTTAAACTCAGTGTGGCGGCAACTACGTTTTCATCTTTTTTGGCGAGCATAATAATCAGCTGATCGCTCATTAAAGCCTGTAATAAAGTAAAAAACTCAATATTTAAATAGCCTAAATGCCCTGAACGTTTTAAATAAGTTCGCTGATAAAACTCGCAAAACAATTGCATTATTTTAGGTGTTATTTGCAAGCCTTGTAGCCATTCAATGCTAATATTTTGCTGTGCTATTTTAGCGCGCTCTTTTTTGAGCGTTTTTCGTTTGCGTGCGGTAAGTGTATTTAAAAAATCGTCAAAGGTTTTAAAGCCTTTATTAAACCATTGAAACTGTACGCCTACGCGCTGCATTATATCGTCAGTACACAATGCTTCAGCCTGCATTTTTGGACAAAAGTTAACATGCCAGCCAGACCAACCTTGCTCCACACTCGTTAAGTTTAATTGCTTTTTTATGTACTCGTATACGCTTTGTGTATTTGTATGTGCGATGGCAATACGCTGGCCTTCAATGGGGCTAAAAGGCACACCACTTAGCCATTTAGGGTAATAGGCTAACCCGTGTTGTTCAAAGGCTTCTGCCCATGCCCAATCAAAAACATACTCTCCGTAAGAGTGGCTTTTTAAATACCCAGGTGCCAGTGCTATTAATTTGCCACCTTCATAAACCGCTAGGTGTTGAGGCTGCCAACCAGTCCCTTTGTTTGCACAGTGGCTTTGTTCTAATGCATATAAAAATGCATGGCAGGTAAAGGGGTCATTACCGAATAAACGCGTCCAATCGTGTTCGTCTATTTGGTTAATATTATTAAACCATTGGTGGGTAAAAGTTGCCATTACTGCTTACCTTAGGCTGCTGTATTATGGGTGGTTGCATTTTAAGACAAAAATAAAAAACAGCGTATTTATTTAATGTATTATTGTACTAATGCTATTTCATTTTGGCGTATTGCGCCAAGCAGGCAGTTAGCCTAACTAAATCGAGCGGTTTTGCAAGGTGTTGATTAAAGCCAACAGCGAGGGCGTGGGCTTTATCCTCAGGCATAACATCGGCGGTTAGCGCAATAATAGGCAGTTCTTGCTTACTTTTAAACTGCCTAATGAGTGCCGTGGCTCTGTAACCATCCATTATGGGCATTTGGCAGTCCATTAAAATTAAGTCAAAGTGTTGCTCTTTTACTATATCTACTGCTGCTTCGCCATTTTCTACAATATGAGCAACAAGGCCCAGTGAGCCGAGCATGGCTTTAATTACCATTTGGTTTACGGGGTTATCTTCTGCGACTAGCACTTTTAAGGCTGTCAATTTAGTATCTGAGTATACGGGATCAGCAGATTCTTGTGCTGGGCTAGTTTCAAGTTCAACACTAAATATAAATTTTGAGCCTACGTTAGGTTCACTTTGCAATGTCACGTTAGCGTCCATTAGCTTACTGAGCTCTTTGACCACAGTTAGCCCTAAGCCTGTACCACCGTATCGCCTCGAAGTTGAATCGTCGGCTTGGGTAAAAGCGTTAAATAACTTAGCCTGCTGAGAAGGTTCAATACCAATCCCCGTATCTTTAACGGTGATTGTAATTTTCACTTTGTTATCACTTATATATTCGCCGTCAAAGGTAATATTGACTTTACCTTGCTCAGTAAATTTTATTGCGTTGCTGCAAAGGTTTAGAATTATTTGCTCAATGCGTAAAGGGTCGCCTATATACCAAGTATCAGCGGGGAGCTGATTTACAACCTCCCAGCCTATGTTCTTATTATCCGCGCTGGTTTCAAACATAGTGTTAATACGCTTAATAATTGCGTGTAAGTTAAACGCTGTACTTTCTAGTTTGAGTTTATGTGACTCAATTTTAGAAATGTCGAGGATGTCGTTAATCAGGTTCAGTAAGCTTTTAGATGAAGAGTTTATTTTGTCTAAATAACCAATCAGGGTTTGCGTGCTATCTTCTTTGCGCGCTAATGATGAAAAGCCTATAACAGCATTGAGTGGGGTGCGTATTTCATGGCTCATATTAGCTAAAAATCGACTTTTAGCTTGATTGGCTAAATCGGATTGTTTTTTAGCCTGCGCAAGCGAATGGGTGCGCTCTGCGACTTTGCGGGTCAGGGCAATTTGTTGTTGATTAAAAAGCAGTAGAACAATTAAAATTAGGGCGCATACTACTAATTGCAAAACCATTAAAAATAGCGTCAATTGGCTATTCTGAGGCGCTAAGTACCTTTCTTTTAAGGCTAAGTATGCATTCCACGTTTGTCCACCAAAGGTAAGTTTTAGCTTTATAATATTCGTGTTTTTAATCGCACTTGGGTTGTCACTATTGCTATAAAAGGCAGGTTTGTTTAAATCTTCATAGAGCGCGATAGAAAACATATCTGATTGTTGTTTGTTAATCGCTTGCTCGATTATATTGCGCACTAAAAATACCCCAGTAGCGTACCCATTAATAACAGTGGCTTGCTGTTGTTGTTTGTACACAGGTGCAAACAATAGGTAGGCAGGCTCAGGCGTAGATGTTTGTACTAATTGAATAATTTTAGTGCTGACTGGTTGGTACTTTATTGCGGGGTTTGTAAGTGACGCTTTTCTATCTGGGTTTGAATACACATTAAATCCCACCGCCTTTTGATTACCATTAAAAGGAGCAATATATTTAACAATGACCATAGGGTCGTCTGGCTCAAGGGGTTCACCTACAACTTCAAAGTCAAGGTGGTAGATATTGGCGACTTCTTGAGTAAACGAGGCTCGCTCACTTTGCGTTATTTTTTGGTTCCACGATAGCGCTTTAATAAATGAATGCTGTATCAGTAGCTCGCTAGCATAGGCATAAAAATCTTGTTGGTTTAAATCTGGATTAGATTGCACTTGGCTGGCCAAGCTTTGTACTGCAATTAAACTTTGGTTGATATAGCGATATAAGCTGTTTTCAATAACTTGAGCCTCCTGCTGTGCTGCTTTAATAATATGTTGCTTATTTTTATGATTATATAGCTGCGTGGTTATAGCTACGGATATAAATAAAATATTACACACCACTATTGTGGGTAGTGGAAACATAGGCCTATTGGGGCCTGTTAGTTGCGTAAGCACTAACAGCAAAGGGGTAGCTATAATGACGCCTAGTGAGTCCCCTAACCACCAAAATAATACATTCTGCCAGTGGTCATTAATATTGTAGGCGGGGTTAAACTGGCTCAGCGCAAACACTCCAAAGTTTGCCGAAATTGAGCTCACCGCAATACCTACAATAAAAATAAAGTAAATAATACTCGCGCGTTTTTTAAAATAAAGTGGATGACCAAGCCAAAATTTAAGTAAACCCGCGCCTACCATGGCCTGTAATGCAATACCACTAGCAATATACATAGCTTGCTTAAAACTATTACCAACTAGTACCATTTCGTGAGCTGAGCTTTCAAAAATATTAAAGTTAAACGCAAAGGCGGCTATAAAAAGTGCAGGCACAAATCGCCACCACCAAATGTAGCAGCCTACTAAGGCAACGCCTGCTGGCAGCCATACTGGAATAATTTGTGTATTAAAGGCGAGTTTAGTAAGTGAAATACCAATTAAAAAATACGCTGATGAAAATATTATGTAAAAGATAACTGAGTGATTTTTTGAGTTAAAATTTTTCACATAGCTTCCTGATTTTTTAAACGTATTTGGTTTTAATCATCAGTATAGCGAACAGTATGTTATTTGCGCTTTTTTTAATATATGGGTTAGGTGTATCGCATATGTTGCTTATTTGGGTATTAAGGTTGGTTGCTCAGTTGCTGCTTTTGTTGCTGTAAAATAGAAATTTGTTGTTCTACAGCGCTAATTAATGCGTTATAGCGGTTTTGAATCGCCGTAGTTTTAGTTGCGATCGCATCAGCGATTGATGCGGCTCCCATTCTATTTGCTTGGTCTTGATTTATATAACTTGCTTGCTGCGTGGCGTGGGCTAAGTCTTCTTTATAATTTTTTATAGTAAGCTGGTGGCGTTTTATTTCGCGCTCAATTTTTTGTATTTCGATGTAGTTATCTACAGAGGCGCCAGGCATTGCTTGTGTATTGGCGTTGTTACTTACTTTATCAGCGATCAGCGGCTGCTTTAGTTTTATTATTTCCGCGTTCTCAGCACAGGGGGTTTGGCTAAATGTAGCGACGCCTTTAATTGTACACTTATAAACCGTGATATCTTGGGCTGCTTGTGGGCTTATGGCCATAAAGCCTAGTACAGGAGCAATTAAACGAAACATAATTAAACCTAGCTGTTGGAGTTATAAGCAATCATGCCGCAACTACTCAGTGTATTCAATGTGTTTTGATTTACGCTATTTCAATGCGAAGCTGTTATAAAGGCCGGATCGCTATTACATCCATGTAATTAATTGCGTCGCAACGCCTACGGCGGCTTAAAATGTTCCAGACATTTTATCGAACCCTAGGAGAGTTCTCACCTTCCTTGGATATATTAGCTGTTAAATTTTAGACACAAAAAAACCGCAACTAAGCGGTTTTAATTAGAAATGGTGGAGAAGGAGGGATTCGAACCCTCGATAGAGCTACAAACTCTATACTCCCTTAGCAGGGGAGCTCCTTCGGCCACTCGGACACCTCTCCAACGCATAACAGATTGTATTAACGGTAGTTAATTCATACCGATAATTAAATAATGGTGGAGAGATAGGGATTTGAACCCTAGATAGGCTACAAACCTATGCCGGTTTTCAAGACCGGTGCATTCGACCACTCTGCCATCTCTCCGTGACGCAGAATAATACTTAGGTGATACCGTCGTGTAAATAGCAAATAAACTGTTTGCTTAAAAAGTAGGCGTAATTAAGGTTTTTTTTGTAAATAGAGAGAATTTAGTAAGATTTAAGCTAAAAATTAAAGGGTGGCAGTAAACTTGGGAGCGAAAGAAAGCCTTTCAATAGTGGTAAGTTGTTTACTGCCCCTGCGTAATAATCATAACAAGGTTGATTATTTGTATTGCGCGGCGCTGTTTAATGCTAACTTTTTACCCATACGGTTTAACTTAGCAAGCATTTTAGCTTTGCGGTTCGCTGGCTTCACGCCAACTTGGGCTGCTGCGTTTTGGTTTAAGGTGTTTATTGGTTTCATGTCTTTGCTCCAAAGTGTATGTGTTTAAATCGCGAGCATTCTGACTCTTTTTTGTATAAAAATACAACGATATAAACTAGGGCTTGAGCATTAGTTATTTTTATCTGATTTTTGTATTTTTTGTTTTTGAATTACCTTGTTAGTTATCTGTTTTGCATAGTTATTTATTTGATGTAAAGCCTTATATATTTGATTTGTATTCTATTTTTGTTTTGTTTTATGGTTTTAATAAATTTTTACTCAATATTTTGACTAATTATTCAGATTATTTAATTTTAACTTAAACATTGTTTTTAGCGCCGCACAGGCTAGCAGGAGAGAAATAGCTTGCAGTTGTTAATAATAATTAAACCAAGCGTAAAAAAAGCGGTGCTAAGTCATTTTGAGTGGCTTAAAAAAACATGTAAAAAGAAAAGTATTTCCTATATTACGGTTAAAACGACAGGTAATTTTGAGTACGACTTAACAAACGTAAAGCTCAATGCGCAGAATAGCCAAATAGCAGTGGCTATTGGTGGCGACGGCACGCTTAATTTGGCACTTAATGGCGTGATTAACAGTGCATGTAGTTTGGCAATATTACCTTGTGGTACGGGCAACGATTTTGCGCGTCGCTTTCATTGCAAGGCTAAACAGTGGCAAAACGCTATTTTTAATGCCCCCACCCATACAATTGATGTGGGTAAAATTAATACTCGTTACTTTATTAATGTAGCTGGTGTTGGTTTTGATGCCCATGTAATCAACCAGCTTAGCCATATACAGAATATGTCAGCTTGGCGCTATAAGTGGACGAGTTTTAAATCGCTCTTTACTTACAAAACAAGCAATCTGGATGGAGCATTTTTAAATAAGCAGTGTAGCTATCAAAATTTAATCACTGTATTTGCGAACTCTCATTATTTTGGCGGCGGCATAAAAATAGCCCCTAGGGCTAAAATTGATGATGGGCTGCTTGATTGCTACCAAATGCAAGCGGGTAGTCTAGTTGATCAATTATATAGCTTTATTAAATTAATTTTTAATCGACATCATACTTTAAAAAAGCTTACTTATAGCCAGCTCAAACAGGCGCGTATTAATACTAAAGATTTATTAATTGAGGCCGATGGCGAGCTAGTCGGTGTTACGCCTGCGGTTATTGCTATTCATGAGCAAGCTATTCATTTTCATATACCAATAAAAAAGCGCCTACAGTAGGGTAGGCGCTTTTGTGTTAGTGCGTTAAAAACGCCTCTAACTGGGGACGGAGCCATTTTTAGCAAAGCAGCGGCTTGCTAAAAAGGCGTTAATTCTTTTTGTGGGAGTAAGCACAATTGCATTACCCAGTAGTACTAAACTAAAACCAGCAAAGGTATTTGCATGCCATTCAAAGTCTTCAAAAACGCTGCTTAATGCAACGGCCACCAAAGGAAACAGTACGATGGCGTAACTAGCTTTTTCTGGGCCAATATTTTTTAACAAGGCAAAGTAGCAGGCAAACGCAATCACAGTGCCAAAAACCGATAAATACAATAATGACAGCCAATAGCTGGTAGGGGCGCTAAAGTTAACCTCTATATCATTTACTAATACATACACGGCTAATCCTGCTGCGCTATATAACATACTCCATGCGTTACCCTGTAGTACGCCTATTTGGCGATTAGAATTACGTACACTTATCATGTTGCCCAATGAAGCCACAAACGTGCCCCCTAGAGCAAGTAGTAACCCGACCAACGCCCCGTTACTCAAGTCGAATTGCTGTAAATGCGGCCAAAATAGAAAAATAATACCAATAACACCCATTAAGGCACCGCAGTAAATTCGTTTTGCAATGGGTTTTGCAAAAAATAAACTAGTGTTAATTATGTTCATTATGAGCAGCATTGAAAAAGCAATAGACGCCATCGCTGACGAAAGGTAATTTTGTGCCCAATACAAAAGCAAATAATTTAAGCCAAAGTTAGAAATAGCCAATAAAACAAAAAAACCATGATCGGCTAACGAAAATCGCATATCAGGCTTTTTGTAGGCCACAAATAGCCACATACATGCAGCCGCTATAGCAAAGCGATAAAATAATGAAAGCTCTACAACAATATCGCCTAGCTGAAACGAAATTGCGAGCCATGTAGAGCCCCAAATTAAAACGGTGGTGAGATATAGCACTGTGCTTTTCATTGGAAACCTCTCAAAAATCGACTGAGTGGCTATTTTAGAGCCTATCTGTATACTTACCATATACAGAAAAATGAAAATGTAACCTATACAGATTTAGGGCGAAATATGCAGCCAACAGCCAGTAAGCAAAAAGCCGATTTTTTATATCAACAAGTTATTGAGCTAATTAAAGATATGCACGCGCAAAAGGTGTTATTACCTGGCGAAAAGCTTCCTTCACTTCGTAAAATGGCTAGCAACTTAAATATTAGCATTCCAACTGTTAAGCAAGCATATCAAGCGTTAGAAGATCAAGGGCTGGTGGAAGCACGAGAAAAGTCAGGTTACTTTTTAACGGTGCTAAACACAGTTTACAGTTTACCAAAACGTGTAAAGCTAAGCCGTGAGCCTGTCACTGTAAATAAACAAGAATTAATAGAGCAGGTTTATAGCGCAATTCATCAACCTAATATTATTGCGTTTGGTATTGCCAACCCAGTAGCTGCAGCCCCTACCGATAAAGCGTTAGCGCGAACCATGCGCCGAGTTATGGCCATTGCAGGGTCAAATGTTATTAACTATGGCCCTATAGATGGTTTTGCAGCACTTAAAAAGCAGTTAGTGCACAGGTATTTGGGTTTTGCTATTGGCGTTAATATAGATGAGCTAGTAATCACCAACGGTGCACAAGAGGCATTAGCTATCGCACTTAAGTGTGTCACTAAACCTGGTGATGTGGTTGCTATTGAAACCCCATGTTATCACGGCATTATTGAACTGATAGAGAGCTTGGGACTTAAGGCGCTTGAAATTCCGTTGTGCCCCGACAATGGAATTTGGCTTAACGATTTAGCGCAAGCGCTTGAACAACACACTATAAAAGCGTGTTTGTTTTCGACCGCCATCAATAATCCTGTGGGCAGTTTTATGAGCGATGAAAGCCGACAACAAATGGTTAGCTTAATAGAATCGCATAATGTTGTGCTAATTGAGGATGATGTTTACGGGGATCTGCACTTTACTCCTAAGCGTGGAACACCTGCACTCGCTTATTCAAAAAAAGGGTTAGTGATAAGCTGTGCCTCATTTTCAAAAGCGGCTGCGCCGAGCTATCGAGTAGGTTGGTTAATTGCAGGCCAGTTCGCAGGCCAAGCACGGCGACACAAACGTGCATTAAGTTGTTCTGCTTCACTAATAAATCAATGGACCCTCTGTGAGTTTATAGCCAGTGGTGAGTATGATCGTAATTTAAAGGTACTAAGGCAGCGCTTACGTAATAACAAAGAGCGTATGCGGTGGTGCTTATTAAACGCAATGCCTGATAACACGCGTATTAGTGATCCCAAAGGGGGATGTGTTATTTGGCTTGATTTTGGCCAAGGGGTAGATAGTCAAAAGTTATTTTTATTGGCTTTAGAGGCTGGTATAAGCATAACCCCCGGACTTATATTTTCAGCAAGTAATAAATATAAAAGCTGTATTAGGCTAAGTTATGGGGTGCAATGGAGTGAAAAAATAGAGCAGGCTATTAAAACGTTAGGTGAACTGGCGCATAAGCTAAAAGAATAAAAAGGCAGCACCTATACACAGGTGCTGCTAAAGGGATGTTAAATACGGCGCTGGGTATTAGTTTTGTTTAATAGTAAATAGCTCGTAACCTTGAAGTTGAGGTAATTGTGCTACTAATTGCTCTTCTTGATATGCTATGTTGGCAAAGTTTTCACATAAAGAGTTGGCACGTTTTTCAAGCGCATTTGCATGCAGTTCTACTTTTTCTTCGATTTGTGCGCCCATGTTTTCCATGCGTTGCTCAAATGCATCCATATCACCACCTGAACCGAGTAGTTCAGAGCCTAAAGCTACTAAAATACTTCCCATTGATTGCATCATGGCCGATTCAACCACGGTTTCTATTTGCTCTTCAAACTGGTGTTCAAAGTTTTCACCAAACTGATTAAAACTTTGCTGCCCCATGACAAAGGTACCTTGTTGGTAAAAGGTATTTTCTACTTCACTTTTTATATCATCCATTAGGCCTGACAAGTCATCAATACCGTCAATGTTAAATGCGTTGGCTACTTCCTCGAGCGCTACACCAGCTATTTTCACCCCGTCTAGAGCAATATTGGCGACCTTAGGCAGCTGTGTACGTAAGTTGTCTGAATATTGGATAAGCGCTTGGCGCTGTTCGCTGTTAATAGATACTTGATCGCCATTTATAGTTAAGCTGCCATTGCTGCTAAAGCGCATGAATTGATTAGATGCAGTAAAAATTTCTAATTCGCTAGGTTTAATGCGTACATCGTTTTTAAACTCTACATTGCACTGCTCGTTGCTAAACGAAATGCCAGCATTGTTATCGTTATGTGCTATTGCTGCAGGTGTACAAATTAAAGCGCTTACTAATAGTAAATTTTTCATGTTTATTCTCTAATAATTGTTGATGACAGTTAAGTATTAACAAGTTTGGTGCCATTTTTTATTATCTTTATAAAACAATTATTTATGTATTTTCGTGTACTTTAACTAGTTTGTGAATTTAATAAATAAACTACTTTTTAGTCAAAAACACTAAAAATAAATAAATGATAAATTTTATTTGTCGAAACGATAAAAAACTCTCACTTCCCACTCTCTTAATTTAGCGCTATTTATTCACAATATTGACATGAAGACTATTTACATTAGTCACGTGGCTTTATTTTGGCGCTAATTTGTACGTATTTTAGCGTTAAACATTTTTAATCTGCCAATCACAGGACACAAGCCTGAGTTGGTCTCAAACACTTTATGGAGTGGGTTGTGGGTAAGACATTTAGTTACGATGCGCTAGATGATGATTTTGTTGAAGACGAGTACGAAATGGTCGGGCGTAATCAGCATGACAAAAAAAAGCAGAAGGTAAAAAAGAAGCTGGAAGATTACCTTGAGCAAAAGCGTTTGCGTAAAAACTTAGGTGAAGACGACTTAAACGATTACATAGACTAAATTGTGCTAGTTAAAATAATGCGCCTCTTTTATTAGGATTTTTAATATGCGTTTATGCGTGTTTAAAGTCTAAATAGTGGCAATAAAGAGGCTTTATGCCTCTTTATTACTTTTATGTACTTACTTTTTAGCGAGTGCTTGTTGAATGGTGGCTTCTAGTTTTTCTGGCTTTGTAAAAGGGGCATAACGTTTAATAGGGGTGCCGTCTGGCGCAATTAAAAACTTGGTGAAGTTCCACTTTATTTTTCGTGTTAAAAACCCAGGCAGAGCCGATTTTAAATATCTAAATACAGGGTGCGCATGACGCCCATTTACATCCACCTTTGACGCCATTAAGAAGTTTACCCCATAATTTATTAAACAACCTTGCTGTATTTGCGTCGCGTCACCAGGTTCTTGTTGGCCAAATTGGTTACATGGAAAACCAACAATAACCAACCCGCTTTTTGCGTACTGACTATGAAGAGTTTGTAGCGCCTCGTATTGCTTAGTAAAACCACATTCACTTGCTGTATTAACAATAAGCACAACTTTGCCTTCAAAGTCGCTGAAGTTAATAGGTTTACCGTTTAACGCAGTTGCAGTTAATTGATGAAATTCGTGCATGATAGGTGCTTTTTTATTGTTGTTAGTAGCATTCTACCTGCTGTGGCGTGTGACTAAAAGTATAAAATTTAGCCCTATGAATACTATGCCTAAGTGTTTGCTAGTAGGCTGCTATGTTTAGTTTAAAATTAAAAATAACCCCATGCTGGCAAGTGTTGTGTAGTAAATGTTATGTGTTTTATAGGCAACAATAATGGCAACGATAGCTGCGCTTAGGTATGGGTTATGCCAATCTAGGTTGATGCCGTCTTCATTTATAAAAATAATAGGTACCCAAATCGCGGTTAATACAGCGGGGGCACTAAAGCTTAAAAACTGCTGCATTTTAGGGCCTACTTTAAAACCAAGGCGTTGATGTAAAAATAAGTAGCGAGTAAAAAAAGTAATACACGCCATTAATAATATAGTGATCATCATAATGGGCTGTCCTTTTTTTGTATAAACCTTGCAGTAAAGTAGCCTGCACTCATAGCAAGTAGAGCGGCACAAACCAACCACAACTCAAACCCCGTACTTTTTAAAATGGTGGCGCTAACACCTGCAACAATAACTGTAACTAGCGAGGCTAAATTTTTTATGCCCGGTACCACAAGCGCAATAAATGTAGCTGCAATCGCAAAGTCGAGCCCTAAATTTGTTAAATCTGGGAGTACACTTCCTGCAACAATGCCTATGAGTGTCCAAAGGTTCCATGCAATATAAAAACTAAAACCCGCACTTAAAGCGTATATTAGGCGCGCTTTTGTTTTATAGGCTTTACGGTGGTGCGAAAAGGCAAACAGCTCATCGGTTAGTACAAAACTTATGGGTAAGCGCCAGCGTAATGGCTGCGAAATAACTTTATGGCGTACGGCTAAACCGTATAAAAAATGCCGAGAGCTAATAATAAATGTGGTAAATAAAATAGTCAGCAAAGGGGTGTTACCAGCCATTAGTTCAATGGCAACTAATTGTGCAGAACCGGCAAATACAAGTAACGACATTGCTTGTGTTTCAAAGGCACTAAAACCATTTTGAATCGCTAAAGAGCCACATAATATCCCCCAAGGTACGACCGCTAAGCAAAGCGGAAGCATATCAAAAAAACCTTTTAATACTGCGCGTTTAGTAATATTCATTAATACAAGTAAGTAATAAATTTGTGCGTTTAGTGTGCCATAAATAGCGCTTTATGTAATATCATTAATGCAGCGGTAGTAAAACTTTGGAATAATGGTTTTAGTATCAAAATAAAGTGCCAAAGCCTGGCAACAAGTTGAGGATTCATATGCAAAGTATAAAAGTATGGGATGGCTTTATAAGAAGCTTTCATTGGTTGTTAGTCATTAATATTGCTGTGCTTTACTTTAGCATTGACGAGGGCATGATTGAGCTTCATTTTGTGGCTGGATTTTTTGCAATCGCATTAATAGCGACCCGTTTAGTATGGGGGCTGGTGGGCAGTAAAACGGCAAAATTAAGTGCGTTATTGCACTCACCAATAGCTGTACTTAAAGAGTTTAAAAGCCCCAGTAAAGGGGTAGGTCATTCGGCGCCAGGTAGCTACATGGTTTTGTTGTTTTTTGTACTTATTATAGTGCAGTTAGTGACTGGGCTAATGAGCAGTGATGGCATTTTGACAGATGGCCCTTTGGTTGAGTATGTGTCGAGCTCAACGGTTGATTTTGCAAATTGGCTGCACCGCCTTAATTTCGATATTTTATTTTATGCTATATGCCTGCACGTTACTGCCATTGTTGTGTATAAAATAAAAGGAAAACCACTTGTCAAAGCAATGATCACCGGTAAACAGGCAAACAGCGAACACGCCACTCAAACTAATATAGATAACACCAAGGCACCTTGGTTAGCATGGGCTATTTTTGTTGGATTGTTAGTGCTGTTGGCTGTTACGTGGGGCAAAGAGCCGCTTAGTTATTTGCTGGGCTAGGGCGTGTTGATCTTTGCGGATTGAAATTTGTTCAATCTAGGGGCGTTCAAATCGCGGCGCGAGGTTTGTAACCTAGTGGGCTCGATAACTGCTCCTGCGTT
>NZ_CAWUKC010000047.1:0-28399 GCF_963922945.1 uncultured Pseudoalteromonas sp. | reverse complement strand
GCGGCGCGGACGCACTCGAGCTAGGTATTCCGTTTTCGGATCCAATCGCTGATGGCCCAGTTATTCAAGCAGCGAATATTCGCGCGTTAGATGTAAATATTAATACGCAAGATTGCTTTGATATAATTAAAGAAATACGCGATTACAATGCAGATATTCCAATTGGTTTATTATTGTATTCTAACCTTGTGTTTAAACACGGCCTTGAATCATTTTATAAAGATGCTAAAGCGGCGGGCGTAGACTCTATTTTAGTTGCTGATGTGCCACTGCATGAGTCTAAAATGTTTAGAAAAGCAGCCATGGCTAACGGTGTAGACCCAATATTTATTGCCACACCAAATGCTGATGACGACACCCTTCGCCAATGTGCATCTTATGGCCGTGGTTATACGTATTTACTCTCGCGTGCAGGTGTAACCGGTACCGATACTAAAGCACAAATGCCTGCAGGCAATATAGTTACTAAACTAAGTGAATACCATGCTGCCCCTGCATTGTTAGGCTTTGGTATATCAACCCCCGATGATGTAAAAGCTGCGCTCAACGCAGGCGCAGCCGGTGCTATTTCTGGCTCTGCGGTTGTTAAAATTATTGAGGCAAACCTGAGTGATTTAGACGCGATGACATCAAAGTTAAAAGCGTTTGTAGCTGATATGAAAGCGGCCACCGCATTGTAAAAACTTAAAATTGACGCATTAAAAAAGGGCATCTAAAATGCCCTTTTTTTATTAAGCTCTTAACTTAGTGAGCTTGATGCTTACCTTCCAAAATTTCTTCAATAAATTTAGCGTTAAATGCTTCTAAATCTGCAGGACTGCGGCTTGTAACTAAACCTTGGTCTACACTCACCTCTTCATCCACCCAGTTTGCACCCGCATTGATCAAATCACTTTTGATGCTTGGGAATGAGGTAACGGTACGGTCGCGTAATTTGTTAATTTCGGCAAGTAACCATGGTGCATGACAAATAGCGGCTACAGGTTTGTTTTTTTCTGCGCCAAAAAAGCCGTCTATAAACGCTTTTGCGTGCTTATCTTGACGTAACGTATCTGGGTTAAATAAGCCACCTGGTAACATTAGCGCATCGTAATCGCTGGCACTGGCATTGGTAACAAGTTTATCTACGCTTACTTTGTCGCCCCATTTATCTTCATCCCATCCAGTAATTTCGCCCTCTTTGACCGACACAATATCAATTTCGGCGCCAGCGTTAAGTAAAGCATCACGTGGCGATAACAGCTCACTTTGCTCAAAGCCATCGGTTGCTAAAATAGCAATCTTTTTACCTTGTAAACGTGTACTTGTTTGTAATGTAGACATAGAGATCTCCTTATTGTATTTGCTTAAAATAAGTTAGTTACACATATAAAAAAGCATAAGCAATGCCAACTTTAAATTATTGAAATTAAAGTAATAATTTATAATAAATGATAAGGGCTATGTAAATCATTTAGAGGGTTTGAACAATCTACATAGCAATAAAGTATTTTAAAGAAGTGACTACACGTAGGTGGCCCTAAGTTAAGCGCAATTTAGGGGATTAGAGTTAGGCAAAATAAATGATTTATAAACGCTCTTTTAGTGCTTTAGCCGGTTTAAATACGGCTTTATTAGCGCCCTCTATTTCAATACTTTCGCCTGTCTGTGGGTTTCGCCCGCTGCGCGCTGGATAGTAACTTAATGCAAAAGTGCCAAAGCCACTTATTTGCACTTGATCGCCCTCAGAAAGCGACTTTGTGATCACTTTTAGTAAACTTGATAAGGCTGCTTGTGTATCTTTTTTTGTAAGCTCGCTGTGCTGTGCCATATTAGCAACTAGTTGTGCTTTGTTCATTATAGGCTCCTAAATGCACACTTAATCAGTATTGGTTAAGTGTGGGAATATGATGATGAATAATTAAAGCCCCGCAGGCTAAGGCTTACAGTGCAACAAGTCAACCTTGTAGTTACGCTGCGTTATGTGGTAAAAACTTCCATGACTTCTTTTTGTATAATTTAGGTAGTATATGCACGCATTGATTGAATACATCCCGCTAATATTATTTTTTGCGGTATTTAAACTGGTTGATATTTACTGGGCAACGGGTTTGTTAATGGTAACAACCCTTATTCATGTTGCTTATAGCTACTTTAAGCACGGCGAAGTACCGACTCGCCAATGGGTATTTTTTGCTATCGCAGCGGTGTTTGGCACATTAACGTTAGTATTGCACGACGAACAATACATAAAATGGAAAGCCACGCTAATTTACGCGGGATTAAGCCTCACCTTATTAATTAGCCGTTATGTACTTAATAAAAATCTTGTTAAAAAAGCCCTAAGCTCAATTCTCGAAAACGCCAACGACTCTAAACAAGCGATTGATGTACCTGAGCCGGTGTGGAATAGGCTTAACTTAATGTGGGTTGCCATTACCTCTGGTATCGCGGTACTCAATATTTATATTGCGTATAATTTCTCACTCGATTTTTGGGTTAACTTTAAAGTGTTTGGCTTAATGGCCATTACCTTTGTGAGTATTTTGATCACTATTTTTTCTTTGTATAAATACTTACCTGATGAAGAAGAGCCTGCTAAATAACGTTTTGGTCATAAAAGTGTCGTCTGTGCTTGATAGCATTTATAAAAAATCAATCAGAGACGACCTTGAACGCCAATCAATACCGCTGGTTTGAATTTGCCCTCATATTTGTTTTATTGCCTTTAATAGGCTTTACCCTTCGTAGTTACCTTGCTAACTGGTTAATACCCGCACTGATTATTTTAATGAGTGTGTGTTGCATGTTATTACTGAACGACCCTCACTTTAAACGCTTTAGGCTCACAAGCCTAGGGCAGTTTTCTGCGGTAAAACGCCGTTTATTTAGTTTCTTTTTTTTAGGTGCCCTTTTTTCGGGTGTGCTTTACGGCATTATTCATCAAGAAAACTGGTTTAGTATGCCCCTGCACTCATTTTATAACTGGTTAATGCTCCTCTTCCTCTACCCGCTGCTGTCGGTATTACCACAAGAGCTTATTTTCAGAACTTACTTTTTTCATCGCTATAAACGCATTATGCCCAAAAAAAGAGTACGTATCGTGGTAAGCGCAACGGTGTTTGCCCTTGCCCATATTGTGTATGCCAATTGGGTGGCTTTAGGGTTAGCATTTTTAGGCGGGTTATTATTTTCGTTTACCTACGCGCAAAGCCGCTCAACCATAGTGTGTGTAATTGAGCATAGTTTATGGGGCTTGTGGATGTTTACATTGGGGATTGGCAGTTCATTAGACTCAGGCGCTATTAGCTAACAAGCTAAGCCGCTATTTTAAACACAAAAAAGCCGCGTATAAACGCGGCTTTTGGCAACGTTCTTTTAGTCTAAAAACCAAATAACTTAATGGCAAAAAACTTAGTCGCTACTGTGTTAATAAATATGGCTAATAAAATGACCGGAATGAACGTAGATAGAGAAAAGTTAACGTATTTCTCCATAAAACTACCCGCATAATTTGGTGAGCCTTGGCTAAGCTCTTCTGTAAGGCGCGCTTTTTTCCAGCGATACATTACAAATAAACACACCATTAAACCATTCAGTGGCAATATAGTGTCGTAAAACACATCGTAAACAATATCAAAAAAGCTTTTATTGGCGCTGCCATAACTAGTAAACGACGTTAAGCTATCAACCATACCAAACGACATTGTACACAGAACGGTTAAAATACCTGTAGAAAAAGTTAAAATACCTAACGCTTTTTTACGGCTGATCCCTTTGCGGTCGCTAAGGGTGGCTGTAGGTACTTCTACTATGGATACAAGCGAGGTAATCGCAGCAAAAAACACTAGTAAAAAGAACGAAAACGCTACCGCTGATGCCCCAAAATACCCTATATCATTTTGTAGTGCTAATAAAATTTTAGGTAAGTATACAAATATCATAGACACAGATGAGTCAGAAAGTGCGGCTGGGTCTGTATTTGGATCAAAGCTAAATATTGCTGGCAACACCATTAAGCCGGCAACAAATGCCACTAATGAGTCGGTAATAGCCACCATTTTTGCACTGCCTACAATGTCATCTTTTTTAGAGATGTACGAGGCGTATGTCATCAAAATGCCCATACCTAGCGATAGCGAGAAAAACGCTTGGCTTAATGCACCGTTAAGCACGCTCGCGCTCATTTTAGAAAAATCAGGAATAACGTAATATTTAACACCCGCCATGGCATTATCAAGCGTTAGTACGTAGGCAACTAAAGCTATTAACATGACAAATAAAGCCGGCATTAAAAACTTAGCCGCTTTTTCTATACCTTGCTTAACCCCACCTAACAAAATGAGGTTAACAATAATTACCACCACAGCCATATAACCAAACACGGTGTAGCTGTTTATAAAGCTACCGAAATGACTAGGATCGGCCAGTGCATCTAAGTTACCTAAAGCGGTTTGGCTCAAGTAGCCAAAAATCCATACGGTTATCACCATATAAAACACGGCAATCATAAACGGGGTTAATACCGCCAAAAAGCCTGCAAACTTCCATTTTTTGTCGTTATTTGCCAGCGCTTTGTACGAACCGAGCGGGTCTTTTTGCGCGTTTCGACCCATAGCCATTTCGGCCATCATGACCGGCAAACAAATAAAAGCAACAAACAAAGCGTAAACAAGTAAAAATGCACCACCACCATTTTTAGTTGCCGAGACTGGAAAGCCTACTAAATTACCAATACCTACAGCAGAACCCGCTGCAGCAAGTATAAAGCCAAGACGGGAGCTAAAGTGCTCTCTATTATTGCTCATGTATTAACCTTGTTATTTTTAAGTTATTCAAGCGACTCTACCAGTGTTTCACAGCGCTTTTCAAGCAATTACACACTAAAAATAATTAATAACTGTAAAGCTAGGTTTAACTGTAATCTGTTCACCAACTATCAACCTTGTGCTAGTATTTGCGTAATTAAACTTAACATTTTTTTGAGAATGACTATGTTGTACATGATTTATTCAACCGATGTTGAAAACAGCTTACCGCTTAGAAAAGAAGCCCGCCCCGCCCACTTAGCACGCTTAAGCGAACTCGACTCTCAAAACCGTTTATTTGTTGCAGGCCCACTGCCAGCAATTGATAGTGAAGATCCACAAGATGCCGGCTTTACTGGCTCATTGGTTATTGCCGAATTTGAATCACTTGAAAAAGCACGTGAATGGGCGGCAGCTGATCCTTACGTTGCAGCCGGCGTATACGCTAATACTGTTGTGAAACCATACAAAAAAGTATTACCAGCATAACCTGCTCCCTTAATTTAAACCGCTAATTAATTCAGGGTTGGTTCACAGCTAATTGATTAAGCTGGCAAAAGTAAAAACGCACAATAGACGTTTTTACTTGAGTTTTTATAGCTTAGTTAATTAGAATAGCTGGGTTTTATCTAGGAGTTCCGTCATGCGTGTATTATTAACCCTCGGTTTAATTGCCTGTATTAGCGTCATTGGCGCTGCTCACGCAAATCCGGCTGTTACCACAGCAGTAAAAAAAACGGAGATCAGCAAAAAGAAGGCCGTAATACTTGCAAAAGAAGAAACAGACGGTAAAACCTTAAAAATTACAGAGCAAGCAAAGTTTTATACTGTACGTATACTCAAATCTGACGGCCACGTCGTTGATTTACATATAAATAAAAAAACCGGCGAAGTGAAAAAGGATTAGCAAATGCGAATTTTAGTTATAGAAGATGATTTACACTTAGCAGACAACCTACGTAATGCGTTAGAAAAAGAGCGTTATAGTGTTGATTTATGCCACGATGGAGAAGCTGGCCTTTTCCATATCACAGAATACCCACTCGACATGGCGGTGGTAGATTTAGGCTTACCTAAAATTGACGGTATTGAGCTAATTAACAAAGCACGTGCACAAGGCGTGACTATCCCTATTTTGATTTTAACAGCGCGCGACCGCTGGCAAGACAAAGTTGAAGGCCTCGATGCTGGTGCCGATGACTACTTAACTAAGCCGTTTCATGTTGAAGAATTAATTGCGCGTTGTAACGCACTTATTCGCCGCAGTGCGGGTAAAGCAAACCCAGAAATGACTGCAGGTCCAATTAAAATTCATACTCGTTCGCAACAAGTGTGGGTGAACGACAAAGAACTAAGCCTTACAGCTTATGAGTACAAAGTACTTGAGTATTTAATGGTTAACCCGCAAAAAGTAATTTCTAAATCAGAACTTACTGAGCACATTTACGACCAAGATTTTGATCTTGACTCTAACGTGATTGAAGTATTTGTACTTCGTTTACGTAAAAAATTAGACCCTGAAGGCACATTAAACCCTGTAGAAACACTACGTGGGCGTGGTTACAGGCTTAAAAGTCAGTGGTAGCATCGCAAATATCGCTTAAAATAAGGCAAGGATTTATCCTTGTCTTTGTTTTGTTGGTGGCATTACCCATTCTATTTTACTCGATTGGTAAAGCGTATTACGCCTCACTAGTTGAAACCACTGAAAAAAACCTCGAAGCTCATTTATACTCCCTTATTTCTGAAGTCGATTTTACAGAGCGCGGCATTGTTATGCCCAGCACAATTTTGACGCCTGAGCTTAACAATCTAAATTCAGATACCTACGCCATGATTTACCGCGATGACGTACCTGTTTGGCACTCAGAATCAGCGGTTAATGTTAACTTTAAACCTCAGTACATCGAGCCTAAAGCAGGTGCAGCTGATTTCAGACGCGTGGTTTATAATAACGCAGTATATTGGCAATTAAGCCTGACGGTAATTTTAAATAATATTGATCAATCAGAGCAGGCACGTTTTATATTACTTAAACGAAACGATGCACTACTGAGGTTAATGGATGGCTTTAAGCAAACCCTCGTTGATTGGATGTTTATAATGGGGATTGCGATTGCAGCTTTAATGGCGATTGGGTTTATTTGGAGCGGCCGACCGTTACAACGCCTAGATAAAGAAATAAAAGCAATTGAGTCGGGTGACATTCAAGAAATTAAAGGGTTATACCCTATCGAGCTACAAACAATTAAATCAGATTTAAATTTATTGCTTGAATCGCAGCAGCGTCAAAAAGAGCGTTACAGAGCCTCTTTAAGTGACCTAGCACACGCATTAAAAACCCCCTTGGCGGTTTTAAAATCAAGCCCGCTTGCTAACGATGCGGATGCTCAAGAGCAACTGGATAGAATTAATGTGATGATCGAGCATCAGCTAAAACGTGCAGCCACAGGTGCCTCAGACACATGGAAAAAACAAACCCAGGTTAAACCTGTTATTGATTCTATTTTAAGTGCAATGGCAAAAGTATACCGTGATAAAGACATCATATTTAATTGTACTGTTTCGGACAAAGATTACTTTTTAGGGGATCAAACCGATTTAATGGAGTTACTCGGTAATTTAATTGATAACGCTTGTAAAGCATGTCGCTCACAAGTAGAAGTACGAGTGGTGCAAAGTAAAACACTATGTATAGGTATTAGTGACGATGGACCCGGTGTGCCCGAAGATAAACGTGAGTCTTTATTGACCCGTGGTACCCGCCTAGACACATACGAAAGTGGCCACGGTGTGGGTATGGCCATAGTCTCTGACTTAGTAAAATCGTATAACGGGCACTTAACAATTAATAAGTCTGACACCCTAGGCGGCGCACAATTTATTTTAGAGTTTAATTACCATGATAAAAAATAGCCTTTTACTAGTCTTTACGAGCTTTTTAACCCTAAGCAGTAATGTAAGTGCACAAACACAGTGTACGCTTGATAACAACGCAACACCGAGCCAAACCAAACGTTATACACAATGTTTAGACACGCAAATAAATCAGGCTAAATACAATCAAGGTACCTGGGTTCAAAAACGTAAATATGAACTCACCAAACTAGAAGAGCAAAGCGGAAACACACAAGTACTTATATTATTTAATCGCAGCATAAATAACCATCAAAAGTATATTGAAGCAAGCTGCCAATGGCGCTATATATTAAAACTACCAAATGCCAGCCAAGCCGCTATTGATTACAAACTGTGTGAACTTGCCCTCATTGAACAGTTTACCCGAGTACTTAAGCAGCCTCTTTAAAGCAAATATTAAGCTTAAAAAAAGCGATTAATACAGTGTATTAATCGCTTTTTTTATTGATCAAATATGCAATTTTAACGAGTTAGTATTATTTATCGTCTATCGACTCACCAGTACCCAGTAGTGTTGCAACCCAACGCCCTTCATCACTTGCCTCAAGCGCTATTTTAACAATCATGGTAAGTGGTACTGATAGCAGCATACCCACAGTGCCTAACAACCAGCCCCAAAATATTAAAGATAAAAACACCACTAAAGTAGAAAGTCCTAATCCCTTGCCCATAAATTTAGGCTCAACAATATTACCCATAACAGTATTAATAACTAAGTACCCAGCCCCTACAAGTCCAGCTGTTAACGCGCCTTGCGTGATGAGGGCTAATAACACTGCAGGTACTGCAGCAATTATAGAGCCTATATTAGGGATGTAGTTAAACATAAACGCTAAAACGCCCCACAATACAAAGTAATCAACGTCTAAAATCCAAAGGTAAAATGCAGCAATAATACCTGTACCTAAACTCACTAAGGTTTTAATTGCTAAATACGAGTTAATAGAGGCCAAAAAGCGGTCTATTTGCTCCATTTTTCTATCAGGATCAGCAAGCGCCATATGGATTTTTTTGCTTATTGAAGGCCCTTCAAAAAGCATAAATACCACCGTTATAATAATTAAAAACATGTTTGCCATTACGCCACCTAAACCAGTGAGCATATTAGTGGCTACATCGACCATTTTACCTGGGTCAAACATGGAGAGTATTTGATCTTTATCGATTAAAATATTGTATTGCGATGCAAGGTCGACCAGCCATACAAACTCTTCTTTTAGTTGAGCTTTATATTCAGGAAGTTGCTGAGAAAAGTCGTTAACTGATTGGCCAACAAGGCCGCCTAAACTAACACCTAAGCCTACAATCATAAGTACTACAAGTACAACAGAAACCCCTTTTGGGATACGATAGCGGCCAAAAAAAGTGATTAGCGGGTTACATACAATGGCAATAAACGCTGCCAAAATAAAGGGAATTATAATAACACTTGCGGCTTTTATACCGGCTAATACAACCACCAATGCTGCAAATATTATTAAGCTTTTATTTACGCCAGTTAAACTTGCCAACGCGCCAATCCTTTTCTTATTAAACTCGCTCTAGTGTAAGGCAAAAACTAATTAAATGAAATATTTACAAAGTGATCCTTGTTTGGTGATTCACGTAATGATTTGCAATAACATAGTTTAAATAGTATATATTTTATACGCTTTGTGTACACATATTTGGTAAGGTCGCTATGCATATATTTTTTACAGGTGCCACTGGGTTAATTGGCAAACACTTAATTCCTTTTTTGTTGCATCATCACAAGGTCACCGTGCTTAGCCGCAATAAAACCAAAGCGCACGTATTATTAGGTCATAACCTTGAAGTTGTGAGCAGCGTCACTGATGTTGATCTTAACAATATTGATGTTGTTATTAACCTTGCCGGAGAACCGATTGTTAATAAACGATGGACTCAAACACAAAAGCAAATTATTAGAGACAGCCGAATAAAACTGACTGAACAAATTAGTGATGCCATTTTAAAGTGCTCGACACCTCCTGCCACGTTTATTTCTGGTAGTGCAATTGGCTATTATGGCAGGCAAGATGAGCCCCCTGTTGATGAAACCACTTATACCATTCATGATGAGTTTAGCCATCAACTATGCAAAGACTGGGAAAGTGCTGCTTTACAAGCGCAAAGCGATAAAACACGCGTTTGCCTATTACGAACAGGTATAGTATTGAGTAAGCAAGGAGGGGCATTAAGTAAAATGTTACCCGCGTTTAAGTTTTTTTTAGGCGGCCCGATTGGCGATGGTAAACAGGGTATGTCGTGGATCCATATTGATGACATGACTCAACTCATTTTATTTATTATAAAACATCCATCGCTTTATGGGCCAATTAACGCCACTGCACCCACCCCAGTTAGCAATAAAGCATTTAGTAAAAGTTTAGGTAAAGCATTATCTCGCCCTGCGGCCCTAACCATGCCAAGCCCTGTGTTAAAAGTGTTGATGGGTGAAATGTCTGATTTACTCACTACTGGCCAATATGTAATACCCAAAAAAGCGTTAGCGCATAATTACCGTTTTCATTTTACGGATATAGATTCGGCTTTGGGAAGTTTAATAAAGTAGGTGTATTCAGCATAGATACACCTAATAAAGGTTATAAAAATACTACTTTAAGCTAGGTTACTGTAATCGATATAAGCTTTAGTATTTAGCCTCCATTAAAATAGTCGTTTTATAATAAAAGAACCTTTCTATGCTGCACTTACCAACCGTTATAAGCCTTTCTTTTATTTTAAACCTTATAATCGGGCTATATTTTGTCTCTATTTATCAATATAAAAAACAAACTAGTTTTTTATATTTGGGCCTTGCTTGTATCACCTTTACGTTCGCCATTCTATGCGCAAGCTTACGCGTAATCATTGCATGGCCGTTTATTACCCATTATTTTGCCAGTCTATTTATTATTGCTTGCCCACTTTTTTTAATTATGGGATTAAAAGCACTCAACCCGTTAAATAAAAGCATATGCAGGCAAGTTAGCTATTTACTATTCGTGGCTGCGGTATTTTTACTCGCAGTTTACAACACCGCTGTAGAGCAAGTATTGGTTAGTTTAACTGTGGCAGGGTTATTTTTGTATGCTTCGTATATTGTTTTAAACACCCGCTTTATAGCAAAATTACAGCAACGTATGCTATTGCTTTGCCTATTACTGCATGCGCTCGTTATGCTAATACAGGGAGTTTTATTACTGTTGTCGTTTGTTACTTCGCTCAACTTTAATTTTACCTCTGTTTTGCAATTTACTTTGCCTGTACACTTAATGCTTGCCACCAGCGCCGCCCTATTGCTGCCTTTTTTAGTGTTTGCCAATACAGAGCATACTCTCAACTCACTCGCTAATCGCGATCCATTAACCCAGCTATTAAATAAACGCGGCTTAAATGCAATTGCCAATACGTTATTTAGTAAAAATAATGCCGAACACCCTATTAGCATAATCATGGTCGATATAGACTTTTTTAAGCGCGTTAACGATGAATACGGACACGATGCAGGTGATGAGGCAATTAAATGGGTTTCGCAACATATTGCAGCGCTTTTTTCTAACAGCGCGGTTACCGCGCGTGTTGGCGGCGAAGAGTTTGCAATTTTACTTAACCACTGCACTTCAAATGAGGCACAGTGCGCGGCAAACACCCTCAGAAAAAACATTAAAAACAAGCCTTTTAGCTATTACGGCAACACCATTTATTTAAGAATAAGCGCAGGGGTTGCATGCAGCGATACTCAAACAAGCTCTTTCAAATCGCTACTTAGTGCGGCAGATAAGCGCTTGTATATTGCTAAAACCACAGGACGTGACAAAGTTATATATGAATCTGCACAAAACCCTTTTATAAATAACAAACCGGTTTGCACATAAAAAAGCCCTTTTATTGAAGGGCTTTGACATACACACTAAAACAAAATAGTTACTGGCACTTAAGTACAGCAGAGTCTGCCTTATTTGGCACAAACTGAATGTTTGCTACCGACACTGAGGTCTTGCTGCTTGCATGTAAACTGAACGGGCTTGTAAGGCTTGCAAAGTCTACACCTTGGTTAGCAAAACAACGTAAGTCTACCGACACCGACTGCCATTTATTTGTGATTGTTTGATCAACCATTTTACTCAAGGCAATCTCACCACCACACTCACCTGAACAAGTCATAGCAAGGTTTACGTCATCGGTTAGTGGTTCATTGAGCTTAATATCAAAACTAATCACGCCATTAGCCTCTAAATACACAATGGTATCTTCAGCAAAACTTGTGACTATTTCAGCACTTGCCTTTTGCTCGCCACTAAACTTAAATTGGCGCGCGTCTTCTTGAACTGTTTTATCCTCAGTACGGTATTTAAGTGCACCCAGTTGATGAGTACTACTTGATACATCTAACAGCTCATCGCCAGATTTAAGTAATAAACGCCACGGCGCAACCGGTGCGCCAACTAAAATATCCATACTAGTGAGCGCCGAATTATCCAAGTTAGACTCTTCATTCAAGTCATCAGCCAATACATTTTTATCGCCATACGTTAAACCAAAGCCGTACGGTAATAATGGGCTGTAATCGTCATCGCCTTTATTAACCGTTGCTTGTACTGCTGTTTTAGGCCATGAAAACGATAGCTTGCCGCTGAAGTCATGTTGAATGCTGCCATCTTTGGCTTTTAAAATAACATCGGCAATACCGCCGCCTTCTGTACCTGGAAGCCATGCTGCAACAAAAGCATCTGAGGCATTTAGCTCACTGTTAACCCACATAGGACGACCTGAAATAAATACCGAAACAACAGGAATGCCTTGTGCTTTTAACGACTTTAATAAGGCGAGCGATTTTTTATTACCGCGTTCAAATTCTAAATTATCTCTATCGCCATGGCCTTCTGCGTATGGTTCTTCGCCAAATACAACAATGGCAACATCTGGACGTTGCTCAAACGAACCATCTGCACTTAAAATGGCTTGACCACCTGCGGCTGATATTTGCCCTTCAAGACCGGCATAAATAGACGTTGCACCGGGGAAATCAGCATTTTTGTTATTCGTCCCTTGCCAAGTAATACTCCACCCACCCGACTGCTTACCTATGTTATCGGCGCCATCGCCTGCAATTAATACAGTTTGGTTTGCATCAAGAGGCAAAATATTGTTTTTGTTTTTAAGTAAAACAAGTGATTCGCGTACTGCTTGACGCGCAACTTCGCGGTGCTGCTGAGCACCAATTAGCTCAGTTTTACCCGAAAACTGACGTTTAGCCGGGCTTGGTTTATCAAATAAACCTGCACGTAATTTAACGCGTAAAATTCTACTTACTGCATCATCAATACGCGACATGCTAATTTCGCCCGCTTTAACTTGCGCTATGGTATTTTCATACAGCGGCTTCCAAGCGCCCGTTGGCACCATAAAAATATCTAGCCCCGCATTAACAGCCTGTGCACAGCTCTCATTTGTACAGCCTTCAATTTGGCCGTGGCCGTTCCAATCACCTACAACAAAGCCATCAAAGCCCATGCGGGTTTTAAGCACATCGGTTAACAGGTATTTATTGCCGTGGTTTTTAACCCCATGCCAGCTATTAAACGACGCCATAACCGACTGACTGCCCGCCGATAAGCCGCCTACATAACCTTGCGCATGTATATCAAACAAATCTTGCTCACTGTCGATGTTATTGCCTTGGTCATCGCCATCGACTGTGCCGCCATCACCTAAAAAATGTTTAACGGTGCTAATAACACGTTTATCACTTAAAAAGTCGCCATCGGCCCTGCCCTGTAAACCATTTACAATTGCGGCTGAATAATCGCGTACAATGTGAGGGTCTTCTGAATAACCTTCATAGGTTCTACCCCAGCGGTCGTCACGTACAACAGCCACAGTGGGTGCAAACACCCAATCAATACCCGTAGCCATTACTTCAACCGCAGTAATTGCGGCTATTTGTTCAATCAATGCAGGATTATTTGCCGCACCTAAACCAATATTATGTGGAAATAAGGTCGCGCCAATAACATTATTATGACCATGCACTGCATCAGTGCCCCACATTGTCGGTATTTTACTGCCATCGATAGAACCATCTACCGACGCCTGATAAAAATCTTCAGCCAATTTTACCCAGTCCATTGGTGTTGCGTGTTTATCACCGTTAGGAAACGCACCGCCCCCATTTAAGTATGAGCCAAAGCCATACTTGCGCATGTCTTCAACGGTAATATCACGAATTTCTGGTTGGATCATTTGAGCTACTTTTTGCTCAAGTGTCATGGTTTTTAAATAGTCAGCTATTTTGGCTTCAATTTTTGGATCTTGTTTTACGGCAATATTAAGTTTTGGCCAAATTTGTTCTGTTTTAGACAACGCATTATTAGCTTCAGGAGTGGTTGTCGCGTCATTTGAACAAGCCGCTAACATGCCTACTGATGCAATTAATGAGGCACGTGCTATTTTATTAAGTGAAAAAGGGGTTTTCATTATAGAGTCTCCTGAGCTTGAACTGGTTTGCTGCCGCTTAAACCATAAAACGCGATAAATAAGTAACAAAAAATAGGTAAAATATACGAAAGTTGCACACCCACACTATCAGCAAGTGCACCTTGTAAAAGTGGTACTATGGCCCCCCCTACAATTGCTAAGCACAAAATACCAGAGCCTTGTGCGGTATGCTTACCAAGGCCGTTTAACGCTAAACTAAAAATAGTTGGGAACATAATAGAGTTGAATAAACCAACCAGCAGTATTGACCACATCGCTAATTGACCCGACGTGCTCATAGCAATAACCACCAAAACAATAGCCATACTTGCATTAAAGCCAAGTACTTTACCAGCGGGTAATTTTTGCATTACAGCTGCACCAATAAAACGCCCCACCATAGCTCCACCAAAATAATAGGTGATGTAGTGAGCGGCAACATGCTCTTTTAAACCGGCTATATTTTCTTGGGCTAAAAAGCTAACTAAAAAACTACCAATCGCAACCTCTGCGCCTACATACATAAATATACCCACAGCACCGAGTGTTAGGTGACGGTATTGCCATGCACTGCCCTCAATTGTCTGTGACTTTTGTGCGGCTTGTTTTTGCTCATTCATTATGTCTGGCAATTTAAGCCAAGCAAAGATACCGGCTAGTAAAATAAGCATGCCAGCTAATAGTAAATAAGGAAGTTGTACCGACTCTGCATTTTGCGCGGGTGTTAAAAACGCCTCAGAAGCAGAATCTAGAATCAAAAATGCCCCAAATGTAGGAGCAACCGTGGTGCCCAGCGCATTAAATGCTTGAGTCATTGTCAAACGCGAAGATGCTGTCTTAGGTGCTCCAAGTAAACTTACATAAGGGTTTGCAGAAACCTGCAATAAGGTAATACCGCTTGCCAGTACAAATAAAGCAAACAAAAATACGGGGTAATTATGTAGCGCCGCGGCTGGATAAAAAAGCACACAACCACACGCTGCAATAAGTAACCCAACTACAATGCCTTTTTTGTAGCCTAATCTTTTTACAATGTGGCCACTTGGCAGTGACATTAAAAAATAAGCCCCAAAAAAGCAAAACTGTACCAGCATTGCTTGTACATAAGATAAATTAAATACCGCTTTTAAGTGCGGGATCAAAATATCGTTTAAGCAGGTAATAAATCCCCACATAAAAAATAAAGTAGTTAAAGACGTTAGTGCAAAACCATAATTTTTATCTTGGTAGCTTTGCGACTGTGTGTGTGTCGTCAGTGGTGCTGAACTGGCCATAGGCTCTCCGCAATTTATTATTATAAATTAACGCAAAGATCGCGATTAAAACTGCCGTGTAACCCAGCTGCATTAAAGAGTTGACCTTCGTGATAATTAACATTAATCTAAAAATGTAAGCGCTTTCACGCATAATTAAATACGAACATGTAACATATTTCAACAAGTTTTATTTTTTATAAACCCGCGCTTACGCTTCATCGCAATAAATACAGTGGCTATTTATGCAGTTAAGGTTTAAAAAGGTTTGTTACTAATGACAAAATTATCGTTACCATCTCATTCACCTCTATTAACAAAAAACTTTGTTTATGGTGTGGCTACGGCATCATTTCAAATTGAAGGCGGGGCTGAGCATCGTCTGCCCTGTATATGGGATACCTTTTGCGATACACCCAACAAAATAGCCGACAGTTCAAATGGACATGTTGCCTGCGATCATTACAATCAGTGGCAAAACGATATTGAATTAATAGACTCGCTTGGCGTAGATGCGTATCGACTTTCTATCTCTTGGCCGCGCGTTATTACCTTATCGGGCGAGCTAAACCCTAAGGGCGTAAAGTTTTATACTAATATTCTTGATGAGCTTAATAAGCGCAACATTAAAGCGTTTGTAACTTTATATCACTGGGATTTACCACAACATTTAGAAGATAAAGGCGGTTGGTTAAATCGCGATACAGCTTATGAATTTGCTCGGTATGTAAAGCTTATTAGCCAAGCATTTGGCGAGCGGGTATTTTCGTACGCGACCCTAAATGAGCCATTTTGCAGTGCCTTTTTAGGCTACGAAGTAGGCATACATGCCCCAGGTTTAGTGGGCAAAGAATACGGTAAAAAAGCGGCGCACCATTTATTGCTTGCTCATGGTTTGGCAATGGATGTGTTAAAGCAAACCTCGCCTAATACTCAAAATGGTATTGTGCTTAATTTTACACCTTGCTACCCATTAACGCAGTCAGCACAGGATATTAATGCAGCTCGCTACGCCGATGATTATTTAAATCAATGGTATATGAAACCCATAATGGATGGCCAATACCCAGAAATTATAAACCAGCTTCCTAGCAATCAGCAGCCTGAAATCCACCCTGGCGATATGGACATAATTTCACAATCTATTGATTACTTAGGCATTAATTTTTATACGCGCCAAGTATACAAAGCGCACCCATACGATATATACGAGCCACTTGCACCACAAGGGCCTTTAACCGACATGGGCTGGGAAATTTACCCGCAGTCGTTTACCGATTTACTTGTAACGCTTAACAACACCTACATCTTACCGCCTATTTATATTACCGAGAACGGCGCAGCGATGCCCGACACCATAAAAAATGGCGAGGTAAATGATGCAGATCGCGTAAACTATTACAACAGCCACTTAAATGCCGTGCACGATGCCACAGCGCAAGGGGTTAATATTATTGGTTACTTTGCGTGGAGCTTAATGGATAATTTTGAATGGGCTGAGGGCTATTTAAAACGCTTTGGCATTGTTTACGTTGATTATAAAACTCAGCAACGTACTATAAAAGCCAGTGGCCAAGCTTATAAACACTTGATACAAAGCCGTAAGTAACCAATGAAGTCTATTCGATTAATCGCATAAATAAAAATCAAAAAGCGAGAACCTAACATCATGATAAGTGTAAAAGAAAAAATAGCCTATGGCCTTGGCGATACGGCAAGTAATATTATTTTTCAAACAGTTATGATGTTTTTAATGCTTTACTACACAGATGTAGTAGGGCTTTCTCCTGCGGTGGTAGGCACCCTATTTTTAGTGGTTAGATTGTTTGATGCCATCACCGACCCAGTTATGGGCAACTTAGCCGATAAAACCCAGTCTCGCTTTGGCCATTTTAGACCCTATTTATTGTGGCTTGCCCTGCCCTTTGCGCTTATTAGTATTTTAGCTTTTACCACACCAGAGCTTGAAGGCACCGATAAGATTATTTACGCCTTTACTACCTACACCTTGCTTATGGTGGCGTATACCGCCATAAATATTCCTTACTGCGCATTAGGTGGGGTGCTCACAAGCGATGTGAAAGAGCGTGTTAGTGTGCAATCGTATCGTTTTGTGTTTGGTATGTTAGGCGGCGTTATTGTTGCGGGCTGTACAATGCCAATGGTTGAATACTTTGGCCAAGGCGATAACGCCAAAGGCTATCAATACACCATGACGGCAATGAGCTTGCTTGGCCTAGTGTTATTTTTACTGTGTTTTTTTGGTACAAAAGAGCGTGTAGAACAACCACCTGAGCAAAACCTGTCGTTGTTTAAAAGTTTAAAAACCTTAATTAAAAACGATCAATGGCGAGTCCTGTGCGCTGCCGCACTATTTTTACTCACTGGCCAAGTATTACGTTTAACGTTAGGGGTTTATTACGTTAAATACTATTTAGGGCAAGAAGATTTAATTACCTCCTTTATGACCTTAGGCGTGTTTGCCAGTATGATTGGGTGTGCGTGCGCTCATCCGTTGGCTAAGCGGTTTTGTAAAATAAAAGCCTATATTAGTTTGCAGTTAATCGCTGCGGGCATATGTATTGCGAGCTATTTTATCTCCCCTGATAACATTATCTTGGCATTTGCCGCCTTTATTTTGTGGAAGTTTTTTTTAGATATGGCCACCCCGCTACTGTGGGCAAAAATGGCCGACACCATAGACTACGGGCACCACAAAACTGGGGTAAGAATTACTGGCCTTGTGTATTCGGGCGTTATATTTTTTATAAAAATGGGTGTGGCGTTAGGCGGTGCAATTGCAGGCTGGCTGCTCTCTTTTTATAATTACCAAGCGCAAACAATGCAGAGCCTTGATACGCAGCAGGGTATTTTATTATCGTTTACTATTATACCGGCGTTTGGTTCTTTGTTTGTTGCTTGTATTATGCGTAAATACACGCTCAATAACGCACAGTTAGCCTCTATACAGGCATCGCTAAAAACTAGTGCTAGTTAACATTTGGTGGGTACGGTATTATTTAACCGCCAAAATAAAGGATATAAGTGAGTTAACAATAACATGGCCACAATTTATGAAGTGTCGGAGCTTGCTGGCGTATCGTTAGCTACAGTGTCACGGGTAATGAATAAAAACACCCGCGTAAGTGAAAAAACCACTAAAAAAGTACTCGATGCAATGCAGCAGCTGGGCTATAAGCCCAACTCTATTGCGCAATCGCTTGCCTCAAACAGAACCAACAGCGTGGGTATTTTGGTATCAGAGCTTCATGGTCCTTTCTTTGCTCAAATGATGGCGGGGATCGAATCAGCCCTGCGCGCTGCCGGTAAGCACGTTATTATTACCACCGGTCACAGTGAAGACGATAAAGAAAAAGACGGCATTGAATTTTTAATTAGCCGCAAATGCGATGCACTCATTTTACATGTAGAGTCAGTCAGTGATGACTACCTAATTGAGCTAAGTAAAGGTAAAACCCCTATTTACCTTATTAACCGATACGTACATTCACTTGAAAGTAACTGCATTAGCCTAGATAACGAACTCGGCGGTTACTTAGCTAGTAAATCTATTGTTGAACAAGGCCACAAAAATATTGCTTATATTGCTGGGCCGCAAATTAAAGCCGACGCCAGAAACCGTTTAAAAGGCCATAAAAAAGCGCTTCTTGAGAACAACATCCCTTTTAATGAGGCGCTATTTTACGAAGGTGATTTTAACGAAACTGGTGGCAGCAAAGGCCTTGAAAAACTTCTCAATACACGTATTCCGTTTAGTGCTTTAGTGTGTGCCAACGATGAAATGGCATCAGGCGCTATGAAATACGCTCGTGAGCATGGCTTTAATTTACCCAACGATTTGTCAGTTATTGGCTTTGATAACGTAATATTTGCCAATTACCTCTACCCTACACTTACCACTATAGATAACCCAGTAGAAGAAATGGGTGAAATGGCTGCAAAAATGGTGCTACAAGATGTGTATCAGTATAAAAACTTACACATAAACCGCGTGTTTGAACCCACTTTAATTAAACGCGACTCAACCCAAGTATTGCCAAAATAACGCATAAAAAACGGCGCTATATTAAGCGCCGTTTTTATTTAACTCCAGTAACTTATTTTGCTATCCATGGGGTTACTTTAACTACATTTTTTATATCACCGAGCAGATTTACGTCATCTTCCCAGTTATTCTGTACTGCAAAGTAGCAGATTGATTTTTCGCACTGTATATGTGGGTTATTAAAGGTCACAGGCTTTTTAAAGGTTACAGCAACGCCTTTTTGCTCAGGTAATAAAAACCACATAAGCTTACTAACAAAAAAGCCCGATAAATCTGTTAAAAGTTCATCTAACTCGTTATTAATTGTGTACAACGAATCTTTAGTTAAACTAAGCCCTTCAAACTCGCTGGCCTCAATTTGCAATTTTAACTGACAATCGTGATCAGGGTTTTGTGGCTCAACAACAATAACGGCTTTATCCGTATCGAGCTGCTTATCAAACGGTAAAAGTAACTGTGCTTTATCGGTAAAGTTAAGCGGGTATTCGTTATTTTCAGTTAAAATTGTGCCGCTTTTAATAGCGCATGCCTCGTTTGTGGCAATGTCGCTAATGTAAAAGTTAACTCGTGCATACTGAAACTCCCCCTTGTTTACCACTTTTAATCTATCGTAAAAGCCATCGTACGACATTACGAACTCTTTGGCGTTAACATTGAATGTTAAAGCGCTTAGTGCAACTAGCAATACAGCTTGAGTTATTTTTAGAATTCCTTTATTCATCAAAGTAAGCTCTGTTTTGGTTAATCATAGTGTTTAACTCTTCTATGTAGGCCTCACCGCGCTCAGAGTACGACATTAACCCATGGGTTAGCGCAGTGGCGGCAATAGGCTTTTGCTGTCGGCGTAAATCTTCACGTATTAGGCGTAAATCTTTGTAAGCATTATGCGTGTTTATATTTCTAAAATACGAGCTTACTGCCGCCCGTACCGACTTAAACGCAGCAACTTCGTGCGCCGCTCCGCTATTGCGGCGTCTTGGTACCATGCCACAGCCTTTTGAATAACACCATTGGCCAAAAAAGTTAAGCCCTATGCGTGCAAAGCGCGATGTGCCCCACGCCGATTCATTCGCCGCTTGCATTAGCGCAAGCTCTTTAGGAATAATATCAACACGGCGCAGCGCTTGGCTTAAAATTAAGCTGTTTAGCGTTTCAGGCAAACCATAAGCCTTTAAAATATTAACAATGTCGCGCTGTTGTTTTTTCTCGAGCGGTTCGTTGTATTCAAGCATCATACGCGCAATTTCTAACTTAGCGCGTTGCTGTAATATTTTTTTATTTTCAGCCTCAACGTGCGGGCGAATAAAATCAAAAAATGCCTGTTTTTTCTCTTTTACGTCAGCAAATTCAGAAAATTTAGGTAAAGTAACATTGTGCAGGGGTTTTTCTTTTTTCTTAACTTTTTTAGGTTGTTCACCTGTGGTTTGTTCTTCAACCTCTTGCTCATTACTTTGCATAAACGGGTATGCAAGCGCCCATAAAAAAAATACGCTTAGTAACAGCTTTAAAATGGTTTTTAGCATGTAGTCTCTCTTTCAAACAACAATTATGCATGGGTAATACACACACATACGAAACCCCATTATACCTAAGCCACTTTGTAAACGCGAATAACCTATTTTGTTCATTCGCAATTTATAAGCACAAAGGTATACTGAGCAAGTAGCCGCTAATTATGAATACATTCGCTACGATTAAATAACCCCTTGTTTGATAAAGTTTTAGGTAAAGCAGTATGGATAAACAGTGGCAACAACGAATAATAGAGCAAGCTAAACACCGCCCTAATGACAATCGTTCACCTTGGCAGGTTGACCGCTCTCGGATTATTCATGCCGCAGCATTTAGGCGTTTACAAGCAAAAACCCAAATTATGGGGATAGGTTTAAACGACTTTTATCGCACTCGTTTAACCCATTCGTTGGAAGTATCACAAATTGGTACCGGCATTTTGCGGCATTTAAAAGCACAGCACAGCGATTTTGAACATTTCCCCTCTACAGGTTTATTAGAAACCTTATGTTTAGCCCACGATATAGGCCATCCCCCGTTTGGCCACGGCGGCGAAATTGCCTTAAATTATATGATGCGTGAGCACGGTGGATTTGAAGGCAACGCACAAACATTGCGTATAGTGGCTAAACTTGAGCCATACTCTAACGGGCACGGCATGAACCTAACTCGCCGCACGCTACTTGGCTTTATTAAATATCCCGCATTTATAGACGATTTATGGCACACTATTCCACAAGTAAATAACACACGCTCATTCATAAAAGCAGATGATTGGCGCCCCGCTAAAGGCTTATACAAAAACGATACACAAATATTTGAGTGGATCATTGCCCCTTTAAACGACAACGACAAGGCGCTACTAACAAGCCATACGCGAGTAGATCAGTACCGTGCAAAAACTCGTTATAAATCGTTAGATAGCGCCATAATGGAACATGCCGATGACATAGCGTACGCAGTGCACGACCTAGAAGATGCCATAGCCACTAAAGTACTTACACTAGATGATTGGCAAACACACGCATTACCCCATTTAAACGCGCTCAATTACGACTGGTTAAATACTAAATTAGACTCGCTCACCCAACGTTTGTTTTCAAAAAACGATTTTGAACGTAAAGACGCCATAGGCGAGCTGGTAAATATGTTCATTATTCATATTCATTTAGATATACAGCATGCTGATTTTGATTGCCCTATTTTAAAATACACTGCAAAGTTAGACACACAGTACGAGCGCGTTTTACAAATACTAAAGCACTTTGTATTTAAGCGCTTAATACGCGATCCTGAAATGCAGCAGATAGAGTTTAAAGGTCAAAATTTACTGATTGAATTATTTACCGCCTTTGCCAGCGACCCACTGCGTTTATTACCCGAAACAACGCAAGCTCTTTACCTAGATGCTGAAAAACAAAACCAAGGCATGCGCATTATATGCGACTACCTAAGCGGCATGAGCGATGAATATGCTTATAAAACGTACCAAAGGCTGTTTTCGCCAGTTCAATAAATTTAACTATGTGCTCTGGTGTGTATTTCGCTTTCTTACTCAAAATTTACCTGCAAAGCCTAATAAACCATTGTATATTTAATAAACTATAAAAATAAGAGCATGGATTATGAACACACCACACACGTTTAGCTCCTTTAAAGCGTTTTACCCGTATTACTTAAAAGAGCACCGCAATGTAACTTGCCGCCGTTTACACTTTGTGGGGAGCGTACTTGTACTTGCAGTGATCGTAACCGCGCTGTTAAAACAGCAGTACACCCTATTATGGTTATTGCCTATTATCGGCTACGGATTTGCGTGGGTTGGACATTTCTTTTTTGAAAAAAACCGCCCTGCTACATTTAAGCACCCATTTTATAGCCTATGGGGAGATTGGGTGATGTTTAAAGATATACTTATCGGTAAAATAAAATTTTAATTTTTATATTATTTTCTTATAAAAATCACTTACAACCTTTTTAAACGCTACGATACACTTCGCGCCATACTTAGATCATCCCGTTACGGTGAAACCCAAGACCCTTCATCAATGCCTGAGTTAAACGAGGTATTAAAGCCTAAGTGGATCACTGATTTAGGTGTCGCCTATGCCGCTACCGATAACTTAACGCTTAGTTTAGGTGCCAATAATATTTTTGATGTTTACCCAGATCCTACCCGCGAAAATGTAGAAGAAGTCTCTACTTTTTCTCGCTTATTTGCTTATTCGAGCTTTTCGCCTTACGGATTTAATGGCCGTTGCGTGTATGGCAAAATAGAATTGAAGTTTTAAGCGCTAAGTATTTAAAAAAGTGCTCAAAAACACAAAAGCCACCTAAACGGTGGCTTTTACTCTAGGCAACTAAAATTAATTACACTTTAGTTAACCAGCCGTGTTTGTCTTCACTTTTACCCCATTGAATATCGTTCAATGCTTGGCGTAATCGCGCTGTTGTTGGGCCTGGCTCGCCACTGCCTACTTTGTATTCTTTATCGTTATGAATAAACGTGCCTACCGGCGTTAACACCGCAGCAGTGCCTGAAAGCGCAGCTTCTGTACCTGGCTTTGCAGCGCGCTCTAAAAGCTCGGTAACACTAAAGTTACGCTCACTTACCGTCATGCCTAAATCTTTTGCAATAGTTAAAATACTATTACGCGTTACACCATGTAAAAAGGTGCTATCGAGCGCTTTGGTAATAATTTCGTTACCATCAATAAGAATAAAGTTAGCTGCACCGGTTTCTTGTACGTCGCCGCCTGGGCAAAATAAAATTTGATCGGCTTGGTATTTTTCGCGCGCTGCGCTAATTGGTGCAAGTGCACTGGCGTAGTTACCACCACTTTTTACCATGCCCATGTGCGGCGCACAGCGCATGCCATCTTCTTCAAGTAATACACGCAGTGCAGTGGCACCGCCTGTAAAGTAATCGCCTACTGGCGATAAAAGTGTATATAACAACGAGCTCATTGAAGGCGCAGCCGCTTTACCAATGGCAGCCTCTGTCCCTATATGCGTTGGGCGAATGTACATAGAGCCCGGTGGTAATGGCGTTTCATCGGCATATTCTTTAACAATTTTGATAATCATGTCTTTTAGCATTTGCCCATCAAAGCTTGGTAAGCTTAATAACGCAGAGCTTTGCTGCATACGCGCAATGTTTGCATCTATTCTAAAAATATAAATAGAGCCATCTTCGTGGCGAAACGCTTTTAAGCCTTCAAAACACGTGCTTGAATAATGAAGAACGTGCGCGCCCGCATGAAGTTCAAGTTTATCGGAAGGGACGATTGAGCTTTCGCTCCATTGGTTATCTGAAAAACGAGCTTGAATCATCTGCGGCATAAACACAGTACCGAATGCGGCCATTTTAATCTCTCTTGTGTGGTCTATTTTTCTCCATTGTATGACAATCATGCATCGTTTAACCATAGCAAAACTGAGGCTTTTTTAATTATCAAAAAGAATTTTTTGCAACTGCTGTTTATAAATTAGCCACACTGCTAAGCACATACAAAAAAGCCGATTAATGCATCTTTATTAATCGGCTTTTTAAAGGCACATTATTTATTTAAACGAGTACCTAATAATACGTTTTAATACCGAGCCGTACTGTGTAAAAAAACCACCTGTATGATAATCAATACCGTGCTTTTGCATAACGGCTTGCACTTGCGGCGCCACCTCTTGATAACGAGAGGACGGCATATCAGGAAATAAGTGATGCTCAATTTGGCAGCTTAAATGCCCAGTTAAAACATGAAACCAATGCGAGCCTTTAATATTAGATGAGCCTAACACTTGGCGATAGTACCACTGCCCTTGTGTTTCGTTAATGCAGTCTTCTTGTTTAAAGGTTTCGGTGTCCTCAGTAAAGTGGCCACAAAAAATAATGGTTGAGGTCCATAAATTACGGATTAAATTTGCCAGTAAGTTGCCTGCTAATACCCATAAAAACAAAGGCCCTGCCAATAAAGGAAATATCACATAATCTTTTATTAATTGGCGCGCACCTTTACTAAAAAAGCGCTGCTTTAGGGTAGAATGTGATACCCCCCCTTCGCGGTTTTCTTTCTTTTTACCTATAAACACACGCTCTGCAGCCAGCTCGTGGTACGACACCCCCCACTGAAACAGCACACTTAAATTAATATAGGTAATAAACTGCCACACATTTTTTAAGCGCCATTTAAAATCATTGCTTAAACGCAATAAGCCATAACCAAAGTCGCGGTCTTTACCAATAATATTAGTGTAGGTGTGGTGCTCAAAGTTATGAACGCGATGCCAACTTTGGCCATCGCATGCAATATCCCATTCGTAGTTTTGCGAGTTAAGCTGCTTGTCGTTCATCCAATCGTACTGACCATGCATAACGTTGTGGCCAATTTCCATATTGTCCAAAATTTTTGCAACCGCTAATAGCAGCACACCTACAACCCATAAAATTGGCTGAATAAAACCCAGCATCAATAATATACGGCCACTCCATTCGCAAATACGCTGCTTTTTAACAACCGAGCGAATGTAGTTTGCATCTTGTTGCCCTACTTTGCTTAGTGTATTCATTTTTATGCTATCTAAATCGTGGGCTAACTGATCAAAGTTTATGTTTTTCATAGCTGTAACTCCAAATCGCTAACAGGTTGACTAACACACAGTTGAATTAACTGCTCGCCATTATCACTCAGCTCGCCGGTTTTTAAATTTCGCACCACGCCTGACTTTTTAATGCACTGACACTGATGGCAAATACCAATGCCACACCCGCGTTTAACTGGTAGTTGTTTTGCCTCAAACTGTACTAACAAAGGGTTGTTAGCATTGACGAGATGAGCGGTGCTATTAATCTGTACGTTAAATAGGCTGTCGTCATTTTGGCTTGGCAGTGTTAAACCAAATGCCTCCTGGTAATAATTTAAATGGTGCTTTTTAGCAAAATCACTCACCGTTTTCATAAAGTTTGCTGGCCCACAGCAGTAAATATCTGGGTTTTCCCACACATTTACATGACGCGTAATGTCACCGGATTGCTCGCGAGTGAGCAATAAAAATGAAAAATGCGAAAAATGATTTGCTAATGCACTTAGCTCATCTACACATTGGTGTGCTGCAGCTTTGGCATAATAAATTAACGATACTTTTTGTGTGGTATGTTTTAAATGCTCATTAAGCATGGCAAGCATAGGGGTAATACCCGAGCCTCCCGCTATAAATGTTGCATTGTTTTGGGTGTTTTTATAAATAAAGTCGCCACTAGGCGCTGAAATATTGCACCAACTTTCAGCTTTTAAGGTACTTATAAGTTGCCCTGTAAAACGACCGGTTGCGTTAGTTTTAATCAATAGTCTAATTAAACCCGTGGCTTTAAAATACGCAGGGCTTGATGCAATAGTAAACACGCGAGTTAATAAACGCCCGTTTATTTCTACCGTTAAGTTAACATGCTGCCCAGCAGTATGTGCCTGCCAATGCTGGGTAGGCTTAAGGGTAATACCCAAAAAGTCACCATTGTGCTGCGTTAACTCTTCAATTTTTGCTCTATAAAGACCAGCACGCCACGCAGGCTTAACCATTTGCATAATGGGCTCAATATAGCCTGCAAAGGTTTGGTGGTGTAAAAACCACTTCGAAAATTGGTCTAATACTTTAGTAATCATCACTATTAATCTCTTGGATATTAAATATTGAATTTGAACTTACATGTGTACGCTCAAATTACAGCGCACAAGTGTACGCCCAAAAAAATTAATTTCAATAGCATTAGAGTAAATAGTCAGTTTTTTAGCGCGATGTTTGCGCAGCTTACTAATTCAAAGCGCTATACCAAAGCTTCAACTAAGGTGTAATAAATAGCGGTTTAAAATATTAAAGCCAGCCATACAACACTGCGGGTAAACTCTTTATAATTGAAATATATATAGTTTTATTAAATCGCCACATTTAGCAAAATCAGCAGTAGCATGCTAATGTAGGCATTACTTGCTTACTTATCAAACAGGACAAAAACTGTGTTTTTACCTACAAAAACGATTGCTAAAACAGTATCAACGGCGTTAATAGCTGCATTGATTTCAACGCCAGTGGCGGCTGTTGATTACAAAGCCCTTGATGTATTACCGCTTAATGTAAAGGCCGTCAGTGTGGCTAAAGGGGTAACTATCCCCTGGGCTATTGAGCCGTTAAGTAACGGTGATTTACTTATAACCGAGCGAAGCGGCGCGCTTTATTTACTGCCTAGAAACTCATCTAACTTAACTAAGCTCTCGGGTTTGCCACAAATTGATGCCAACGGGCAAGGCGGTTTACTTGATTTAGCCCTACATAGCGACGCAAACGATAACCAATGGCTTTACATAACTTACTCAAGTACCCAAGGCGCTAAAAGTGGCAGTAATACAGCCCTAATGCGCGCCAAGCTTAGTGACGATCGCACTGAGCTTTTAAACACACAATTACTATACAAAGGTGAGCATAACAGCACAAAAGGCCAGCACTACGGCAGCCGTATTGTGTTTGATAACCAAGGCTATGTTTACTTTTCGATTGGCGATCGCGGCGCGCGCGATAAAAACCCGCAAGACTTAAGCCGTGATGGCGGTAAAATTTATCGCTTACACGCTGATGGCCGCATTCCTAAAGATAACCCGTTTGTAAATCAAAAAAGCGCTAAACCCGCTATTTGGTCATACGGACACCGTAACCCGCAAGGCATGTGGTTTGATAAAACAACACAAACGTTATGGTCTCACGAGCACGGCCCACGCGGCGGTGATGAGCTAAACATAATTAAAGCGGGCGCTAATTATGGCTGGCCTGTGGTTAGTTATGGAGTTAATTACAGCGGCACAAAGTTTACCGACATACAAGAAAAAGACGGCATGCAATCGCCCGTACTGCATTGGACCCCCTCCATTGCCCCATCAGACATGTTATTGGTTAGCAGCGATAAGTACCCGCAATTAAAAGGCAAGCTTTTGCTATCGTCTATGAAATTTTCGTTTTTAAGTGTACTGGAAATATCTAACAAAGGTGTTTCAAAGCAATATAAAATTTTAGAAGGAATAGGTCGCGTTCGCAGCTTAGCACAAGGCGCTGATGGGTATATTTATTTAGGCATAGATGGCCAAGGTATTAAACGCCTAGAGCCTGCGCTATAAAACCGTTAGTAACCGCAGCATAGCAAATAATCCGTTTACCTTGTTTTTATTTTTATTTTTATTTTTATTTAACAAGGTAAACGCCCTTCAGCTAAAAGAACTATTTAGCTCTTTGTAGCGTATGGTAATGCTAGGGCGTGTTGATCTTTGATGGTTGAATTTGCAGAAGTATGTTTGGTTTTTAGGCAAGGCAGAGCCTATGAAGTGTGGTTACTCCCCATA
>NZ_CAWUKC010000046.1:0-28558 GCF_963922945.1 uncultured Pseudoalteromonas sp. | reverse complement strand
CACACTTCATAGGCTCTGCCTTGCCTAAAAACCAAACATACTGCTGCAAATTCAACCATCAAAGATCAACGATGAAATGGTCTCCTCCCTTTCGGCATCGCAATGTGCCAAACTTGGAATTGAACGATTCAAGTAATAAAGCGCCCTAATCATTGGAACTAATTTGTGCTTTTATTGGACAAACAATTTAACGCATACAATACTCAATGTATGTATAGATAGTTGAAACAACACCATACAAGACAAAAAATCAATCATAAACGCACACAAAACTTAACGATTAACAAACAAATAATAAACAAAAACTTATCAGTTTTCATGAGTCGATATTATCCACTACACTGATAGAACGTTTTAACCAATTAATGCCTATGCAATTATATTTTCAGGCTAAAGAGAGCTATTTATGAAGCAGTTGGTGATCACCATTTTAGGGCAAGACCGCCCAGGGTTAGTAGAGAGCATTTCATCGGTTATCTTACAAAATAAGGGTAACTGGCTGAGCAGTAATTTGAGTCATTTACTTGGTCACTTTGCAGGTATTATTCAAGTCGAAGTGGCTCAGGAGCACTTAGCAGCATTACAACAGGCATTAAATGCTTTACCTAAACTCGACGTACGCATAGAAACCGGCAACACAGAGGTAGAGCCAAACAACAAAGAACAAATAAACTTTGTCATTACTGGCAATGACCGCCCAGGTATTGTTCAGGAGTTGGCAAGTGTGATACGCCACAAAGGGGCGAGTATCACGCATTTAAACTCAAGACAGCAAAGCGCGCCAAATTGGGGCGTGCCTATTTTTAGTGCTGTGGCCACCGTTACATTACCCAGTGGTATGAATAAAGAAGAGGTAATTGATGCGCTTGAATCAATCACCAGCGATTTAATTGTTGATATTGAAGAGGCATAACCCAAACGCCGTTGACATAAAAATGACATGGTAGTCATTTTTATGTCATCTAACGGGCGTATGTTTAACTAAAAAGGGCTGATTATCACTTTTATCGCTTTTTACATTGTAAACCTTATAGGCGCACGCATAGCCCCACATTAAATTTAAAGCATATCCTAATAACGGAATAGATATGAATGCACATATAACCCCTCCAAAAACGACTGAATATTTTGCTAAAGAATTAAGTTGGCTGTCTTTCAACGAGCGTGTACTGCAAGAGGCAAAAGATAAAAGTAATCCAATTATTGAGCGCATGCGGTTTTTAGGTATTTTTTCTAACAATTTAGACGAATTTTTTAGAGTGCGTGTTGCTGACGTGAAACGCCGAATTTTATTAAATAAACTCCCCGATGCTAACTTTGAAGAAGATGAAATACTGCTTAGCGAAATACAAAAAAAAGTTCTGCAGTTAGGAAAAAAATTTAACCACATACATCAGCAGGTACTAACCGACCTAAATCATCATAATATTCATGTTAGCCGCCCTGACGAGTTAAGCGAATTTCATTTAGACTGGTTAAAAAATTACTTTAATGAGCACGTTCTGCAGCATACCTCCCCTATTTTACTAAACGAGAACAAAGACTACTCTGACTATATAAACGATACTATGACCTACTTATTCGTAGAAATGAGTGATGAGAAGAGTTATTACGCCATGCTGGAGGTTCCCACCGACAGGGTTGATCGCTTTATAAACCTACCCCCAGAAAAAACGCGCCGCCATAAAACTATTGTGATGCTCGATGATGTCATCACTTACTTTTTAAACGATGTATTTAGCAGCTTTTTTTCGTATAACAGCATTGCAGGCTATGCAATAAAGCTGACCCGTGATGCAGAGTACAATTTAGATGATGAACTAGAAGCCGGTTTGCTTGATAAAATGTCTAAAGGGTTAAAACAGCGTGTTTATGCTGAGCCGGTAAGGTTGGTTTACGATAATGCCATACCTGAAAGCATGCTAAAAGTTATGAAAAAGCGCCTAGGGGTCACTCATAATGATGCGTTAATCCCCGGGGGGCGTTATCGTAACTTTAGAGACTTTATAGCGTTTCCTAATGTAGGACGGCAATATTTAGAAAACAAACCCCTTCCAGCATTACAAAGTAGTGCATTTAGAAAACATGCCAGTGTATTTGATGCCATTAGCGATCAAGATATTTTACTTTACTACCCTTATCATACATTTAATCATGTACTTGAGTATGTACGCCAAGCGGCCTTCGACCCTAAAGTTACGCAAATAAAGGTTAATATTTATCGTGTAGCAAGTAAATCTAGGCTGATTTCATCGCTCATTAATGCTGCTAAAAACGGTAAATTAGTAACCGTTATGGTTGAGCTAAAAGCGCGTTTTGACGAGCAAAATAATATTGAATGGGCAAAAGTGCTAAGCAGTGCAGGCATTAAAGTAATTTTTGGTATACCCGCACTAAAAGTGCACAGTAAATTATGTGTGGTGCACCGTAAAGAAAAAGGTCAAATAGTTAAATACGCGCATATTGGCACAGGTAACTTCCATGAAAAAACAGCCAAAATTTACACAGACTTTAGCCTATTTACTCGCCATACAGGTATTTGTGAAGAAAGCGACAGCGTATTTAGATTTATAGAAAATAGTTATAAACCATTTAAGTTTGACTACTTAATGCTTTCGCCAATTAACGCCCGAGAAACGCTGCTTAATTTAATTGATAGTGAAATTGAGCATGTAAAAAATAATAAACTAGGCAAAATCACCGTAAAAGTAAATAACCTCGTTGACAAAGAGCTGGTAGACAGGCTTTACCTAGCTGGTCAAATGGGCGTTAAAATTAGAATTATTGTACGTGGTATGTGCTCTCTTATTCCAGGCGTTGCTAAATTTAGCGACAATATTAAAGTAATTAGTATTGTTGACCGCTTTTTAGAGCACCCTAGGGTCATGGTGTTTGGTAACAACGGCGATGAAAAAGTATATATTTCTTCTGCCGACTGGATGACCCGAAACTTAGATCACCGCGTTGAAGTAGGCGTGCCTATTTTGGATGTTAAGTTAAAACGCCTTATAGTTGATATTTTAGAGCTGCAATTTAAAGACCGTACTAAAGCACGCATTATAGATAGCGAACAAAAAAACGCATATGTAAGACGGGGTAACCGTAAAAAAATACGCTCTCAGATAGCAATTTACGACTACCTAAAAAAATGGGAACACACATATTATAATGAATGATCACCCTTCAATAGCCGCAGTTGATTTAGGCTCCAACAGCTTTCATTTAGTGGTTGCCCGCGAAGTAAATGGCACTTTGCAAATTCTTCACAAAGAAAAACAGCGCGTTTTTTTAGCCGATGGCTTAGATGATAAATTTCGCTTAAGCCAAGCAGCAATAGAGCGTGCTCTTGTTGTGTTAAAGCAATTTGCTAAAACCTTACATGAGTTCCCCGCAAATAATGTAAAGGTAGCAGCTACCTACACCTTTAGGCGAGCTAAAAATATTAACGCCTTTTTAGCCCAAGCTAGCGCTGTGTTTCCTTTTCATATTGATGTAATTGCAGGCCAAGAAGAAGCACGCTTAATTTATCAGGGCGTTGCACATTACATTCATAACGAAGAAAACCGCCTAGTGATAGATATTGGCGGTGGCAGTACCGAGCTTATAATAGGGAAACATTTTAAGCATAAGCTTTTATCTAGCCGTAATATGGGCTGCGTTAGTTTCACAAAGCAGTTTTTTAGCGATAGAAAAATAACAGCCAAACGTTTTAACAAAGCGCAAATAAGAGCCGAGCAAGAACTTGAAGCCATTTTTTCTAACTATGTAAGCGAAAATTGGCAAACGGTCATTGGCACCTCAGGCACCATCAAATCAATTTTAGCAATGATAAGCGCTACAAATCCGCAGCAGCCAAATATTACTTACGACGATTTACTCACCTTAAAGCAGCAATTTATTAGCGCTAAACATATTGATAACTTAGCTATTGAAGGGCTTACGCCTGAACGCCAGCAAAGCATATGTGGCGGTTTGGCTATTTTAATTGCGATATTCACTGAGTTTGCCATTAAAGAACTTACCTACAGCGATTTTTCATTGCGTGAAGGGTTGCTGCACGAAATGCAGCAAAAGCTGGCTGATAAAGACATACGTTCAAACACAATAAATAATTTAAGTGAACGTTATACCGCCGATAAAGCACATGCAGTACGCGTGGCTGATACGGCTATTTGGTTGTATAAACAGTTAAAAAATGTATGGCATTTAGACAATAACGACGATATTGCTTTACTAACGTGGGCAGCAAAGTTACACGAGATTGGTTTATCAATTAACTCATCAGGAATTAATAAACATAGCGCTTATATAGTTGCAAATAGTCAATTACCCGGTTTTACTCAGCAAGAGCAACTTATACTAAGCTCACTCATACGCTTTTACCGTAAAAAAATTAAACTTGCAGAACTGCCAGAGTTTTTAACTATTTCGCAAAAGCATGTACTTAAACTCATTGTTATTTTACGCTTAGCTATTTTATTTAATCAAAAACGCCAAGTGAGCTTAAAGCCAGATATGGAAATAAGCGCGAGCAACTTAGGGTTATTTATTAAATTTAAAAATAGCTATTTGCAAGAACATACACTTCTTCAAGCTGATTTAGCGCAGGAGCAACTCTACCTCAGAAAAGCGGGGATTGAGTTTGAATGCGTTTAGCAGCAAAAAGCTCGCCTAAAGCGAGCTTTTATTTGTTAGGCTTACATATCCATATGGCGGTTTGAGCTTTGCATCATTTGCTTAATGCCCTGATTTTCCAGTTCTAAAATCTGCTCAAGCTTTTCCTTTCCGTTTTCGGTTTCTGCCCGCTCCAATAAGTACTCGTAAAGTTCGATTACTTTTTTATGCTGCTCAGAGAGGTAGTTTTGAATTACCTTTTCATCAAACTCTTGGTCTTTACTTATATCGTTAAACGTAATCAGCTCAGGGTTGTCTGCAAAGTACTCGTAGCTGTATGTATCTAATGTGTTGATTTCAGTAATTGCTTTAAAGCCAACTAAATCTTCAGCCAGCTTTTTTTCGTAATCTAGATAATAGTCCACTAGCATAGCGTTACGTTCATCGAGTAACTCCTTAACGCTGTAAAAATTTGCCGCCATTTGCGTGTGAAATAAAACGGTCCAATCGTACACTTCTTTAATTGTTTTAACTTGCATGTGCATTCCTTACTAAGTTGACTGTATAGAGTAAGGTTTGCGTAAATCATGCCAACATAAACTTAATTGAAAACAATGCATTAAAACAAAATAAGGATGAGTAAGGCCAATTATTTGGTACAAGTTACAAAACACGGGTAATTTTTATAGGGCAATACAAAGTTGCATTATCCCTAGCCCTATTGTGCAATATGCTGCTTTTTCCACAGTAAATACACCGCAGGTATAACCAGTAACGTAAGTATAATTGCGCTTAGCATCCCCCCTACCATAGGGGCAGCTATTCTGCTCATTATTTCACTGCCAGTGCCGGTACCGTATAAAACCGGTAATAAGCCAGCAATAATGGTGGCTACCGTCATCATCACAGGGCGCACTCTTAGCCCTGCACCTTGCACAATCGCACTTTGTAACGCTTGTAAGTTAAAAGCGACCCCAATTTGCTCACACTGTTGGCGTTGCTCTGTATAAGCTTGGTTTAAATATACAAGCATTATGACGCCTATTTCTACAGCAACGCCAGCCAGCGCAATAAACCCTACACCTACTGCCACCGAAAAGTTAAATCCTTCAAAGTACATGAGCCAAATCCCGCCCACCATAGCAAAGGGAAGAGTCGCAATAATGATCAGCACTTCACTTATGCATTTAAAATTAAGGTAGAGCAATATAACAATAATCGCGAGCGTAAGCGGGATAACATAACTAAGCTTTGCTTTTGCTCTTTGCATGTATTCAAACTGCCCAGCCCAGGTAATGGAGTAACCAGCAGGTAGCTGCAAGTTTTTATCAAGCACTTGCTGAGCTTGTGCTACATAACTGCCAATATCAGTGTCTTTAATATCAATTAAGCTCCACCCATTTAAGCGCGCGTTTTCACTTTTAATGCCGGTGGGGCCCTCTTCAATAAATACTTTAGCAACATCACCAAGTGCAATATGCTGTCCTAATGGAGTAATAATAGGTAACAACTCTAAATCTTCAGGCGAAGCACGAAAACTCTGCGGGTAGCGTAAATTTACCGGGTAGCGCTGCTGTCTTTCAACCGTTTCTGTCACGTTTGAACCACCAATTGCAGTGGCTACAACCTGTTGTATATCCGCTATATTTAGATTGTACCGTGCCGCCTGTTCGCGGTTTATATCTACTTTAATATACCGTCCTGTGGCCACACGCTCTGAATACACTGACGCTGTACCAGGCACATCCTTTAGCAATTGCTCTATTTGCTGCCCAATGTTTTGAATTTCTTGCAAGCTCGGGCCCGCAATTTTAATACCCACAGGCGTTTTAATGCCGGTAGCTAGCATGTCGATACGTGTTTTTATTGGCATGACCCACGCATTTGTAAGGCCTGGTAATGCCACTAAACTCTCAAGTTCTGCTCTAATTTTTTGCTTAGTCATGCCCTCTCGCCACTGCGATCTGGGTTTAAACTGAATAAAAGTTTCAATCATTGTCAGTGGTGCGGGGTCGGTAGCGGTATCAGCGCGTCCAATTTTACCAAAGACCGTTTTTACTTCTGGCACTGAGGCTATGAGCTTGTCTGTTTGTTGTAAAATTTTTCGTGCTTCACCAATAGAAAGCCCTGGGTAAGTTGTTGGCATATACATTAAGTCGCCTTCATCCAATAAAGGAATAAACTCACTCCCTATTTTGTTTACCGGATAAAAGCCAATAACCGTAACTATTAATGCAACGAACAACGTACTTTTTGGGAATTTAAGCACCGTGGCTAACAGTGGTTTATACCCTGCAACTAGAATTTTGTTTACAGGGTTTTTGTGCTCAGAAATAACCTTACCCCGAATAAAGTAACCCATTAACACAGGTACTAAGGTTATCGCTAAGCCGGCAGAGGCTGCCATGGCATACGTTTTTGTATAAGCAAGCGGGGCAAACATGCGCCCTTCTTGCGCCTCTAAAATAAATACAGGCATAAAACTTACGGTAATAATGAGTAAACTAAAAAATAACGCTGGGCCGACCTCCGTGGCCGATTTAGTTACTATTTGCCAACGGTTTTGCTTGGTTAGTGGCGTTTTTTCCATATGTTTGTGCATGTTTTCTATCATTACGATAGCGCCATCTGTCATCGCGCCAATGGCAATAGCAATCCCGCCTAACGACATAATATTCGCATTTACACCTTGCCAATACATCACAATAAAAGCCATTAATATACCCATAGGCAAGGTTATAATAGCCACCAGCGATGAGCGCACATGGAATAAAAAGACCACACACACTAAGGCAACAATAATGAGCTCTTCGAATAACTTTTTGCTTAGGTTATCGACCGCACTTTTTATTAACGTGGAACGATCATAAACCGGAATTATCTCAACGCCTTCAGGTAGCCCTTGTTTTAATGACTCAAGCTTTGCTTTTACCCTAGTAATTGTTTCTTGAGCGTTTTCGCCATAACGCATCACCACAATACCACCTGCAACCTCGCCTTCGCCATTTAGCTCTGCAATGCCGCGTCGCATTTGTGGGCCTAAGCGTACATCTGCTACATCTCGTAATTGTAATGCACTTCCTTGAGCGTTAATTCCCAATGGAATGGCCTCTAAATCGGCGACACTTTTGATATAACCTGTACTGGTTACCATGTATTCGGCTTCAGCCATTTCGATGACTGAAGCGCCCGTTTCTTGATTACCTTGATCAATTGCGGTTTGTATTAAGCTAATAGGAAGACCATAAGCGCGTAATTTAATGGGGTCTACAACCACTTGATACTGCTTTATCATGCCACCTACAGCGGCCACTTCAGATACACCTTCAACACTTTGCAGTTCGAATTTTAAAAACCAATCTTGTAAGCTACGCAGCTGACTGATATTAAGCTGGTTTGTTTTATCGACTAACGCATATAAATATACCCAACCGACTCCTGTTGCATCAGGGCCCAGCTGCACTTTTGAATTACTTGGCAAACGGCTTTCTACTTGGCTTAAATACTCTTGCACACGACTTCGAGCCCAATAAATATCAGTATTTTCATCAAAAATGATATACACATACGAGTCGCCAAAAAACGAAAAACCACGCACAGTTTTAGCCCCTGGCACAGACAGCATTGCTGTAGTAAGCGGGAAGGTAACTTGGTCTTGCACCACTTGGGGCGCTTGGCCTGGGTAGCTGGTTTTAACAATAACCTGCACATCTGATAAATCAGGAAGCGCATCAACGGGCGTCTGTTTAACACTAAAAATACCCGCGCCAAATACAATAATACTCAGCAACAATACGAGGAAACGATTAACGACCGACCAGCGAATAATAGCAGCTATCATAATGACTCCTCATGCAATGAGTGATGAGATGCGTCATTATCAGTAGGGTGCTGAGCAATGTTGTTTATTACAAATTCGCCCTCAATAATACTAAACGTAAAATGAACCTGCTGATTAGGGGAAAGCGCACTAATATCAAGCTCTTTAGCCAGTATAAAGTCCATGGTCGCAGGCCCTCTATTCCATTTAGCAATAGCCTCTCTGCTAATATTAATAACTCGCTGCGCTGAGTCTATATTATTTATAGTACCCATAACAGTCGCTGTTTGAACCGGCGCAGCCTGGTCCATTTTCATGTCAGGCATGGAGGGTGTGTTTGGTGCGCTCATACGCTTAAAATCTGAGTCCTTACTCGACTCAGAGTCTATTAAAAACTGCGCAGCAGTCACAACATGGTCTTCTTTGCTAATGCCCGATAGAATAGCCACCTCATGTTGGCTAATTAGCCCTACTTTTACTGCCACAGACTTAAAGCGCCCACCTTCTAAGGCAAGTACTACTCGGTTTTGTGCACCTGTTCGAATAAGCGCTTGCTTAGGTATAACTATTTGCGGCGAGTCACTATGTGTGTGAATACTTACTTGGGCAAACATATTAGGTTTAAGTAGCCCTGCGGTATTTTCAAAACGTAGCCTTACTCGTAAAGTGCGATTTTGAGCATTCAGCGCTGGGTAAATGTAATCTACTTCGCCCTGCCACTGCTTACCTTGCATGTAATCAAGTGTCATTGTGACGGGTAGCCCCTTACTCACTAACCCTGCTTGGCGCTCAAATACTTCTGCCTCTACCCATACTTGATCTAATTTAGCGATGCTCATCATTGAGGTGCCAGGCTTAACATAAAAGCCCTCGCGTATATTAAGCTCATCAAGCACACCACTTTGACGTGCGTAAAATGTAATGTTTTGCATCACTTTTTTGTTTTTTTCTAGGCGCTCAATAAAGCTATCAGACACATTTAGCGACTCTAAACGCGCTTTGGCTGCGCGGATCAATACGCTGTTTTTTCTATTTATTGCAAGTAAAAGCTCTTCTTGCGCGTTCACTAGCTCAGGCGAATACAGCGTGTAAAGAGGCTCACCAGCACTAACTGGCTCCCCTTGCGCTTTTACAAATAAGGTTTCTACCCAGCCCTCTACGCGGGGATGAATATGGGTTAACTGATCTTGATTGTATTGCACATAACCGATTGTATTAATATTGCTTTGCAGTGTTTTAACTTGCACTTTACTGGTTTTAACGCCTAGGTTATTAACCACTTCAGGCGATATTTTTATAGTACCTGGGCTGTCGTTTTCAGCGTTTGCGTACACAGGCACCAATTCCATTCCCATTGGCGATAACCCTGGTTCATCGCGCCTATAATTACTGTCCATTGGCGCAACCCAATACAGCGGCTTCGCTTTTTTATTATCAGCGGGGGTGGCTAAGTGAACAGTGTCATCAATCAACCAGCGATTAGCAATAAACATTAACGTGGCACCAACAAGCAGCGCTACAAGGTATTTTAGTTTAGTTTTCATTGTTTTATCCTTGTAGTTCAGCCATTACTAGCGAGTCTAAGCTGGCGGCGTAATAATTTAAGCGAGTAATTGTAATGTGTTTGTCTATTTGAATATTAAGCGCATCTATTTTGGCATTTAGCTCACTAATACGCGCACGCATAACATCAGAAAAGTCGCCATCGTCACGGGTATACGCGTTTAAAGTAGCCTGAGCTTGTTGCGACATTTGCGGTAATAACGTGTTTTGATAAAGCGTATGGCGCTGCTTAATTCGCTCAAGCTGACTAACCTCTTTAAAGTACTGTCCTTTTAGGTTTTGTAACGCCACGCGTTTGTCGGTTTTAATGGCCTCTGCAGTGGCAATAGCGGCTTTAACTTGCTGATCTTGCCTGTTGTCGGTAAATAAAGGTAAATCAATACTCAAGCCAACCGAAAGTAAATCAGCACGCGATTCACCAAATTGGTTATCAGCGCGGTAGCCATAACCCATATTTACGCCAAGTTGTGGCTTATAGCTCTGTTTAGCAAGGCTCACTTGTGTGCGTTTAGCGGCTATTCGTTGATCTATTGCCACCATAGAGGGGTGCGCCATAAGTAACTTAATCAGCTCATTAAAGCCTAAGCTATTAAATTGTGTAAGCGGGGTTGGCACTGCAAAAGTGTCGCTTAATGGTTGACCTAATATGCTGTGTGGTAACCACTGAGCTAACCCTTGTTTAGCGGCCTCTAACTGCTGTGCTAATACAATCAGTTTATCTTCAAGGCGTGTGAGCTCCAATTGTGCGCGAATAATATCTTGCTGACGGGTTTTACCTAAACTACTGGAGTAACTGGCTTCGGTAACTTCAATAAGCTGAGTAAACAATGCTTTATCATGTTCAATTAATGCAATACTTTGCTGTGCTCTGTAGGCATTTAACCACAGCTCCATCACCCTCGCTTTTACCTGCGCCTTTCGCTGCGCCCTCAGCCACGGCTGCTCAAGTGCTTCTTCTTTTATTGCTTGCTGGCTAAGTGCCAGGCTATTACCACGACTAAAGCTTTGGCTTATACCCAACTTTAGTTGCGTCATATTTTCTTGATTAAACGCAAAACCATCAACGGGTACGCTTTGTAAACCTATGCTCAGTACTGGGTCTGGTAAAGTACCTGCCGCAATACTTCGCGCTGTTGCTGCAGCTTGCTTTTGCTCGCTAGCGCTCAACCATGGCTCGTTATTTAGCGCTATAGTAATGGCATCCGTTAAATTAAGGGTCGTTGTCTTTGCTATGGCGCCACTATTAAGTAAAATCGCGCTCAGTAATACAGTTTTAAAAATTACAGTGCGAGTCATTGCCTGCTCCATCTAAAATTAAAAATAAAACTTTAAATTAAGAGGCAGGAAAGGCGTTTAAACGTAAAATTCCTAAATTTTAAATACACCTATCCTGCGTTTAAGCAAACATAGGGGGGCGAAATAAGGTGCTTGTCGGGGGGAGTGACATCTCAAAATTGAGTTGAGATACTTTTTCTGTAGGCAGTGCAAACGCGTCAAATACTGCGTAAAAATCTAAAATAGAGCTACCACCACAACCATTTATTGGGCAATGGCAATCATTGTTGCTAGGTTGTTCGTCGCAACAGTCCATTTGCATTATATCGGTATGCGTATGCTCGCTTTGCATAGCATGCTGTTGTGTGTGGCTTGCAGAGTTTGTCATATGAGGCATATCACACTCTAAACTTACAGACGCAACTGCTTCTCCAACAAACGTCAGCAATATAACAACGAGTAAAAGTGAAGAGCTAAAACGCTGCAAAACAAAGCCTTTAAAATAAAATACGCCGTTATGATATTTAAGTTGCCAAAGTAACTCAAATAATTAATTTTCTTTTTTAGGCGGAGTAATTAAGCTGCTCGCTAAAATAGCAAAAATACAATATGCACTAAAATACCAAAAGCCTTCGCCAAATCTGCTATGCATTACGAGTAAATCGCTACTTTGGCCATGTGCATTGCCTGCCAAATAAGTCACTATTAACGCAATAACAAACACATCCACCATGCTCCACTTGCTCAGCGCGCAAATAACTACACCTAACTTATTTTTAAATACGCTGGCCGACAAGCTGCAATACAGCAATTGCATCAGTAGCTTTAAACTTGGAATCACAATAGAGAACAACCCAACAAGCACCGCTACAAATAAATTATTATTGCTAGCCAGCTCATTAATAGCCCCCCATATACTTTGGGTTTTATTGTACGCGTTTATTTCACCTTCTAATTTATCAAGCCCTAACATGCTAGAGAACATCATTAACATACTGCGGGTCCGGCCATCGCCTTCCTCGGCTAACATGTCTATCCCAACCTTAGCCAGTTGCGATTTATCAATGTTACCCTCAATCGTCAATACGGGCTTAGTAACCCCTGGGAATAACAGCCCTAATGCAACCACAATACTTAAAATAGATAACCAATTACGCATATTTATTCTGCTATAGCCTCAATAATTTCGTCACTATACAGCACTGCATCAAGCACATAATTAAAAATATGCCCTATATGCAGATTACTGTTTATTGCTGGCATTAGTGTCGCTATTTTATCCATTTCATCTAGTTCAAACGCTCTAATAAGCGCAAGGCTTTGCCCTAAAATGCCGTCATTGTTTAATAATGCCTGGGCAATACTTTCATCTAACGAAAACTCTTTAACAATCGCTTCAAGGTCGGTATCTAAAATTGCATTCATTACAGAAAACAGCCCCACCAAATAGCCTTGGCCAACCAATTTTGGATAACTCTGACCTAACAATAGCGCAATAAACTGTGCTCTGGTTAACGCAAGCTTTGTAAGTTCTGTCGGTTTATCAGCGCCTAACTCACTCAGTGCTAAAACGCGAACTAGCTGCCTGATGCTATCCTCTCCTAAATACACAACCGCTTGCGATATAGAGGTAATGGTTAGTTTGGTACTACTCGGGCGGGCATTAGCTAACTTTAATACACGCGCTGTAATGGCTACATCTCTGGCTACTTGCTTTTGTATTTCATCAAAGCATAAAGATTCTTTTGCCGTAAAGCGCAGTAAATCAAACACAATCACCTTGCCCGGCTCCACATCTTTGTAAGTAATCATCTCTGGGCGGGCAAAAAAGTAACCCTGAAATAAATCGCAACCCGCTTGTTTTAACGAATGAAACTGTGCATGTGTTTCTATGCGCTCAACAATCACTTTTGCATGCGGGTTAGCGCGTTTAATTTTTTTTATCCGCATATTGGTCTTAATTATTACATCGTCCATTTCAATTTTGATGTAATCGACATGCGCAAGTAATGGCGACCACTTATCGTCACCATCGTAATCATCTAAAGCAAACCTGTACCCCTCTTGCTTAAGCGCTTTAACGCGTTGAGTAACCTCTGCTATTTTATTTGTACGCTCAACGATTTCTAACACACAATTTTGGGGCACTAGCAATTTTGGAAAGTTTTCTAAAATAGTGGCGGAAGAAAGATTAATAAACGCTAAGTGATGTGCTGTCAGTTTATCTGGCCCTAACATCATTAATGTATTAAAAAATAAGCGGCTAGTTGCTTGCTCATCAGAGGTCCCCACAGGAAAAGCATTGTGGGCTGAATCGCGATAAAGCAACTCATACGCAAATACATTCTGCTGTGCATCAAAAATTGGTTGCCTTGCAACAAACTGCGTTAGCTTTTGCCCGTTCTCAAAAATATTTGTAGGGTTCACTTAATAAAAACCTATCTAATTTCACGTTGTTTATTACAATTAGGTTATACACTGTAATTCAACTACCATTAAGATTCTAGAATCCTTGCATGTAAAGCTAAATTACATAGCACTCACTCATAAAAGTTTAGCAAAGGTTATTTATTTGTTTTTTTTAAAGTTGTTTTTATTCTCATTTATTGCCCACCTTGCTACATTTGCTAATGCCCAGCAAAGCCAGCCAGAGCTTAACTATAATGTTAGTGCATCGGGCAGCCATTACCCTTTTTACACCAGTAACCCAGAAAACCCTGGTATTTTGCCAGAAATTATTACCGCTTTAATGGCGCAGGCAAATATTACCGTCAATCATGTGGAGCTCCCCACCAAACGCATTGCCAAGTATTTAGAAAACGGTTTTATAGATTTTGATGTGTTCTCTTTAAAATGGTTAGCCCAAAACGAGCGGGATAATCCTTACTATGTTTTTTCAGACCCGCTGATCCCCGCAACTGAAATGATTATAGCTTTACCTAATAAAGTAGCGCAGTATCAAACTGGACACAGTTTATATTCGAAAGAGGTTGGTACCGTACTTGGTTACGATTACCACGATGATGAAAAATATAATCGCGTCGACTTTCCCTCTGAAAAAGAGCTACTAATTGCATTATCTAAAGCGCGTATTGATGTTGCCATTATGGGGATTCACACCGCAGCGTATTGGTCTAAGCAGTTAAATATTAAGATTGGGTTTGGCGCGCAGCATTCGCACGGATATTTAAGAGTACGGTTATTAGCTAAGCATAAAGCCCTACTGCCTAAAATAAACCAAGCAATTGCTTACTTACAAAGCAATGGTTATATAAAACGTATCGAAGATAAGTACATAGAGCCAATACCCGCACAAAACTTAAGGGATTAGTATCGCCCTGAGCCGCCACAGGGGTATAATACGGCCAAATGTAAACCTCCTCCTATATAAGAATGCCTTATGAGTATTGAAAAAGCCTTAATCGAGCGCAGCAATAACCAGTGTGAATTGTGCAACTCCACCGAACACTTATCTGTTTACGAAGTACCTCCTGTTAGAGAAACCCACTCAGATAAATGCATTTACACGTGCCAAACCTGTAAAGATCAAATAGAAAAAAACAGCGAGCTTACCCCAACACATTGGCACTGTTTAAACGACAGCATGTGGAGCCAAACGCCTGCCGTACAAGTGGTAGCCTATAGAATGCTTACACGCTTAGCTGTTGATAGTGGCTGGGCACAAGATGCGCTAGATATGATTTACCTTGAAGAAGACACACTTGCGTGGGCCAAAAAAGCCCTTGCTGAAGATGACGATATAAAACATGTAGATAGTAACGGCGTAGTACTTCAAGCTGGCGATACCGTTACGCTAATTAAAGACTTAGATGTGAAAGGCAGTAGCTTGACCGCCAAACGCGGCACAGCAGTACGCAACATAGGCTTAACAAGTAACCCCGAGCATATTGAAGGGCGAGTAGAGGGCCAACGCATTGTTATTTTGACTAAGTTTGTCAAAAAATAGCTTTATGCTAAGGCACATTAGCGCCTTTTTATGGCTTGAAAATTAAGCCATGATTAAGCTCCCTCCCCCTACACTTACCAGCAATACAGGAATAAGGAGCGCAAGCATGGCTAAACATCAATTGAGGTTTCAAAAACGCACATTTACAAGCTTAGGTTTATTAGCACTAAGTGCACTCACATTAGCGGGCTGTGAAAAACCAGCTAACGAGTCACAACCTACAGCACAAGAAAAAAACGTGATGGGTTTGACCGCTCAAGTAAGCTATAAAGATCGCAGTATGCCACGCCCAGGGTCACAACTGATCGTAACGCTATCGGATGTATCAAAAGCAGACGTAAAAGCCGAAATAATCACCCAACAAATCCTAGATATAAACAAAGCGCCACCGTATACCGTAGAGCTTGCGTATGATGACAACAACATTGTTGATAAACACCGCTACAGCCTCACAGCCAGAATCATTAATAAAGACAAGGTTCTTTATACCAGCACAAGGCAGTACAACCCTTTTAAAAGTGCAAAATCAGGGATTCTACACGAAATTGAGCTTGAAAGAGTCGCCTCACCTAAGAGTGATGTAACTCTTGTAAATACATACTGGAAGGCAGTGACAATTAATGCACAAACAGTCAGTGTAAGAACAAAAGAGCCGTTTATACAATTTGATAAAGACAACCGTGTTAACGGCTTTTTAGGATGTAATAACGTCAGCGGCAGCTACAGTACAGAGCAACATTCAATATCGTTTAGCCAATTGGCCAGTACAAAAAAAATGTGTTCGCAAAGCATGGAGCAAGAAGCAGCGATGTTAAACATGCTCAATAACACGCAAAAGTGGGCTATAGAAGGCGAGTCTTTAGAATTAAAAGATAGCAATGGCAACGCGCTTGCCACCTTTAATGCGGTCTATTTTAATTAAGTAAAAGCCCAGTTAAACTGGGCTTTTTAGTGCGCGTATTTAAATACTCTCACACACTATTCATCTACTAACTGCTCGCTTCGGTAAAAGCCGCTAGGTTTACTTAAAAGCTTAACAAGCTCAGGTAGCACGTTATCCATTGTTTGCTTTAATTTCCAGGGCGGGTTAATCACTATCATGCCTGAGGCAGTCATACCGTGTACGTCAGTGTCAGCCTCAGTACCTAGTTCAAATAATTGAATATTACGCATGCCCGACTCAATCAGACCTTGCTCCATATTATTGATACGCTCTCTATCAACAACAGGGTACCAAATCATATAAGTACCTGTAGCAAAACGCTGATGCGCTTTTATCAGCGAGGTAACAACTGTATCGTAATCGTCTTTAATTTCGTAAGGCGGATCAATAAGTACAGATGCGCGGCGCGAAGCTGGCGGCAATAACCCAATTAAACCTGCAAAACCGTTTTCACCTCTTACACGAATCGACCGTTTCCCTTGCATGTTTTCTTCGAGTAACGCTAAGTCGCGCGGATGCAACTCAAAAAACCAGCCTTTGTCTTGACGGCGTAAGTAATGCTCAGCAATTTTTGGCGAACCGGGGTAAAACGCCAACTCATCCCCATCATTAAACGATTTAATTAATGAAATATAATCGCTTAGCGCCTCGTGCTCACTGCTATGCTGCCAAAGCTTAGCAATGCCCTCTTTATATTCTTGTGTTTTTTGGGCATCGGATGAACTTAACTCAAAAAACCCCGCACCAGAGTGGGTATCAATATAATCGAGGGGTTTATCTTTAATGGTTTGATATTGAAGAACCTGTGCAAGTACTAAATGTTTAAGCACATCTGCAGGGTTACCCGCATGAAAAGAGTGTCTGTAACTAAGCATGGATGATTTTCGCTATACGCAATTTAATATCGGCAGTGAACCACAAGCTCAGTATTTTGGCAACCTATTCACCGCTTAGCGCGCAGTTAAGTGAACCATTTATGAACAGAAAACCCCCTATCATGAATTATCACTTAACAAACAATAAAATTGTGCTAAAACCACCGTAAATGCTGGCAAATCAACACACTTTGCTTTACATTTGCATGACATTAATTACAGTTATATGAGCGCCTTTATGAACAACACAACTCTTCAACAACTCGAACAACTGATTGACTCGCTTATCGAGCGCAACAACCAATTACAAACAGATGTTGCTAGCTTAAAAGAGCAAAATGCAAAACTAAGTGACGAAAACGAAATTTTACAACTAGAAGCCCTTGAAAACGAAGAAAAGCAAAAAGACGCAAGCTCAACGTTAACAGGCTTACTTGATAAGTTACAAAGCGCACAACAGGCTAGCTAATGTCTGAGCTGCAAAACCAGCGGGTCACAGTTGAGTTGCTAGGTAAAGAGCAGCAGTTTGCATGCCCTGTTGGGCAAGAAGATGCATTAATAGCAGCAGCACAAAATTTAAATGACTTGGTTGAGCAAACAAAGCAACGCTCATCAGTTCGCAACGAACAACAAGCGATACTTTTAGCAGCACTTACACTGAGCCATGAGTTGCTCGAAGCTAAAACGCATGCCAGTGTAGCGCAACAGCAGCAAGATCAACTCATTGATAAACTCAGCCAATGCTTGGCGAGTGACCCAACTAAAAAATAAAAAGCGCCTCGTGCGCTTTTTGTTTATTATGATGTATCTTAAACGCTGCACAGAGATACGTAATGAAGTTAAACTCCTTCTTTTTAAAAGTTGTCCCCTCCCTTTTTATCACACTTAGCACATTTTCTAACTTTAGTATGGCAGCGGTTACTTGGGAGCAAATAAATGACAATATTCACTTTTTAAAACAACAAGATAAGCTGCGCTTTTACGATTCTAACCAAGTACTTATTGAAGGCGAGCAATGTGCGCTAATGGTAGATGCTAGCGGAAACTTTGCAGCGGTAGAAGCACTGGCTGCACAATTAAAAAAACACCTTAAAACCCCGCTATGTTATTTGGTTGCTACCCACTTTCATGATGATCATTTACTCGGCATGGCCGTATTACAAAACGCCTTCCCAAAAGCACAGCTAATAGTGCATAAGCAAGTAGCCGATAACTTTGCCACATACCAGCAGGCGTACGATGATAAGTTAGCAGGCTATGAAAAAAGTATAGAGCTGAGCTATCAGCGCTTAGCCACATTGCCCGAACAACAACAAACACAGTGGCGAGAAAAACTATCATTAGCTAAACAGCGTTTTTTACGTTGGAAAACTTATAACTTAGAATCACCTACAACTGTAATTAGCGAGCCACAAAGTATTGATTTAGGGAACTTTGCCGTACAAATAAAGCCCGAAAAAGCCCATACAAACGGCGATTTAACGCTCAGTACCAATAATGGCGCGCTGCTAATAGGCGGCGATATTGTGGATTGGCTACCCTACCCTGGTCACGGTCAATTACAAAATTGGCAAGCCCTACTCAAACGCTATATTAATCAGCCTAATTTGCGTACAATACTTCCTGGCCACGGCGGGGCGCTTAAAAAAAAGCAACTAAAGCAACCACTGGCGTTTTTAACAAATTTAATAACGCACGTTAGAAACAACAAAAAACAAACACTTGAGCAACTTACTCAAAGCTTCCCTGCGGATGTACTCGCACCATATAAACAAGAGGCGCTCAATAAAAAGTCGAGCCAGTTATTTTTACAAGCAGGGCTTAAGCGCGCCCAATTAACTCAGCACACGGAATAGTGTTAACAAATAAAGGTATTTTTAAAAGAGATGATAATTCGCGGATTGTGTTTAATATGTGTGTGTATTTTAATGTTTGGTTGTCGCTCTACAGAAAATGCAGAGCCTGTTGAAGCACCACAGATTTTCACGCACTTTGAGCCAAGTTACGAAGACCAAGCTTTACCTGAAGAAACTCAACCATTACCGGTACAGAAAACCAGTGCTATTTCGCCAATCAAATCAAAAAAAACACGCGTAAAAAAACGCCCTACGAAAGCTGAAAACCTATGGGTACATATTGCCAACAACCTACATTTTACGGTGTATCAAAATCGCGCCTTAAAAAAGCGCATTAACTGGTATTTAAAACAACCTAATTACTTACCCACTGTAAATAAACGCGCCGCGCCTTATTTGTACCATATCGTAAAAAAAATTGAGCAAAAACGCCTGCCTATGGAGTTGGCTTTATTACCCTTTGTAGAAAGTGATTTTAGACCCACCATTGCTTCGTCGCAGCAAGCGGTAGGCGTTTGGCAGTTAGTGGCCGCCACCGCACATCATTTTGGGGTTAAATCCGATCAGTGGTATGACGGACGACAAGATGTGCTGGCCTCAACCGATGCCGCACTTGAATACCTTAGCTATTTACACAAGCGCTTTGATGGCAACTGGCTACATGCGTTAGCGGCATATAACAGTGGTGAAGGCCGAGTTAAACGAGCCATTGAGCGAAATAAAAAACGCGGTAAAAGTACCGATTACTTTTCTCTAAAACTGCCAAAAGAAACAGCTGATTATGTACCAAAACTATTAGCGCTAAGCTATTTAGTAAAACACCCGCAAAAAGGCTTTAAGCGCCCAAAACTTGCTAATAAACCAATAACAACGCAAATGAATGTGGGGCAGCAGTTTGATTTTTCGGTCATAGCGAGACTCTCTGGGGTTGGCTCAAAACAGTTGCACGCGCTTAATCAAGGTTATTTAAAAAATCAAAGCTCACCTAATGGTCCCCACTCATTGCTTTTACCTGTTGGACAAGAGGCGCTATTGAAGAGCCAGTTTTTTAAATCAAATTTTGCAGGCGAATACATAGTTAAAAAAAATGATACGCTTTACAGTATTGCACGGCGCTTTAATATGTCGGTTAAGGCATTAAAACAGCTTAATGCAAAACAAAACAATATTATAGGCATAGGAGAAAAACTGCTGGTTGGGCAACCTAAAACGCTCCCCAAATCGCTCATTGTCGATTATCAAATTAGTCCTTATTTGGAGCCGCAAGAAGTCGTGATCCCAACCATAGAAATAGACTATGAAGTAAAACCTGGCGATAGTTTATGGAGTATTAGCCAGCTATACGAAGTACCACATAGTGATTTAGCAAAATGGAATAACCTCAGTGCATCAAGTATTTTGAAACCTGGCACGCAATTAACGTTATTTATTCCTCAGGCTGACAAACCGAAACAACCACAGAAAAGACAAAACCTTTTGCAAGACCTACAAAAGTCACTTATTCAACCACGCTGAGTTTATAAAGCTCAGTCTTTCGCGTAAAATTGCTTTTTAATATAGAAATAATTCAAAGAGACACGCATGCAAATTAGCAAAAACTCAGCCGTAGAATTTCATTACACCTTAAGTGAAGCAGGCGAACAATTAGAAAGCAGTTTAAACCAGGCACCACTTAGCTATCTTCATGGTAGCGAAGGTATGCTTCCTGGCTTAGAAAAAGCGCTGGAAGGCAAGACTGCTGGCGATAAATTTAGCGTGACACTTGAGCCTAGCGAGTCTTACGGAGAGCGAGTTGACGATTTAATTCAGCGTATCCCACTTAAGCACCTGCAAGGTGATGTAAAAGTGTGGAAAGCAGGTATGACAGCCATAGTGAACTCAAACCAAGGTCAGCATCAGGTGACATTAGTTAAAGTGGGCCGTTTTAACGCAGACTGTGACTTAAATCACCCATTTGCTGGTAAAACGCTGACATTTGACGTGGAAGTTGTATCAGTGCGTGAAGCAACCAGCGAAGAAATTTCGCATGGGCACATTCATGCTGAAGGCGGCTGCGGTCACTCTCACTAGTCACCTAGTTTAAATAAGGAGCAAGTATGTCTAAGGTTGCAATTGTTACTGGCGGTACAAAAGGCATTGGGTTGGCGGTTGTAAAGCGCTTTATCGAAAATGGCTATACGGTGCACAATTTAGATATTGAGTACAGCGATCAGGGTTTTTTTCACCAATGCGATGTGAGTAATGTAAGTGCTGTTAAGGCATGTATTGCGGCCATTTGTAAAAAAAATCCAGCTATAGATATACTTGTTTCTAACGCCGGTAAACACCTCAGCGCTAGTATAGAGGATACCGATGAGGACACTTTCGATGCGTTATTTGCATTGAACGTGAAAGGGGCCTATGCGGCTGTGCAAAGTGTACTACCGAGTATGAAAGCGCAAAACAGCGGTGCCATCATTTTAATCGCCTCTGATCAGGCAATAATAGGTAAGCCAAACTCGTTTGCCTACAATCTGACAAAACATGCCCTTGCCTCAATGGCAAAAACCACCGCGCTGGATTACGCCCAATTTAATATTCGCGCTAATGCGGTATGCCCCGGGACAATAGAAACCCCACTATTTCATAATGCAATTGACGCGTATTGCAATAAAAGCGGTGCTAATAAGGCCGATATAGTGGCAGAAGAAGCAAGCCTACAACCACTTAATCGACTAGGCCAAGCCGATGAAGTTGCCGCATTAGTTAACTTTTTAGCCAGTGACGAAGCAAGCTTTATAACCGGTAGCCTACAAAGTATTGATGGCGGCTATACAACGCAATGAGTTTAAAAATTATTGACCCCCACGTGCATTTTTTTAACCTTGCCGAGGGGCAATATACGTGGCTGCAAGGCGAAAACCCACCAGCATGGCCAAATTTAGAGTTAATAAAGCAACCTGTGAGTGATGAGCAACTTATTAAAAGTACCGACTTTGAACTTGCAGGGATTGTGCATATTGAAGCTGGGTTTGACAATCAATCACCTATAAACGAGCTTAATTGGCTAAGCTCGCATTTAAAAAAGCTGCCTTTTAAAGCCATTAGTTACGCTCAGTTAGACTGCGCACCTGCGCAATTTCAAAAAGCAATTAACGACCTTACCCACCCGCATTTAATAGGCATACGGGATATAACCGAAGGCGCAGACGCGCAGCGATTATTAACCCCCGCTTGCTTTAATAATTTGCAAACCCTTTGCCAGCAAGGACTGCATTATGAAGCACAATTTGAGCTTGAAAATACTGCAGTAGCCGCTCAGCTTACTAATTACGCTAAGGCACTGCCTCAGCTAAAGATAATAATAAACCACGGCGGCCTACCTAATAATATTAAGAACTGGCAACAAAGCATTCGTATGCTAAGTTCGCACAATAATATAGCGATTAAGTTTTCGGGCTTTGAGCTTTTAGCGTTAAATTTACAGCAGCAACAATACTGTTTTGACACTCTGTTCTCGTACTTTGGCGAGCAACGCATTATGTTTGCAAGTAACTTTCCGGTTTGCCAAATTAACGCAAGCTACAATAATGTTTGGCATAGCCACCAAGCCTTGTGTAAAACAGATAAAATGTGGCATAACCTGAGCTACGCAAATGCTAAGTATTTTTATAATATATAGGGCGTGTTGATCTATATTAAATTTAACCAATTACGTAAATGCGGCAATGACTATGACACGACATTCGCGATTATCAGCCCTTGGTATTTTAACTATTTTAAGTGGTTGCGCATCTAACACACAGCCAACACCTAAACTGCATCATGCTTTACTTACCGAACCAAATAGCCAAGCGGTAGAGCGTGTTATAGAGCGCTTAATGCATATAAAAAACGTCACGCTTGCTAATGATGTGTTTATTCACACCAGTACCTTTACTCTTAAAAACACAAACCGTAGCGATATAACAGCCAATCAACAGCTTAACTTTCCCGATCAATTTGAACTAATGATAAACAATAACCGCTGCTATATACGCCACCTTGATAGTAAAGCCACCGCTGAAATAAACAGCGTTACGTGTTCAATTAACCCTGCCAATTAATCCCTTAAAATATTCAAACGTTATTGCTCATAGGTATTAGGTGCGGTTACACAATTATAAAAAAGCCGGTAAGTGAGTTATCACTTACCGGCTTTTACTTTTAAAATTAAGATTTAAATTATTTAATTTCTACGCGCTGCGAGCGCATAACAATCTCATCGTTTAATTCAATGCCTAAGCCTGGCTCTTCTGATACTTCAAAAAAGCCATTTTTTGGTTGTGGATCTTGTAAGCACAGCTCTCGGTTCCACTTTTTAATGGCATATGTATGATGCTCATGAATTAAAAAGTTAGGAATTGCGGTTTCTAAATGTAACGACGCGGCAGTAGCTACAGGACCGCCACATACATGCGCTTGAATACGCACATCGAAAATATCAGCGTAGTCACATACTTTTTTGGTTTCGGTAAAACCACCACATAAACCAATATCGGGCTGAAGCACATCAATGCTTTGATCTTCTAAGTAAGGGCGCACACCCCAGCGATTGTATAAACGCTCACCACCAGCAATAGGAACTGCCACTTTATCAGCTACTTTTGCATGTAAAGAATGATTTAAGTAGTTAACTGGCTCCTCGTAATACATACAATCAAACTCTTCAGCTATTTCACCAATTTGTATAGCAGAGGTCGCTCCAGGTAAGCTGTGGCATTCAAAAATAATATCCACTTCATCACCCACCGCTTCACGTATTGCTTGCATGCGGGCACGGTATAGTTTCATTTCACCACGAGAGATAATTTTAGTGCGGTCGTAGTATGTATTTCCGTCTTTATCGTATTGGATAGGGTCAACTTTTACAGCATCATACCCTTCAGCTACGGCTTTTAACGCCGCCTCTGCGTATTCTTGAGGCTGTACTAACGCTTTAAACTCGCTATCCCAGTCAAACTGTAGCTGCGATGCGTAAGTACGTAGCTTATCGTTTACTTTACCGCCCAGTAATTGATATACCGGTAAGCCAAGTGCTTTACCTTTTATATCCCAAAGTGCTGTATCAATTGCGCTCATTGCTGCATAAACAACGGGGCCGCCACCTAAGCCCCAAAAGCTTTCGCGTAACATACGCGACCATAATTTTTCGGTTTGAAATGGGTCGTGGCCAATTAAAAACGCATCTGCCATTTCTTTTATCATTGCCGCTGCTGCGCTGTGGCCTAAATCGTAAGCTAAACCAGCCTCACCTACACCACTTATGCCTTCATCGGTATGAATACGTACAAAAACGGGAGTCCAGGCTGGACGCTCTGGGCAATGAATATCAAATACTTCTACGCGATTTACTTTCATTTAAATTCCTTATTAGCCACACAGGCTATTGTGCAAAACTGGGATCAAGTCGGTACGCTTTTCGTAACATAGCAGGCCAAGCAAGCTGCCCACCTGTACTGCCACTGTGAACCACATTAGCTTGGTTATAAATATTGTCGATAATTGGCTGCGGCACGGGAATAACCTCTTGTGAGCTGGCTTGTAAAGCAAGTTGGATTTCGCAGGCACGTTGCAAGTCATAAAAACGCATAAAGGCATCGCCTACGGTTGGTCCAACGGTTAAACCACCATGATTCACCAATAACATGTGATTAGTATTGCCTAAATCATCTTGTAATACTTTTCGCTCGTCATCGTTCACCGCCAGCCCCTCATAGCCATGGTACGACAGCGAAGGGAGCGAAAACATAGAGTATTGGCTTAACGGTAGTAAGCCGTTTTTTTGAGTAGCAACGGCAATAGTTTCTTTGGTATGTAAATGAATAACACAATGCGCGTCTTCACGGACTTCATGTATGGCGCTATGAATAGTAAACCCCGCAGGGTTAATACTAAATGGGGTGTCATCAATAATATTGCCGTGTAAGTCAACTTTTACTAAGTTTGATGCGGTTACTTCGTCAAACGTTAAGCCAAACGCATTTACAAGGTAGTGATCGGTGCCAGGTAAACGTGCTGATAAATGCGTGTAGATTAAGTCCCCCCAACGAAAATGATCGACTAATCGATAGCAAGCCGCTAAATCTACGCGCAATTTCCACTCCTGCTCCGACACTTTGTTTTTTAAATTTAGTTGGGGTAAATCAGTCATAATCAGCCTTTTAAAATACGTACAACAACATAAGTACGAATAGATGTTTAGAAGTCTAAAACAGTATTAATTTTATAGCAAACACAAACAAAACAGCCACACAAATGTGTGGCTGTTGGCGCTTTCATTCAATTTAAAAACAATATGTTGTTTTTACAGGCGCTGCTTTATTTTACCTTTGAAAGGTAATCCGCAATAGCTTCAAATTCTTCATCTGTTACTGTTGCAACCATTGCTTTCATTGCCGCAGTCATACCATTGTTGCGTGCGCCCGATTTAATATCTTTCATTTGCGCAACTAAATAGTCTTTGTTTTGACCGTTAATTTTAGGGTATGCGCCCATAATAGGAGCTTTACCTTCTGCACCATGGCACGTTTGACACATTTTTTGTGTATACAGGGCTTCGCCATCAGCAGCCGCTGCATTAAACGATAAACTTGCGGCTAAACTAATACCCGCGCCTACAATTAGTGTTTTTATCTTGCTCATTATATTCACTCTTCTTTTTGACGGTTAAAAAATAGTCTATTGATTGTAGTAAACAATCTGATAAAAAGCATACGTATTAAATTACACTCGGCGATCAAACACGACGACGTTTTCAGCCTGTATTGCTAACTTTAGCAAACAATACTGAACAAACACTTACCACACTAGATCATCTGGTACTTCAAAGTCTGCGTAAGGGTCGTCTTCGTCTTTAGGTTTGTTTTCAGGTTCCACATGAAAAACAATATACTTTTCATCAACTTCTGCCACTTTACGTGCTGGCTCATCATCAAGTACGTAAAACTGCCCTTCTAATACACAAATGGCTAAACGACCACCCGATAATGCTTTTTGGGTGCTCTCATTTACGTCTATCTCTTTTACTTTATTATCGTAAGTAAAATTAAAAGTGCGCTCACCGCGGATAGAGTCTTGGTTATGATGCTCGAGAATTTGCTTAACACGGGCAACTTGCTCACGTTGCTTAAGCTCTTCTTGGCGAGACTGATTAAGTTCTTCAGCCTTTTTTTGCTGCTCTAATTTAGTTTGCTGAATATGCTTTTGCAGATCGCTTGGATTACTCGTAGCCCCTTTTTTTTGCTTTTTTTGTTGCTTACGTTTTTCTGACTTAGCAACTTTAGCTTTATGCGACGTTGTTAACCCTGCTTTTAGCAATTGGTCTTGTAATGAACCCATGGTTTTATTCCACTAAAAACTTATATTAGGTTTATTTTAATCACCAACGAGTATAAATAACAGTGCTATTAGCATTAATCTAGCATAGGGGACAAAATACACCTTGATTTAGCGCAATTGTTGTTGAATGAGCCTATGAAATATAAGCCATTTTTCATATACTTTGGTTAATTTATCTGCTCTTTTTTAAGCCTTATAATGCGCTTGCTACATTTACTTTTTTGCTCGGTGTTTATATTTTTTGTACTGTACGCACCTCAACCTTTATTGAGCTTATTTGCTAGCGAATTTAACGTGCCTACTGCGCTCGCCGGCAGCTTAATGAGTGTCACCATGCTGCCTTTAGCAATAGCTCCTTTTATTTATGGACTATTTTTAGCCAAGCGAAACCCACTTGTTATTTTACGTATTGCTATGTTTATTTTAGGTGTGAGCTGCATGCTGTTTACAGTGGCATCAAGCTTTGAGCTATTACTTTTAGTACGCTTTATACAAGGCTTAACCTTACCCGCCGCACTTACCGCGATGACAAGCTACATTGGTATACGTTATAGCGCAGATACCTTACAAAAAAATATGACCTTGTACATAGGCAGTACCATAGCTGGGGGTTACTTTGGCCGAGTATTGGCTGCTTTATTTAGTGATGTATGGTACTGGCAAAGTTTTTATTATGTTATATCCATTGTGCTTATTGGCCTAGCTATAAGTATAAAGCCCTCCGACTTTATGGTATCTAATCAATCAGCACTCACGCCGCTAACATATATTAAACAGCTAAAAGATGCGGCAGTACTAAAATTGTATGGTGCCGTTTTTTGTATGTTTTTTTGCTTTGCGGCCTTATTAAATTACCTACCATTTATTTTGCAAAACACCTTTTTAATCACAAATACCCGCGATATAGGTTTAGTGTACAGCGGTTATTTAATTGGTGCTTTAGCCTCTATTGCAACACCTTGGCTTGCCAAAAAAGCGCCTTCGCCTTGGCATTTACTTGCTGCGGTTTTTATCGTGTATAACTTAAGCATAGTGTTACTTATCAGCCAGCAACTGAGTGTATTTTTAATTGCATTTACAATATTTTGCGCTGCTATGTTTGTTATTCACTCAAGTGCAGCTCCGCTCGTTAACAAGATTAGCAAAGCACCTTCAAGTGTAACAAATGGCGGGTATGTGTCGTTTTATTATAGTGGTGGCGCGCTAGGCTCGTTATTGCCTGGTATTGTTTATCAACACTCAGGGCATACCGCATTTATGCTTTGCCTACTGAGTGTCTGCTTTATCGGCTTGGCATTAGTCACACTTGGCTATCGAGAAGGTAGAAACATTACCCGAGGTTGATGCCCTGTATGTTCAAAAAATGTATTTAAATCATTTTTTGCAAGTAACCATGTTTGAGTGTTCTCAAACGGGTGACAATGAAACAGATCGTTAAACCAAATATCTTGATCAAGCCACAACGTAACACTGCTTTGTTTATCGTTTGCTAGGGCAAGCATAGACACACAACCTGGCGCCACTTTTAAATACCGCGCTAGGCGCTCACTTGAAGCAAACCCCAATCGAGAAAGCCCTTGTTGCTTAGATAAGGTTTTTAAATCAAGCTGTTTATCATGTGCGGTGATCACTAAAAAGTGATTTTTTCCTTCATTATCACGTAAAAATAAGTTTTTTAGCCTCGTACCAGGACGCTCCACCATAAATGCATCCGCATCTAAGCTGGTGTGTAATGCCGGGTGTTCTATCACATCGTAATCAATATCTAACTGCGCTAACAGCTGAGCAAGTTTTTTCTTATCGGCCAACATATTACAAACAACGCCCTCTTAGTTGCACGCTCAAATCACGCCATAGTACTTGTGTAATTTCGTGTTTTTTTTCACAGTAATTATTTTTACTAAGGGTATCATTTAAAAGCCTAACAGCTTCATCCTCTAGCTTAAGCTTTAGCACACTAGAGTCCTCAAAATGCTCTTGCTCTATATAACGTTTCACATCTGAGCGGCTCGGCCTTTTCTCGCCTCGCCCGCCGTTATTAAAATTTATGTTACTACGCTGCTCGGCCTTAACCGACACAACATAAGCAAATATCTTGTTGCCTTGCTCATCCACATTTTCATAAAACTGCTTATTATTTATTTCATAAGGAGGCGCTTGATTACTTGCACACCCAGCAAGGAGCAAAGCAAGTATACAGATCCTTTTTTTCATTGTGTTTGTCGTTTCGCGAAGTATTTTTCACGAGTTTATCAAAAATAAGCGATAACAGTTAGGGCGTGTTGA
>NZ_CAWUKC010000045.1:0-29104 GCF_963922945.1 uncultured Pseudoalteromonas sp. | reverse complement strand
GGCACTGATATGTGGAGTGTTGACTAACTATGGGATATCAGTAAATTGTATTGGAAAGTAAAGCAGTTAAAAGAGACCTCCAATGCATGGCATTTTTTATTCCATGGTTAGGTTTCGTTGTACATAACCCAACCTACAGTGAAAATTTCTCCCGAGCTGCTCGCAACGCTAAGCCCGCAGCCCATAAACTCAATATTCGTTGGGTTTCGTTCCACTCAACCCAACCTACGGTGTTTAGGTTTACACCGAGCTGCTCGTGGCTAACAGCTCGAAGCTCTTAGCTTTTATCCTTCCACCGCACTCACTACAAAATACGGATTCAAATACTCATCTTTAGTGTTATATAAAAGCGGGCTGCCATCGAGCTTAGTGACTTTGGCACCCGCTATTTCGGCTATTGCATGGCCAGCACCCGTATCCCATTCGCAGGTTGGGCCTAAGCGCGGGTAAATATCGGCACTGCCTTCAGCCACTAAACATAATTTTAGTGAGCTGCCTTTTGACACCATTTCAACCTCGTCAAAGCGTTTTACAAACTCGGCTAAATCAGGTGATGGGTGCGAGCGGCTGCCAACTACGCGGATTAACCCTTTGTTAGGTTTGGTGGTTACTTTAAGCTCTATTCGTTCATCGCCTTTGTCTTTAAACGCGCCAATGGCTTCTGCAGCAAGGTACGATACGCCAAGCGCAGGCGCATCAACGACAGCAAGTACAGGTTTACCGTTTTCGATAAGCGCTATGTTTACGGTAAATTCGTCGTTCTTTTTTATAAACTCTTTCGTGCCGTCGATGGGGTCTACTAACCAGTAGCTTTTCCATGTTTGACGAATATCCCAGCTTATATCAGCGCTTTCTTCGCTAAGTATCGGTGTGTCGGGGGTGAGCTGCTTTAACCCTGCCACAATCACTTTATGAGCTGCTAAGTCGGCGTCGGTTACTGGGCTTTCATCGGCTTTGTATTCAACGTTAAAGTCCTTTTCGTAAATCCCCATTATGGCTTGGCCTGCTTTGCGGGCAAGGATGAGGGTTTCTTCTAGTAGCTCGGTTTGGTTCATTGGGGTTAACCTATAATATGCTTTTGTTTTAGATACGTTATCAGTTGAGTAACCGATTGGTCTAGGGTGTTTTTACTGGTATCTAAAATTATTTCTGGGTTGTTGGGTACCTCGTAGCTTGAGTCGATACCAGTAAAGTGTTTTATCTCGCCTGCGCGGGCTTTTTTGTATAAGCCTTTAGGGTCGCGGCTTTCACATACATCAAGCGGGGTATCTATAAATACTTCAATAAACTCGCCGTCGTCTACCAAGTTACGCACCATGTCGCGCTCTGCTCTAAATGGTGAAATAAACGCGGTAAGTACTAATAAGCCTGCATCGGTCATGAGTTTTGCAGTTTCGCCAACGCGGCGTATGTTTTCAATACGATCTTCGTCGCTAAAGCCTAAGTCTTTACATAGGCCGTGGCGTACGTTGTCGCCGTCAAGGAGGTAGGTGTGCGCGCCTTGTTGGTTAAGCGCTGCTTCTAGTGCGTTGGCTACAGTGCTTTTGCCAGATCCTGAAAAACCGGTAAACCATAAAATGGCCGGTTTATGCTTTTTTTGCTCACTACGCTGTGACTTGGTGATTGCGTAGTTATGCCAAACAATATTTTCATCCATAGTGGTGAGTCTCTTGTACTTTAAGCGCCCGTATTAAAACGGAAATACGAGCGGGATCAAGGTTAATACCGTGATTGAATAAATAATGGAAAGGGGCAAGCCCATTGTTATGTAATCTTTTAAGCGGTAGTTACCCGCACTATAAACCATAAGGTTAGTTTGATACCCAAATGGCGATATAAAACTGGCCGATGCACCAAACGCTACCGCCATAATAAACGGCAGGGGATCGACATTAAAGCCCACTGCTAGCGAGTAAGCCACAGGAAATGAAAGTGCGGCTGCGGCATTATTAGTAATAAGCTCAGTAAATAATACGGTCATTAAAAATATGGCGATAAACGCACCGTATGGGCCAAAATCACCCAGTACTATAAACAAGGCGCTTGATATTTGCCCGGCAAGCCCGGTTTCTATCATTAATTTAGCAAGGCCTATGGCACTGCCTACAACAGCAAGTAGCTCAATGGGAAAGCGGCGTTTTACTTCGCTCAGTTTAACTGTACCGCTAAGCATTAACCCTATTAGTAATACTAGAAGGCCTTTTACTAAAGGGACTATACCTACAATACTTAGCCCTAATACAGCGGCAAAGCCTGCTAATACAATATTAGATTGCTTAGGTTTTAGGTGTGTTTGTAAGTCAAACCCCGATATATACACAAATTCGCGGTTTAAATTAGGTAAAGAGTAAAAGCTTTTGCCTGGGGCGAGTATTAAAGAGTCGCCGGCTTGTAATTGCACTTGCCCAAGGCCGCCTTGTAGGCGGTCATGCCCGCGGCGAATAGCAATAACCGCGGCATGAAACTGCTCTCTGAAGCGCGCTTCTTTTACGGTTTTGCCAATAAACTTAGACGACTGGCTTACAACCACTTCTACTAAGTGTTCTATGTCTTTTTCGTGGTTGTCGTGTACTACTTTTAGGCCATCAAAACGCCTAAGTAGTGGTACCGATTTAATATCGCCTACAAACAGCAGTACATCGTTTTGTCTAATAATTTGCTGAGGTGTTACTGCGTATATGCGCTCATCGCCGCGAATAATTTCGGCGAGGAATAAATCTTTTAAATCGCGTAGGCCGTTTTCTTCTACGGTACGGCCTATGAGTTTAGAGCCAGCTTGTACCTTACCCTCTAAATAAAAAGGAATAACTTCTTGCGCGTTTTTGCCATTGTCGGGCAGGTATTTGAGCATTACTAAAATAGTAATGAGGCCAACGCTTAATGCGCCAATACCCACTAAGGTAAAATCAAAAAAGCCTAGCGGTTCCATGCCCGCATCTACCGCAAAACCGTTTACTATTAAATTGGTTGAAGTACCAATAAGTGTAAGGGTACCACCTAATATAGCGGTGTACGAAAGCGGTAACAGTAGTTTTGAAGGTGAATGTGTTGGGTTGTCTTTTATAGCAGTAATAAGTGACGCCACCACCGCAGTATTGTTAGTAAACGACGATAAAAAGGCGGTTGATATTCCCAGCTTTGTTACCGATTTTACTAAGCTTCCTTTAGATAGTGATTGCGATAGTTTTTGGATTAGCGTGGTTTTTTCAATTGCAATTGAAACCAGTACTAATAACACAAGAGTAATGAGTGACGGGTTTGCGTAATTTACTAGCATGCTTTCAAGGTCTATAAGCCCAGTTAAATAACTAGTCCCAATAGCACTTACAAATAACCATGCTGGATTAATGCGGGTGCCAAAAAGGCACCCGACTAAGGTAAGCATAATGCCTGTTAAAACCAGCTGCTCTACCATGCTTTTATATTCCTAACAGACATTTTTATACTTACAGTTTTGAAATATCAAGCGCTTGCCAGTGTGGGAAGTGCTTGCGTACTAAGCTATTAAACTCAATTTCAAAGTCGCTGAAATCGCTTTTTTGTTTTTCGCTTTTTAATACTTGCTCAATCATACCTGCTGCAACCGTTAAGTTAGATAAACGGTCGATAAGGATAAATGAACCTGTTTCGTGGTTGTTGTTATACTCGTCAGCTAATATTGTCTCGCTTAGTTCAAGCGTGACAATAGCAATTTCGTTTAGCTGCAGTGAGTCGGCAGAGCCGTGCTCTAGAGTGTTAACATCAATGGTGTGATCAATCTTTTTAACCACAGCTGATGTGTTTTTACTACCTAGTTTAATGTTGTAGCTTTTACCTAGCACCAGTGGCTCTTCGTGCATCCACACAAGTTTTGCCTGTATAAGGTTAGTGACAGTAGCTGTTGAGCTTGCAGGTACTATTACATCACCGCGGCTAATATCAATTTCGCTATTTAGGGTAACGGTAATTGCTTGGCCGGATTCAGCATGATCTAGGTTGCCATTAAAGGTTACTATTTCTTTAATGTTTGATGTTTTACCCGACGGTAATACTTTTACTGCATCACCTACGTGCAACTTACCTGATGCCAACGTGCCCTGAAAACCACGGAAGTTTAAGTTAGGGCGCACTACGTATTGCACTGGTAAGCGTGCTTCAAAACCAGTATCGGTTTCGGCCGCTGGTGAGTCTTCTAAAAGCTCAAGCAGTGGTTTGTCGGTGTAATAAGGCGTGTGCGCAGAGCGTGTTACTACGTTGTCGCCTTTCAGCGCCGACATAGGCACAAACTTAATATTTGTTACGTTAAGTTGCTCAGCAAATTTAAGGTAGTCGGCTTTAATTTTTTCATAAACGGTTTCGTCAAAATCAACGATATCCATTTTATTAATCGCTACTACAAACTGTTTAATACCTAGCGAGTCACAAATAAAGCTATGACGCTTAGTTTGTACTTGTACACCATAGCGAGCATCAACCAAAATAATGGCTACATCGCTGGTTGATGCGCCTGTTACCATGTTGCGTGTGTATTGCTCGTGCCCTGGGGTGTCGGCAATAATGAATTTACGCTTAGCGGTTGAAAAATAACGGTACGCTACGTCAATAGTAATGCCTTGCTCGCGCTCAGCTTGTAGGCCATCTACGAGTAGCGCTAAGTCGAGCTCTTCGCCTGCGTTACCTACTTTTTCGTTATCTTTATGAAGCGCAGCTAGCTGATCTTCATAAATTTGGTGGCTGTCGTGCAAAAGGCGGCCAATCAGTGTTGATTTACCGTCGTCTACGCTGCCACAAGTAAGCATTCGCAATAAGCTTTTATCTTGTTGGCGTGCTAGGTAGGCGTCTATGCCAATTTCTTTTACTTCGTTAATGGTGTCGTTAGTATTGGTAGACATTAGAAATACCCCTCACGTTTTTTCTTCTCCATTGAGCCTGCTGAGTCGTGATCGATGACACGGCCTTCACGTTCAGATGACGTAGATAGCAGCATTTCTTCAATAATTTCGGTTAGGTTACTGGCTGTTGATTCAACTGCACCGGTAAGTGGGTAACAGCCTAAAGTACGAAAACGTACCGATTTCATTTGCGGTACTTCACCTTCATTAAGTGGCATGCGCTCATCGTCAACCATTATTAGGGTGCCATCGCGCTCTACTACTGGGCGCTCTTTTGCTAAATAAAGCGGAACCATTTCGATGTTTTCTTGGTAAATGTATTGCCAAATATCAAGCTCAGTCCAGTTAGAAAGTGGGAATACACGAATGCTTTCACCTGGGTTAACTTGGCTGTTGTAAGTATTCCAAAGCTCAGGGCGTTGGTTTTTAGGGTCCCAGCGGTGGTGTTTATCGCGGAACGAGTAAACACGCTCTTTAGCACGAGACTTTTCTTCATCGCGGCGTGCACCACCAAAGGCAGCATCAAAACCGTATTTATCAAGTGCTTGCTTTAAGCCTTGGGTTTTCATTATGTCGGTATGCTTGCCTGAACCATGGGTAAACGGGCTGATGTTCATGGCCAAACCTTCTGGGTTTTTATGAACAATTAAGTCAAAACCGTATTCTTTGGCTAGACGGTCGCGAAACTCAATCATTTCACGAAACTTCCAGTTGGTGTCTACGTGTAATAGCGGAAACGGAATTTTTGCAGGGTAAAATGCTTTACGCGCTAAGTGCAAAAGTACCGACGAGTCTTTACCAATTGAGTAAAGCATTACTGGGTTCTCAAACTCAGCGGCGACTTCGCGCATGATTTTGATACTTTCAGCTTCAAGTTGCTGAAGGTGAGTTAAAGCCATTGTTAGTCGTCCTACTAAAATGATTAAAAGTGAATAAGTAAAATATAATTATGTATTTGCTACGCCGGTTAGCGGCTGTGCAAAGCTACTGGTTTGCTCGTTTTGGCCAAACCATGCCAGCTGTGAGTGCAGGGCGGCTACTTCGCCAATAATAAGTAATGCTGGCGATACAACACTGTTGCGCTCTATTAAATCTGCAAGCTCACCTAATTGGCCGGTCACTACACGTTGGTTTTTGCGTGTCCCATTTTCGATTACGGCAACAGGGGTTGTTGCGCTGCGGCCATGCTTTAACAGCTCAGCCTGTATATGTGGCGATTTAATAACGCCCATATAAATAGCTAAAGTTTGATGCGCTTTAGCAAGCGATTGCCAATCAAGCTCTTGGCCATCTTTTTTACAATGCCCAGTAACAAATTGGATGGCTTGTGCGTGGTCGCGGTGAGTAAGCGGAATACCCGCATACGCGCTACAGCCAGCAGCGGCAGTTATACCAGGCACTATTTGATAATTAACGTTATTGGCAGCCAGTACTTGTACTTCTTCACCACCACGGCCGTATATAAATGGGTCGCCACCTTTAATGCGGCATACTTTTTTGCCTTGCTTGGCAAAATCAACCAACATTTGGTTAGTGTCTTCTTGAGCCACACTATGATCGCCCAAACGCTTGCCTACACATACTAAGTCAGCGTCTCGGCGTACCAATTCCATAATTTCATCAGATACTAAATAATCGTATACAACGACGTCAGCTTGCTGCATTAACTGCAGTGCTTTAAGTGTTAAAAGTTCAGGGTCGCCAGGGCCTGCACCTACTATATATACTTCGCCTTCTGGCTCTGCTTTGGCATCAAGCATCTGCTCTAACTGCGCTTGTGCCGCATCGGTATTACCGGTTTGTACTTTGCTCACGACTGATGAATCAAACACGCCTTCCCAAAACTGGCGGCGATCAGCAAAGTGTTTAAAGCGCTGTTTTACTTTATCTCTAAAGCTGCCAACTAAAGTAGCCAGTGGGCCAATGTGTTGTGGAATTAACGTTTCGAGCTTTTCACGTAAACGGCGTGCTAGCACAGGCGCAGTGCCAGCGCTTGATATAGCAATGGTTATTGGGTCGCGATCTACAATTGATGGAAATATAAACGTACATTTTGGTTGGTCATCAACCACATTTACAAACACATTGCGTGCGTTTGCCAGCTCAAATACCGTGTTGTTTACTTCGTCTAAGTCTGTGGCTGCTATAACTAGCATTTTGCCATTAAGGTGCGACTCATCAAAATAGGCATCAATAAGCGTTACTTCATTGTTTTGCGCATGCTCTTTTAATTCATCACAAAACCAAGGTGCCACTAAGGTTACATTTGCGCGGGCTTTTAAAAACGCGCGACATTTACGTAATGCGACCTCTCCACCGCCAACAACCAGCACGGGTTTGTTGTCGAGTTTGGTAAAGATAGGTAAATACTGCACGTGGTTAACACCTCTAAATAAAATCCAAAATAAAACGCTATTGAGCAAGTGGCAGAATATAGCGCTCACTGGTAAGTAAAAAATAATTAAAACCAAGTTTATATAACCAAAAGTTATAATGAGTGGTCTTTTTAGGCCTAAGACTTAGTTAATAAGGCTTTGCAAGCAATTACAAGTAAAACAAGTAGCTTATAGTGTTTGGTTATGAGCTATAGCGAGATGACGATAATTTGTTACTATGGCTGCACCAATATTTATTGTTTTAATAAATGGATTACTTATGACTGAACAACTCAACGATGCGCATTTAGCTGTTTCGCTAATGGACCTAACCAGCTTAAATACAGCGGATACTTCAAACGATATTCAGCAGCTTATAACTAGCATAAACCCACAATTGGGCACACCGGCTGCGGTATGTGTTTACAGCGATTTTGTAGATGATGCAAAAATAGCATTAGCGGCACGTGAGCTTAACCATGTAAAAGTGGCAACGGTTACAAACTTTCCCAGTGGTGATGCGCCACTGAGCGATGTGATAAACGAAACGCTAATAGCTATTGAGCGCGGCGCGGATGAAATAGATTTAGTTATACCCTATAAAGCACTTATTACCGGTGAGGACTCTAAAGTGCTTGAGTATGTAACTCAAAGTAAAAAAGCCTGCGGTACAAAAGCTCAGTTAAAAGTAATTATAGAAAGTGGCGAGCTTAAAACTAAAGAGTTAATAACCAAAGCAACTAACTTAGCAATTCAAGGCGGAGCCGACTTTGTAAAAACTAGCACAGGTAAAGTAGCTGTAAATGCAACGCTTGAAGCCACAAACGTGATGCTTAAGACTATTAAAAAATCGGGTAAAGTAGTTGGCTTTAAAGCCGCTGGCGGTGTTAAAACTGTTAGTGATGCAAAAGAATATTTAGCACTAACACGCTCAATAATGGGCGATGATTACTTGCAGGCCGCTACATTTAGGTTTGGCGCATCAAGCTTACTTAGTGATGTGTATAAAGTATTAGAAAAATAACCATTAAATTAAGCACAACGCCTTTATATAAGAGAGTAAATGATTGGCAGGCGAAACAATAATGGAATTAATTAATTAGATTTTCCTATGTGGGTATCTTTTAGGCTTGTGTTAATAATTTGCGTAAGTATAATAGGCATCCACTTTGCAGGGGCGTAGTTCCAATTGGTAGAACAGCGGTCTCCAAAACCGACGGTTGGGAGTTCGAATCTCTCCGCCCCTGCCAATTTTACTCATGAGTTGAGTAAGTCTGGGGTTAAAAATCGGTTTAAATAAGTCTGTTTTTAAGTTTAGATTTTAATGGATTAACCCTGCCGTTGTGTAGGGTTGTTGTGTCTGTAGTTAAGGTAATAATATTATGAGCACGAATGTAGAAACCCCATCAAGTGCGATGGAGTCAGTAAAGTGGTTAGTAGCAATCGCGCTACTTGCAGGCGCAGTTGTTGGTAATCATATGTTTGCAGATCAGTCTGTATTACTACGTGCAATTGGCGTTGTGGTTGCTATAGCGGTAGGTTTAGGCATTGCCTCTCAAACCGCTAAAGGTCGTGACTTTTTAGCCTTTGCTAAAGAAGCACGCATTGAAGTACGTAAAGTTGTTTGGCCAACGCGTCAAGAAACTACCCACACGACATTAATCGTAATGGTTGCAACAGTGATTATGGCGCTTATCCTTTGGGGATTAGATGGCATTTTATTCCGCGCTGTAGGCTTTTTAACTGGATTGGAGATCTGATCCCATGTCGGATGAGAACAAAGAAATTAAATTACGCTGGTACGTTGTACAAGCATTCTCTGGTTACGAAAAGCGTGTAGCGCAAACGTTATCAGAGCACATTAAAATCGAAGGCCTTGAAGAGAGCTTTGGTGAAATACTAGTACCAACAGAAGAAGTTGTTGAGATGCGCGCAGGTCAAAAGCGTAAATCTGAGCGCAAGTTCTTTCCAGGTTACGTACTAGTACAAATGGATATGAATGACGCAAGCTGGCACTTAGTGAACAGCACTGAACGTGTAATGGGCTTCATTGGTGGTACTTCTGACCGTCCTGCGCCTATCAGCTCTAAAGAAGCAGACCGTATTCTTAACCGTCTTCAAGAAAATGCAGAAGCACCTAAACCAGCAACATTATTTGAGCCAGGTGAAGTGGTTCGCGTTACTGATGGTCCATTTGCTGACTTTAGTGGTGTTGTAGAAGAAGTTGACTACGAAAAGAGCCGCGTGAAAGTGTCGGTACTTATTTTTGGTCGTTCTACACCTGTTGAGCTTGAATTTGGTCAAGTTGAACAAGATAAGTAATTGATTAAAAAAGCTTCGCCATTATTTACTTAAATTTTGGCACGGAGCTTGAAAAAGGCCGCTGATTAACTTATAATCAGCGGCCTTTTTGTATTAAGGTAAAAATTTATTTTTGCCAACAAAAAGCACGAAACCAATTTTTAAACTGGGAAGCCGTTAGAGTACGCGTCCTCGCGCGCACAAGGCTAAGACCCACCAAATGAGGTATTTATAATGGCTAAAAAAGTTGAAGCTTTAATTAAGCTACAAGTTGCCGCTGGTATGGCTAATCCTAGTCCTCCAGTAGGTCCTGCACTAGGTCAACACGGTGTAAACATCATGGAATTCTGTAAAGCGTTTAACGCGCGTACAGAATCTATCGAAAAAGGCGCTCCAGTTCCTGTAGTGATCTCTGTTTACGGTGACCGTTCATTTACGTTCGACATGAAAACGCCACCTGCTGCTTACTTACTTAAGAAAGCTGCTGGTATCAAATCAGGCTCAGGCCGTCCTAACACTGAAAAAGTAGGCACAGTAACTCGTGCTCAACTTGAAGAGATTGTTGAGACAAAACGAGCTGACCTTACAGCGGCTGATTTAGACGCTGCGGTTCGCACTATCGCAGGTTCTGCGCGTGCGATGGGCTTGAACGTAGAGGACTAAGAAATGGCTAAATTAACTAAACGTATGCGTACTATCCGCGAAAAAGTGGACGTAACTAAAGATTACGAAATCAATGAAGCAGTTGCTCTTTTAAAAGAATTAGCAACAGCTAAATTTGTAGAAAGTGTTGACGTTGCTGTTAACCTTGGTATTGACGCTCGTAAATCTGACCAAAACGTTCGTGGTGCAACTGTACTACCTAACGGTACTGGCCGTGACGTTCGTGTTGCTGTATTCACACAAGGCGCTAATGCAGAAGCTGCAAAAGAAGCTGGTGCTGAATTAGTAGGCATGGAAGATCTTGCTGAACTAGTTAAGAAAGGCGAGATGGAATTTGACGTTGTTGTTGCATCACCAGACGCTATGCGTGTTGTTGGTCAACTAGGTCAAATCTTAGGTCCACGTGGTCTTATGCCTAACCCTAAAACTGGTACTGTAACACCTAACGTTGCAGAAGCAGTTAAAAACGCAAAAGCAGGTCAAGTACGTTACCGTAATGACAAAAATGGTATCATCCATACGACTATCGGTAAGGTTGATTTCACTGCTGAGCAACTTCAACAAAACCTTGAAGCTCTAGTTGTTGCGCTTAAGAAGGCTAAACCTTCTCAAGCTAAAGGTGTTTACGTTAAGAAAGTAACCATCTCTACTACTATGGGCGCAGGTGTTGCTGTTGACCAAAACACGTTAAGCACTTCTATAGCTTAATAAGTGTTTACATGGCGTGAAATTTGTACTATAATTTTGCGCCATTTTGTTGAATAATTTATTATTTAACAAGTAAAGAATTCGGGTTGAAGTCCATAATTTCGCTAAGCGCTTGCGCGATGCGATAAATTGGACTTCCGTCCAAGACCGTAGGCGGCTTCGGCCTTAATATTACCTACGTAGACGGTGTGAATCCCCAGATAGATTTTCCTAATCTCTTCTGGCTCTCGCCGTAAAAAGCATCTCTATCAATTTTTTTGATAGGGAAGAGTAAAACAGGGAAGCCGAGTGTCGGTGACCCATTAAACCAGGAGTAACACCCATGGCTTTAAATCTTCAAGGCAAAAAAGCAATTGTTGCTGAAGTCAACGAAGCAGCCAATGGTGCTCTTTCTGCAGTTGTTGCAGATTCTCGTGGTGTAACAGTAGGCGCAATTACAGCCCTTCGTAAAGAAGCTCGTGAAGCTGGTGTATGGATGAAAGTTGTTCGTAACACGCTAGCAAAACGTGCTGTTGAAGGTACTGATTTTGAATGTCTATCTGATTCGTTAGTTGGCCCAAGCTTAATCGCTTTCTCATCAGAGCACCCAGGTGCTGCTGCGCGTATCTTCTCAGAATTCGCGAAAAAGAATGAGAAATTCGAAGTTAAAACGGCCGCTTTTGAAGGCAATGTTGTAGATGCATCAATGCTTGCTACATTACCTACATACGACGAAGCTGTTGCACGCTTAATGAGCGCTATGAAAGAAGCGTCTGCTGGCAAATTGTGTAAAACAATTGAAGCAGTACGTGTACAGAAAGAAGAGCAAGCTGCTTAATTTTAAGCTTTTTTATCTTACTTTCGGTGTAAAATTTATTTGGACCTAGAGTCCGTTAATTATTAGGAAATTTGTAATGTCTGTAACTAAAGACCAAATCCTTGACGCAATTGCTGAAATGTCAGTAATGGACGTTGTTGCTCTTGTTGAAGCAATGGAAGAAAAATTCGGCGTAACTGCTGCAGCTGCTATGGTAGCAGGTCCTGCTGCTGAAGCTGCTGAAGAGAAAACTGAATTTGACGTAATCCTTACTGGCGCTGGCGCTAACAAGGTTGCGGCAATCAAAGCTGTACGTGGCGCAACTGGTCTTGGCCTTAAAGAAGCTAAAGCACTTGTTGAAGCTGCTCCTGCACCTATCAAAGAAGGTGTATCTAAAGAAGAAGCTGAAGCACTTCAGAAAGAACTTACTGAAGCTGGTGCTGAAGTTGAGGTTAAGTAATCTAGCTCACGCTAGGTTCGCTGCCTGAGTAATCAGGCAAGGGCTGGTGATTATTTAATCACCGGCCTTTTTGCGCTATAGAGTTATGTATTCCTATAACGTAAATAAAATCTGATTTTTCCTTTTCTTTCAACGCTTTATAGTTTGCTAGTGTTGGTAAGGCAAAGTTAAATTAGAACAACAATCAAATGTTGTAAATCTTGGCATAGATGCCAGTTAAGTCTGTTCTTACAAGAACAGGTCGGGTCAAAGATCAGCAAGCTGAGGAACCCCATGGCTTACTCTTATTCTGAAAAGAAACGTATCCGTAAGGATTTTGGTAAACGTCCACAAGTTTTGGATATACCTTTCTTACTGTCGACACAGTTAGAATCGTTTAAAAAATTCTTAGTCCCAGACGCTGATGGCGATCATGGTTTGGAAGCAGCCTTCCGTTCTGTGTTCCCTATAAAAAGCTACTCGGGAAATTCTGAGCTTCAATACGTTAGTTATCGTATTGGTGAGCCAGTATTCGATGTAAAAGAATGTCAAATTCGCGGTGTGACTTATTCTGCTCCACTTCGCGTGAAACTGCGTCTTGTAGTTATGGACAAAGAAGCTCCAGGCACAGTTAAAGACATTAAAGAGCAAGAAGTTTACATGGGCGAAATTCCGCTCATGACTGATACCGGTACTTTTGTAATCAATGGTACAGAGCGTGTTATCGTTTCTCAGCTACACCGTAGCCCTGGTGTATTCTTTGATAACGACCGCGGTAAAACCCATTCATCGGGTAAAGTATTATATAACGCTCGCGTTATACCTTACCGTGGTTCATGGTTAGACTTCGAGTTTGATGCAAAAGATAACTTATATGTACGTATAGACCGTCGTCGTAAATTACCGGCCTCTATTATTTTACGTGCACTTGAGTACTCTAGCGAAGACATGCTAGCTATGTTCTTCGATACTACCGCGTTTGAAGTAGCTGACGGTAAAGTTCTTATGGAACTAGTACCTTCACGTTTACGTGGTGAAACTGCCGCTTTTGATATCAAAGGCGAAGACGGTGAAGTACTTGTTGAAAGCGGTCGTCGTATTACGGCACGTCACATCAAGAGCATCGAGAAAAAAGGCATTAATCAATTAGAAGTACCACATGAGTACATCATTGGCCGTATTGTAGCTAAAAACTATGTTGATGAGTCAACAGGTGAAATTATTGCAAACGCTAATGACGAGCTATCACTTGAATTGATGGCTGAATTGGTTAAAGCAGGTCACACTAAAATTGATACTCTATATATCAATGAAGTTGACAGCGGCGCTTACATGTCAAATACATTAAATATTGACTCGTCTAGCAACCGTTTAGAAGCATTAGTAGAAATTTACCGCATGATGCGCCCAGGCGAGCCACCGACGAAAGACGCGGCAGAAGCCTTATTTGAGAATCTATTCTTCTCTGATGAACGTTACGACTTATCTACTGTAGGTCGTATGAAGTTCAACAGCCGTGTTGGTTACGATACAGACACAGGCCCTGGCACATTAAGCAAAGAAGACATCGTAGCTGTTATGAAAGTGCTCATTGCCATTCGTAACGGTCAAGGCGATGTTGATGATATTGACCACTTAGGCAACCGTCGTATACGTAGTGTTGGCGAAATGGCTGAGAACCAATTCCGTGTAGGTCTAGTACGTGTAGAACGTGCTGTACGTGAGCGCTTAAGCTTAGGTGACCTTGACGCGATCATGCCACAAGATCTTATTAACGCTAAGCCTATTTCGGCAGCGGTTAAAGAGTTCTTCGGCTCGTCTCAGTTATCACAGTTTATGGACCAAAATAACCCGCTATCGGAAGTAACGCACAAGCGTCGTATTTCTGCATTAGGTCCGGGTGGTTTAACACGTGAGCGCGCCGGCTTTGAAGTACGTGACGTTCACGTAACTCACTACGGTCGTGTATGTCCAATCGAGACTCCTGAGGGTCCAAACATCGGTCTAATTAACTCATTATCTACGTACGCACGTACAAATGATTTTGGTTTCTTAGAAACACCATACCGTAAAGTGGTAGATGGTGTAGTAACTGATGAAGTTGATTATTTATCAGCCATTGAAGAAGGTCAGTTTGTGATCGCACAGGCGAACTCAAACCTGAACGAGAACAATGAGTTTGTTGATGAACTTATCCCATGTCGTCACAAAGGTGAGTCAACCTTTATGGGTCGCATGGATCAGCAATATATGGATGTATCACCACAACAGGTGATCTCTGTAGCGGCTGCACTTATCCCGTTCCTAGAACATGATGATGCTAACCGTGCCTTGATGGGTTCAAACATGCAACGTCAAGCAGTACCAACATTGAACGCGGACAAGCCGTTAGTAGGTACTGGTATTGAGTTAACACTAGCAAAAGATTCTGGTGTAACAATTGTTGCTAAACGTGGTGGTGAAGTAATGTACGCCGATGCGAGCCGCATCGTAGTAAACGTAAATGACGATGAGCGTATCCCTGGTGAAGCGGGTATCGATATTTACAACCTTACTAAGTACACACGCTCAAACCAAAATACATGTATTAACCAAAAGCCAACTTGTATGGTTGGTGAGCCGGTTACGCGTGGTGATGTATTAGCAGATGGTCCTTCAACTGACTTAGGTGACTTAGCCCTTGGTCAAAACCTTCGCGTGGCATTCATGCCATGGAACGGTTACAACTTCGAGGATTCAATCTTACTATCAGAGCGCGTAGTTGAAGAAGATCGTCTAACGACTATCCATATTCAAGAGCTACAATGTGTTGCACGTGATACTAAATTAGGTCCTGAAGAGATCACAGCAGATATCCCGAATGTGGGTGAGTCTGCACTAGGCAAGCTTGATGAATCAGGCGTTGTTTATATTGGTGCTGAAGTTAAAGGCGGCGATATCCTAGTAGGTAAAGTGACTCCGAAAGGCGAGACGCAATTAACGCCTGAAGAAAAGCTACTACGTGCTATCTTTGGCGAAAAAGCGTCTGACGTTAAAGACAGCTCTTTACGTGTACCAAACTCTGTTACAGGTACTGTAATTGACGTACAAGTTTTCACCCGTGATGGTGTTGAAAAAGATAAGCGTGCGTTAGAAGTTGAAGACATGCAGCTTCGCGAAGCGAAGAAAGACTTCAATGAAGAGTTCCGTATTTTAGAAGCGGGTGTACTAGAGCGCGCTCGTAAGTTACTTGCAACTGCTGGTTTCGACGAGTCAAGCTTAGCGTCACTAAATGCTGAAAAGCTACTTACTCAAAGTCTTGCACAAGAAGATAAGCAAGCTGAACTTGAGCAACTAGCTGCACAGTACGATGAGCTTAAAGCTGAATACGATAAGAAGTTTGAAAACAAACGTCGTAAAATTACCCAAGGTGATGACTTAGCACCGGGTGTACTTAAGATTGTTAAAGTATACCTAGCTGTTAAACGTCGTATTCAACCGGGTGATAAAATGGCGGGTCGTCACGGTAACAAAGGTGTTATCTCGACTATCGTACCAGTAGAAGATATGCCATACGATGATAAAGGTCGTACGGTAGATATCGTACTTAATCCACTAGGTGTACCATCACGAATGAACATCGGTCAGATCCTTGAAACACATATGGGTCTAGCTGCGCGTGGTATTGGTGAGCGCCTAGAGGAAATGATGAAAGAGCAACGTGAGCTGCATGAGCTACGTGAATTCATCAAGCAAGCTTACGAAATCGGTGAATCTCGTCAGAAAGTAGATATTGCTAGCTTCTCTGATGATGAAATTCGTCGTCTAGCTGAAAACTTAAAAGGTGGTTTACCAATCGCTACTCCGGCATTTGATGGCGCGAAAGAAGACGAAATCAAAGATATGCTAGAGCTTGGTGGCTACCCAAGAAGTGGTCAGGTTACACTCTATGATGGCCGTACTGGCGATCAGTTTGAACGTCAAGTAACTGTGGGTTACATGTACATGCTTAAACTTAACCACTTGGTTGATGATAAGATGCACGCACGTTCAACTGGTTCTTACAGCCTTGTTACTCAGCAGCCGCTGGGTGGTAAAGCACAGTTCGGTGGCCAGCGTTTTGGTGAGATGGAAGTATGGGCACTTGAAGCTTACGGTGCTGCTTACACGCTACAAGAAATGCTAACAGTGAAATCGGATGACGTGAACGGTCGTACTAAGATGTATAAAAACATCGTTGATGGTAACCATAAGATGGAACCAGGTATGCCAGAATCGTTCAACGTATTGTTGAAAGAAATCCGCTCACTGGGTATCAACATCGAATTGGAAGAAAATTAAGCCAATTAGATGCTGCAGTTAACGCTGCAGCATCTGTTACGGCTCAATAGAATGTAGGGGCGAGATTATCCGCCCTCAAGATTAACTCCGACAGGAGAGCTAAGGTGAAAGACTTACTTAAGTTTCTGAAGCAACAAAATAAGACCGAAGAATTCGATGCAATTCGCATTGGTCTTGCTTCACCAGACATGGTTCGTTCATGGTCATACGGTGAAGTAAAGAAACCTGAGACTATTAACTACCGTACTTTCAAGCCTGAGCGCGATGGCTTATTCTGTGCCCGTATTTTCGGCCCAGTGAAAGATTATGAGTGTTTATGTGGTAAATATAAACGCCTTAAACACCGTGGTGTGATCTGTGAGAAGTGTGGCGTTGAAGTTACACTTACAAAAGTGCGTCGTGATCGTATGGGTCATATTGACCTTGCGAGCCCAGTAGCACATATATGGTTTTTAAAATCATTACCGTCTCGTATTGGCTTAATGCTAGATATGACACTTCGTGATATCGAACGTGTTCTTTACTTCGAGTCATTCGTAGTAACTGAGCCTGGTATGACAACGCTTGAGCGTGGTCAATTATTAGGTGAAGAAGAATACCTAGATGCACTTGAAGAGCACGGTGATGAATTTGAAGCTAAGATGGGTGCAGAAGCAGTATTAGACTTGCTTCGTGAACTTGATCTTGGCCAATTAATTGCAGAAATGCGTGAAGAGTTACCAACAATCAACTCTGAAACTAAGCGCAAGAAGATCACTAAACGTCTTAAGTTAATGGAATCATTCCACCAATCAGGTAATAACCCTGAGTGGATGATCATGACAGTACTTCCGGTATTACCACCTGATTTACGTCCATTAGTACCACTAGATGGTGGCCGTTTTGCGACTTCAGATCTAAATGACCTTTACCGTCGTGTTATTAACCGTAATAACCGTCTTAAACGTCTATTAGATTTAGCTGCACCAGATATTATCGTACGCAACGAAAAACGTATGTTACAAGAAGCGGTTGATGCGCTACTTGACAACGGTCGTCGTGGTCGTGCAATTACAGGTTCTAACAAACGTCCACTTAAATCGCTTGCTGATATGATCAAGGGTAAGCAAGGTCGTTTCCGTCAGAACTTACTTGGTAAGCGTGTGGATTACTCTGGCCGTTCTGTTATCACGGTTGGTCCTACACTTAAGCTTCACCAATGTGGTCTTCCTAAGAAGATGGCACTTGAGCTATTCAAACCATTTATCTATGGCAAATTAGAGCGTCGCGGCATGGCCACGACTATCAAAGCTGCTAAGAAAATGGTAGAGCGCGAAGTAGCGGAAGTATGGGATGTATTAGACGAAGTAATTCGTGAACACCCAGTACTACTTAACCGTGCACCTACACTTCACCGTTTAGGTATCCAAGCGTTTGAGCCTGTGCTAATTGAAGGTAAAGCAATCCATTTACACCCACTAGTATGTGCGGCTTACAACGCCGACTTCGATGGTGACCAAATGGCGGTACACGTACCGTTAACGCTTGAAGCTCAGTTAGAAGCTCGTGCACTAATGATGTCTACTAATAACATCCTATCTCCAGCGAATGGTGAGCCAATCATCGTTCCTTCACAGGATGTTGTATTAGGTCTTTACTACATGACGCGCGACCGCATTAATGCGAAAGGCGAAGGCATTGTATTTAAAGATCCTAAAGAAGCAGAAAAAGCATACCGCAGTGGTAACGCAGAACTTCACGCACGCGTAAAAGTACGTATTAGTGAGTCAATCACTAATGAAGCGGGTGTTGTTGAAGACACTGTAACGCTTATCGATACAACTGTTGGCCGTGCAATTCTGTCTCTTATTTTACCTAAAGGCATGCCGTTTGAGTCAATCAACCAAGCATTAGGTAAAAAGCAGATTTCTGGCTTATTAAACGAGTGTTACCGTCGTTTAGGTCTTAAAGACACGGTTGTGTTTGCTGACCAAGTTATGTACACCGGTTTCCACTACGCAATGAAGTCAGGTGTTTCAATTGGTATCGATGACTTAGTTATCCCGCCAGTTAAAGCATCAATTATCGATTCAGCTGAAGCTGAAGTAACTGAAATCAACCAACAATTCCAATCAGGTCTTGTAACGGCTGGTGAAAAGTACAATAAAGTTATCGATATCTGGTCACGTGTAAATGAAAACTTATCGCGTGAAATGATGGCCAACTTGTCAAAAGACACGGTTATCAATGCTAAAGGTGAAGAAGAAGAGCAACCGTCATTTAACTCTGTGTTTATGATGGCCGACTCAGGTGCTCGTGGTAGTGCCGCTCAGATCCGTCAGCTAGCAGGTATGCGTGGTCTAATGGCACGTCCAGACGGTTCAATTATCGAGACGCCAATCACGGCTAACTTCCGTGAAGGTCTAAACGTACTACAGTACTTCATCTCAACGCACGGTGCGCGTAAAGGTCTTGCCGATACAGCACTTAAAACAGCGAACTCAGGTTACTTAACGCGTCGTCTAGTAGACGTTGCACAAGATTTGGTAATCAACGAAGACGATTGTGGCACAGAAGATGGCTTAACAATGAAACCGCTTATTGAAGGTGGTGACGTTGTAGAAGCACTTCGCGAACGTGTACTAGGTCGTGTTGTCGCTGAACCTGTGCTTATTCCTAATACAGATACTGTATTAGTTGAGCGTAACGTAATGCTTGACGAAAAACTGTGTGACCTTTTAGAAGAGCACTCAGTAGACGAAGTTCGTGTACGTTCAGTTATCACATGTGATAACGACTTTGGTGTATGTTCTAAGTGTTACGGTCGTGACCTTGCACGTGGCCATATCATCAACGCAGGTGAATCTGTAGGTGTTATCGCGGCACAATCAATCGGTGAGCCAGGTACACAGCTTACGATGCGTACATTCCACATCGGTGGTGCGGCATCAAGAGCATCTGCTGAGAATAATGTACAAGTTAAAACCGACGGTACCCTAAAACTACATAACGCTAAGTATGTACTTAATACCGATGGTAAGATTGTAATTACTTCACGTTCAACTGAAATCACTATCATTGATAGCTTTGGTCGTGAAAAAGAGCGCTATAAAGTACCTTACGGTGCGGTACTAGCAGTACAGGATAATGCAGAAGTTCAAGGTAACGACATTGTTGCTACTTGGGACCCGCATAGTCACCCAATCATTCTTGAGCATAAGTCAAAAATCTCGTTCAGCGATGTTGATGACTCAAATACAGAAGCACAGACTGATGAACTAACCGGTTTAACCCGTGTAGTTGTAAAAGACCTTGCTAAAGTTAATGCGAAAGAGCCAAAGCTTATCATTGAAAGTGAAGAGCGCGGCTTGCAAGAAACACGTCTACCTTCATTCACTACGATTGAAGTGACAGATGGCGTTACTGCAAACCCTGGTGACGTACTAGCACGTATTCCGCAAGAAGGTTCGAAAACTCGTGATATCACGGGTGGTCTACCACGCGTAGCCGACTTATTTGAAGCTCGTAAACCAAAAGATCCTGCAATCCTTGCAGAAATCACCGGTACTATTAGCTTCGGTAAAGAGACTAAAGGTAAGAAACGTCTTGTGATCACGCCTGCAGAGGGTGACGCATACGAAGAGATGATTCCTAAGTGGCGTCAGCTTAACGTGTTCGAAGGTGAGCAAGTGTCTAAAGGTGAAGTTATCGCCGATGGCCCTGAATCACCTCATGACATCTTACGTCTACGTGGTGTGACTCATGTTGCTAATTATATCGTTAACGAAGTGCAAGAGGTTTACCGTTTGCAGGGCGTTAAGATCAATGATAAGCACATTGAAACGATTATTCGTCAGATGCTACGTAAATGTACCATCCTTGACGGCGGTGATACTGAGTTCTTAGCAGGTGAGCAAATTGAAGTAGCTCGCGTAAACATTGCTAATCGTGAACTTGAGAAGCAAGGTAAGATCCCAGCGAAGTTTGAAATACAACTTATGGGTATCACCAAAGCATCACTTGCAACAGAATCTTTCATCTCGGCAGCGTCTTTCCAAGAAACAACACGTGTTCTTACTGATGCAGCTGTGAATGGTAAGAGCGATGAGCTTCGTGGTCTTAAAGAAAACGTAATTGTGGGTCGTCTGATCCCAGCCGGTACTGGCTTTGCGTATCACCAAGACCGTATGGCGCGTCGCAAGCAGAGTGAAGTTGTTGAAGAGCAAACAGTAAGTGCAGAAGAGGCAACTCAGGCACTAACAGACGCTCTAAACGCTGATTTATCTGGTGACCAATAAACTCTTATTAATCAGTAGATTAATAAATCGTAAGGCAGTTATATGCTGTCTTACGATGAGTTTAGGTTGACAGGTTAAACTTTGCTCATTAAAATTCCGCCACCCATTTACTTGCGTGTATGTTACAAGCTTGTAAAAAGGGCGGATTTTTTTATTTTTTCAGTAGTAATTTTAATTTCAGGAGCTATTTAAATGGCAACTATTAACCAGCTAGTGCGTAAGCCACGTCGTAGCAAGGTTACTAAAAGTAACTCAGCTGCGCTTAAAGCGTGTCCGCAAAAGCGTGGTGTATGTACTCGCGTATATACAACTACACCTAAGAAACCAAACTCAGCGTTACGTAAAGTAGCTCGTGTACGTTTAACTAACGGTTTCGAAGTAACATCATACATCGGTGGTGAAGGTCATAACCTTCAAGAGCACAGTGTAATCCTAATCCGTGGTGGTCGTGTTAAAGATTTACCAGGTGTGCGTTTCCACACTGTACGTGGTGCACTTGACTGTGCAGGCGTTAGCGACCGTCGTCAAGCTCGTTCTAAATACGGTGCAAAACGCCCTAAAGGCTAATTGTTTTCCGTTAGTAAGGCCAAGCACTAAATATTATTAATTATTGTTTTGGGTGATTGTTTTAAAAGAACAAACCTGAATAAACCGGAGATACAAAATGCCTAGAAGACGCGTAATAGGTCAACGTAAAATTCTTCCAGATCCTAAGTTCGGATCGGAACTTCTTGCTAAATTCGTTAACATCGTAATGTTAGACGGCAAGAAATCTACTGCTGAAAAAATTGTTTATGGTGCGCTAGACGTGGCTGCTGAGAAATCAGGCAAGTCGCACCTAGAAATCTTTGAATCTGCACTTGATAACATCCGTCCACAGGTAGAGGTTAAATCTCGCCGTGTTGGTGGTTCAACTTATCAAGTACCAGTTGAAGTACGTCCAGTACGTCGCAACGCATTAGGTATGCGTTGGTTAGTAGACGCTGCACGTAAGCGTGGCGAAAAATCTATGGGCTTACGTTTAGCTCAAGAAATGATCGACGCTGCTGATAACAAAGGCACTGCGGTTAAGAAACGTGAAGACGTTCACCGTATGGCTGAAGCGAATAAAGCATTCGCACATTACCGTTGGTAATCTGTCCTTAACCTTTAAGAGGATCATATGGCACGTACAACTCCACTTGAGCGCTACCGTAATATCGGCATAGTAGCTCACGTAGATGCAGGCAAAACCACGACAACAGAACGTGTTCTGTTCTACACGGGTCTTTCTCATAAGATCGGTGAAGTACATGATGGCGCCGCAACTATGGATTGGATGGAGCAGGAACAAGAGCGTGGTATCACAATCACTTCTGCTGCAACAACGTGTTTCTGGAAAGGGATGGACGCGCAGTTTGACGACCATCGTATCAATATTATTGATACCCCAGGGCACGTAGATTTCACTATCGAAGTAGAGCGCTCTTTACGCGTACTTGATGGTGCGGTAGTTGTTCTTTGTGCTTCATCAGGTGTACAGCCGCAAACTGAGACAGTTTGGCGCCAAGCGAACAAATACGAAGTTCCTCGCATGATCTTCGTAAATAAAATGGATCGCACGGGCGCTGACTTCTTAACGGTTGTTGACCAGGTGAAATCTCGTCTTGGGGCAACGCCTGTTCCAATCCAGTTGCCAATTGGCGCTGAAGACGACTTTAAAGGTGTTATTGACCTGATAAAAATGAAAGCTATTAACTGGAACGAAGCGGACCAGGGTATGACTTTCTCTTATGAGGCAATACCGGCAGAACTTCAAGAGCTCGCTGAGCAGTGGCACTCTCACTTAGTTGAAAGTGCAGCTGAAGCCTCTGAAGAACTAATGGACAAATACTTAGAAGGCGAAGAGTTAAGTGAAGCAGAGATTAAATCTGCTTTACGTCAACGCACATTAGCGAACGAAATTGTTCCCATTACGTGTGGTAGTGCATTTAAAAACAAGGGCGTTCAAGCTGTGCTTGATGGTGTTGTTGAATATATGCCAGCACCAACACAAGTGAAACAAATCCAAGGTATTCTAGAAAATGGTACTGAGGAAGAGCGTCCAGCTGATGATAAAGCGCCGTTTGCTGCACTTGCTTTTAAAATTGCAACAGACCCGTTTGTTGGCACTCTAACCTTTTTCCGCGTTTACTCTGGTACTGTTAAACAGGGTGACGCGGTTTATAACCCAGTTAAAAATAAGCGTGAGCGATTTGGTCGTATCGTACAGATGCATTCAAACTCGCGTGAAGAGATCAAAGAAGTTTACGCAGGCGACATCGCGGCAGCTATTGGTCTTAAAGACGTAACAACAGGTGAAACACTGTGTGATCCAAGCTCTATTATTACGCTTGAGCGTATGGAGTTTCCTGAGCCAGTGATTTCTGTTGCGGTTGAGCCTCGCACAATTGCTGACCAAGATAAGATGAGTATTGCTCTAGGTAAACTAGCTGCAGAAGATCCATCTTTTCGTGTACAGACTGACGAAGAATCAGGCCAGACTATAATCTCTGGTATGGGTGAACTTCACCTAGATATCATCGTCGATCGTATGAAACGTGAATTCAGTGTTGAATGTAACGTTGGTAAGCCGCAGGTTGCATACCGAGAAGCTATTCGTTCAACTGTTGAAGTTGAAGGGAAGTTTGTACGTCAATCAGGTGGTCGTGGTCAGTATGGTCACGTCTGGGTTAAACTTGAACCGATGGATATATCGGATGATGAAGCGCCAACTTATGAGTTCGTTAATGAAACAGTAGGTGGTTCGGTTCCTAAAGAATATATCCCTGCAGTAGACAAAGGTATCCAAGAGCAAATGTCTCAAGGTGTACTGGCAGGCTACCCATTACTTGGCGTTAAAGCGACTTTATATGATGGTTCTTACCATGATGTAGATTCGAATGAAATGGCATTTAAAATTGCAGGTTCAATGGCGATGAAAGCTGGTGCACTTGATGCAGATCCAGTTCTTTTAGAGCCAATGATGAAGGTTGAAGTAATCACTCCTGATGCAAACATGGGTGATGTAGTTGGCGACTTAAACCGTCGTCGCGGCATAATTGAAGGCATGGAAGATGCAATTGGTGGACTTAAGCAAGTTAATGCTCAGGTTCCTCTATCTGAAATGTTTGGTTATGCAACTGCTTTACGATCTGCAACGCAGGGGCGTGCTTCATACTCTATGGAGTTTTTGAAATACGCTGAAGCCTCTAAACAGGTTGCAGATACAATAATTTCAGCTCGCGCTGTTATATGATTTTAGCTTGTCTGGCTCAATAGTGAGTCAGGCTTTAATTTCTTAATTAGGAATTTTTTAAGATGGCAAAAGAAAAGTTTGAACGCGTAAAACCGCACGTAAACGTTGGTACAATCGGCCACGTTGACCACGGTAAAACTACACTAACTGCAGCAATCACTAACGTACTTGCAAAAGTATACGGCGGTGTTGCTAAAGATTTCGCATCAATCGATAACGCTCCAGAAGAGCGTGAGCGTGGTATCACAATCTCAACTTCTCACGTTGAGTACGATACACCAACTCGTCACTACGCACACGTAGATTGTCCAGGACACGCCGATTACGTTAAAAACATGATCACTGGTGCTGCTCAAATGGACGGCGCAATCCTAGTAGTTGCTGCGACTGACGGTCCTATGCCACAAACTCGTGAGCACATCCTACTTTCTCGTCAGGTTGGCGTACCTTACATCGTTGTATTCATGAACAAATGTGACATGGTTGACGACGAAGAGCTACTTGAGCTAGTAGAAATGGAAGTTCGTGAACTTCTTTCTGAGTACGACTTCCCAGGTGATGACTTACCACTAATTCAAGGTTCAGCTCTTAAAGCACTTGAAGGCGAAAAGCAGTGGGAAGACAAAATCGTTGAGCTTGCAGAAGCACTAGATTCTTACATCCCAGAGCCAGAGCGTGACATCGATAAGCCATTCATCATGCCTATCGAAGACGTTTTCTCAATCCAAGGTCGTGGTACTGTTGTAACTGGCCGTGTTGAAGCTGGTATCATCAACGTGAATGACGAAGTTGAAATCGTAGGTATCAAAGAAACTACGAAGACAACTTGTACAGGTGTTGAGATGTTCCGTAAGCTTCTAGACGAAGGTCGTGCGGGTGAGAACATTGGTGCACTTCTACGTGGTACTAAGCGTGAAGACGTTGAACGTGGTCAAGTACTAGCTAAGCCTGGTTCAATCACTCCACACACGAAGTTCACTTCAGAAGTATACGTACTTTCTAAAGATGAAGGTGGTCGTCACACTCCATTCTTCAAAGGTTACCGTCCACAGTTCTACTTCCGTACAACTGACGTAACAGGTGACGTACAGTTACCAGAAGGCGTAGAAATGGTAATGCCTGGTGATAACATCAAGATGACAGTAACTCTAATCGCGCCAATCGCGATGGACGAAGGTCTTCGTTTCGCTATCCGTGAAGGTGGCCGTACTGTAGGTGCTGGTGTTGTAGCAACTATCGTAGAGTAATAATTAACGTTTAAGTTAATTGTTAGAAAAAGGTCACTTAGGTGGCCTTTTTTAATGCCTGAAGAAAAGTGGTTAGTTTTCAGCTTTTAGCTATTAGTAGCTTGGTGTTAAATTATACTTAACACATAAAAAAGCACGACTTTAAGTCGTGCTATTAATTAAACTTTTTGACAACTGACAACTGACAACTGACAACTGACAACTGACAGCTTACACGCTAGTGCTTTTTCGCATATGCTTCGGCTTGCTTCCACACTCTTAGCGTATTTTCGCTCAAGATTTTTTTAATGTCGGCATCGCTATAGCCTCTGTCCATTAACCCTTGCACTAGGTTAGGGTAGCTCGCTACATCTTTTAGGCCAATCGGTAATGAATCCCCAACACCGTCGTAGTCAGAGCCAATACCTACGTAATCAATACCAATTAATTCAACTACATGGTCAATGTGATCAAGGACTTGCTCAAGGCTTGCGAACGGGAATGGGTTTTTAGCACGGTACGCTGCGTCAAAGTCTTTGCCTGGCTTAGTGCCTTCTTTTTTAACGGCCTCCTTTGTACTTTTCAGGTCTTTGTACCATGAACCTGCTTGAGAGGTTACAAAGCTTGAGCCAAAGTTAATTTGAATAACCCCGCCATTCTTTTTAAGCGCTAGTAACATGTCATCATTCATATTACGCTCAAAACCTGGCGTGTATTTTCGCAGTGATGAGTGTGAGGCAATCACCGGTGTTTTAGACAGCTCCATTACCTGGTAAAACGCATCATCTGATATATGCGACACATCAATCAGCATACCGACGTTGTTCATTTCGGTTATTAGCTTTTTACCAAATGGGCTTAAGCCTTTCCATTTACGACGAATATCGTATGACGAGTCAGAAATATGGTTACTTTGTGAGTGCGCAAGCGTAATATAGCGTACACCGCGGTCAAAAAAGTGCTGTAGGTTCTCCATTTTCCCTTCAATTGGCGAGCCATTTTCCATGCCCATTGCAATTGACAGTTTACCTTCCTCAAATTGCGCTTCAATATCTGCTGTTGAGCTGGCAATGGCAAACTTTTCTGGAGCACGCTGTGCAATCGCTTCCATGCTATCAATCATCTGATTGGCTAGCTGATAGCTTTTACCTTTGCCTTCAAACTCTAAATGAGCAGGAATATAAATAGACATAAATGGCGCGTTTAAACCGCCCTTAACTGCGCGAGGGTAGTCAAAGTCGCCGCCATCGGTAGCTTTCGTTACATCAACCCATTTCTCGTGAATGCGATAAGGTACATCGATATGAGTGTCGATTAAAATAGTGTCTTTTGCTAGTTTTACTGCTTTGTCTGACGGCTCTTTTACTTGCTCTGCAAAGGTTTGTGGTGTTAAAGCTAGTGATACGGCTACCACTAGAGTGCTGAGTTTTATCATATTTTGGCTCTTTGGGTAAAAAACTATTGTGTACGTTCAGTTTAAAAGTTACAAGTGTTAGGCATTAATCAAACGACTGTGCTTGATGCTCTTCACTTTGCATTGCCTTGAATTCGTTTTTTGAAATAATAGTGACAGATTCATGTAACTCAGAAAAAAACACCATGGCTTCACCGTTTTTAAGCTGCTGATTTACCTGCGCGACTTTACTTTCAATACTCACTTCTTGCTCACCGTAATCGGTGCCTTCACGAAGCACGTAACTTTCAATTAGGTTATAGAGGGTGTCTTTATCAAGTTGTTCAAAAGGGATAATCATAACTGCTTACTACTCGCTTTAGTGGGTAGGTGTTGGCCAAAATAATGAGGAACGGCTCGTTCAAGCCAAAATACCGGCCTAAACGGATTATTGCCGCTAATAAACCCTACATGGCCGCCTTTTTCAGAGACGCTCAGGGTAACATGCTCACTCACATCTTGCCTACTTGGCACAGCTTTAATCGACAGCATTGGGTCGTCTTTAGCATGAATGATTAAGGTAGGAATCGCAATATGCTTTAAGTAAGGCATTGCGCTGGCTTGGCGATAGTAATCGTGAGCGTTTTCAAAGCCATGTAGCGGTGCGGTTAGTTGATTATCAAACTCTAGCAAATCGTCAATTTTCATTAACTGCTCAGAGGTAATAGGTATTTGTTGCTTAATTTGTGGCAATTTACGCTGCATTGATTTTTTCATTCTATCGAGCAAATACTTTTGGTAAATTTTGCCTAAGCTTTTGCGAATAACATCGCTTGATGATGATAAGTCATAAGGTGCCGAAACCACTGCGGCGGCACTTAACGGGCAGTTTTCACGCTCTTCGCCTAGGTATTTAGCCAGTACATTGCCCCCTAATGAAAAACCAACAGCCATAATAGGACGGCTGGGAAATTGCTCCCTCAAGTGATTTATAAAAAAAGCTAAGTCGGCGGTATCGCCACTATGATAAGCACGCGGTAAGCGGTTAACTTCACTTGAGCAATTTCTAAAGTGCATAAGTACTACAGCATAACCTTGCTTTTTTAAGGCTTTCATCATGCCTTTGGCATAAAAGCTATTTATGTTTCCTTCAAGGCCATGTAAAACCACAGCAAGAGGGGCGTTTTCGTTATGAGGCAGCGACCATGCAAGTTCAATAAAATCGCCGTCGGGCGTATCAAGTTGCTCAAGTTCGTAGGACGTATTGTGAAATGGACGGAAAAAACGCGGCATTATGGTTTGAACGTGACGATTGGTCATCCACCATGCTGGTTTAAACTTGTTGATCATGTTGGTAGTACGCACTATGAAAAAAACGAAACGCTAGTGTACCAAATTTTTTGCTTTATAAAATAAAAAGCGCCTAATCAGTAACCTGAGTAGGCGCTTTGTGCGTCGTGCTTAATGATGCTCGGGAACTTCAGCCTCGTTAATCTTTTTAATAAAGTAAAAAGCGTAAAATAGGCAAAGAGCAATCACGACGCCTAAAATCCCAAAAGACATAAATAAAACTGGGTCGCTAAAAAAGTCTCTAAAGAATACGTTCATGATTGATCTCCTCGTTCAGTTGATGGGTTAATCATAGAGCGAGTTTGCAAGGCGTAACGTGATCGAGATCAAACTATTTCCCTGCGTGGAAAAAGTAACCAAGTAAAGTTGATGTAGATCATGTTTTGGGGGCTATTAAGTTCCTACTGCAGCGCCTCTAATCCTCTTTGTGATTAATTGGCTTAAAGGTTTTTTGCACAAAGAGAAAAGAGTGAGAAGTAAATGAGAAAATATAGCTACAAGCCAACAGCGACTAGATTTATATTTTTAGCAATATTAGCTTGGCTTTTATTTTTCTCTAAAAGCGCCGCGTCTCTAATCCTCTTTGTGAATAATTAGCTTAAAGACCTTTTGCACAAAGAGAAGAGAATGAGAAGTAAATAAGAAAGGTAGCCACGAGCCAACAGCGGCTAGACTTATATTTTTAATGGTATTAACTTGGTTTTTATTTTCCTCTAAAAGCGCAGCGTCTCTAACCCTCTTAGTGAGTAAATTACTTAAAGATTTTTTTGCACAAAGAAAATAGAATGGGCATTAGAAGAGGGTATAAAAACTGACAGCCTAAGTGGCTTTCACATACAGCTCAATATTGTTTGGCTTTACAGTTTCTAAAAAGCTAAATTTATTCGCTGTATCAATTAGTATTTGCTGTTGCTGTTTTTCAAGCTTTAACTCTGCGCTTAATAACTCTTGGCGTATTTTTGCATAGTCGTTAATACTTTCTTGATTAGCTTTTAAATAACTACGAGCGGCGCGCAGCGGCTTAAGTGCCTGCGTATCAAACTCATTTATTGAGTCTATTAACGCACTGAGCTGATCGGCATTAAGGCTTAGCTTAAGTGAGTCTAAA
>NZ_CAWUKC010000044.1:0-29116 GCF_963922945.1 uncultured Pseudoalteromonas sp. | reverse complement strand
AAAACCAAACATACTGCTGCAAATTCAAACGCCAAAGGTCAACACGCCCTAATAGCTGACATAAAAAACAAAACGGCGCATAAAGCGCCGTTTTAGTATGTACTCATTTTATTCTGGTAATTAGTCTTTAAATTGCTTGTGGCAATCTTTACAGCCTTTGGCCCAAGCGCCAAATGCTTTACCAATTACGGCCTTATCGCCAGATTGAGCTGCTAAAGCGAGCTTATCTGCATTGGCAGCAAAGGCATTGGCTTTTTTAACAAAGGTTGCATTATCAGACCATACATCAGCTAAGGCTGCTGTATCACCTTTATCAGTACCTTCGTAAAACGCTTCCCATGGCATTTTAGAAAGGGCAGCTGCGTTATTAGCGCGCATTTTAAATTGCTCTGCATCAAAAGGAATTTTACCTTTTAGCATTGCGCCCATATCGCTAATTTGCACTGAAATCATAGAAAACGCAGCTTGACGGTATTTAATAGCATCACTTGGTTCTTTAAATGCAGTATTTGCAGATACGCTAAGTGTACATGTTGCTAAAGCAACCCCTGCTAAAAATTGTTTTAATTTCATGTTTTGCCCCTGTAAGTTATTTCTTGGTTAATGCTTTTGTATCCTAGCCTCTGCTTTTATTCAAGCAGATACGGTAAAATAAACCAAAAGCTAGTCGTTCAAGCCTATATCAGCAAAGATCATCCCTCGGCGCATACTACGAGTGGCCAAAAATACCTCGCCAAGTAACGACATAAAACCACATATTAATAAGGCCATTGCAGCTACAAAGCAGCTGGCAATTGTTACCCCTAAATTAATAGATTGAATGTGTGATAAGAATAACAGCATAACCACCGCGCATACTAGCAAGGCGCTAAGCACACTCATACTAAAAGCAATATGGATACATCGCGAGCGCTTTAACAGTGCTCGCAGCTCTGTGGCTAAGGTTTTATTAAAATCTTCGTCGATACTTACTTTTAATTTTCGTTCAAGTTGCCTCGCACGGTCGGTAATACGCGCTAAACGATTAGATAAAACTCCGAGCGTGGCAGCAATACCGGTAATTAAAAAGACTGGGGCGACGGCTGTTTGAATGACTTTAGCCATGGTTAAAATATTTATAACATCGTTACTCATTAAACTTTCCCATAAAAAGTTACACTTGTTTACAGTGATTTACAAATAGCAAAGATTATATAAATTATTAAAATACAATCACTTATGCTTTTGGTTTGGAGGTAAGTATCGTGAAGTGTAACCTACTTGTAATCTCACTGTTGCTAGTGTGTGCGATGAAGCTTTATATTAAAAATTACAATTCTAATTACATTGAATTGAGTAAATACAATAATATAAAACTCACTCCAGGGGAAATAATGTCTAATTTAACACTAAAAAGAACCGCTATTTCATCAGCTATTGGTTTAGCTATGATGTCATATGGTGCAGCCGCTGCACCTGACTTATCTAAAGGTTACGTTCCTGAAATATCAAATGTAAAAACATACTCTCAAGATAAAACCATTTCGACGAAAGCTCGTTATATTATTCAGCTTGAGGACGAACCATTAGCAACATACAAAGGTGGTATTGTAGGCCTTGAAGCAACGTCTGCAGCAGTTACGGGTGACAGCAAAGTTAACCTATCTTCTGCTCCTGCCTTAAAATACAGCAGCTACCTAAAAGCAAAACAAAAAAGCGTAGCACAAGTAGCAGCATCTGTTAGCGGTGGCTCAGTTTCTCACTCATTTAGCACATTATTTAACGGTATTGTTGTTGAGGGTGAGCAAGGTCAACGTGAAAAACTTGCTAAGCTTGCAGGTGTTAAAAAAGTATTTTTAGATACTGAATACCACACTCTAATGGACGCTTCTATTGATGTAATTAAGGGCGTTGAAGCTTGGCAAGCGCTAGGCGGTCAATCTGAAGCCGGGAAAGGCGTTAAAGTTGCTATTATTGACTCGGGTATCCGTCCTGAAAACCCAATGTTTTCAGATATTGGCTTTGCAGCTGCAGAATTTACCGAAGAGGAAGCGGCTTACATCGCAGAGAACCCTGATTACTGTCGTATGGAGGGAGGTGAAGCTGATTTTTGTAACAACAAATTAATTGTTGCACGTGCATTTGGCCCAACACCAAGTGACGTACATCCTGATGAATATATTGGCTCTCCACTAGGCTATGACGGTCACGGAACGCATGTTGCGGGTACTGCTGTAGGTAACCCAATTGAAATCACTTACCAAGACAATAACGTGTCAATTTCAGGTGTTGCACCAGCAGCACAGTTAATGGCTTATAAAGCGCTTTGGCATACTGCCGATGGACGAGGTAGCGGTACAACTGTTGCTTTAATGGGGGCACTAGAAGCTGCGATTAAAGATGGCGCAGACGTAATTAATAACTCGTGGGGCGGCGGTGCAGGTGCTAATCCTGCGAGCAGTGCATACAGTGATCTATTTACTGCAGCAGAAGAGGCTGGTGTAGTAGTAGTAACTGCAGCAGGTAACGATGGTAACGGTCCTCAAACTATTGGTTGTCCTGGGTGTATTGAATCAGGTTTAACAGTTGCTAATACGCAAACAGGGCGTTTTTTCTCTCAGCAGATTGAAGTGGCTGGCGAATCGTATTTAAGCATTGAAGGAAGCAATGGTTTATTAACAGATCCTATTTCACTTCCTATTATTTCGGCACAAGTTGTTGCTCCAGATAACTTTGAAGGGTGTGAAGAGTTTGCTGAAGATATTTCATTTGCAGATTCTGTTGCGCTAATTTCTCGTGGTAGCTGTGCGTTTACTACGAAAGCTGCAAATGCTGAAAAAGCGGGCGCGGCGGCGGTAATTATCCATAACAATGTTGCAGGTGGTGCAATGGGTATGTCTATGGATGATGCCACTATTCCAGCCTCAGCGATTAGCCAAGAAGATGGCTTAAGCTTGGTTGAGCTTTTAACTGAAGCTGAAGAGCCGGTTATTGCTTCACTCGATCCTAGTGTGAAAAGAACAATTCAAGAAAAATTTACCGATGCGGTCAATTCATCAAGTTCACGTGGACCTAATGGCGAGCCTAGCTTCTTAAAGCCTGATATTGCAGCGCCAGGTACAGATATTTTATCTGCGTACTCGCCGGATGAAGGTAATGGTATTACCTTTAATGCTATTTCAGGTACAAGTATGGCGAGCCCACATGTTGCAGGTGCAGCTGCACTAATGAAACAAGCTCACCCAGAGTGGAATGCTGTACAAATCAAAACGGCACTTATGAGCTCATCTAAGATGGATGGCTTACATAAAGAAGACCTAGTAACCAAGGCTGATGCATTTGATGTAGGCGCTGGTCGACTAGATGTGCCAAGTGCTTTAAACGCTGCACTTACTTTTAGCCACGGTTCTTACGCCGACCCGAGCTGTTTAAGTGTATGTAGTTTCGAGAATACTGTGCAAAACATGACGGATACTGAGGGGGAGTGGACTGCAAAAGTAGTAACCGATATGCAAGGCGCTGAAATTACTGTCTCTCCTAGCACTATAACACTTGGTGCGCATGGTTCTACTTCTACTGACTCAGAAGGAGTTGAAACAAGCACTGATATGGCTGAGTTTAACCTAGATATAGACTCAACATTTAACGATGTTAAAGGTTGGAACTTCGGCCACGTAGTGTGGACGCATACTGAGACAGGTCAAGTCGCTCATTTACCATTTGCTATTCATGACGATGAAACAACCAATGCGGCTGTGTTAAACGCATCTGTAGATGCAGATTCATTAAATACTTCAACTCCGGCTAAAGTTGACGTGAGCTTTGAAAATACTGTTTATAGTGATGAGTTTGAAATCAATATTCAGCTTGATGAAAATGCTGAGCTACTTAAGGGTTCAACGCCTGTTGCCACTGAGAAAAACGGCTCAGGTACAATTACGTTAAGCGAAGATCGCAAAGAGATTAATTGGAAAGGTCAAGTTGCTCGAACTGGTTTTACAATTGATGACGAGGAATTTTTAGGAAATTTATCGCTACCTGATTTAGGAGTGGAACCATTCGCATGTAGTGGTGATTGTGATGAGTTCAGTGTCTCTGTTAATGCAGAATTTATGTTTGATGGTAAAGAATACTCTGCATTTACTATTTCTGATAATGGCTTTATTGCTGTAGGTGATGGTGTGAGTACCACGGGTGCTTGGAACCCACAAAATATGCCAAATCTGTCTGCACCAAATGGTGTTATCGCTCCTTTATGGGCTGATTTTGACTTAGCTGGTGGAGCTACCGGTGGTGGTGAACTATATATTGGTGTGTTGACTGGCGGTGATGATACTTACTATGTTGTTGAATGGAATAACGCTCAAATTTACGCAGGTACAGGTGAAGAGTACACGTTCCAAGTAATTATCAAAGAAGGCAGCGATGAAATTAGACTTAACTACATTGATGTGCCTGTATTACCTACTCCTTATTCAGCAGGAGTGGAGTCTGAAGACGGCAAGATAGGTAAAATGCTGGATACGCTTACAACAGGCACAGGCTTAGGTAAAGGGTATATAGTTAATCGAGTTGAAGGCGGAAGTGTGGCAATAGAATACCAAGCCTTTGCAAAAGATCGTAGCCATTACACAGCTGCAGATGCAATAGAAGTTGATGAAGAGCAAACAGTGACTATTGATGTGCTAGCTAATGATATGGCTGAGTCGCGTTTTGTATTTGACGTAGTAGCCTCTTCAGAAACAGAAAATGCAGAATTTTCTGCGCATAAAGGTGTAAAAGTAAATGGCAGCTTAGTTTCATCAACTGTTGAGGTGGTTTCTGCACCTGCAAATGGCTCAACAACTGTGAATGAAGATGGCACGATTGATTATACGCCAAATGCACAGTTCTCTGGTGAAGATAGCTTTACATACACAGTGCGTGAAGCATCAGGTACAACAGCCGAAGAAACCATGGTGTCAATCGCTGTTAACGATACCATTGCAGACCCTCAGCCAGTGACGCCAACACCAGAGCCTGAAAGCAATGGTTCATCGGGCTCACTCGCTTGGTTAACCTTACTTGCTGCGCCGTTTGCATTTATGCGTCGTCGTAAACAAAAGTAACTTTATAACTAACACGTTATTTTAAAGGGAGCCTCGGCTCCCTTTTTACATAGCTTCACAAACTAAATTACACCACGCTTTATTATTAGGTATATTTAATATCACCAATAATAAAAAACATAGAGACTTTATAATGATTCGTTCTTCATTTACGCTAGCCGCGTTATCACTCGCAGTACTAGCTGGGTGTGATAATGCACCAAAAAGTACACTTTCAGACACCACAACAACGATGCAAGCACAACAAACCAAAAAAACAGTGAGCGCCGTGGCGCCGATTGCTAAAAAAGTTCCGCATGAAATGACCATTCATGGCGATACTCGTATCGATGATTACTACTGGCTACGTGATGATGAGCGCAAAGCGCCAGACGTTATAAATTATTTAAATGCTGAAAACGCGTACACGGAGGCCATGCTTGCGCATACTCAAACATTGCAAGACAAGTTATTTGAAGAGCTAAAAGGGCGTATCAAAAAAGACGATGACTCGGTGCCAGTAAAAAGAGGCGATTATTTTTATTCATCGCAAACCCGTGGTGATAATGAATACTCCACTTATGTACGCAGTAGTGACTTTAAAGGCACTGATCAGCAGGTTATTTTAGATGTAAATGAGCTGGCCAAAGATCACGATTACTTTGCTATCAGTGGCTTATCTGTAAGCACTAACGGAAATTTAATGGCGTACGGGGAAGATACTGTTAGCCGTAGAATTTACACCATAAAGGTAAAAGATTTAACCACTGGCCAGCTGCTCGAAGACAGGCTCGAGGGAACAAATGGCGGCGTTATTTGGGCTAACGATAACAAAACCTTTTATTACATTAAAAAAGATGCACAGACCTTACTTGGCTACCAAGTTTACCGCCATACGTTAGGTACACCGCAGAGTGATGATGAGCTGATCTACGAAGAAACCGATACCAGCTATTACACGGGGATTAGTAAGAGCAAAGATGGCTCACAAATTTATATTTGGCACAGCAGCACCAATGCCTCTGGTATGTCGGTACTCAGCGCAGATGATAATAAAGCAAAACCTAAGCGCTTAATTGAGCGTGAAGATGACCTTGAATACAGTGTTTCAAAGCTTGGTAATACGTACTACATCGTCACTAACTTAAATGCGGTTAACTTTCAGCTAATGAAGGTAGATATTGATAAAGTCCATGATAAAGCGAATTGGCAAACGGTGATTGCTCCGCGCGATGATATTAAGCTTGAAGGCGTTGATTTATTTAAAGACTACCTTGTATATCAAGAGCGTGAAATGGGTCAATCTCGTCTTATAGTACGTAACCTGACAACGGGCGGTGAACAAGCACTAAGCTTTAACGACAGTGCCTACACCATTGCAAGTTATGGGAACAACGAAATCGATACCGACATGCTGCGTGTCTACTATACAAGTATGACTACACCGGGTACCTCGTATGATATTAACCTGAAAACAGGTGATAAAACCCAACTTAAACAGCAAACTGTGTTAGGTGATTTTAACGCAGATAACTATGCCTCTGAGCGTATTTTTGTAAAGGCTCGCGACGGTATTAAAGTGCCGGTAAGCTTAGTGTACCGTAAAGATGCATTTAAAAAGGATGGCACAAATCCATTACTTCAATACGGCTATGGCTCGTACGGTGCGACAATGGACCCTACGTTTTCAAGCTCCCGCTTAAGCTTATTAGACCGTGGGTTTGTGTTTGCTATAGCGCATGTGCGTGGCTCGCAAATGTTAGGTCGCCCATGGTATGAAGACGGTAAATTATTAACTAAAAAGAACACCTTTAACGACTTTGTTGATGTAACTAAGTCACTAGTGTCACAAGGTTATGGTGCCAAAGACGAAATATTTGCTTACGGTGGCAGTGCGGGTGGTTTATTAATGGGCGCGGTAGTTAACCAAGCACCTGAACTTTATAAAGGGGTGGTTGCAGCAGTGCCTTTTGTTGATGTGGTCACCACCATGCTTGATGAAAGTATACCCCTTACAACCAATGAGTATGGCGAGTGGGGCAACCCAAACGAAAAAGAATATTACGACTACATGTTATCGTATTCACCGTATGACCAAGTGTCTAAGCAAGCGTATCCAAATATGTTAGTGACTACGGGATTACATGACTCGCAAGTTCAGTACTTTGAACCGGCTAAGTGGGTTGCAAAGCTACGTGACTATAAAACAGATGATAATAAACTACTATTTAAAATAGATATGGAAGCTGGCCACGGTGGAGCGTCTGGTCGCTTTAAGCGTTTAGAAGATACAGCGCTTAATTACGCGTTTATGCTTGATTTAGCTGGCATTAAAAACTAACTACATAAAAGTTAAGTAATGTCCTAAAGGTATAGCCAAACGGCTATACCTTTATTTTTTGTGGCAAATTAAAGCTAAATATAGTGCCTTTACCTAATTCGCTCTGCACATTTATTTCGCTATCCATCAAGGCAAGTAAACCTTTACAAATAGCCAGTCCTAAACCGCCTTGTTGGCGGCCTTCCTTATTAGAATTAGATGCTTGGTAGTGCGGATTAAAAATAGCGTCTAGCTCATCATGTTTTATGCCCACACCAGTATCAGAAATTTGCACAAATAACTGCGCATTATCAATATGCTTAACGTGCACAGCTATATTGCCGCCTTTGGGTGTGTGCCTAATGGCGTTATCAATTAAATTACTCAACACGCGCTCAAGTTTTGCAATATCCGCTACAACAGGAAAATCGCAAATAGCGGGTTTTACGGTTAGTTTAATACCTTTTTTTTCAGCGGTTAGGCTGAATTTTGCAACGCAATCGTAAATAAGCTCACCTAGATTAAAGGTTTCTTTGTGTATGCTGATTTCGCCGTTTTCTAAATGAGCGAGTTCAAAAATTTGCTCAATAAGTTGTTTAAGTTGTGCGCAGTTGTTGAGTGAAACATGTAAGTATTGTTGTTGCTCATTAGCACTGAGTTGCGACCCCGATTGATTAAGTACCTCTAAAAAACCTTGTAAAGACGCCAGCGGTGTACGTAAATCGTGAGATAAATGAGTAAGCAATTCTTTGCGTTGCTGATCGCTTTGTTCAAGTGCCTTAAATTGCTCATTAATACGGGTTACCATGGCTTGGATACTGCGTCCTAGGCGATGCACTTCGTTACTTTTTTGTGTTGAATAGCTACTTAGTTTTGTATCAGTAAGGCTATAATTAGCCGCTTCAATATTACTAACATCGCGCGCTAAGCGTTGGATAGGGCCAGTAAAAAACCGCAGTAGTATTAGCATTGCAATAAGTAAACATACTAGAGCAGCGCCAAGCCATAAAGCGGTAAGCCATAACTTATCGTTGTTTTTGATGGTGTTTAATGTGGTGTCGTACGCTTCACCACCAATAATAACGTATAAGTATCCTTGTAAGGTATCTTGGTTAAACACAGGCGCAACAGAGAATATTTTTTTGCCTTGGGTGTTTCGCGGATCATCACCGTACACCGGCGTACTTTGTGGGTTGTTAATGAGTTGCTGTAGGGGCGCTAGATTAATGTGGCTACGCTTTACTTTTCCTGGCTGTGCAGAGTAGGTTAATATTTTTCCCTTCTCGTCTACAAAGTAAAACTCAAAGGCTGGGCCTAGTAACATTAGGGTATGAAATAAATTTTCGAGCGCTTTATAGTCGTAAATACCTTCTTTTATTAAAGGGTTATCTTGAACTAAGTGCTCGGCAAGCGCTAAGTGTAAGGTTTGTTCACCATGATGCAGTGAGGTAAGTTCAAGTTGTTTGCTCCAACTGTACACAAGTGCACAAATAACCCCAAAAATGATCACAATAGAAAGCGCAAGTTTTTGATAAAGCGATAGGTTAATCATATGTTCGACTCAAGCTGGCTCGGGTTTAGTTTATAACCTACACCCCATACGGTTTCTATAAAAGGAGCTTGGTGGTGTTGTTCTAGCTTAGCGCGCAAGCGGTTTATGTGTGAATTAACCGTATGCTCATACCCGCTGTGTTGATACCCCCAAACATGATCTAGCAATTGTTGGCGACTAAACACATGGTTAGGGTGGCGAGCAAAGTAAACTAATAAATCAAACTCAGTAGCCGTTAGGTTAAGTGCTTTATCGGCTAGGTAAACTTGGTGTGAGTTAAACTCAATATTGAGCGATCCTACTGCCAGTGTCTGCTCTTTATCGACGGGGCTATCATCATGATTACACGCGGCGATTAATTGCGCTCTGTGGCGTAATTGGGTTTTAACACGTGCTTGCAATTCGCGGGCAAAGAAAGGTTTGCAAATATAGTCATCGGCACCCATTTCCAGTCCTATTACACGGTCCATATCGCTACTCAGTGCAGTGAGTAAAATGACTGAAATATTAGGATAGTGTTCTTTTATTTTACGACACAGGCTTAAGCCATCCATTTGGGGCAGATTTATATCAAGTAAAATTAGCCCATAGGGAAGCTTTGCAATTTTTTTAAGGGCCAACTCAGCGCTGATAACATGATCAACATGTAGGTTTAGCGCGGTAAGTTGTGTGGTGATCAGTTGGCCAATTTCTCGGTCATCTTCAACAACCAGTATTTTTTCGTGACGCATATATCAACCTCGTAAAAAAAGGAACTTCCGTGTCGCCTCTCATCCCCATTAAAGCTGGTATATCAAGGTCAATATTGATGCGCGAATTATTGGGTTCGCGTGATAACAACTCTTGCTAGTGGGTTATCAAACTTATGCTCGGGGCCGAGCACTGAACTAGATAAGCCATCTTCATTTGTTACAACGCCTGGGTGCCTTGCAACAAAATCTACATCATCACGGATCTCATTAAAGCCTTCTGCGCTATCAACAGGGCCTGGTATTGTTCCTGCAGCTTCTGTGTTAGCTTCTGTACCTGCATCATAAGCAACGGTAGAGTGAGTTAGTGAGTCGCCTACAGCTAATGAAGATACATCTAAAGCACTAAGACCGGTAAACCCATCATTTGTATTCACCATCATTGTGGCAAGTGACAGCTTGAGTGCATCAAGTGACTCAGTCGTCAGTGTAATTGTGGTACTTGCGCCGGGCCCTACAGGTCCTTCGCTTGATGCACTAGCAATGGCGTTTTCAAATGCGAGTAGCTGGCTATTATCACCACCCTCAGCCATTGTTTCTAATGCCAGTGATGCAGGGCTTCCTATTTGCCATAATGTACCTTGCGTGTGTGCAATTAGGGCAATAGGTGATAGCGGCTGTCCAGCGGTTAAATTGCTTACTGTTACATCAAATGTATAGGTGACAGGAGGTGGCGGCGTAACAATTGGCTCAGGTTTGTTGTTATCGTTGTCGCCACAAGCTGCAAGTGAAGCTGCCAGTGCGACAACCACAATGCTTTTTTTAAGGTGATTTAAAGATGCCATATTAACGCTCCTATTTAACTGTTACAGTTAATTTAGCAACGGGGTTTAGCCATCTATGAACTGTATTGCTTAAGTCGCTATTACCGGCGGTTAAATCGTCATCACCTAAATTACCGGGGTGAATGTGCACGTTCATATTGCTGTCTGTGCTGGTTAAACCAGACCCTCCAGTACCGGCATTACCACCTGGGGCAGCAGGGATACCTGGTGTGCCAAGGGCGCCTGAACCTTCAACAACAAGTTCATTATTGATCTCTGTGCCTGCATCGTATGCATTTAAGTACACAGTGTAGGTACCTGCTTCGGTAGGTATCTTCCAGCTATCAAGGCCTACAAATCCATCGTTGGTCGGTAATAGCATGGCGGTAAGTGAAAGGTACTCGTTCGAATCTGCTGTCATAATAGTGGCAGAAGTAGAGGCTGTAGGGGCAAGTAACCCTTCGGCTGGGTTTGCCACCATATCGCTGCCTGCGGCGCTAGCTTGCGCTACTAATTCGGCAATATTACCGCCTTCGGCCATTGTTTGTAATGCTGTAGAGGCTTGGGTTGCAACTTCAAACAGTTTATCTTCAGCGTCGTGCGCCGTTATTAGCACTGGTGTAAAGTAAATACCTTGTGTTAAGTTTGTTAGTTCTAAGTCTAGCTCTGCCGCCTGTGTTGTTTGGCTCGCTGCAACTAGCAATGTGGCAAGTGTAAGTGCTGATGCTTTCATTATTATTTCCTGTAAGTGATGATTCGGATTAAGTATTAAATAACCACCTCAAAAAACTCTCACAAAGTTATCACTTTTTTATCACAGCAGTTTTAAGCGTGTTTTAATTTATAGTGTGTTTGTTTTATAGACAGTTTTGACCTTTACTGGCACTATAATAAAAACTAAAAAGGAGAGTGTTATGGACGAAAATCAACAGCTTGAGCCGTTATCAAAAGATGAAAAAACCTGGGCTATGCTATGCCATTTAAGCGCTGTAGCCGGGTTTGTTATTCCGTTTGGATCGATACTTGGGCCATTAGTGGTATGGCTTATTAAAAAAGATGAAATGCCGATAGTAGACTTACACGGTAAAAAGTCGCTTAACTTTCAAATTACGATGGCTATCGCTTACTTTGTGTGTTTTTTATTGGTGTTTGCTGTAATCGGCCTAGTTTTACTTCCTTTAGTGGCGGTTTTTTCTTTTATCATGGTGGTTTTAGCGAGTATTAAAGCCAATGAGGGGAAAGAGTTTAATTACCCACTGAGTTTAAATTTGATAAAATAAGCGCTTATTTTTTAATAAACCCAGCAAACAGCTGGGTTTTTGCTTTAAGTACTTAATGCTTTATATCACCTTATTTTTTAGTGCGTTTATATCCGCGACTTTATTACCAAGCTCTTCAGAGGTGGTACTTGTTACTCTGATCAGCCAAGCAAAAGCTAATCTGTGGCTGCTGTGGTTAGCCGCTACGTCAGGTAATGTACTAGGAAGTTGTGTTAATTATTGGTTGGGGACTCATGTGCTGCGTTTTAAGCACAAAAAATGGTTCCCGGTCTCAGAGCGGGGCCTTATAAAAGCGCAATCTCAATTTAAAAAATATGGCGTGTATAGTTTATTGTTTGCTTGGCTGCCAATTGTTGGCGACCCACTTACGGTCATTGGCGGTATATTTAAAGTGCGTTTTAGTCTGTTTTTATTATTAGTAAGCTTGGGCAAAGGCGCACGGTATTTAGCCGTCATTGCCCTTGCCAGTGGTGCTCAAGCTGTAATGTAGGCTACTTTGTCCAATCAAGTGTAAGTGACACAGAATCAGCAAAGCGCAGCGCATGTGGTTTATCTACACGAGCTTTTGCATAATGCACACTGGGGTGCTTATGACAAACAGCAAGTATTTCTGCAACCAGCTTTTCGAGTAGCAAAAAGTGGCCTTGTTCTACTAGGTTTATCACCTCTTTAGTGATCACCTTATAATTGAGTGCTTGCGCGACTTCGTCAGTTTTACATGCATCATCAGCAGGGTAGTGAATTTCTAAATTAATCACTACATCTTGCTTTTTTTCTCGCTCTTCAGGGTTAAAGCCAATAAATGTACGTAAGCGTAAGTTGGTTACGTTAATAATTGCGTTGGCCATGATTTAACCCTTAATAAGCTGTAAAAACTCGTTACGCGTTTTAGAGTCACTTCTAAAGTTGCCTAGCATCACAGAAGTACGCATGCTTGAGTTTTGTTTTTCTACACCACGCATCATCATACACATGTGCTTGGCCTCAACAATTACACCCACGCCTTTAGCACCGGTTACTTCCTCAACGGCTTTAGCAATTTGATGAGTAAGCTGCTCTTGTATCTGAAAACGGCGCGAGTACATATCAACAATACGCGCAAATTTAGATAAGCCTAGTACTTTACCGTTTGGTATATACGCAATATGGCAGCGGCCAATAAACGGCAATAAGTGGTGCTCACACATAGAGTAAAGCTCTATGTCTTGTATAAGTACCATGTCATCAGCGTCAGAGGTAAAAACCGCATTGTTGGTAATTTCATCAAGCGTTTGACGATACCCTTGGGTTAAATATTCCATGGCCTTTGCAGCACGTTTGGGTGTGTCGAGAAGACCTTCACGCTCAGCATCTTCGCCCACTGCTGTAATAATATTTTGATAGCTTTGCTTTAAATCGTCATGCATAAATTTCTCAGTTTAATGTGTGTTTTACTTTAAATGGCGACCGCCATCAACGGGCATAGCGCGGCCTGTGATGTAGCAGCTGCGCAGTAATAAATCTATACTGTTAATAATTTCTTGGCATCCAGGCTCTATTCCCATTAATGATTTTTTAAGGGTTTTAGCGCGGTATGCATCGTCATCGTGCTGATTAAAAATAATTAACGATGGCGCAATCGAATTTACCTTTATATCGGGGGCGTATTTAGCGCTAAACGACTTGGTTAAGTTATCAAGTGCCGCCTTACTTGCAGCATAGGCAATGTGTTTTGGGCTACCTGTTTCAACAACGTAATCGGTAAGATGAATAATGTCAGCCGGTGTGCAAGTGTCAGCTTGGTATGCCATTAATAACTGTGCACAGGCATTATTAATTAAATACGGTGTTTTGGCATGAATGCGCATCATGTCATCAAACAGACTAGAAAAATCGGGATTGTTGGCTTCGCAGTCCCAGCTTGAGGCATTATGCACAATGGCACGTAAAGAATGCGTATGCTGTTTAAGGGTTTCAATGAAGCTAGTTATACCGGCGTCGCAGCTGAAGTCGGCGTGTATGCATACCGCGCCATGCTGTTCTAGGTAGTCGACCGCATCGTGGCGCGTACGATAGGTAATAATAATAGCTTGGCCTTGCGCTAAAAAGTGCTTTGCAACGGCAAGACCAATGCGTTGGCCTGCGCCCGTTATTAAAATAGGAGATGTCATATAATGTTTTTACTCTTCCCGGGCATTAAATTTAACTATAAGCTCGGTTTCAATTTACGTAAACTTTTTATGAATAGATCAGCTAGTGCATACGCTGCACTAGCTGTTTAACTATTATAAGTCATCGTAAATAGTTGGAATGGGTTGGCGCTTATGTTGAGTGCGAACATAAATATCCGTTAGCTTTTGCTCAACTTCTGCTGCTACTGGCTTGCCTTCTAAAAAGTCATCTATTTGTTCATAACTTAAACCTAATGCTTCTTCATCAGTGAGGCCTGGGCGGTCGCTTTCTAAATCAGCGGTAGGGGCTTTTGTTACTAACTGTTCTGGTGCGCCTAATGCAGTGGCCAGTGCGCGAACTTGACGTTTTGATAAGCCAAATAACGGGGCTAAATCGCATGCGCCATCACCAAATTTGGTGTAAAAACCAGTAATGTTTTCAGCGCTGTGATCGGTACCCACCACTAAGCCTTGGCAAAAACCCGCAATTTCGTATTGCGCTACCATACGTTGGCGCGCCTTTACATTACCTTTTACAAAGTCAATTTTAGCTTGCTCTGGTAGCGCCTCACCACTGCCCACGACAGCAGCCATAGCTTGCTCATGTAATGCATCGGCAGCAGGTTTTACGTTAACGGTCATACGCTTACTTGGCTGAATAAAATCAACGGCCAGTTGTGCTTCGTCTTCATCTGCTTGTACACCGTATGGCAAACGAACTGCAATAAATTGGTACTTATTCGTGTTTTGCTCTGCGTTTAGTTCATCAACTGCTAACTGGCATAAACGTCCACAGGTCGATGAGTCAACACCACCGCTAATGCCAAGCACTAGCGATACACTATGGGCTGCCACTAAGCGTGCTTTTATAAAGTTAACTCGACGGGTGATTTCGGCGTTTACATCAATAGTTGGCTGAACTTTCATTTCAGCCATAATTTCGGCGCGCATGGCCAGCTCCTCATTATTTAATAGTCTGGTTTAAGTACGGTTATATTATCTGGCTTAGCTATTATTTATTAAAGCCCTAAATGAGACTTTATACGGCTAAGCTCAGCTTTTAGCTCCTCAATCTCTGCAAGTAGTGCGTTAATTTCGTCGTTTTTAATGGCTTCTACTGCAGGAGCTCGGTGGCTTGATGGTTCAATGGTTAAATCGGCAAATAGGTGCGAGTAACGGCTTTCTCGTTTACCAGGCTCGCGATCTAGCTTTATTACGTAGTCATCCTCTGCTAGGGCATTTAAGGCTGTTTCTACTTCGCTTACGCTGGTGAACTCAGCTAAGCGCGAGCTGCGCGTTCTTAGCTCGCCAGGGGTTTGCGGACCGCGCAGCAGGAGTAAGCATATGATAGCGCGTTGCTGCGTGCTCAGCTGTAAGCTACTAAATTCTGTATTACAAAAGCGGTGATCGTATTTATTTACACGCCCCGAAAGCCCTTCATCTAGCGTGACAAGGCGCTGACTTATAAGCTCATCCAGCGTTTGTTGCACCTCACTTTCGCTTAAGTTAATAACGGGATCTCGGTTCGACTTTTGGTTACACGCATTGGTCAGTGCGTTTAACGACAGAGGATAGTGCTCGGGTGTCGTGCTTTGTTTTTCTAAAAGGCAGCCAATAACGCGCTGCTGGTTTGCTGATAATTGCATGGCTTTTCTTTATTAATAAACAGTATTTTTAGCTTACACCTTTATTGTGTACCAAGCCATTGCTGTAATTTAGATTTTATATCTGCCGAATCTAACGGTTTGGTTAAATAGTCATTCATACCTGCATCTAAGCATTTCTCTTTATCGCCTTGCATTGCGTTTGCTGTTAACGCAATAATTGTAATATGTTTATTATGTTTGCCCGCTTTACCTTCGCGTATAGCGTGCGTAGCTTGATAGCCATCCATTACAGGCATTTGGCAGTCCATTAAAACTAATTGGTATTTTTTATTTGGGCTACTGTTTAACTTATCTAGTGCGTCTTGGCCGTTTTGTGCAATATCAAAAGTAAGCCCAACTTGTTTTAACAATGCTGAGGCTACTACTTGGTTTACTTTGTTATCTTCGACTAAAAGCACTTGTGCGTGCGCTGATATTTCTTCGGGCTTTTCGGTTAACTCATTTTGCAGTTGTGCTTGGCGTTGTTGTTGCTCAATGTATTTATCGTTAGTGAGTGAATCAAATAGATCTGACGGGGTGAGCGGCTTAAATATCAGGCAGTCTATATTTATGCCAATATCGTCATGCTCTTGTGAATAGCTCATCGGTGCCATAACAACCAGTTTACTTTGTTTGGTAGTTACTCGGTTTTTTAATGTATTTATTTGCGGGTGTGCAGCGTGTTCAAAAAAATGATAATCGACTAAGAGTGCATCGGGTTGGGTATCGCAGTTATCAAAATAATTAATGATGGCGCTATAGTCATTTAAAATATTAACGTGTGCGCCCCATACGCGTAATTGTTTGGCGGCAATATTGGCGTTAAGTTTGCAGGCATCAATAATTAAAATATGCTTATTATTAATTAAATGACTGGGTAAGCCTTGTGCTTTAGTTAAACGTGGCTGTATTTTTATAGAAAATGAAAAAGTACTGCCCTCGTTTAGCATGCTGGTTACGCTTACTTCGCCTTCCATTAGTTCACATAGCTGCTTAACAATAGCAAGGCCAAGACCTGTGCCGCCAAATTGGCGGGTGGTTGAGGCATCGGCCTGAGTGAATGAGTCGAATAAAGTTTTTTGTTTTTCTGCGTCTATGCCTATACCTGTATCGATAATCGAGCAATGTAAAAAACTGCCATCGGTGGTTTCATCAATATGCGCAGTCACCAAAATTTGCCCATCAATAGTAAACTTAACGGCATTACCTATCAGGTTATTTAAAATTTGGCGTAACCTATTCGGATCGCTAATTATTTCGCTAATAGTAATTTGAGTCGCATCTAAAATCAGGGTGGTATTATTTTGCTCCACTTTAAGCGCAAACGACTCAACCACTTCACCCAGTAATTTAGGTAAGTTAAATTGCACATTTTCTATATCGAGTTTGCCAGCTTCAATTTTAGAAAAATCTAAAATGTCGTTAATTATATTTAACAGCGACTGAGCTGACGACTGTGCAAGTTCAATATGATGCTCTTGCTGCTGATTAAGCTGGGTGCGCTTGATAATATTTAGCATGCCCAGTACGCCGTTCATCGGGGTTCTTATTTCGTGGCTCATACTGGCTAAAAATTCGCTTTTAGCTATTACTGCTTGCTCTGCAGCCTCTTTAGCGGTAACAAGTTGCTGCTCTGTTTCTATACGTTGCTGACTAGAATGCAGGCTGCCAACGAGAGCGGCTACAGCTATTAAAAAACTTTCTTCGTTACGTGACCATGGGCGCATAGAAGCACATTGCTCAGCGCATACTATGCCAATGGTGCCATTTCCCGCAGCTATGATTGCGCACAGCATGGCATTAATATTGAGCGGCGCAAGATAATGTGTTTTGAGGGGTTTTAGCAGCGGGTTTTTTTGAGCATCGCTGGTGCTAAAAACAGCGTGTTTTTCGAGGGCTTCAAAAAAATCAGGGGCCTCTTTTTTAAGCCACACCGCATTATTATTGCCCATTCTGTTTTCAATATTATGGGATGCGATAGGGCTCAATGAGGTTTTTGAGCTATTAAAAAACCAAATACTGGCTTGCTCAATATTTAAAGCATGGCAAATAGATTCAGTAATCACCTGTTTAGATTGGCTTAATTGGCCACTTAAAATAAGGTCGTTGGCTGTAAGCGACGCTAAAATTTCGTTATGTAGGGCAATTTTACTGTTTTCAAGCTCAATACGCTTACGGGTATCAATATTTTGCAATGAGCCAAATATTCTCACACAGCGCCCGTTTTTACGTTCGGCCTCTCCATGAATAAGCACCCACATTTCGCGCCCTTGTGAGTCAATCACTTCAAGCTCGGCTTCGTAACTTTTGCCTTCTTTAATAGCTGATTCAACTAACTGAGTGATACGCTCTCTGCTTTCACCGGCTTTAAAGTAATTTAAATTTGTAGGCCAGGTAGGTTCTTTGTTTAGCGGGTACTTAAATATTTTTTTGGTCATATCTGACCAATACACTTGTTTGGTTTCTAAATTAAATGACCATGCCCCAATTTGGGCAAGGTCACTCATTGCCTCCAGCATTTTTTCGTTTTGTTGCTGGCGGTTTAGCATTTTTAAAAAAAATAAGAACGCCCATATTAGTAATCCGCAAATAATTATAATGGCGATTCTAAGCGGCCATATAGTTGAAGGGGCGGGGCTCCACCCTTCTTTAGGGGCTACGTATAATTGCCAGCTTCCCCCTTGAAAATTAAGCGTAAAATCAAGCGGCTCTTGTGAGGTTATATTGCTATTGCCATAAAAAAACTCGCCTTTTTTGCCTAAACCATGACGCCCTTGAATAGCAATGTTGTAGTTTTTTTCAAGTTCTTTTATACCTGAGTTTTTATACACTTTTTCAATATCGAGCACCACAGATAGCAAACCCCAAAAGCGGTTTTCGGGCGGAATATAAACCGGCACTCTGGCAATAAGGGCAATGTCGCCTTGCACTAGTTTAAGTGGTCCTGCCATAACAATTTTATTGGTATCACGGGCTCTAATGGCATCTTGGCGTTGGTTTTTTTGTTCTAAAAAGTTTAAGCCAATGGCTTTTTCGTTACCTTTTAGTGGGTAAGACATACGAATTATCATGTCGGGTGCACCACCAATATGGCGCAGCTCACTGGAGGTTTTAAATAGGGGCGCGGCAATTTGCTCAAACCGTGCTTGTTGTAATTCAGGTTCAGCTGATACAGCAACCGCTAATCCACGAATTAGCTGAATGTTTGATACCAAGGTGGCCTCGAGTTGTGCACGGTAAGTACTGACCTCAGATAAAATTTGTAGGCGGTGGGCGTCTTTTGCGCGATTGTAGTTAATTCTATCTAACACAATGCTCACTAGTATTATTAGCGTAAGCGATAACCAAAAGGTCAGCTTATAGTTGCTAATAGTGTTTTTTTTGTTGTTATTTTTTGGCGGCATTGGCTAAGTCATGCTGTTATTTTAGGCAATTTAACTATAGCTAATTTATTGTATAAATAAAAACGGCGCTGATAAATTAGCGCCGTTTTATTTTTATAATTAGTAGTTTAACTATTAAGCGTCGGTTACTTCACGTGCCCAATGGTTTTGCTTAGCAACATGTAGCTTACGGTAACCATCAAGTAGAGCAGCATGCTTTTTAAAGCCTTCAAGCGATAAACCAGGGAAGGTTAAACCATTAAATAATTTACGCCCTTCTGCTATTTCAATAGCCAGCGTTACGTTATCGCTACCAAACATTAAACCTAGTGCATCTTGGTAGTCGGCGTAGTCGCGCTCGTCATCGTATTTAATTTCAAGAATGGCTTTTAAACAGCGGAAGTGGCGCATTGCCTCTTCGTTTACTTGGCCTGTGTGTAGTATCCAGTCTACCCAATCAATGGCTTCTTCGTTGCCTGCGGCTAAACATAAGTGCGCTTTAAGCTCACCAATACGTAGCGTATGCCAAGGTGTATCGGCATCGGTTGCAAGGCCAATAAATTCAGCAGCACGAATAATATCGCTGTGGCCTGCTTCTTCTAGGCTGTCGTAAATGTCCATCCATTGCTGCGCATCGTACTGATCAAGCGATAGGAATGCTTCACGGAATTTAGCGCCTTCGTTGTTGTTACGCCAAATTAGTTCATCTACTGGGTAAATGTCTGACATACCTGGTACTAAAATACGACATGCATACACGTTTAAGTGTGTGTAATCCATAATGTAAATGTCATGGCCCATGCTGTGAATTAAGTCAGTACAGAAGTTGTATTCTTGCTCTGTTGTACCGCTAAAGTCCCAATGTACAAAGTCAAAGTCAGGTGTTGCGCGGAAAAAGTCATGCGAGATTAAACCGCTAGAATCAATAAAGTGCAGCTCAATGTTTTCAGGTGTTGCTACTTCATCGTTATCAAAGGTTGCAGGTTGGAACACATCAAGTTGATCAAGGCGACGTCCTTGCAGTAGCTCGGTAACCGTACGCTCAAGAGCAACTTCAAATGATGGGTGTGCACCAAATGAGGCAAATACAGAGCCATCAACAGGGTTAATAAGCGTTACGCTCATTACAGGGTATTTACCGCCGAGAGAGGCGTCGGCAATACGTAAATGAAAACCATGGCTGCGTAGCTCTTCACACGCTTCGTGAATTTTAGGATATTGCTTTACAACGTCTTCTGGGACGATGGGTAAACAAAGTCCTTCTGCGATAATGCGGTTTTTAATGGTGCGCTCAAATACTTCAGATAGCCCTTGTACGCGCGCTTCAAATTTAGTGTTACCTGCGCTCATGCCGTTAGAAACAAAAATATTACCAATCACGTTTACCGGAATGTATACGTCTTGGTTATCACGTTGGCGCGTGTATGGCAGTGTACAAATGCCACGCTCGTTATTGCCTGAGTTAAAATCAAAAAGGTGAGATGCATTAAGCTCACGCTCTGGGTCAAAGTAATCCCAAAGGCTTTGGTCCATTATGCCCTCTGGTACTTCATTGTCTTCAACTTTAAACCATTTTTCATTTGGGTAATGAGTAAAGTCGCCGTTTGCAAACTCTTCACCTAAATAAAAATCGGCAAAAAAGTAGTTACAGCTTAATCGTTCAAAGTATTCGCCCAGTGCAGAGGCGATAGATGCTTTATCGGTTGCGCCTTTACCATTAGTAAACATAACACCGCAGTCGCTGTCTTTTATATGAACTGAATAACAGTTAGCTACAGGGTTAAGCCAAAGTGCCTCTTCAATATTGATATTTAGCGCTTTTAGCTTGTTTTGCATGGTAGAGATAGACGATTCTAAGTCGCGGTCTTTACCTTTGATAAATGTTTTTTCAGTCATATGAGTCTCAACTAGATCTGCACAAAATGTGGAATGGCTATTATCGTGGATTTTGATGTTTATTTCACCCTTTGCGAGTAAGAACATTATTATTTAATAAAACTATGGTTATTATATGTTCAGCAAAAGGGATAAAGGACAAGTTAATGTTTAAAGTAATCAAGTGGCTAGTATTACTCACTATAGTTTTAGGGTTAGCCGGAACAGCACTACTATATGGCGTATTAAGTTTGAGTGTGCCGGCTCTTGATGGCAAAGGCCGCTCAACAGCCATTAATAAACCGGTGACTATTTCGCGTGATGTGCTAGGTCAAGCGGTTATAAATGCGCAAAGCCGCCACAGCGCCGCATACGGGTTAGGTTATGCGCACGGGCAAGACCGTTTTTTTCAAATGGACTTATTAAGGCGTAACGCGGCAGGCGAGCTCAGTGAGTTATTTGGTAAAGGGGCTCTTGGGTTGGATAAAAAAATGCGCTTTCATCAATTACGTGAACGCAGCCGCGCTATATTAAACACCTTATCCGAAAGCGATAAACAACTATTAAATAGCTACGCACAAGGGGTAAACGAAGGGCTGGCACAAGTGGGCTTTACAAGCTTTGAGTATTTACTGACAGGCGCGGCGCAAAAACCATGGCAAAGTGAAGACAGCTTGTTAGTAATATTTAGCATGTACCTTGATTTGCAAAGTGCAACCTTTGAACGTGATGAAGCACTTATACATATAGAGCAAGCATACGGAAAACACATGGTTGATTTTTTAACTCAGCCTAGCCAATACCAAGCGGCGCTTGATGACACTAAGCTCCCTCCGTTTACAGGCACTATTCCCCAGCTACCAGCACAAACGCAGCACACGGTTAAAAATATTCAGGTAAATCAAGAGCGCGGCAGTAATAATTGGGCCGTCACCGGTGCACATACACAAACAGGCGCAGCCATGCTCTCGGATGATATGCATTTATCTATGGCGGTGCCTGTTATTTGGTACAGGGCGCAGCTTAATTACCAACAAAATGGCGAGCAAGTTCAGGTAACTGGCGTATCACTCCCTGGCGCACCCGCTATTGTAGTGGGTAGCAATAATAAAATAGCGTGGGGCTTTACTAATGGCTACATAGATACCGCCGATTGGATAGCGCTAGATGATGACAGTAAAACATGGCAAGCAAATGAGCCAATAGCGTTACCAAATGATGAGGTAGAAAACTACGTATTAACTTTAAGCGAATACGGCCCAGTAAAATATATTAATAAAAAGCCTTATGCACTTAGTTGGGCGGCGCATCAACCTTATGCCGTCAATATGGATTTACTCAAGTTAGAGCAAGCAACTAACGTAGATGAAGCGCTCAACCTAGCAAGCAATGTGGGTATTCCGGTGCAAAATTTAATGGTGGTAGATAGCCAAGGTAGTGCTGCATGGCAACATATTGGCGCTATACCGGCACGTACAACACCGAGTGAGCTAAGCGTTAATGCCAATGAGTACTCAACTGATTGGCAGCAAAATGAGCATCAGCGCCCTTATGTTAAAAACCCGCAAAATGGACGATTATGGACAGGCAATTCGCGCGTTGTATCGGCCACTGATAATACCCGTTTTGGTAATGGCGGATACGCGCTTGGTGCTCGTTCGAGCCAAATTCGCGACAGATTATTTGAAAAACAAGCCTTTGCCGAGAGCGACTTTTACGCGTTACAGCTTGATAACCAAGCCCGCTTTTTAACGCCTTGGCACACATTACTACTTAATCAACTTAAAAAAGACAAAACCAAAAACGTACAGTACATAAGTGCACTTGAAAACTGGCAGCAGTGTGCATGTGCAAGCTCGGTAGGTTATACCTTAGTTAAATACTACCGCAGCACATTAATTAATACCGTATTTGCAAGTATGGAGCACACACTCAATGAGCAAAACGCGACGCTTAAATATGTAAAACGCGACTTAGAACCAGCTATATGGCAGCTTATTAAGCAAAGGCCGAGCTCATGGGTAAACTCTGAATATAAAAGCTGGGACGAGCAGTTATTAGGTGCATTTAACCAAACAGTGACAGCACTTAGGGCTGAGTACGGGGATAACGTGCAAAATTGGCAGTGGGGTAAAGTAAATGCACTTAATATTGAGCACCCGTTTGCTAAACAAATGCCCATATTGGCTAAGCTTTTAAATATGCCTGTAGCGCCAGGTTTTGGTGATAGCTACATGCCCGCCGTACAAGGCAAAAGCTTTGGTGCATCGCAGCGCTTTATTGCCCAACCTGGGCATTTAGAAAACGCCATTATGGCAGTGCCCGGTGGGCAGTCGGGGCATCCGCTATCCGCGTTTTACCGTGCAGGCTTTAGTGACTATATTGAAGGTAAACACACGCCTTTATTACCACAAACGCTAATACATCAAATAGTGATAGAGCCAGCACGATGAACTAAATGACAGTTAATCACGTTCTATATAATCATTAATAAATCAACAGAGAACTAAAATGAAAAAAATACTACCGGCATTAATAACAGGCTTATTACTTAGCAGTGCAACACATGCAGATGAAAATCCGGTAACGGCAGAAAAACTAAGCGACAGTGTGTATGTACTGTTTGGGCAAGGCGGTAACATTGCCGCAAGTGTAGGGGAAGATGGCATTTACATTATTGATGACCAATTTGCTAAGCTTTCAAACGATATTAAAAAAACTATTAGCAATTTAAAACCCGGTAGTGCCGAGTTTGTAATTAATACGCATCATCATGGGGATCACACTGGTGGCAACGAAAACTTTGCTAAAGCCGGTGCGCATGTTATTGCGCACGATAACGTACATAAGCGATTAGAAGAAAAACACGGAGCAAATTCAGATTATTTGCCACGTATTAGCTTTGGCCACGATTTAAAGCTGCATTTTAATAACGAGCATGCCCATGTAGTGCATTACGCCCGCGCACATACCGATGGTGATGCGGTGATATTTTTTAATAACGATAACATAGTGCACATGGGCGACATTTACTTTAACTTTGGTAGCTTACCGTTTGTTGATGTAGATAGTGGCGGTAGTGTTGACGGAATACTTGCAGCCGTAAATGACGTAATTGAGCAAATAGATGAGCGCACCATAGTCATACCCGGGCATGGACCGGTAAGTGACCGTTCAGGGCTGGAAGCGTATGCTAAATTGGTTAAAAAAGCTAAAGATTTAATGCTAAAAGCAATGCAAAATAATGCAAGCTTAGAGCAAGTACTAAAAGCCGATCCGTTAGCCACGCTTAATCTTAAGTACGCAGGTTGGCTGCCAAAAGAGAAAGTGACTACACTTTTTTATCGCAGTTTAAAGTAGTACGTGTAACGTAAAAAACATGATACAAAGCTGAGTGTACTTAAAGCTACATTCGGCTTTTATTTTCTTATGCCCAAAGGAGTTGTGTATGTCGGCAGAAAAAACCCACCTAGAAATTTGTAACTTAACAAAAGAGCAGTATCCGCAAATTAAGACCTTAATGGATCAGGCTTACCCTGATTTAGGTGGCGCGTGGCCAAGCCATACTATTTTTAGGTTGATAGATCAGTTTCCTGAAGGGCAAATAGGCATAGTGGATGATGGCGTGCTGGTGGGCATAGCACTGAGCGTGCAAGTTGATTACACGCGTTTTTCAAACCCGCATACGTACGAAGACATAGCCGATGGCCACGACCGTGTATTTAGTGACTCCGACGGCGATGCGCTATACGGTTTAGATGTAGCCATTAGCGAAACCCACCGAGGCATGCGCTTAGGACGTAGATTATACGATGCTCGCAAAGAATTGTGCCGCCAATATAACTTACGCGCTATTTTAGCTGGTGGGCGTATTCCGCGTTATTACAATCACAGCAGTGACATGACGCCAATGGAATACATTGAAAAAGTTGACCAAAAAGAGCTTTACGACCCAATTTTAAGTTTTCAACTCTCTAACGACTTTCAGGTAAAGCGGTTACTTAAAAAATACCTGCCAGAGGATCAAGAGTCTGTAGGTTACGCCACGTTACTTGAGTGGAATAACATAATGTATGAACCAACCGATACAGTACTCGAATCGACTAAATCGATTGTGCGGGTAGGCGCGGTGCAATGGCAAATGCGTTGTGTAGAGTCAGTTGAAGAGCTACTTAAACAAGTGGAATACTTTGTTGATACAGTCTCTGACTATAAAAGTGACTTTATTTTATTTCCTGAGTTTTTTAACGCGCCACTAATGGGACTTACTGAACAAAGTAATCAAACAGAGGCAATTCGCTATTTAGCTGAGTACACCGAAACATTTAAAAACGCCATGTCGCGTATGGCAATAGAGTACAACGCCAACATTATTACCGGCTCTATGCCCCTTGCCGAAGACGATAAAATTTATAACGTCAGTTATTTGTGCCACCGAAGCGGTAAAATAGACGAGCAGCGCAAAATACACATCACCCCGCATGAGCAAAATGACTGGGTGATTCAAGGCGGCGACAAAATTGCCGTGTTCGATACCGATGCTGGGCGTGTAGGTATTCAAATTTGTTATGATGTAGAGTTTCCTGAGCTTTCGCGTATTTTAGCCAAGCAGGGACTTGATATACTTTTTGTACCATTTTGGACCGACACTAAAAATAGTTATTTACGGGTTCGTCACTGTGCGCAAGCGCGCGCAATCGAAAACGAATGTTACGTGGTTATTGCAGGGTCAGTGGGTAATTTACCTGAAGTAGAAAGCTTAGATGTACAGTACTCGCAATCAGCTGTACTAACGCCATCAGACTTTTCTTTTCCGCACGATGCAACATTAAATGAAGCCACACCTAATACCGAAATGTTACTATTTAGCGACCTTGATATGGATAAGCTAAAAATTCTTCATAGCGAAGGTACGGTGCGCAATTTAAAAGATCGCCGCGAAGATTTATACGACGTAATTTTGAAAAAGAGAGATGTTTAATGGCATGGGTTTATTTAGTCATTGCAGGCCTGCTTGAAATAGGCTGGCCGATAGGTTTAAAGGTATCGCAAAACCCCGACACACGCTGGCAAGGTATTGCAATGGCAATTGCATTTATGGTGGCCAGCGGCTTTATGTTGTGGCTTGCACAAAAGCAAATATCAATGGGGACTTCCTACGCGGTATGGACCGGAATAGGTGCTGCGGGGACGTTTTTAGTGGGTATATTATTTTACGGTGATGCAGCCACGTTTGGCCGTATTGCTGGTGTATTAATGATTATTTGTGGTGTGATCACCCTAAAAGTTAGCTCTTAAAATTATAAGTAACTTTATAGTAGTGCAGGTTTAAAAACCTGCACTTTTGATACTTTTAATTTGGCAACATAATCAACCTAATCTTAAAGTTGGGCCTTCTCACAGGCTAAATCGTTATAAAAGTTAAGTCGTTTAACCATCTAAGTTAGTAGCACAGTGCGATCGTATCAAGTGATTAATACTTCATTGTTAAACTCATCGATTCAGAAATCTAGAGCAATTAATGAATAATTCACCGCACAGAATGTAAGCCTTTTACATACATTTGCAAGACATATAAGTGATATTAGTAATTGTTGGTTTCCAATACACTTACTCCTGCTTGAAAAACTGAACTGGAGATAATGTGAACACAATTTTGAAATATACTTGCCCAATAGCACTCGCTATAGCTTTGACTGCTTGTGGTGGGAGTAATAGTACTAAGAGTGAGCCGATTACAACGGCATCAGACCTTACAGATAGCTCAACAACAATTACTCAACCTGAAGCTGTTTATAACCTTCATCCTGATGACGTTGCGGAATATGTTGAAGAGTTTAAATATAAGTATGATCAATTGGAGCTGCAAATTGATGGAGTGCAATATGATATATCGGTTCATTCTACTGATGTAGAGAAGAAAGTTATATATGCCAGATATGAGAAAGGTTTTTTGTCTTTTGGCTTTGACTTTATTGAAGGAGTGCCCTTGGCTAAACTCTATGTTATAGAAACTGGGACTGAAGATCTAGGGGCTGCTCATGAGGAAGTGGACGCATATTTGGCTGGATATGACATATCGATTGAATTTGATGATGATGATAATGCTATTTATACTGGAAGACTTAATAATATTACTCAACAAGACTTCAACGTTCGCCTTGTTATTAATGATTCTGTAGTTTCGAGTGGTAGTACTACATTAGCAATAGAAGGAGCTATTGCAACAATAAAAGGTGAATTAGGCACAAAGACTTACATACAGGTCCAAGACCTTATAAATAATAACCCTGAAGTTACAACGTTACTCTTACAAACTATTACTGGCTCTGTTGATGATGATATTAACTCACATACAGGAAGGCTGGTCCGTAATGCTCAGTTAACAACGAAAGTAGAGAAAGGTTCTAGAATATATTCTGGAGGTGTAGATTTATTTGCATCTGGTTATCAACGTGTATACGAAAGCGGTGCTATAGTTGGCGTACATTCTTGGTGTTGTGAATCTGGCAAAACGGCTGACCAGTTGAGCGAAGATGACCCTGCTCACAAATCACAATTAACTTATTTCCGTGAAATGTTAGGTGATGAATTAGGACCAGAATTTTATTTCTTTACTATCAATGCGGCTCCTTTTGATAGTATTCATGAAATGTCTGATGCAGAAATGAGTAAATACTTACTCAAAGACGATTAAATAAAGTAGTTAGAGGGGGATGTTATCCCCTCACTAATTTTTCGGTATTTGTTATACTCATAGTTTGTTAATCATATACAATACTTTGAGTGCTATGAATTTTTCTTCAAAAATACTCTTAATAGAAGATGATGTGGAGCTTTCTCATTTACTAACAAGCTATTTATCAGGATATGGCTTTAATGTAATAGCTCTTAATTCTGGGGAGAACGCTGTAGAAGTTATTCTTACTAATGACCCTGATATGGTTATATTGGATTTGATGTTACCTAAAGTTGACGGTTTAACCATAGGAGTTCAGGTAAGAAAACAATTTAAGGGTATAATTTTGATGCTCACAGCAAGTGCTGACGATATGGATCAAGTTGCAGCGCTTGAAATGGGAATTGATGATTTCATGCAAAAGCCCGTTTTACCGCGAGTTCTTTTGGCAAAAATAAAAAATTTACTTTCCCGAAAGGCTTTGCTTCGAGATGACGTTCTAATTCAACCTTCCGACAAAGAGCGAACCTATGGGGCGTTATGGCTAAGTAACCAACTCAAACGGTGTAAATTAGCTAATCAGTTAATTCACTTAACCCCGTCTGAATTTTCATTGTTATGGCACCTCGTCGAAAACTCAGAACAAGTAATTAGCCGAGAAGAATTAATTAAATCTTTAAGAAACATAGACTATGATGGACTGGATCGATCGATTGATAATAAAGTCTCTCAAATAAGAAAGAAGCTGAAAGATGATGCTTCTAGACCACAAGGGATAATTACTGTGCGTGGTAAAGGTTATATGTTTGTTCCTGATTTTTGGTAATCACACACCTAATTGATGTAGAAGCAATCTAAGTTTTCTTTGAGAACTATAGTTCGCTAACTTGAAAAGTTTTTATCATGGCTAGACTATTTTTACCTTTGTATTTTGGTTTACTGTTTACATTATATTTATTTTTTATAATGTTACATATATTAAATACTTATCTGTATGTTGATGTATACAATATTATCGATGCTGACAACTTTTCCGCAGAAGTTACCTTACTAAATGAGCTGGAAAAACACATATCAGAAGATAGAAAAGAGCTTCTCCTACAATTAATCGCTGAACGTAACAAAGTTATTATTGAACCGATATCGAAATCAGATATTCCTCTTAACATTCGTGACAAAGTAGTATCTCAAGATGTCTGGGTTGATGATGAGTTTTATGATTATTTTAAAGTCTTCTCAAACGAACAGTATTATAGAATGCGTGAAGATCAATCAAATGAATTGATTCAATTAACACATAAGTTAGATAATTATATTGTTCTTACCTTGGTTTTTATGATTGCATTTTGCTGCTTTATTTGGTTTTTTAATTTACATCGAAAGCTGAAATTAATTGAAGCAACTGTGGTGAATATCAGCGAAGGGGAGCTTTTTGCAAGGGTGCCTACGAAAAGCTCTTTGAGAGTGGGAAGACTAAATTCTTCTTTAAACAATATGGCTGAGAGATTAGAGCGATTGTTAAGTAGTCATAGACGACTAACTCTTTCTCTTGCACATGAAATTCGTTCCCCTCTATTTAAAATGCACTTATATATAGAGCTATTAAGCAAAACAATAGATAAATCATCACAAGAGCATTTTAGTGGTTTAGA
>NZ_CAWUKC010000043.1:0-29776 GCF_963922945.1 uncultured Pseudoalteromonas sp. | reverse complement strand
TGTTGTAGCCAACAGGTATCAATACCAACATTATTACCGCCAAGTATGTCGCTTGAGGCAGTATCACCAACCATTAAGATCTGGCTTTTGTCAGGGTTACCCATTAGCTCAAATGTGTGCTCAAAAATAGCTTTATTAGGTTTTGCTATGCCTACCAGCTCCGATATTACCAGCCAATCAAACATCTCTTTTAAACCTGTGTGTTCTAAGCGCACTGTTTGCAAGCGGGCAAACCCGTTAGTGATAATACCTAATTTAGCATGTGGCTTTAGTTTATTTAATAGCTCTAGGGCGCCGGGTAAAGGCTCGCAAATTTGCGCCATAGCATCTAAAAATGCATCGTTTAATTCTTTTGCTGGTACATCTAATTTTGCAGCCCATTCATTAAAGCGAGTGACTTGTAAGTAATCGGCGCTAATTTTCCCATCTTGATAATCTAACCACAGTTGCTTATTGGTTTTTTGATAATGCGCATAATCAGCTTGGGTAAACTCAATGTTGTAGGCTTTAAACATGCGGGTCATACCCGCTAAAATATCAAATCTGAATAGTGTTTCGTCTGCATCAAACAGTACATAGCTGTATTTCATTAATTGTCCTGATAAAGGCTCGGGTGTAAAAAAGGCGCCATAGCTAAAGTGAGTGCTTGAGTGTAAGTACTTTCACGCGTTGCGTGATTATTTGTAAGAAGCCCAATAGCGCCACCTTTTTGCTTAATGTTGTGGGTATTAAAGGCTTTATCCATCACATCGCCCAGTTCTTGGCCGTTTAATAGCGCGTTATATAACACTTGTGGTAACGGCAGGTTACTGCTGCGTCCAACCGCTTGCTCTGACCCATTGTTAATAACAACATAGGCAAAGGTTGCTGCACCATAACTAAATTGCTCTGCACCACCTTCCATTGCACAGTAGTAATCTGCTTGGTACATGCTTTTACAATAAGCGACTCGGTTTTGTGCACCTATACGGGTTTGTTCCTCGCCAATGGGTTGATCGGGCACATTAGAGGGAGCATCAATGCCTTGGCAATCAATGTCATAATTAGGAAAGTACATTGCAAAAATATGTTTTGCAGCGTTAATTTTTACTGGGTTTTTAGAGCCCACAATAATTTTTAATGAGTGCGACACGTTTTCCCTCACTGTTAGCAAAAGCAGCAGTGTACGTTAGTTAGGTTAATCATAAAAGCAGGATTAGATAGGGATATCTAATGGGGCTAGGTTTTCAAGCGCACGTTTTTTGATAATAATGTCTTTAATGAGCGGAGTAAGTACCAGCTCCATAGCTAAACCCATTTTACCGCCTGGCACCACAAGGGTATTTATACGCGACATAAAGCTGCCCTCAATCATCTGTAAATAATACGGAAAATCAACGTCATCAATTCCTCTAAAGCGAATAACCACAAAGCTTTCATCGAGAGATGGAATATCTTTTGCGCTAAATGGATTTGATGTATCAACGGTAGGCACACGTTGAAAGTTAATATGCGTACGCGAGAATTGCGGCGTAATATGGTTAATGTAGTCATCCATACTGCGTACAATTGAGCCCATTACTTTTTCGCGAGAGTGACCGCGGTCTTGCGTATCGCGGATCAATTTTTGGATCCATTCAAGGTTAATAATAGGCACCATGCCTATTAACAAGTCTACATGCTTAGCTACATCATGATCCTGATCAACCACGCCCCCGTGTAAGCCCTCGTAAAACATCAGATCTGTATTTGTTTCAAGATCTTGCCAAGGGGTAAAAGTGCCAGGTAATTGATTGTAAGGGACGGCTTCGTCAAAGGTGTGTAAGTATCTGCGTAATTTCCCTTGGCCAGTTTCACTGTAATTACTAAATAAAGTCTCTAATGCACCAAAATCATTGGCTTCACGGCCAAAGTAGCTAATGTGCTTACCTTCTTGTTGGGCTTCGCGTACTTTTTTATCCATTTCCGGGCGTGTGTAACGATGAAAGCTATCTCCTTCGATAAAAGCCGCATCAATATTGAGGCTTCGAAAAATGTGTTTAATTGCATTGGTGGTAGTGGTTGTTCCTGCACCTGACGAACCGGTTATAGCAATAATAGGATGTTTAGCTGACATGTATTTTCTCTTTTTTAGGACCAAGACAGTTATAAAGAGTTGTCTGACTTAGGTCAAGTGACGCCATCGGCAAATAACGTTATCATGAGGTGCTTAAAATTAAAACGAGAGAAAGCATGAAACTTATTAAACCATGGCTTGGGCTAATCTCTTTAGCGGCGCTAAGCATTGCTACAGCGCAGGCCAGCATGCCTAAAAGCCAAATATTACTTGCTGATTTAAATACACCTTACGGTATGCAAGTAAGTATAGTGAGCAGCAAAAACAGCTATAACAATCAACCTTTTTTAACAGACCAAGGTCTTTATTTCACCCATGAAGTGATTTCAAGCGAGCAAAGTCAAACCGATATTGCTTATTATGATTTAGCAACAAAACAAATAAGCAATATAACAAATACGCCGGTAAGCGAATATTCGCCCACTATGATGCCCTCAAAACAAAGTTTATCGGCCATTGTGGTAGAGCAAGATACTAAACAAAAGTTATGGCAATACTCACTCGATACTGCAAAGGCACCTAGCCGTATTTTTGATTGGATTGAACCTGTAGGCTACCACGCGTGGGGCGAACAAAGTGACTTAGTGATGTTTATTTTAGGTGAGCCACATACATTGCAATATACGTCGGTTGCAGCGGCAAAAGGCGAGGTGGTAGCAAATAACATAGGGCGTACGCTTATTTATAACAGTAAAACCGCCACATTTTTATTTAGTTACATAAAAAATGATCAGCATATTTTAGCCAACTTTAACCCACAATCTAAGCAGGTAGAAGATTTACTCAGGTTGCCAGAGCAGGTTCAAGACTTTATTTTAAAAGACGATGAAACGCTGGCATATGCTGTTAAAAATCGCGTGTATCAACGTAAATTAAATGGCTCTAATGAGGTATCACAATGGCTTGATTTGAGCCCGTATTGCGAGACAAATATAACGCGAATGAGTTATAAAAACGACAAACTTGCCTTTGTATGCGATGTAAAATAATTCGGACTTTGCAGCGCGTATAGGCTAATTTAATGCACAATTAAACAGTAAAGGGATCACCACGTGGCGTATAGTTCAGATGAGTTAACAGAGCATCTTATTAAGTTAAAGTGCAGAAGCAACTTTAAAATTAAAAATATTGCTGAGTACATGTTAGCACATTCTAAAGAAGCAATTTATACCCACAGCGAAGCGGGTAAAGGTAAAATAATTATTCGTCCAGCCTTTGAGGTGTTTAGTGATGATTTTGCGGTAATTGATGAGGTAACGCGTGTACAAGGCTACTTTCATAGTAGCGAGATGACGCGGTTTCCTACACGAATTCATAAAAGTGCGCAGCCGATTCATTATGGCGTGGCCTGTAAAATTAACTCAGAGCAAGCAGCAAAAGACTTTATTGCCAAGCTAACGCAGATTATTAACGGGTAAATAAAAGCCGCTGAGTGGATAACTCAGCGGCTTTTTTAATTATGCATATTAAGCTTATTTGCTTTTCAAAAAGGTATTCACAGATGCCAGTTCACGCTTTTTAAGCGCAATACAGTCATGAGTGCCTTCTTCAAGCTTGCTTAAGGTACGTGCATAGCCAGGTGTTTCTTCAAGTTTATCTTTAAAGAATGTTTGCGTGGTGGCTAAACTTTCGGCATCACAACGCGCAGTGGTAAAGTACGGTAAGTTAGGCACAAAAAACGGCGGTAAGCTTTGTGTTACCTTTTCGTAATTGTTGTATATCCACTCAATAAAGAGTGCTTGGCGCGACTCACTATAGCTTTGACCCGCCAGAACCGTACGCATATCAGATGCAGTAACTTCGTCGGTTAAGGTGTATGTTAATACCTGCTTTTGTAATTGGGCTTTACCCATAAAACCCATAGCCGCAAGCATGTTAGTGCGTACTTGTGGATCTTTGGTGGTTTTAAAAGTTGTAATAAATTGATCCAGTAAGGCTTTATCACCATGATAGGCGGCAAGTTTTAGGTAAGTAGCTGCTAGGTACGGATCCACTTTCTGCGGATCGTTTAAGTACACTTGTGCTTGCTCTTTTGCTTTGCTGATCACACGTTGATCTTCGCCATCAAAGCCGAGTAATGAAACCACACCCGCACGTAGTTGTGATACTGCACCGTCTTCGCCAGCTTGTGCTTCAAGTGAGTATTTTTTAGCTGCAGGCATTACCGCACTGCGAATAAATTCAGGCCATAACGCTTCGTTGCTGTCATCTTTGAAGGTATTTTTTTGCGAAACTAAATAGCCCAGCGCAGTATTGGCAACACGAGGATGATCATCGCTTACAAACACTTCTAGGGTTTGCATTAACTTAGCCGCCGATATGACACCTGCATCAAGTAGTGCATCCGTTGCAGAGATCAGAGCTAAACGCTCACGATCATTAAGTGCTTGCGGCGCATGTTTTATAAGTGAATCAAACTGTGCATCGTCCATTACCCAGCGGTAATAACCAAGCGCACCTTCATCGGGGTAAATCCACTCTGGCTCAAAATCAAGTGCTAAGGTTTGGCTTTGCTTATTAAGTAAAATACTGGCTGTTTTTACTTTATCGCCAGCGCCATATTTTATCCCAACGGGGACATTCCAAAGCTGTGCAGGGGCATCTACACCGGCATTAGCAAAGCGACTTTGCGATATCGTAATGTTTTTACCGTCTTGTTTTACATTTACAAGCGGAAAAGAAGACTGCTCAATAAATGATTTTAAAACACTCGCAACATCTTTATTAGACGCTTTACCAAGTGCTTCCCATAAGTCGGCTGCTTCGGCATTTTTATATGAGAATTTTTTTAAGTAACTTTGAATGCCTTTTTGGAATGCCTCTTCACCAATCCAGTTTTCAACCATAGCGAGTACTGCACTGCCTTTACTGTAGGCAAGTCCTAAACCATCCATAATATCGGCTTCGGTTTTAATTGGTTTACGAATTGGTTTAGTGCTTAAGCGAGCATCCAGTGCCATCACATTGTTTTGTGGTAAATCAAGGTGTGATTCAAACTCTGGATTAAGCTGTTTAGTCATTTTTGCCGCCATCCAGCTAGCAAATGCTTCGTTTAACCATAAATCGTTCCACCACTTCATGGTTACTAAGTTACCGTACCACTGATGGGCTAGCTCATGGGCAATAATTGATACATTACGCTGTTTTTTGCTGCGTGTTGCAGCGGCTAAATCAACCAGCAATATATCTTCGCGGTAGGTGACTAGGCCCGAGTTTTCCATTGCCCCAAAAGGAAACTCCGGAACCGCGACCGAATCAAGCTTTTTGTAAATATACGGAATGCCAAAATAAGCCTCAAGTGCAGCAAGTACTTTTGGCATGTTCTCTTTAGCGTAATCGGCTAAATGAATTTTACCTTGAGGAGTGATAACGCGTCCCGGAATTGGCATATCTGTTATTTCAAGCTCTTCAAAAGGCCCCACAGCCATGGCTACTAAATAAGAGGGGATTGGTGGCGTTTTATCAAAGTAATGTGTAGTCATATCGCCGTTTACTGTTGTTTTTAGTTCTGGCGTATTAGCATAGACTTTTTGCGATGTGGGTGCGGTAATCGTTAACTGAAACGGTATTTTATAGCTTGGTTCATCAAATACCGGAAATGCACGGCGTGCATCATTCATTTCAAACTGGGTAAATAAATATGGCGTGCCTTGATCTATCGTTTTGTACAAACCAACACTTTGGCGATTATAAGGCGCCGAAAAATCTATTTTCAAGGTGTACTTACCCGGTTGAATTTGCTCATCACAGCTAAATTTCACTTTTTCTGTTTTTAGCATTTCGCTACTTAAGTCGCAGCGTTCATCGCCTAGCAGTTGTGCCATTTTAACGGCGTAAGCCTGACCATTAAGTTCAATGTAGTGAGTTGGTTTTAATACTTCTAGGGCTATTTCTGTCATCCCTGTAAAGGTATCTTGGCTTGGGTCGAGTGCTAACGACACCTTTTGCGAACTTGGTTTAGCAAGCTTTTCGATAACGAATTCGTTAGCGTGGGCAGTAGTCATTGCTAACGCAACGCTTACTGTTAATAGGCTTTTCAAAAACATAGTGATCCCTAGATTGTTGTTGTTAGAAAATAACTCAAAGAGGTATTTATATACCATTGAGATTTAGACATCCTAACAGTTTTTCTTAAATGAGTAATTTAATAAAGAGATAACTTGTATTTAAAATAGTAACAATTAATGTCACTGACTTTGGCGTTGTTTAAAGCGTTGCCAATGAAGCTGCGGATTAATGATCCGTAGTTGTTGTATTACTGAGTTAAGTAGCGCTATATCATCAAACTTTTCGTGTGGGTACTCGTTAAAGCCCATTAAATAATTAAATGTATCCTTTGAGCCCGCCTGGAGTGCATAAATACGTATTTGCTGCTCAAAATTAAGTCGTAGGCTACTAATAGCTGTTTTCATACCGAGCTGATCAACAGTAGGAATGGCACATTTTTGCAAATAACCCGCACGTTCGCCTTCACCGGTAAACCAAATGCGTACTTTTTCGCTGTAACGGCCAGACTTAGCCGGTAAATCAAACATCAGGCGGTGGTGGTTTTGCGCTTTAACAAACGCAATAAACTCGTTAAGCCCTGCATTAATTAAGGCTTGATGCACCGGGACTAAACGTGATTTTATCTTTCCATGAGTATGGAAGTTAAAGCAAAGGATCCCGTTTTTAACTTCAAGATCATCAAGCGTTAAGCAGCCAATTTCATCACTATAGGCACCACTGTAATAGGCAATAAGCGGTAGCCAAAAATGCCAATGCTTTGCTTGCTCTCTTGCTACTTTAAAGTCGCTGTAAATATAGCCACTATAAAGTGTGTGTAGTTCCATAGCTGAAAAAGGGCGGCGACCAAGATGGGTTTTCAACGTAATCCCTTGAAATAAATCACATGTTATATTTTATACTTAAAACAGATAAACATGCGAGTAACGATTTAACTATAAAAAAAACACCCGCTTAAATAAGCAGGTGTTGTTACTATAGACTAATTAATGACAATTATTCGCTGAGTGCGCGTGCTAAGCCAACGGGCTCTATTTCTAGGCACACTTGGTCGTCATTCCAATTTAAACCCACGAGTGCTTTGTCTTCGTTTAAATCTTCTACCCACTCATCTAAAAATTCATCTAAATTAATTTCTACGGGTGTAAACTCTTGCCACTCTTCTTTACACTGGGCCTTTGCTGCCTCTTCGCTTTCCCATAAAAGCAGTACATCTGTTTCAGCAAACTGGTTAGATTCGCACACTACAAAGCCGCCGTCGTCACCACCTAGCGCCCACACTTGCTCGCTTAAACGTACTTTTTCTACAAAGCTAACTAGTTGTGATTCAATTTCAATATCGCTCATGTGTTTACCTTATTTGTTTAGAGTCTAGGATCGGTGCTTATTGCAGCTTGACGCGTGCCATAGTCGTTATAAAAACTGACTAAAGCAGCGTGCTGGCTAAAGTCTGTTAATTCACGAAAGCAAATCCAATCAAGTAGGCAGTATAAACTGATGTTAAGGCATTCACAGCCTTTAAATTCATCATCGTTTAAATGACTATTTAAATAGCTCAATGTTTGTGCAACTCGTTCGTTTTGCAGATTAAAAAATAATTTATCGTCGCTAGTATCAAATCCTGAGCGTCTGCTAAGTGCTAATTCTACTAACGAGTCGTTACACGCGTTGATAATATTAAGTAGGTGTTCTTGCGACCAAGTTAGTGGTGTTTTTTCAGCCTTGGCGATAAGGTAACGCAAAATAATAGTTGAGTCGCTTAGCGTTAAATCGCCATCGATTAAAACCGGTATTTTACTTGCGGGATTGTTACTGGCTAAGGTAGGGCGGTCTTGCTCAGAAAAAATATCGAGATTTACTAGCGCCAAGTCAACATTGTTTTGTTCTGCCCACATTCTTACTCTGCGCACAAATGGAGAAGGGTTAGATCCTATCAGTTTCATAATAGCTCCTAAAAAAAGCCGCATAAGCGGCTTTTATATTGTGATAACTCAACGTTATTCTGAGCGGCTTGTCACTTCTAGTAAGTGATAGCCAAACTGTGTTTGTACAGGACCTTGTACTTGGTTAATGGGCGCTGAAAATACAACTTTATCAAACTCAGGCACCATCATACCCGGGCCAAACTCGCCCAGTGCACCACCGTCTTGACCAGAAGGGCAGTTTGAATAGGATTTTGCAAGCTCTGCAAAGTCTTCGCCTTGTTCAATCTTAGCTTTTAAATCTAAGCACTCTGCTTCGCTGTCTACTAAAATGTGCCTTGCACTTGCCACTGCCATAAAATCTCCTGTTTAAAGTTGATGTATTTTACCGTTAAAGTAAGTCTAGTTAGTTTTAACGCGCAGTACCAGTATAAACTTAATTGATGAGTAGCGTATTTTCGATGGCATCAATTAATTCCTTTGAAGTAGGGGCAACTTTACTGTTAAAACGTTTAATGGTTTTACGGTCAGCCGATACTAAGTATTTATAAAAGTTCCAGTTAGGTGAGCTGGTTTGTGCGTTTAAATGTTTAAATAGTGGGTTTGCATCAGTGCCGCGTACTTCGCTGGTGGCAAACATATTAAAAGTGACGCCGTAGTTAATAAAGCACACTTTTGCTATGTCTTTTTCATCGTTTTCTTCTTGAAAAAAATCATCAGATGGAAAACCTAATACCACTAAACCTTTGTCTTTGTATTGTTGGTGTACTTTTTCAAGGCCTTCAAATTGAGATGTAAAACCACAATTACTTGCCGTATTTACAATAAGTAAAGGGCTGTTTTTAAATTGGCATAAGTTTAAGGATTCTTTCGAACGCAGTTTACGAAACTCAACATTTGTAAAGTCTTCGCATTGTGGCTGTTGTTTGTGGGGTAATGTGTCATTTGCTTGGGCACTTAAGCTGGTAATAAAAATACTCAGCCCCAGTAACGTTTTTTTTAACATACTCAACGCCTAAATTTATAATTGTTTGACTGGTCTATCTTACGCTAATATGCACAAAAGTGATCAACAATATTAAGCGCTTATGACTACACGATTAGCCACTATCGAAGATTTACCTACCATTGTAGCAATATACAACGAAACCATCGCTTCGCGTATGGTGACCGCCGATACTGAGGAAGTATCTGTAGAAAGTAAGCTTGAGTGGTTTAATAGCCACTCTAAAAAACGCCCGATTTATGTTTATTGCGAAAATGGTCAAGTACTTGCTTGGTTAAGCTATAAATCGTTTTATGGGCGTCCCGCATATGATGGCACCGTAGAAATAAGTATCTATATTACCAAAGCGGCACAAGGTCAAGGGCTTGGTAAAAAGCTGATGGAGTTTGCGCAAAAAGAGGCTAAACAGCTAAAAATTGATGTATTGCTTGGTTTTATATTTAGCCATAACTTACCAAGTATTAAATTATTCAAGCATTTTGGTTTTAGCGTATGGGGAGAGTTGCCAAATATCGCGGTAATGGACAATACACACTATAGCTTAACTATTTTCGGCAAGCATCTACCAAAATAGTTGTGGAGCTTTTCGGTAAAAAAAATCAAAATTAAGTCTAACATCCTATACCAACTAAGAAATTATAAGCTACGCTATTAACATATAAATTTTTTACGATAGTGTGGCTTAATGAGTCGAAAAATTTTAATTGTAGATAGCAGCAGTGTTATCGCAATGAGAGTAAAAGTTTTACTAGAGTTAATAGGTTGTGAGGCTGAGCTCGTTCATTACTCTATGATCGATTTATACTCTAACACCAGCCAGTACGATTTGGTAATTGGTGCCTACGGAGTACCGTGTGAAGTAGTAAAGTCGTTAGCTCAAACAATCTCACAAGACCGCTGTGTTTTACTTGCCCCTAAAGCCGAAAGCGGCGAACAACTTACCGCCTTTAGTGAGCTTAATAAACTTGTACCAGATGCAACGGTTATTTATCCGTTTTTTTCCAATAAAGAAATTACTTCATTACTAGAAAACCTCTTAGAGCTTGGCTCTAGCCATGTTTTAAAACTGCCTACTATTTTACTTGTTGATCACATACCTGATCGCCTTGAAAAAATGAAAAGTAATTTAGTCGGCGCGCATATCAAAACGCTAACCGCAACCAGCGCAACAGAGGCAGTGGCAGTGGCAAATGATAATAGTATAGATATTTTAATTAGCGACTTTAGCTTTGAAGATGGTACCGGTTTAAATATTTTTTCTGCTATTAAAATGTCTCAGCCAGATTGTCGCTGCTTATTATTTACTGCACGCCCTGAGCAAGTTTCAATGATTGAGGCGATTCGTAAAGGGGTTGAAGATGTTTTAATAAAGCCTCTAACCGATAACGTACTACTACAATCGGTACATAAATTGTGGCAAACAGAGCTTTTAAAACGCCGAAATGCCGAGCTTGTAGAGCGTTTACAAGATACTGTTGATGCGTTAATTGAAAAAGACAGCCTACTACAAGTTATTTATAAAAACACACCAGATGCAATTATGTTGTTTGAACGCACCGGTAAAGTAATAGAAGCAAATGATGCGTGTTTAAGGCTGTTCAATCTTCCTTTTGATAAGTTGGCTGGTTTTTCTGTATTCGAATTTTTAGATGAAGAGTCAAGTGCTGAAATTAAAGATAAAATCAGCACACTTAATCGTAATCGCCAATTTAGCAGCGACTTACGCGTGCAAAAAACAGAAGGCGGGTATATTCCACTGGTTGGCTCATTTAACGAAATTGACCACCATGGCGAAATAGCGTTAGCGGTTATATTTAAAAATGTCACACATTTAAAAGAAAAAGAAGAATTACTCTTAGAAGCTAAAGACCTACTTGAAGAGCAAGTACGCGCGCGTACTTCTCAGTTAGAGCACGCCAAAAATGTAGCTGAAGCGGCTAATTTAAGTAAATCAGAGTTTTTAGCAAATATGTCTCATGAGCTACGTACCCCTATGCACTCTATACTAAGTTTTTCTCGATTTGGTCTGAGCAAGTTAGAGGCCGGCGACTTTGCCAAAGATAAACTTTTAAAATACTTATCACGTATAGAAAGCAGTGGTGAGCGCTTACTGTCGTTATTAAACAATTTACTTGATTTGTCTAAGTTGGATGTAGGTAAGTTTCCGTTTAACCCTCGTCCTTACAATATTGACAGTATTATAAAAACCAGCATTGATGATGTGTCGGGCACAGCTATGGAAAAAGAAATTGAAATTATTTTTTCAAAACCCGGACCCGTTGTTGTGCAATGTGATGAGGAGCAAATAAATCAGCTAATGCGCAACGTATTAGGCAATGCACTTAAATTTAGTGAGCCTAAGAGCCGTATTCAAGTGAATTTAATGGCTGATCAAAACAGCGCCACTATTGATGTAATAGATAACGGAATAGGTATACCTGAGGATGAATTAGAGCACGTGTTTACTAAATTTGTACAAAGCAGTAAAACCAACAGTGGTGCTGGTGGTACAGGTTTAGGACTTGCGCTTTGTAGAGAATTTGTAGCGCTTCATCAAGGTGAAATTACGGCAAGTAATAATAGCGATGGTGGTGCAACAATTAGGATTCAGGTACCCCTAGAAATAGATTTAGATGAGCATTTAGCAGATGAAAAGCTGGTAGTACAAGATAGCTGAGTATTTGCGTAATTAATGTTTAATGATATTTAATTGGATGATGAAAATATGGCCTTAACTAAAATTCTTGCTGTAGATGATGAACCTTTCAACCTTGAAATTATTGAAGAAATTTTAGAAGATCTTGATTTCGAATTACAAGTTGCCACAAGCGGCCCTGAGTGTTTAGCCATGGTTGAGGGCTACATGCCTCAAGTTATTTTACTTGATGTGAGTATGCCACAAATGAATGGCTACGAAGTGTGTAAAGCATTAAAGGCAAATCCAAATACAGCGCACATAATTGTTATGTTTGTATCTGCAAGGGGGACGGTCGAAGAGCGGATGGAAGGTTACTCAGTCGGTGCTGAGGACTACATTGTAAAACCGTTTGGACATGATGAGCTCAAATCAAAACTTAAAAACTTAAACCAGGTTTTAATAGAAAAGCAAAGCCTAGAAAAACAAGTAGAAGATGCAACGTCTACCGCATTTAACGCTATGGCCAATAGTAGTGAAATGGGTCAAATAGTTAACTACATTGAAAACATTGGCTTTATTAATAACCCACAAGATTTAGGTAAAGCCTTAATTGAATGCTTGCAAACGTTTGACCTGCAAAGTAACGTTGAATTTAGGCATGGCGATACGATTGAGCATTTTGCTTTAAGCGGGGTGTGTTCACCCATTGTGGTTGAGCTATTTGATATGCTTAAAAACAAAGGCCGTTTGCATGAATTCTCTCACCGTATATTAGTTAACTACGAGATGATAAGTCTGCTGATTTTGAATATGCCAGATCACGACCCAGATAAACATGGGCGTATTCGTGACCATGTTTGCTTTATTGTTAGCGTAACCGAGCAGCAACTGCGTGCAATTATGACTAAGCAAATGCTAGAGTCACAGCAGCAAAAGCTCAATGATGTAGCCAGCACAGTGCATAGCAAGTTTCATGGTTTAATTGAGCTGCTAAACGAAAACCGAGAAAGCAACGAAAAAGTATTTAAGCAATTACAAGAAGAGCTTGAAATACGCATACCCACAATGGGACTAGATGAAGATCAAGAAATTTTCATCTACAAAAAAGTGGATGAAACAATTCAGAATTCAGTTGCCAGAGAGGAGTCGGTTAAAAAAGTTAAAGCTGCCTTTGCCGAAATTGAACAAGATTTATCTTTGCTACTGAAAAAGTAAAACCTTCCTACTTTAAGGCTTACATGAGTGATTTATGCATCACGAGGTAAGCCTTTTTCGACTATTCTTATTAGGCGCTGTGTTTTACGCAGTTGTTCTCTTTGTTTATTGTTTTGCTGCTCAAGCGCCCACTCTATATGCTCTTTTACTAGCTTTGAACTAGACTCATGTCTGCTTTTTAAAGCATTAATAATGCTAGGGCTAAAATCGGCATTACCTAAACCCACCGCTAAGTTACGCAGCCAGCGTTCATGACCAATACGCCGAATGGGGCTGCCTTCGGTGCTTTTTAAAAATGTAGCTTCATCCCACGCAAATAGCTCAACTAAGTCTTTATCTTTAAGTTGTGTTCGCGGGTGAAAGTCTTGCTCATCGGTAATTTGACCATAACGGTTCCATGGGCAAACCAATTGGCAGTCATCACAGCCATATATTCGATTACCCAATAATGCACGGTATTGTTCAGGTATAGGCCCTTGGTGCTCTATGGTTAAGTACGAAATGCACTTACGCGCATCTACCACATACGGCTCTACAATTGCCCCTGTTGGGCAAAGCGTAATGCAAGCAACGCATTTTCCGCAGCCTTCTAACGTGTTTTCGCTATCAATAGGCAGTGGTAAATCAACAAAAAGCTCTCCTAAAAAAAACCATGAGCCGGCTTCTTTATTTATTAATAAGGAGTGTTTACCACGCCAGCCTAGCCCCGCTTTTTCGGCCAGTTGGCGCTCAAGTACGGGGGCAGAGTCAACAAACGGCCTAAAACCGTAATCACCAATTTCTTGTTCTATTTTTTGACCTAGCTTTTTTAGCCGGTTACGCATTAATTTGTGATAGTCACGCCCTAATGCGTAGCGGCTAATGTAGGCTTTTTCAGTGTTTTTTAGTGTTTTGGCAAAACTAGCATCAGGGGGCAGGTAGTTCATTTTTACCGAAATAACCCGCTGGGTGCCAGGGACTAGTTCAGCAGGGCGTGCGCGTTTCATGCCGTGGGCTGCCATATAATCCATAGAGCCATGGTAGCCTGCATCTAACCAGCGCTGTAATTGTGCTTCGTGTTTAGATAGATCAATATCGGTAATACCCACCTCACTAAAGCCGAGTTCTTGGCCCCAGGCTTTAATATTTTTGGCTAGTTGTTGGTAGTTTGGGGTTGAGTTACTCACGCACATTACACACTTAAATAATTAGCTGCGTAATTTACCATATTTATAAAGCACTGTTGAATGTTGCCTTTAAAATAGTAGGAAATTCACAGCTCAGCATTGTTTTGTAATCGCTATTGCACAAAGCGCTTTAACTGCTGCTGTGTTTGCTGGCTAAGGGCGTGTGATTGTTGGCTATTACTCAGTGCATGGTCAATCGAGTTTTTAGCCTCTTCGCCCAAGCTAACTATTTGCGCTACCGATTGATGCGTTTGCTGTTGGACTTGCTCGAGAGTGTGGACCGCATCGGCTATTTGTTGCAACTGCTGTTGGTTTTGTTCAAACTCACCTAGCATAGCGTTAAACCCTTGTGAGGTATTGCTAATAGCGCTTTGTGCGGTACTAGAGTGGATAATTAATTGCTCGCTTTCTTGGTTAGTTTCGCTTACTAGCTCGTTCATTTGGTTAATAAAGTCGCTTATTTGTCGGGTTGCGCCACTTACTTTTACTGATAATGTACGCACTTCATCAGCAACAACAGCAAAGCCTCTGCCAGCTTCACCAGCACGCGCAGCCTCTATAGCCGCATTGAGCGCTAATAGATTAGTTTGATCTGAAAACTCCTCAACCATTTTTAAAATGCTGCGAATGTTTTCGCTGTTTTCTTTGAGGCCAGACACTGTTTTTGAAAATGTTTGCAGTAAAGTACCTATTAGCGATACCTTCTCCACAAGGCTTGCAAGCTCTTGCGAAGAAAGTTTTACAAAGTCTAAATGCTCACTGTTTACGCTGTGCACGTTGTCAGTATTACTAACAATGCCCTCTAAGCTATGCACTATTTGGTTACTTGCGTTAATTATAGAGTGGCTTAATTGAGTTTGCTGCTCACTTAATTGCTGTGTCTTTTGCATCGCGGTATTTACATCAACATTACTTTGCTCACTGGCTTTAGCGCTGGCGTGAGTTGTACTTAGTAAGTCGCTTAGATGGTTAGTAAATAAATTATATTGCGTACTTAACTCTTTAAATTCATCAAAGGAAAACTGCGGTAAGTTAGCGGCTAAATTTGCTTCTTGTTGGTTAATATTTACTAAAGTGTCGCACATCGCTTTTACAGGTCTTACTATTAAGTAGCGCATATAAAAAATAGTAAAGGCAAAAACCGCTACAATAACTAAAGTTAGTATCCAAAAAGCGCTCATGCTGTGCTGTTCACTTAAACTTTGATACAACCAAAATAACGTAATAGCCTGAAACAAAAATACAAAGCTTAAGTTACCAACAATTTTACGCGTAAGCGTATAAAAAAATGTTTGTTCAATATAATTATAAATTTGCATTACGCCACTCATTGCTCGCTTACCTAATTTAGAGATTATCGGCTAAGTTACCGTTAACTTAAGTAATAATGTTTGCTAAATATTTTTTAGAACGAGCAGGATAGTTTGTAAAAATACCATGCACCCCAATTTTAAGCATAAAATCTATGTCTTCTGGCCTATCTACGGTGTAGGCGTAAACGTGCAAACCCCGCGCTCTGGCATCATCTACAAAGGCTTTATTTACAAAGCTTTTGTCTACATGAACACTAAACGCATTAAGCTTTTGTGCAAACTGTGCATAATCTAATGGAATTGATGAGGTTAATGCGCCAATCTGTAACCACGGTAACCTATTTTTTAGCCAATGTATTTGATGGTGATCAAACGACGACACTAAAATATTACCTTTAGTAATAATGCCTTTAGCAATATTACTATTTAAAATGCTGACAAACTTTTCAAGCTCAAAGGTATGTTTTAGCTCTATATTGAGTAATGTTTTATTGTTATTCCAATCGAGTAATTGCTGTAAAGTGGGAATTTGCTCGCCGTTACCGGCATCCAGCTGGCTTAGTTGCTGCGCCGTAAAGTCGCTTACTTTCCCGTGCCCGCTAGTGGTTCTATCTAACCACGAGTCGTGTATGAGCATATAATCATCAAGCGCACTTTGAATATCAACTTCAATACCATCTACTCCCACATTTAACGCTTCTAAAATAGCGCTTTTAGTGTTTTCTGGGTAATGGCCACTTGCCCCTCGATGCGCAAATATTTTCATTTTTTAGCCTTTTGATTGATGGACCATGTTTCAAAAAAAGCAGCACTGACTATGAGTGCACCGCCAATAAATGTAAGTAATGTTGGTCTTTCATGAATAATAACAATAGCCAGCAACGTGCCATAAAGCGGCTGCAAGCACGAAATTAACCCCGCAGTAGCGGCCGATAAGTGTTTTAAACTCGCTGCAAATAGCGAGTGCGGTGTAGCGGTAAAAATAATACCCGCCACAGCAATTAAAATAAGGTCGTGGTTAGTCACCTCATACACCGGCACTTCAATAAAAGCGCAAAGCATAACACTGGCGACTAAGGTTTGGTAAAACATGGTCTGTGGGCCGCCGTACTGACTAAAAAAGCGCTTATGAGTGATATTTCTAATTGAAAAAAACAAAGCCGATACTACGCCAAGAATTACTCCTAACGTTACATCGTCGCCTAAATGAGCGCTGGGTACGAGTAAGTATATGCCTAATACAACCACTGCAGCGCTTATTATATCTTTTAATTGTGGTCTACTTTTATAAAACAGTGGCTCTAAAAACACCGTTATCACTGGATAACTAAAAAAGGCCAACATGCCCACTGTTACACCAGCCATTTGCATTCCGGCAAAGTAAGTGACCCAATGCATGCCAACCGTCACACCTAAAAATAATGCAATAAGGTAATCTTTTGGTTTATTTAACTTAATTTGTTTTTTTTGGAAGTGCAGCAAAGCTAACAGTGCCAACCCAGCAATAGCGGTGCGGTACACCGTAATATCAATCGCATTTAACCCTATTAGTTTGGCAAAAAGGGCAGTGCCCCCAAAAAGTAATACGGCAATATGTAAGTAAATCAGGCTTTGTTGTTGTGACTGCATTATTGGCATCTCCTTTTTAATCATCTTACCACTGGGTGTGAACTCTCAGGGTGAAATTTTTAAAACATGACAAATGTCAGTAAAGCTGATGACATTTCACACTCTGATTAATTTTAAGTGCTGGCATAGTTAACTTATCTTAAAGGGAGGTGGCTATGAATACGTTAATTTTAATAAGTCTCGCTATTAGCGAGTTTTTAGAATCACTTAGCGTTAGTGTTTCAATAAATGATTACTTTATACTCATTAACATTTTTGTGTTATTTATATTTATTAATAAAAATAGTGTTATAAACAAAAATAATGAACTAGGGGCATTGGCATGAGTACAACAAATACGCTTTCAAAGCCTAGTAATAAAAAGTTTTGGGAATATGCGCCCCTAATTTTTACTGGGTTTTATTTACTTCCCACGCTTTTTAACTTATCTAACTTACCAGTCAATACCATTGTAATGAGCGTGGCCTTATATATTGTATTTATTTTGCTTTACGTAAAAGCCATGCATTGTGAAACAAAGCACATAACAACATTGTTTATTGTTATGCTTTTGGTATGTTTTAGCGCCACATTTTATACCACAGGCACCTCTACTTTATATGGTTTTATCGCGTTTATAGCGGGTGAGTCATACGCTAAAAAAAGCAGGTTATACGCCGTTTTTAGCCTCATATTTACGGTTATGCTAAGTGCTTATTTAGCTGATATAGAAAACATAAAATACTTTTTAGCAGGCACTTTATTAATTTCAGGGGCGCTGTTGGCCTTTGGAATTGCAACCCAAAAAGAGCGCTTGCATAAAATGCGCGAGCAAGAAAGCGCTAACCAATTAGAGCAGTTAGCCGCTATTGCAGAGCGTGAGCGAATAGCCCGCGACCTGCATGACATTTTAGGCCACTCACTTTCATCTATTGCATTAAAAGCCGAACTTGCTAATAAACTAAACCAAGGGGAGCGATACGAGCAAGCCAATAACGAAATAGCACAAGTGGCAGATCTGGCAAGGCAGTTACTTAGCGATGTAAGAAACGCCGTGAGCGATTTAAAGCAACTCAATTTAATAAGTCAAATAGCACAACTAAAACAAAGGCTAATAGAACAAGACTTTAACGTTAACTTTAATGTTGTATTAGATACTTTACCTCCCAAAGTAGAAGGAATAGCAGGGCTTATAATTAAAGAAGCGGTCACTAATTTATTACGCCATAGCAGTAATAAAAACTGTGAGATACGCATAGAGCAAACACAGCATCAGCTGCAAATAAGTGTGATTGATAACGCACCTTGTAGCACATTAAACGCAGGTAACGGTTTAAATGGGATTAAAGAGCGCGCAGAGCAACTTAATGGCCATGCCACGTTTACCTGTGGCGATACGTTTACTTTAAATGTAATGCTGCCAATTTCAGCTAAGGATTAACAATGATCAAAGTATATTTAGTGGAAGATCAAGCACTCGTGCGCGACGCAGTAGGGGCATTGTTAAGCCTTGATTTTAATATCGAAGTGATAGGCCAAGCCAGTAACGGCCAAGATGCCCTCAATGCAATAAAAGCACTGGCCGATGAGGCATTACCAGACATAATTTTAACCGATATTGAAATGCCACACATGAGCGGTATAGAGCTAAGTGAGCAAGTAGCGGCCGCGTTCCCGTCCATTAAAATGGTTATTATGACCACCTTTTCGCGAGCGGGTTATATTAGGCGTTCGCTTGCTTTAGGCGTTAAAGGCTTTATTTTAAAAGAAGCGCCAAGTGATGAGCTAATCAATGCACTTAAAAAAGTAATGCAAGGGCAAAAGGTGATAGACCCAGAACTTGCCATTAACGCGCTTGATGATGCCGACCCGCTCACTGATAAAGAGCGCAAAGCACTTAAGCTTGCAAGCGATGGCTTAAAAACAAGCGACATAGCCAAACAGCTGTTTATAAGCGAAGGCACAACTCGTAATTATTTATCTGATGCTATCGCAAAACTCAATGCCACCAACCGTGTAGATGCAGCGCGTATAGCAAAGCAAAAAGGTTGGCTATAATCGCATTTATATTAAGCGATGAGTAAGGTCATTAAGCGTATGTTTTAACAATTAATACGGTTTATTAAAAGTTTCATACGCTTTTACCTGTCTCATTTTATGTATATGGGTTAAAATACCTACATAACCAATTAACAAGATAGTGAATGTCAAACCAAGATCCAAATCTCAGCCGAGAACAAGAAAAGTACGAAAACCCAGTCCCTAGTCGTGAGTTTATACTTACTCACCTTCAAGAGCGTTCAAAACCAGCTAATTTTACGCAACTTTGTGATGAATTAGCTGTTAACGATACTGAACGCCAAATTGCATTTAAGCGCCGTCTTCGTGCCATGGAGCGCGATGGTCAATTGTATTTTAATAAGTTTAAATGTTACGCCCTAATTGACGAAGCCGGTTTAACCAAAGGCAAAGTAATTGGCCACAGAGACGGTTTTGGCTTTTTAGAAGTTGAAGGCGAGAGCAAAGATTGGTTCATAGCCAAGCATCAAATGAACCTAGTGCTACATGGCGACATTGTACTTGCTAAAGGCACAAAACGTGGTTCAGGCTCAAAATGTGATGCCCGCATAATTAAAGTACTCACCAACGAGCGTGCCCCTATTGTAGGGCGCTACTTTGTTGAGCATGGTATTGCAGTGGTTGTCGCAGAAGACCCACGTATTACCCAAGATATTATTATTCTACCAGGCAGTGAAAACGGCGCGCGCCATAACCAAATGGTGCAAGTGCAAATTACGCAAAACCCAAGCCGCAACATGAACGCGGTAGGTAAAGTAGTTGATGTTTTAGGTGAGCATTTAGCGCCAGGTATGGAAATAGAGGTGGCACTGCGTAACCACGATATTCCACACGTATGGCCAGAAGAAGTGGAAGAGCAAGTTGCTCATTTAGGTGAATTTGTCGAAGAAGCCGACAAACAAGGCCGTGTAGATTTACGCAACCTGCCACTGGTTACCATAGATGGAGAAGACGCTCGCGACTTTGATGATGCCGTGTATTGTGAGCGTAAAAAATCTGGCGGCTGGCGTTTATGGGTAGCTATCGCCGATGTATCGCATTATGTAGGTATGAACACGCCGCTAAATAAAGAAGCGATTGCTCGCGGTAACTCAGTGTATTTTCCTGAGCAAGTAATCCCAATGCTGCCAAAAGTGTTGTCGAACGGTTTGTGTTCGCTTAACCCCAAAGTAGACCGGCTTTGTATGGTTGCCGAAATGACGGTATCAGAGGCTGGCAAGCTTTCGGGTTATAAGTTTTACGAGGCGGTGATGAACTCGCACGCGCGTTTAACCTACACCAAAGTAAATGCCATCTTACAAGGCGATGAAAAACTACGCGAAGAATACGCCCCCGTTGTGCCACATTTAACTGACTTACAGCAAATGTATATGGCGCTTAAATCGGCGCGCCAAATCCGTGGTGCTATTGAGTTTGAAACACTCGAAACGCGTTTTGTATTTAACGCACACCGAAAAATAGAATCCATTGTGCCAGTTGTTCGTAACGATGCGCACAAATTAATTGAAGAATGCATGATTTTAGCCAACGTATCGGCGGCTAAATTATTAGAAAAGCACGAAGCCAGCGCGCTTTACCGTGTGCACGATGAGCCAGATCAAGAAAAATTAGGTAACTTTACTCAGTTTTTAAGTGAACTTGGAATTGAAAACACATTAAGTGACGAACCAACACCAAAAGAAATTACCCAAGTGTTAGCCCGTTTAGGCGACCGCCCAGAAGCTGAGCTTATCCAAACCATGCTACTTCGCTCCATGAAGCAAGCGGTTTATCAGCCAGATAACATAGGCCACTTTGGCTTGGCGCTGCCTGCGTATGCACACTTTACCTCACCCATTCGCCGTTACCCTGATTTAGTGGTACACCGTGCAATTAAAGCGGTAATAAAAGCACAAGGTCAGCAAACATCGGGCGCGTATGCCTACACCGACGACGAAGTAGACCAACTAGGCGAGCAGTGTTCAACTACCGAGCGCCGCGCAGACGACGCAACGCGTGAGGTTGCCGACTGGCTTAAATGTGAGTTTATGCAAGACCACGTGGGTGATGAGTTTAATGGGGTTATTTCATCGGTTACTAACTTTGGTTTATTTATACGCCTAGATGACTTACAAATCGATGGGCTAGTTCATGTTACTAATTTAGGTGATGAATACTTTCATCATGATGGTGCAAAACACACCCTAATTGGCGAGCATACCCGTACAGTTTACCGCCTTGGTGACAAAGTAACGGTACAAGTTGCTTCGGTAAGCTTAGATGAGCGCCGTATAAATTTAACCCTCAGTGGTGATGTAGTTCAAGATAGATACGCACGCCGCCGTGGTAAAGCTAAGGGAGCAGGGCGCGGTAAATCAAGCCATGCACCAGCAAGTGTAAGATCGCAGCTTAAAGCGGGCAAAATCCCTAGTAAATCTCCATCAAGTGATGAAAAATCAAAGGGTGGTAAAAAGCCAGCGCGTAAGGGAAAAGGTAAACCTGCAGGTAAAAAAGCTGTAGAGACTCCCAAGAAAAAATCGAAAAAAAAGGCGGCAAAAAAGCCTAAAAGACCAGGTAAAAATGCCCGTAAACGTAATAGCTCAGGAGCAAACAATACGTGAGTAATGAATTAATTTTTGGCTTTCACTCTGTTGAAGCAATTTTAGCAAAAGAGCCAGAGCGTTTTTTAGAAATTTATGCCCTAAAAGGCCGTGACGACAAACGCTTAACCCCGATTATTAATGAAGCACGTAAATTTGGTATTTCTGTACAATTTATGCAGCGAAAAGCGCTTGATAACAAAGCAAATGGTGAGCAACACCAAGGTATTATTGCTAATGTAAAAGCCGCGCGAGTTTATAACGAAAAAGATTTAGATGAGATCATCGCTCGCGAAGATACCCCGTTTTTATTGGTGTTAGATGGGATCACTGATCCGCACAATTTAGGAGCTTGCCTGCGTAGTGCCGATGCTGCAGGCGTACACGCCATTATTGTACCTAAAGATAAGTCGGCCAAGCTTAACGGTACCGCACGTAAAGTAGCCTGTGGCGCAGCCGAAACCGTACCGCTTGTGCAGGTAACAAACCTTGCACGTACCTTGCGTGAAATAAAAGATGCTGGCGTATGGGTTGTAGGCACTGCTGGCGAAACAGACACCCATGTATTTGATGCAAGCCTAACCGGACCAATGGCTATTGTAATGGGCGCAGAAGGTGAGGGCATGCGCCGTTTAACGCGTGAGCATTGCGATGTGTTAGTTAAAATTCCAATGGCAGGTACTGTGTCTAGCTTAAATGTATCGGTAGCAACGGGTATTTGTTTATTTGAAGTATTACGCCAACGTAACGCAAATAACTAAGTCACTGTATTTTATTACGTATTGGTAAAAACCTAACGCAAAATGAGTAAAACACCGAGGTTTATTTAATCTCGGCGTTTTTACGTTTAGGCTATTAAACGTAAATTAATAGCCTAAACGTAAGGCTATAAACTCAGCGAGTTTGTCTACGGCGTGCTCCGACTCACCCCCGCTTTTTATTAAGCTAATGCCTATGCTACCAAGAGCCGGTAAATGTTTACTTTGTGCCTGAAAATTAAGATCGCTTGGTACCGTACTTTTAGCCAGCACAGTAATTCCTAATCCCTCTTTTATGGCGGCTATTAACCCAGTTAAGTCGGCATTACTGTATACAATACGATACTTAATACCTGCGCTTTTAAGTGCATCGGTAGCACGGCGCCTATAAATACAGCCCTCGGGCGCAGTTACTAAGGTAACAACCTCATTTTTAGCCTGCGCTAAATCGCCCACCCAAACTAGCTCATCTTGCATAAAAATAGGAAACTTGTCTGAATTAAGGCGCTCGTTAAGCGCTAAAACAAGATCAAATTGATCTTGCCTTGAGGCCGACAGCAAATGCTTACTCAAACGCGATTTAACTTCTAACGATACCTCTGGATAAAGCGAAACAAAATCCCCAATGATAGAGGGCAAAATACGCGCAGCAAATTCGCTAGGAATACCCAAGCGCACCTTACCGGTTATGCTCTCTGAGGTGAATTGCTGCAAAATAGCATCGTTATACTGCATCATTTGTTTTGCCATAGGCAAAAGTAGCTCACCGTACTGATTAAGCACCTGGCGCTGGCCTTGTTTTTTAAATAATTTATAACCGAGTAAATCTTCAAGGCGTTTTATTTGCAAGCTTACCGCCGGCTGCGACAAGCCCAGTAGATCGCCGGCTTTTGCAAATCCACCTACCTCAACAACCATTACAAAGGTACGCAAACTGTCGGTTGATATGTTTTTCATATTTAAAATTACAATTTATATAGCCATATATATAAGTATTATTTATCAATTGATTAATAATTACAATTTGTTGTTGTCACAGTGGCGCAATATACTTTTGGTATCAAAAATACACAGGTGTTTGTTATGACTTTTAACCCAATAATGTTTGCCCGCCACAGCAATGCTGCAAGTGCAGTTACTAATGCCGTGCAAGCTAATAACAACCTGATTGTAATGGATTTTAGTGGCAGTGAAGCCAGTGTATTTTTAAGCACTATTTTAGGGTTAGATCTTACAAAGCTAACAGCCACCGGCTTAGGCCTAAAAGGCACACTTGATGGCGATTTAAATTCTGACTACAGCTTTGCTGTTTATTACTTTAGCGAAACCGCATTTAGATTTGTATTACCGTATAGCGCAAGCTTGCAGTTACAAGCACTTATAAACGAGCAACAACTTCGTTTTGATATTGATTATGTACTACGTAGCGACCTTGCCACCCTTGCGCTGTGTGGAGAAAATGCCTTTGATACCTTAATTAGCGCGTTTAAATTAACGCCAGGACTGCGTTTATCAAACCCGCAACTATGCTATGGCGCACAAAGCGGCGAAGTATTCATAACTGCAATAGACAAAAACGAAGAACAGTATTTTGTGTTAGTAGCCAAGCAACAAGAATTACAAAAATGGCAACAGCACTTACAAGCACAAGGTTTTGCACTTATGCAAAACGAAGCTGCCTAATAAATAATACAACGGGTGAATGTAATAACGTTTACCCGTTTTTAATCTATTTAAGCCACGCCCGCACAGGGTTAATTTAAAAGTGAAGGAATGTTATGACTTCTAAAACTGTACTACATGCTAAGCACCTTGAAGCAGGCGCAAAAATGGTTGATTTTCATGGCTGGGAAATGCCAATCAACTACGGCTCACAAATAGAAGAACACAATGCCGTGCGTACTGATGCTGGTATGTTTGACGTATCACACATGACGATTGTGGATGTTGAAGGCGAACAAGCAAAAGCATTTTTACGTAAGTTAGTAGCAAATGATGTAGCAAAATTAACAGTGCCTGGTAAAGCACTTTACACTGGCATGCTTAACGAGCAAGGCGGCGTAATCGACGACTTAATTATTTACTACTTTAGCGAAACGTTTTACCGCCTAGTGGTAAATTCTGCCACCCGCGAAAAAGATTTAGCACATTTAGCTAAAGTATCTGCCGACTTTACAGTAACCGTTACTGAGCGCCCAGAGTTTGCAATGATTGCTGTGCAAGGCCCTAACGCAAAAGCAAAAACAGCCACACTTTTAAATGCCGAGCAACAAGCCGCTGTTGAAGGTATGAAGCCATTTTTTGGTGTGCAAGTGGGTGATTTATTTATTGCCACAACGGGTTATACTGGCGAAGACGGTTACGAAATTGTAGTACCGAACGAGCAAGCAGCTGATTTATGGCAGCAACTGCTAGATGCAGGGGTTAAGCCTGCTGGTTTAGGTGCACGCGACACGCTACGTTTAGAAGCAGGTATGAACCTTTACGGCCTAGATATGGACGAGAGCGTATCGCCACTTGCAGCTAACATGGCATGGACCATTGCATGGGAACCAGAAGATCGTGACTTTATTGGTCGTGACGTACTTGTTAAGCAACGCGCCGAAAAAAGCACCGACAAACTTGTTGGCCTAGTGCTTGAAGAAAAAGGTGTATTGCGTAGCGGCTCAAAAGTAATTGTTGAAGGTGGAGAAGGGGTGATTACCTCAGGTACTTTCTCACCAACGCTTGGTTTTAGTGTAGCCCTTGCACGTGTACCGCGTTCAACAGGGGATACAGCCCAAGTAGAAATGCGCAAAAAATTAGTTAACGTTAAAGTAGTAAAGCCTAGCTTTGTACGTAACGGCAAATCAATCATTTAAAAATTTGGTTATACCAATCACAATAATTATTGTGATTGGTATCCTCCCAATATAAACCAAAGGAACAAAATAATGAGCAATATCCCTAGCGATTTAAAATACGCCTCTTCTCACGAGTGGGTTCGCAACGAAGGTGACGGTACATTTACTGTGGGTATTTCTGAGCATGCGCAAGAGCTGCTTGGCGACATGGTATTTGTAGAACTACCAGAAGTAGGCGACGAAGTAGATGCAGGCGAAGACTGTGCAGTAGCAGAGTCGGTTAAAGCTGCATCAGACATTTACGCACCAGTTGGCGGCGAAATTGTAGCGATTAACGAAGAGCTAGAAGACGCACCAGAAACGGTTAACAACGACCCATACGGTGACGGCTGGTTATTCCGCATTAAAGCAACTGACGAGTCAGAGCTTGAAAACCTACTTAGCGCAGAAGACTACGCTAACACAATCGACGAAGAGTAATACTCTAAGTAGATGCAAAAGCCCCATTCACTGTTTTTGGGGCTTTTATGATTTAACGGCCTGCTTCCCATACACAGTACGTTATTAAATCATCACATATTTTAATCAATACTAATTACCCGTTAGTATTTAGGATCATAGGAATCTAGACGCATGTCAAACGCCAAATCTCTTGAACAGTTAGAGCAAAAGCAAGATTTTATTCGCCGCCACATTGGGCCAAGCCCAGCACAAGTAAGCGATATGCTAAGTGCTTTAGAAGTATCAAGTGTGCAAGAGCTGATCGACCAAACTGTACCTGCAAGCATTCGCTTAGCGCAGCCATTAACAGTTGGCGAAAGCCGTACTGAAGTTGAAACACTAAGCTACTTAAAATCGGTAGCAAGCAAAAATAAAGTTTTCAAATCGTACATTGGCCAAGGCTACCACCCAACGCACGTACCGCACGTAATTTTACGTAACGTACTAGAGAACCCAGGTTGGTATACTGCGTACACGCCGTACCAGCCAGAAATTGCGCAAGGGCGTTTAGAGTCGTTATTAAACTTTCAAACTATGACCCTAGATTTAACAGGCCTAGATTTAGCAAGTGCCTCGCTACTTGACGAATCAACCGCTGCTGCCGAGGCAATGGGCCTTGCAAAACGCGTATCTAAAGCTAAAAAAGCTAATGCCTTTTTTATTGCCGACGACGTACACACACAAACAATCGACGTAGTCAGCACCCGTGCTGAGCAGTTTGGTTTTGAAATCATTGTAGGTAAAGCAGAAGATGCCGTTAACCACGACATTTTTGGCGCACTTTTCCAATACCCAACTACATCAGGTGAAGTAGTCGATATAACCGACCTAATTGCTGGCGTACAAAGCAAAAAGGCCATTGCCTGTGTTGCTGCCGACATTATGAGCTTATTACTATTAAAAGCACCGGGGAAGTTAGGTGCTGACGTAGTACTTGGTTCGGCTCAGCGTTTTGGTGTACCTATGGGTTACGGCGGACCACACGCTGCATTTTTTGCAACGCGTGATGCTTACAAACGTTCATTACCAGGACGTATTATTGGTGTATCTAAAGACCGTTTAGGTAACGACGCACTGCGTATGGCCATGCAAACGCGCGAACAACACATTCGCCGCGACAAAGCCAACTCAAACATTTGTACAGCGCAGGTACTACTTGCCAACATGGCGGCGTTTTATGCGGTGTACCACGGCCCACAAGGCTTAAAAACTATCGCGCAGCGTATCCATCGCTTTGCTGATATTTTAGCAGCTGGCTTAAAAGCTAAAGGTGTCGCACTTAAGCACAGCACTTGGTTTGATACGCTAACAGTTGTAAGCGACAGCAAAGATGACGTAATAGCACGTGCTCTTGCAAAAGGCGTTAACTTTGCTACAAACCACAACGGCGAGTACTCTATTTCGATTTCAGAAACCACCACACGCGCCGATGTAGCTGAGCTATTTGATATTGTACTAGGTGAAGGCCACGGCCTGAGTGTAGACGCTATTGCTGCCGATATTGAAGCAAACGGTAGCGACTCTATTCCAGCTAGTTTAGTACGTGATGACGAAATACTAACGCATCCAAACTTTAACAGCTACCACAGCGAAACAGACATGCTTCGCTACATTAAGCGACTAGAAAACAAAGATTTAGCGCTTAACCACTCAATGATCTCGCTAGGTTCATGTACCATGAAACTAAACGCGACCGCTGAGATGATCCCAATCACATGGCCTGAATTTGCAAACCTTCACCCATTCTGCCCGCTAGACCAAGCAGAGGGTTACCAAATAATGATTAACGAGCTGCACGACTGGCTAGTTAACATTACCGGTTACGATGCGGTTTCACTGCAGCCAAACTCGGGCGCACAGGGTGAATACGCAGGCTTAATTGCTATTCGTAAATACCACGAGTCACGCGGCGATGCGCACCGTAACGTATGTTTAATTCCAAGCTCAGCACACGGTACTAACCCTGCATCTGCGCAAATGGCCAGCATGAAAATTGTTGTGGTTGATTGCGATAAAAACGGTAACGTAGACATGGCAGATCTTAAAGCGAAAGCTGAGGAAGTGTCTGAAAACTTATCGTGTATTATGATCACATACCCATCTACACACGGCGTTTACGAAGAAACCATTCGCGAAATTTGTGACATTGTGCACGAGCACGGCGGCCAAGTTTACATGGATGGCGCAAACATGAACGCGCAAGTAGGCGTAACAAGCCCAGGCTTTATTGGCTCAGATGTATCGCACTTAAACTTGCACAAAACGTTTTGTATACCACACGGTGGCGGCGGCCCAGGTGTAGGCCCAATTGGTGTTAAATCGCACCTTGCGCCATTTATGCCAAACCACAGCGTAATTAACGTACCGGGTACAAACATTAACAACGGTGCAGTATCAGCAGCGCCTTACGGCTCAGCCGCTATTTTACCTATTTCATGGGCTTACATAACCATGATGGGCTCAGAGGGCTTAAAACAAGCCACCGAAATGGCGATTGTGAACGCTAACTACTTAACGCATGAGTTAAGCCAGCACTTCCCAATTTTATACCGTGGCCGTAACAACCGCGTTGCGCACGAATGTATTGTTGACCTACGCCCACTTAAAGAGCAATCAGGCATTACTGAAATGGACGTCGCTAAGCGCTTGCAAGATTACGGCTTCCATTCACCCACTATGTCGTTCCCAGTAGCGGGCACGTTAATGATTGAACCAACTGAGTCTGAGTCAAAAGGCGAGATAGACCGCTTTATCGAAGCAATGGTGTCAATCAAAGGCGAAATCGACAAAGTAATCTCTGGCGAATGGTCAATCGAAAACAACCCGCTTGTGTTTGCACCGCACACACAAGCTGACGTGTTAGGTAACGAATGGGACCGCGCGTACGACCGTTTTTACGCTGCATTCCCAGTGCCTTCGGTTGCTAAAGACAAGTTTTGGCCAACCGTTACACGCATAGATGACGTATACGGCGACCGTAACTTAGTATGTTCATGCCCAGCGGTAGAGACATATCGCGACTAAGAACCGCGATTAATTTTTTGAGCTATAATGGGGAGTAAATCCCATTATAGTTTGAAAATTTATCAAAAATTATAAAAGCCGTTGCAGCAATGCAACGGCTTTTTTGTGTGTGTTTAAACATTGTAGACGCACAGCTTGCTGGCGTGTTGGGCGCAGCCCAAAGGGTGTTTGATTGCTGTTGGCGTTAAGCTTGATGGCGCGCGGGCGACAGCCTGAATAAGTATTTAAATAGGTACTTTAGGTTACTATTACAGATAACGCGAATACGTTTGGTACTTTCTAATGATTAGAAACCTTATTCAAGGTTTTGTCGCGCTGGCGACGGCAGCCAAAGAGGGGCTGCCGCTGACCCCTCTCTGGACACTCTCAGCGCACCCGAGCATCACGCTTAATCCTTCAAACCACAATTGATTTGAACGTAAACGCCATGAAAGCACATCCATGTGCAAGCATGGCTTTCATTTCATCCATGAAATGCATTACTCATCAATTACTTATTTTCAGGGCGTGATGACGGGGGAGGGTGTTAACCGTGAGATTGGTGTTTGGTCTTTTTGAGACGCAGAGCGAACCTCTGTATTTTCCATGACTCCCTAAGAACTTATGCGGTGTTTTAGTCGCGTGACTGTTGCAAGTGCGATATTAAATAAGCTGGAGATGGAGTTTGAAGCGTTTCTAATATGTTTCTCCACTTAGAATTTGTGTAATTTATAGGTAAAGGATTTTTAATGAAAAATAAAAAGGAAAATAAATATATTTTAGGTATGAGTAAATATTTTCCGATATTGCTAATTGCAACCTGCGTATTAATAGTGAAATCCAAAGGGGGTCACCCATTAGAAAGTTCCGGTCAAGCAGGCAGCTGCGTTTTCTTGATCTTTTTATTCAAAAAACCAAGTGTTTTTATTATTTAACTCAATTTAGAAAACTAAGGGGTCAAATCTTGACTTCGGACATTAGAGAAAACTATAGAAAACTAAGGGGTCAAATCTTGACTTCGGACATTAGAGAAAACTAAGGGGTC
>NZ_CAWUKC010000042.1:0-31795 GCF_963922945.1 uncultured Pseudoalteromonas sp. | reverse complement strand
AGGGACACGAGGATTTTCAATCCTCTGCTCTACCAACTGAGCTATCGAGGCACTTTAAAAGTGCTAATTAAAAACCTGTAAGATGTTTAATTAAGCTCCCACTAGACTCTAACTACTGAGCTATCTGGGCGTGCGGCGTATTAAACGAGTTTTGCCCTTACAAGTCAACTTTTTTTTTTACTCTTTATAACTGTTTGAACGGTTTTCAAGCAACAATGTGCACTTTTATATACTAATGTTTATTTATCCAACAATTTTTTGCTAAAAACCTTAATTTAATCAATTAAACCAGACTAAAAACGTAGTGAATTATTTCATGTAAATGATACGATTACTGTGGAAATACGATAAGGGCTTATCGTGATAACAAATAGTAATGGGAACAATCAATGCAGAGTAAATTCTCCTCGCCGGTAAAAGGCTTACTGCCGCTTTTTTTAATTATTAATATCGCAGTAACAACGCTTGCGATTGTTGCCTTCGCGTTTTATTCACAAAACACACAACCTACACCAGCAGTAAAACAAAAAGTAAGCATTACTCAGCTTGCTGAGCAGCTAGATTTACCAATGGTAGATGCACTTACCATGTATGGCCAAGACAAGGTTCGCCAGCTCCTTGAGCTAACCTCAGTGCTAGATGATGAGTTTGAATATACGCTTTATCGTTTTAATGCCACATCCGAAACCCAATTGGTATATAGCAGCACTAAACCCGCTATCGCATCTAAAAAAGTAAATGAGCATTTAACTGAACAAGGTGTATTGCACCATATATTGCTATTAAACGACCAACCAATTGGTGAACTCATAATAAAACAGCAATTACCAGCGCCGCCATTAACGCAGCAAGACTCACAAGTTATAGCCTATATTATTGCAGTTATAAGCGTGTTTTCCTTGTTTGCATTAGCCCTACTATTTAACACCTATATTAATACGCGCTTACGCAAAAGCAGTCATTTACTAAACGAAGAACTTCAGGCAATTACTGAAAATGACAATTACGAGAGTAAGGTAAATGAAAAACTAGACTTAGGTTTATCTGGCGTAGCTGAAAATATTAACTTACTGCTTGATAAAGTTAACTCGGTAATGTCTGAAAAAGCATCTGCGCAAAAAGAGCTTCAAAGGTTACAAACAGGCCTTGAGAGCGAGGTACAACAAAGAACAATTGCATTAGAGCAAGCTACATTAAAAGCGCAACGTGCTAGTGAGACTAAAACAAACTTTTTAGCCACTATGAGCCATGAGATCCGCACGCCTATGAACGGCGTTATTGGCACTATAGACTTACTAAGACAAACCGAGCTTGACGGCGCACAGCACCGCTTAAGTACCATTATCCGTGAGTCAGCATTTTCATTATTGAGTATTTTGGATGATATCTTAGACTTTTCTAAAATTGAAGCAGGTAAACTAAATATTGACCCTACCCCTTTTTCGGTCACAGATACGATTGAAGAAGTCGCTCGCGTGCTTTCATCGGTCGCTAAAAAGCGCCAACTAGATTTAGAACTTTCTATTGCCCCGGATATTCCGACTAATCTCACCGGCGATACAATTCGGGTTCGCCAAGTGCTATATAACCTGTGTAGTAATGCCATTAAATTCACCACTACTGATGAAAAACGTCAAGGGCACGTAAAAATATCAGTAGAAGTAGCCCACAATACAGCAGATCATTTTACCTTACGTTTTTGCGTAACCGATAACGGTAAAGGTATGACACAAGCACAACTTAGAGAAATATTTAACCCATTTGTGCAAGCCGAAAACTCAATTACCCGCGAATATGGCGGTACTGGTTTAGGCCTTTCTATTTGTAAAAGTTTAACCGAGCTAATGCTTGGTACTATTAATGTGACTAGTCATGCAGGTATTGGTAGTGAATTTACTGTTGAGCTGCCATTTGGTACCTCAGGAAAAATTAAATACGCCCATAAAAACGCCCTCAATGGCAAGCATGTAGTAGTCGTTAGTAACCATTTAGAGCGCGAAAAAGTAATGTACCGTTATTTATCGTTTATGGGCGCTAAAATTACTTATGTACACAATCAGCAAGAAATAGAAGAACAACAAGATCACCACGATATTATATGGGTTGTGGATGGTATAGATGATATGGAAAAAGTTAACTCTTTACTGCGTCGTCTTATTTACTCTCTTGAAGATAACAATCAACAAGTTGTGGTATTAAGTAAACTTGATGAAGCTGCCATAAATCATAAAAATATATTTTATATTAATGCCTCACCGCTTTGTAAATCTAACTTTATGATGTCGCTGTTAGTGGCTGCAGGCTTACATCAACCTAAGCAAATTAAAAAAACAAAAACACTTAACAATTACTTAAATGTTGAACAAGCACGCGATGCGAATAAGCTCATTTTATTAGTCGAAGATAACCTGCTTAATCAGCAAGTTTTAACCGACCAGCTGCATATACTAGGCTATGGTGTTGAAGTAGCTAATAATGGTGAAGAAGGCTTAGATATGTGGCGTAAAAACAATTACTCACTCATATTAACTGACTTACATATGCCTAAAATGTCAGGTTACGACATGGTTGAAAAAATTCGCGATGAAGCCGAGCTATTAGACTCCGTAGACGCCCAGCCTTACATTATTGCAGTTACAGCTAATGCGTTAAAAGGTGAAAAAGAACGTTGCCTAGCTGTAGGTATTAATGACTTTATCACTAAGCCTATTGAGCTTAATGCATTAGAAGACACATTAAAGCGTTGGTATGACAAGCATAATAAAGATCAAACGGTTGTCATTCATCAAAAGCCAGCTATGCCTATAAATATGCAAGCCGTTTCTACTTATGTAAACGGCGACGAAGCCAAGCAAATACGCTTTTTCAAAATGTTTTTAGAACAAAGTCAGGGCCTAATTAAGAGCATTAATTCAGGCGTTATGGTTAATGACAGAGATGAGATCAGTAATGCCTGCCACCAGCTCAAGGCAATCTCTAAAACCATTGGTGCAGAAGCCGTTGCACAGTGCGCTGAAGAGTTTGAAGATAAGTGTAAAAATGCAGAGCTTGATACTGATGAGCTAATAGCGCAAAGAGATACGCTTGAAATAGAGTACTCCAAAGCCGCACAGTTTTTAAAAGAGCAGGTGCGCTCAGCAAGCATAGATGAACAAGTGCTTTAAAATATAGTTATAAAAAAAGGGCTTTATAAACAGCCCTTTTTTATATCAATCCTCTTAAATAAGTGAGCTATTTTGAGGATTGTTACTATACCTAAAATTACTTTTCAGGCGGTCTATAGCCTTCAATTTCTACGTCTTTACCCTCAAACAAAAAGCCAACCATTTGCTCTTCTAAAAACGTACGATGCTCTGGGTCCATCATATTTAAATGCTTTTCGTTAATTAGCATAGTTTGCTTATGCTGCCACTGTCCCCAGGCTTCTTTAGAAATATTATTAAAAATCTTCTCGCCTAGTTCACCAGGGTACAACTGAAACCCAAGCCCTTCGGCTTCTTTTTGTAACTTTTGACAAAATACTGTACGTGCCATAATCGACTCTCTTAAGCGCTAAATGCTAATAGTTTAACCTATTGAGTTCATTTGTTTAACCAACTTTTTAGTTGGTGCAGCTAAACCGACCTCAATTGATTGATCTAACGGGTACCACACAAGTTGCTTATCGTTTACTACATCTGGTACGTTATTAATGCGAAGCACATACGGATTTATTGTTAGCTCAAAATGCGAAAACACATGAGTAAAAGGACTTAATTTTTCAAGTTCGACTTGTAAGCTTTGCTGGTTTAGAAATAACACCATCTCACTGTATTCGTTAAATTCAAAGAAACCAAACAAACCGCCCCAAATCCCACTACTCGGACGTTTTTCCATTAGTACCTTTTCATCATGTTGAATAATTAACTGATGACAACTTTTTTTAGGCACCGTTTTTTTAGGCTTAGAGTGAGGAAACTCTTTTACCTTTCCAGCATTATAGGCGCCACAATCGCTATTAAGCGGGCACGCTTGACAGTCAAAGCGACTGCGCGAGCAAACACTGGCGCCCAAATCCATCATGGCTTGGTTAAACTCAGTCACATTGTTTTTAGGGGTTAACTGGTTAGACAAATGCCAAAGTTGGTTTTCTACTTTTTTTACCCCATACCACCCTTCAACCATAAAATAACGAGCAAGCACTCGCTTAACATTACCATCTAAAATAGGATGATGTTGCCCCAGCGATAACGATAATACTGCACCGGCTGTAGAGCGCCCTATTCCGGGTAAATCCATAACCTCTTCAAGTGTAGTAGGAAATTCACCTTGGTATTTATCTCGCACAATTTTGGCTGTTTTATGTAGATTACGTGCCCGTGCGTAATACCCTAAGCCGGTCCAGTGGTGCAGTACTAAATCTTCATCTGCATTTGCTAAAGCAATAATATCTGGGAAACTTGCCATAAACTTTTCAAAGTATGGAATAACCGTAACAACTTGCGTTTGTTGTAACATTACTTCCGACACCCACACTTTATAAGGGGTTTTATTCAGTTGCCAAGGAAGGGTTTTACGCCCATGAAGGTGATACCAGTCAACTACTTGGTTAGCAAATTTGTCTGACTGGGGTTTATTTAAATCCAACATATACTACTTATACTCATGCTCAATAGCGGCTCAGTCTATTGCAGTTAATAAAAAGATCAAGCAATGAACTTGCTGTAACACGCTTATACTTGTGATTAGCGCCGTGGTCAGGGATAATACGCAACCATTTTTAAACACAGTGTTTTTGTCAGGCCAATATTATGAGTGAATCAAGTAACAATAACCTTGAGCAAGCTAAGCAAGAAGGTAAGTATATCCGTACAGTCCGCAGTTTTGTAAAACGCGAAGGCCGCTTAACTAAAGGCCAAGCTGCCGCAATAGAAAAGTGTTGGCCAACAATGGGGCTTGAGCATAAAAACGGTCTACTCGACTTAGCCCAAGTATTTGGCAATGACAATGATGTAGTATTAGAAATTGGTTTTGGTATGGGTAAGTCATTAGTTGAAATGGCAAAAAATGCCCCGCACCTAAACTTTATTGGTATTGAAGTGCATCGCCCAGGGGTTGGCGCATGTTTAATGGATGCAGATGAAGCCGGCGTTACAAATTTACGTGTATTTGAACACGATGCAGTAGAGGTGCTTGCTGACTGTCTTGCCGATGAGAGCCTAACAACGCTGCAGTTATTTTTTCCTGATCCATGGCACAAAAAGCGCCATCATAAGCGCCGTATAGTGCAAACTGAATTTGCTGAAAAACTTCGTTCAAAATTAAAAATTGGCGGTGTTTTTCATATGGCCACTGATTGGGAAAACTACGCCGAGCACATGCTAGAAGTTATGCAAGCAGCGCCTGGCTATAAAAACCAGTCATCTACCAACGACTACGTACCGCGCCCGGATTCGCGCCCACTAACTAAGTTTGAGCAGCGCGGCCACCGTTTAGGTCACGGAGTGTGGGACTTAATGTTTGAGCGCACAAAATAATCATACCCATTTAGTAATCAATAATTTGTAAGGCAAAGCCATTTATGAACGTATTAACCAACCCAAGTTTACTGTTACTTCGTAATAGCGAAGAGCTAGTGGGAAAATCTATCTTGGTGGTCAACTTTGTTCAAGATGGCTTTTTAGCAGAGCTAAAGCAGCTAAACCCTCAAAGTGCCATCACCGCATTTAGTTATAACCATGCTAATGGCGAATTTGCTAGAAAAATAAGTGGCATAAACGTATGTGTTAACCACGAAATTACTGGCAAAGATTACGATTTAGTCATCCTTTACTACCCTAAATCAAAGCCAGAAGTATTAATGGCACTTGATAATATTCGCGCCGTTATTAGCGAGACAGCACAGCTGCTTGTGGTAGGCGAAAATAAAAGTGGCGTTAAATCAATAGAAAAGCAACTAGCTGGTAAGGCGCAGTACAGCAATAAAATAGACTCTGCTAAGCATTGTATTTTGTTCTCATTTGAGCAGTTACAGCGCAACCCAACCTTTACCATAAGCCACTACCACAAAACATTTACTGTTAATGTGGCAGGTATAGAGTTTGATGCTATCAGCGTACCAGGAGTGTTTAACCACGGCGCATTAGATGCAGGTACAAAAATGTTACTCGAAAACGCACCGACGACAAAGCAAGGCAATGTGCTTGATTTTGGTTGTGGTGCAGGCTTAATAGCCACTTTCTTAGGCATTAAAAACCCAGCACTCACTTTTACTTGTAGTGATGTAAGTGCACTGGCAACTTATGCCACTGAGCAAACATTAAAGCTTAACAATATTCAAGGCAGCACTATTTTAAGTGATGGTTTAAAAAATATTAGCGGAAAGTTTGAGTTAATTGTCAGTAACCCTCCTTTTCATACCGGCATTGCAACCGACTACACAGTTGCAGAGTCCTTCTTATCAAATGCTAAGCAGCATTTAACTAAGGCGGGTAAGCTAAGCATAGTGGCTAATAGCTTTTTAAAATACCCGCCAATTTTAGAAGCCCAATTTGGCAACTTTCACACTGTATTCAAAAATAATAAATTCGCTGTTTACAGCAGCTAGAAAAATATGACATTTAGGCTGGGTATTTTATGAGCTCAGCCTAACTTTTGAATAAATATCAGAATTAATTTCACTATTTCCCTTCATTTTCTACGGTTTTTGCTAAACTAAAATTCTAAATGTAAATATTCATGCTTAGGCGATAAAGCAATAATGCCAAATAGAGTTCACCAAAAAAGTATTCGAAAAGCGCTGATCAACACCATCATGCTTATTACCGCTATTTGTTTAACTTTCTCTGTTTCAATTTCTACTTATATGAGCGTAAAGGAACAAAAAGAACTGATCATAAATAAGCTTGTGATCCTTTCTGACATTGTTGCTTTTGACGCGTCGGCCTCATTGCTTAAAGACGACAGAAAAACAGAAGAAAAACGCCTAAAGTCATTTGATAAAATTCCTCTTGTTACAAACATCCATATTTATGCTATTGAACAAACATCGGCAAAACCTGTGTTTTTTATTAGTTTTAATGCTAAAAAAAACCCGCCTGTTCCTTTGCGTGTAGACAGTATTGAAGAGCTCAAAGAGCCCAGAGTTACAAATGACTATGTTGAACTGATAACTCCTGTATTAAACAATGATCAAGTGGTTGGCCACGTTTACATGCGTGGCACTCTAGGAAGCCTAGATGACTTTATAAAACAAAAAGTGATTATAGATATTTTCCTCACATTGTTTATTTTGTTCTTTGTGTATTTTATAGCAATAAAAACACAAAAAAGTATCGCAAACCCAATTGAACACTTAAGTGTATTGTTGCAAGACGTTTCTAAAAATCATAACTACAACGTGCGCGCCCCCGCCACCAAAGTAAAAGAGGTTACAGCCTTATCAAATAGCTTAAATATCATGCTTACCCGCACTCAAAAGCAGATAGAGCGCCATGAAAAAGACAAGTTAGAAATAAAACAGCTTAACCAAGGCTTAGAAGAAAAGGTAAATCAAAGAACAATTGCTTTACGTGAAGCCAATCAAGAACTGCTTTCAACCCTTGAGCGAATGCACCAATATCAAGAGCAAATAGTAGAGAACGAAAAAATGGCTTCATTAGGGCAAATGGTAGCCGGTGTAGCCCACGAGGTTAATACCCCCATTGGCCTAGGTATTACAGGCTCAACATTACTACGCGATAAGCTAGCTGATATACAAATAAGCTTTGACAATAAGTCGCTTACCTCTAATCAGTTAAAACGCTTTATAGGCGAAGGGATTGAAAATCTCGATTTAATTTATCGAAACCTCAACCGTGCAGCGGATCTTATTTCTAACTTTAAAAAGGTTGCAGTCATTCAAGATGACGGAATAAAAACGCATGTTAATATTCACAACCTAATATCTGATGTACTGGTCTCGCTTCAATCAGAGTTAATAGCATCTAAACCTAATGTTGTAATTAATTGCCCGAGTAATTTAACCGTTGAAAGTAAACCTGAACCGCTACAGCAGGTTTTCCAGCAGCTAATTTTAAATTCAGCCATACATGGCTTTAGTAGTAGCGAAAATAACGAAATTAAGTTTGATATAGAAGTCACAGGCCCACAAATAAAAATAACCTACACTGACAATGGCCAAGGCGTTGATAAAAATGTCAAAAATAGGATATTTGACCCATTTGTAACCTCTAAGCGAGGGCAAGGGGCTAGTGGTTTAGGCATGCATTTAGTCTACAACTTGGTAACCCAAGCGCTCGGCGGACATATACTGTATGACCAAGATGCTAAACCTGGCGTGCGCTTTGTCATTACAATTCCATAAAAAATTGTTTAAAAAAAGAGTATTTATTTACGCTTTTTACTTGAATTACCGTTTAATGGCCTTATAGAGAGTGCATGTGATATTTCATGTTTAATTATTTAACTTGATCTAATAATTAGGCAATACAATTTCTGAACTTTATTGTTTTTGCGGTATCACATACATTGATGAAAGGTTATAAAATGATATAATTCCGTTTTGAATTTTCGCGATTATTTTTAGTACCTTTAAGCGATTGGTGGATGTATCAATTGTTAAAGGAAATGGCTTCGTTTTCATGATTCAAAAAACTGCATCCGTTTTATATCACTAAACAGTAGTTTTTGCACAATGCCTTTTGGTTAGTTTGGAACACCCCTACTGTTTTATTTTTATCCAATGTGTTTTTTCTTGTTAACATTTGGGTATAATCCTATAATCTCTAGTAATCGAATTATTTAGTTAATATTCGGTTTTTTGTAAATAAAATATTCCAAAAAGGTTAATTAATAATGCAAACGCCAGTCATTCTAATCGTAGAGGATGAAGACGTAACTCGACTAAACCTCGTTAGTTTATTTGAAGCTGAAGGTTACAAAGTTATTGAAGCCATTGATGGCGATGATATGCATGACAAGCTTACAAATAACGACGACGTTAATCTTGTAGTTATGGACATCAACCTACCGGGCAAAAACGGGCTAATTTTAGCACGCGAATTACGCCAAAAACGTAAAGTCGGTCTTATCTTCTTAACCGGCCGTGATAACGATGTTGATCGTATTTTAGGTTTAGAAATTGGTGCTGATGATTACATCACTAAACCGTTTAACCCTCGTGAATTGACTATACGCGCTCGCAACTTAATTACTCGAACAGCACTTGGTGGTGAAGAATCAGTGCTAGAGACTAACGGCGTAATCACATTCAATGGTTGGGAACTTGACGAAAACAGCCGTTGTTTAACGTCACCAAATGGTGATGCTAAGCGCCTACCCAAAGGCGAATACCGTGCTCTTCGTCTAATGCTTGATTCTCCAGGGCGTATTTTTAGCCGTGAACAACTTATTAAGCATATGACTGGCCGTGAGCTTCGCGCTAATGACCGTACAGTAGATGTAACAATTCGTCGTATCCGTAAGCACTTTGAAAGTGACAATTCTACTTCTGAGCTGATCAGCACCATCCATGGTGAAGGTTACCGCTTCATTGGTAAAATCGACGCTTAATTAGAGTAAACCGCTTACTCTAATAATTGTAAAAAAGAATGAAGGGCACTTTGTCCTTCATTTATTTTTTCTGCCAATAAATCTAACCACTCATTTAATACTTCATCTGACTCTTCAAGCGCACCGTGTTCCATCTTTTTAGCATGTAGCTGCACATCGTTTAACCCAACAGAGCCTGCAGCCCCTTTAAGCTTGTGTGCCACCGATTTGTACTCTTCCCTGTCGCTTGCGTTTAACGCGCTTAGTAATTCTTGTTGATATTGCGGGTTTAGTTTTTCAAATAAACCACTACTGCGCTTAAATACTTCAAGCCCCATAGAGTTTACAAAGTCTTCTATGGTCTCAACATCAAGTACATCTGCATTAATGCCCTCAAGCGCCTCTTTACTTACAGTGAGTAGTGGCTCGTCTGAATCGCTTTGTTGGATATCGAACAAATCTGCCAACATTTTATCAAGCTTTATTGTATTAATAGGCTTAGCAAGTGCTCCCTGTACAGAAATACCTTCTAAGTCTTCTTCGGCACTACGTACATTCGCTGTAAGCGCTACAATAGGTAATTTATCAAAATGGCTATCGGCACGTATTTGTCTTGCAACCTCATCACCATTAATATCGGGAAGTTGCATATCAAGTAGTACTAAATCAAGCTCGTCTTCAGTTTCGACAAACGAAAGTGCATCTTCACCGGTTTCAGCCCAAATCACCTCGTGGCCGCGCTGCTCTAACAGGTTAGTCGCAATTTCGGCATTTAATGGCACATCCTCTACAAGTAAAATATATAAACCTCTACCTGCGTAACTTTGCTCCGTGGGTGCTACGCATAAGCTAAGCGGTATTTGCACTGTAAAGCAGCTGCCCTCACCCTCTGTGCTGGTAACCGAAATAGTGCCTTTCATTGCACTCACCAATGCTTTAGTAACAGCAAGACCAATGCCTGAGCCAATTGCATTTTTACCGCTTACATCTGGCGCTTTATAGTACATATCAAATATGCGCGATAGTTGCTCCTGTGGGATCCCCTGCCCGGTATCTGATATTTTAAGTTCAAGCCATGGGCCATCATTTCGCTCTTCACGGCTACACGTAAGCTTTACCTCACCTTGTTGGGTAAATTTAACGGCATTGTTGATTAAATTCCAAACTATTTGGCGTAGGCGAGTAGGATCTAATAGCGCGTAAACATCTAATGTACCGTTTCGCTCAATTGTAAATTCAAGCTCTTTTTGCTCAGCAATTAAACCGGCAAAGTTAACTACATCGTTAATAAAGTCTGAAACATTAATGGAGTCGGTTGCTATATCTAACTGCTCACGGTCTATTTTATCTAAATCAATAATATCGTTAAAAATATTACCTAATGTTTCTGCGCTAGAGAATACGGTATTACACCAACTACGCTGTTGTTTATTAAGCTCGGTATCAAGCAGCATTCGGGTTAAGCCTACAATGCCATTTAATGGTGTGCGCAGCTCATGGCTAAGCGTTGCTATAAACTTACCTTTGTCTTTATAAGCTGTTTCAAGCGCTTGTGCGGCTTCTTTACGGCTGGTTATATCACGGCCAAATGCAAGCAAACCTATGTAGTCACCTTGATCGTTAATAAAGGGTAATTTACGCAACTCAAACCAACGGTTTTCACCATTAACCATGTATTCAACATCAATTGTCAGCGCTTGATGTGTTTGCTCTACTTGTTTATCGGTTCTGAGTACCTCTGCTAAAAAGTAGCTTGGGAAAATCTGCTCCACTGTTTTACCAATTAATTCAGCACTGGTTTTGCCCATAACCTCTTCAAACATTTTATTACAGCCGGCAAACACGCCGTTGTTATCGCGGTAATAAAATAAATCGGGGGAAGAATCGACAATAGAGCGGAGCAGCATACCTTGCTGAGCAAGTTCTTGTTGTGTTTTTTTACGCTCTGCTATTTCGCGGCGCAGCTCTTCAATGGCACGGTGTTTAGCATGAAACGCCATTTTACGTTCATCTATTTCAACATTCAGACGATTGATATTGTCTTTTAATGTTTGGTTTAACAGTTTTTCTTGTTTTGTGGCGCTATCTAAATAGGCGTATGAAGCATCTAACTGCCTGATCGAATTTAGTAAAATACTGATCATAAAAGGAGACACAACCGCAGTAAAAAAGACCACAGCTAAAATATCAACTAAGTTAACTTCACCCAGAGCCACATAATAAAACATACTCGATAGTATAAGTGACACGCCCAATAAAAGCGCATAGCACATTCCTGCGGTTTTTAACTCACCAAAGCGAGTTATTAAACTAGAAAGTACTCGAGCCCAGGGGCTCAAAGATGAATCGGTCATAGGTCAGTGTATCTCGTTACTAGGCATAAACAAAAAGTGCCTATTAATAGTCAAACGCATTTTGCAGCAGATCTTAGCATTTTTCCATTAGCTATATTCATGTTGTGCGACAAAAACAGAAAATTTTCATGTTTAGTTTTGCCTACTTGTTAAACTCATCATTTCAGCAATAAATTATTTAGTGTAAAATGCTGCGCTTTATTATGACAAATAACGAGTAGCGCACATGCAAACCAACATGCCCGATATAGCAGATACGGCTCCCGCCTTACAAACAGGTAAGTTAGACTGGGTTGGTATGGGCGAAATAGAACTGCCATTTATTTTTGAGTCGAAGGATTTAACACCCGTTAATGTTAACGCTAAAGCCCGTGCGTTTGTAAACTTACATAAAGAGGATGCTAAAGGCATTCATATGTCGCGCTTGTTTTTAGCGCTTGATTTACTCTCAACAGAGCAACACGTTAATCCGCACACTTTAACTCAAGCACTCGATACTTTTATCACAAGCCACGAGGGGTTAAGTGATAAAGCCCAGATTGAATTTAAGTTTGAATTACCACTGCGTCGTAAATCACTGTTAAGTGGAAAAGCCGGCTGGAAAAGCTACCCTATTACGCTTACAAGCACGATTGAACATGGTGTAATAAGCTTTGAGTTAAACGTTGATGTTACTTATTCATCGACTTGCCCTTGCTCTGCAGCGCTTGCTCGTCAGCTCATTCAAAACGCATTTAGTGAAAAATTTGATCAAGAAACGCTTAATCAAAAAGACGTTCTTGAGTGGTTGGGCACAACCCAAGGTATTGTTGCAACACCGCACTCACAACGCTCCATTGCAAACGTTAAAGTAAAATTAGATAGCAGTATCAGTGAGTTTGATGTAGTAAATTTAATTGGTACATTAGAGGACGAACTTAAAACGCCCGTACAAGCGGCAGTAAAACGTGAGGATGAGCAAGAATTTGCCCGTCTTAACGGTCAAAATTTAATGTTTTGTGAAGATGCAGCTCGTAAAATTAAAGCCGTTCTTGAAAACGATAACTTTAGTGACTACTGGCTACAAATTAATCATTACGAGTCTCTGCATGCTCACGATGCCGTTGCTATTGCCGTTAAAGGCATTGAAGGCGGTTACAAAGCCTAATACCCGCCCTGTTACATTAATACTAAACACAAACGGTAACTAACCATACCAATCAGTTTTTAGGCACGTAAATTGCTTTATCCAAGCAGTGTCAATTTGTTGTTATGGAGTTACCGTATGGAATTCGCTTTATTATCAATTTTAGTATTAGTGGTTGGGGCCTCTTTTGTTGCGTCAAAATTTAATGATGATGGCGGAAACCCGTATCCATTTACCCGCAAACAAACCGTGTTTACACAGGTTGAGGGTGCATTTTTAAATCTTTTAGAGCGTGCGGTTGGCGATCAATACAAAATTGTGAGCCGAGTAAAACTCATCGATGTAATAGACTGTAAGCAAGGACTCTCTGCTAAATCAAAACGCGCAGCTTTAGCTAAAGCTAAAAATAAGCAACTTGATTTTGTACTCGTTGATAAAGAAAAAATGACCATAGTGGCAGCGGTTGATTTGGTTAATAACGCGAACAAAGATGGTCACAAAGCTCAACGTGACTGGTTTGTAAACGGTGCTTTAGAGTCCGCTGGCATTCCGCATATTCGAATGAAAGTAAAATCAGGCTACCGCCCTTCAGAGGTACGTAATGCTATTATGTTTAAAATAGGCAAGCCTGCAGCGATGCAATCGCCTCGACCTGCTCGTAACAGAGCAAGTAAACCTGCCGTGTTGTCACCTTCTCAGGCCAAAGCGCAAACCACTGCGTTAGCTGAAATTTAAAATAGAATTAAATACTCTCCTAAAAGTATTTAAAGCGAGCCGTAAAACAGCTCGCTTTTTTGTTTTTTGTTGCTAACTTCACGTATAATCTACGTATTCAAACTCAGGAATAAAACACTATGAATGTTGGTATTATTGGCGCAATGGAGCCAGAAGTTAAAATTTTACGTGAAGCAATGCAAAACCCAGAAGTGTTAACTAAAGCAGGCTTTACTTTTTACACAGGCGAGTTAGCAGGTAATACAGTAACGCTTGTGCAATCGGGTATAGGTAAAGTGGCATCAACCATTGCAACTACGTTATTAATTGATAATTTTAATCCTGATTGTGTTATCAACACAGGCTCGGCCGGTGGTTTTGATCCGTCATTAAATGTTGGTGATGTGGTTATTTCTTCAGAAGTGCGCCATCACGATGTAGATGTAACTGCATTTGGCTACGAAATTGGTCAAGTTCCACAAATGCCTGCAGGCTTTGCCGCACACCCAAAACTTGTTGAAGCTGCCGAGCAAACCATTGCCCAAATCAACGAAGTAAAAACCTTAGTTGGCTTAATTTGTACAGGTGATTCATTTATGTGTGACCCAGTACGAATTGATAAAGCACGCAGCGACTTTCCTACTATGCTTGCAGTAGAGATGGAAGGTGCTTCAATTGCGCAAACATGTTATGCACTAAACACGCCTTTTGTGGTTATTCGCTCAATGTCTGATATTGCAGGTAAAGAGTCGCCGCAATCGTTTGAAGAATACCTAGAAACGGCGTCAATCAACTCATCTAAAATGGTTGTTGCATTACTAGAAAAACTAACAAAAGTTACGCTGTAAATGCTAAGCAATATTGTTCAAAATCATTTGGACTTTATTGCCTTTATTGTAGCGCTCCTTGTTGAGCGCTTTTTCCCGTTAAAAAGCTGGTATCACCCCAATACAGTATTAACTGCTGTATTTAGTGCTATAGGAAAACGGGTTTATAAGCCAAGTGAACCTAAAAGCTACCTTTATTTAGCCGCGACCCTTGCCAGTACGCTAGCTTTAAGCGTTATTCTTATTATAGTTGTGTTACTGCTTGAATTTGCCTTTTATCCTGAGCTGCTCGCAGGCCTTATTTTATATTTGTGCCTCGAAAGCAAAGCGATTGAAACAAAAGCCCTACGTATTGCAAAGTTAGTAAAGCAAAACCAAAAATCTACCGCGCGTGAACTTGTAAAGCCACTGCTTGCGCGAGAGGTTAACAAACTCTCAGCCCCAGGTATTATTAAAGCCTTAATTGAAAGCTTAATTTTACGAACTGCCCGTAATTACTTTACTGTGATATTTATATTTTTATTACTTGGGCCTGTTGCCGCTTTAGCGTATCGACTACTCACTTTGATACAGCATGCTTGGCGCGCCGATATATCGCCTAGTAGCCACTTTTTAAGACCACTTCAAATACTTTTGTTTATAATCGAGTTTATCCCCGTGCGCTTACTTGCATTAACCATTGCTGCAAGTAAAGCCAGTAAACAAAGTATGCATTACATAAAGCACTACGCCAGACATTTTTATCAAACAAATACGGGGTGGATTTTAAGTGTGTGCTCAGCCTCTATTGGCGTACAGCTAGGCGGCCCTGCAATTTATTTTGGTACGCGATTTAATAAAATGCGTATTGGCACCGAAAGACTGCCCAAACCCGAAGACGTCCCCGAGATCATAAATAGATTAAATCAGGCGCGTGCATTTTGGCTGTTAGTCATTATCAGTATTGAGGGATTAAAGCTGATTTAACAACCAAGATACGGGCACAAAAAAACCAGCCGAAGCTGGTTTTTTTAATTTAGCTGTAATTACGCCAGGGTAATATTAGCAAACTTACGTTTACCTACTTGGTAAATCGCAGTCGTGCCTTTTGCTACCTCAAGCTTTGTATCAGTGATTTTCTCTTCACCGTTAAGTTTTACAGCGCCTTGTTTAATCATACGCATTGCTTCAGAAGTGCTGGCCACTAAGTTGGCTTCTTTAAGTAAGTTAGCAATAAAAATCGTATCTTCTGCAATAGTGATTGTCAGCTCTGGGATTTCATCTGGTAGCGCTTTTTTCTGAAAGCGATTAATGAAATCATCGTGCGCAGCTTGTGCAGCTTCTTCACTATGAAAACGGGCAATTAGCTCTTTTGCCAGTTCTATCTTAATATCACGCGGGTTAGTGCCCTGCTCCACGCGCTGCTTTTTAGCCGCTATTTCTTCAATTGATAAGCTGCTTAGTAAATCGTAGTAGCGCCACATTAATACGTCACTAATCGACATAACTTTACCAAACATATCGTTTGGTGCATCTGTAATGCCAATGTAATTACCTAGCGACTTAGACATTTTTTGAACGCCGTCCGTACCTTCAAGTAATGGCATCATAAGTACTGTTTGCGGTTTTTGACCTTCTACTTTTTGCAGCTCACGACCCATTAGCAGGTTAAAACGCTGATCAGTACCGCCAAGCTCTACATCTGACTCCAGTGCTACTGAATCCCAACCTTGTACTAATGGGTATAAAAATTCGTGAATAGCAATTGGCTGACCACTACCATATCGTTTTTTGAAGTCGTCACGCTCTAGCATACGCGCTACAGTTTGATTGGCAGCAAGTTTGATCATACCCGCGGCGCCGAGGTTTTCCATCCATTGTGAGTTAAAGGCAACCGTTGTTTTAGCAGGATCTAAAATTTTGAACACTTGCTCTTTATAAGTCTCTGCATTAGCAAGTACATCTTCACGAGTCAGTGGTTTACGCGTTACATTTTTGCCCGTTGGGTCGCCAATCATGCCAGTAAAGTCACCAATTAAGAAAATAACCTCATGACCTAAATCTTGAAAGGTCTTCATTTTGTTAATTAGTACAGTATGACCTAAATGCAAATCTGGCGCGGTAGGATCGAAACCGGCTTTAATTTTTAACTTTTTACCCGACTTGAGTTTTTCAACTAATTCGTCTTCTATTAATATCTCTTCTGCACCGCGTTTTATCTCTGCTAGAGCGGTTTGTAAATCCACTGTGTATTACTCCAAAATTCTGCCAACGAAGGGGCAACTAGATGACTTGCTACATAAGGGTTTAAAACAGATTTAAACCAAAAGCACTTATGTTGCTAACATAACAAATTTCTACCTAATTAAAACAATTTTTTATGCGAATAATGCAACTAAACCCAATAAGCTTAGTCTGACTGTGCTAGGCAATTAGAAATGCTCTTTAAACGCCGATTTTAACGTACTTTAGAATCAGATTAAATCGATAAACTAAAACAACAAAAAATTGTCATTTTACTAATATTTGCAGGGCTTTTAGCTTTATTTACTAGTATTCGTACATTATTACGTATATCCTGCATTAATATCCCTTTTATTTTCACGACAGCAGAAAAGGCACGTTATGGTTCACGTGGTTAACACGCTTCCCAAAAAACACAAATTGCTTATTCTTGGTTTGGTTTCTGCTATTGTTGGCTTAGCCTTTCTTCCTTCAGAAAAAGCGACTGCATCCAAAGACAATAGTGCAAATGCACTAGAAATTGGTAAGCGTTACGAGTTACAAGTTAAAGTTGAAGACAACGAAAAATTAACTGAATTAAATTCGCCAGAAGCAGCAGAAAAGCTGCCAGAATACGACTTAGTCGATCATAAAGTTAAAAATGGCGATAATTTAGCAAAAATCTTTAAGCGTGCTGGTTTTTCAGCGCAAACGCTTCACAAGTTAATTAATACCAATGCAGAAACACGCAAATTAACTAAAATCCACCCAGGTGAAATACTCAGTTTTGCAACAGCAGAAAACGGTGACTTAGCGCAGCTTCGTTATGTTATTTCAAAAACCGATACTTTGTTCGTTACCTTAAATGACGAAGGTAACTACGACACCTCAATCGATAGCAAAGAAATAGAAACCTTAAGCAAAACTGCTGGCGGCGAAATTTCTAGCAGCTTTTGGACCTCTGCAATTGCCGCAGGCTTAAGTGAGCGCCAAATAATGAACTTTGCTGATATATTTGGTTGGGATGTGGATTTTGCCAACGATATTCGCAAAGGCGATCAGTTTGGGTTAATTTACGAATCACATTATGTGGATGGCGAGTTTATTGGTACAGGCAAAATTATTGCTGCAGAATTTATAAACCAAGGTCAGCGTTATACAGCTATTCGCCATACTGACGGAAGCTTTTATACGCCTGAAGGCCGTAGCATGAAAAAAGCATTTTTACGTGCACCGGTTAACTTTAAATATATTAGCTCGAGCTTTAATCCACGTCGCTTGCACCCTGTTACAGGGCAAATTAAAGCACACCGAGGTATTGATTACGCAGCACGTACAGGCACACCGGTTGTAGCTTCGGGTAACGGTAAAGTTATAAAAGCAGGTTACAGTAAGTACAATGGTAACTATGTATTTATTAGCCATGGTACGCAGTATGTAACTAAGTACTTACACCTTAACAAAAAGCTGGTTAAAACAGGCCAAAAGGTTAAGCAAGGTGACAAAATTGGTACTGTGGGCTCTACTGGCCGTGTAACAGGCGCACACTTACACTACGAATTTTTAGTAAACGGTGTTCACCGTAACCCTAAAACCGTTAAGTTACCTAAGTCTGAGCCATTACCACGCTCTGAACTTGCTAAGTTTAAACCTATAGCTGAAAACTTTATTGCACAGCTTGAACGCAATCGCGAACTACAGCTAGCACTTAAGTAACGTATAAGTTATAGATAATAACAAAGCCTTTGCAGGATTAACCTGCAAAGGCTTTTTTGTGTTTTGGAAACTATTTTAATTCATTAATACATAGATAAGCTGTACGACTAAAGAAACCATAACCAACGGCCAAATATACTTGCTGTATTTAGTGGCACTATCCAACCCCATTTTACCTTGGTATTTTTCAAGTAGCGGGATAAGCACTGCAAGCGCGATAAACAAGCCAATTAAAATAACAAATATATTCATTCCTAAACCTTATTTATGGTAACTCATGGCCTTTGGCACTTACATACAATGCATACCAATGCTCACGGCTCAACTGCACATTTAGCGCATCGCACGAGGCTTTAATACGCTCAACATTTGTTGTGCCAATAATAGGCTGTATCAATGCAGGATGACGTAATAGCCAAGCCAATACAATTGCCTCAGGCGTTGTATCGTAAAGTGCTGCAAGTTTATTCACTAAAATGCTGGTGTTAATATCGGCTTGCGATGCATTAGTTAAATCGCCACCCGTATATAGCCCTTGGCATAAACTCCCCCAGCTTTGTATTTGAATATCAAAGTGGCGGCAATACTCGATACTGCCCGGTGTAAAATTAAGATCTTTACCATCGGCATTCCCTGCATATACACCTTCATCTACAAATTGATGTTTTTGTAAACTCGCTTCAATTTGGTTAGCTACAATAGGCATATCGAGGGCATGTTGTAAAAAGTTCATTTGGTGCTGTTGCATGTTTGATACAGCAAAGTTACGCACCTTGCCGCTTTCTTGTAGGCAGCTAAATACTTGGGCTATTTCTTCAACTTCCATAAGTGGATCAGGGCGGTGAAGCATAAGCACGTCTAGGTAATCAGTGTTTAAACGTTTAAGTGATCCCTCCACTGATTCCTCTATCCACTTAGCTGAAAAGTCATAACGTTTAGGGCCTTTATCATCTTCAAAACGTATACCGCATTTAGATTGAATATACATGTGTTCACGCAGCTCTGGTCGCTCACCAAGTGCTTGGCCAAACACTTGCTCGGCTTTACCAAAAGTATAAATATCGGCGTGATCAAAAAAATTAATACCGCCAGCTATGGCCGCATCAATACACTCGTGAGTTTGCTTTAAATGCTCTTTAGTAATGGCGTCTTTATTCCAACCGCCGCCTAGGCCCATACAGCCAAAAACAAGCCTACTAACGTGTGGTAAATATTTTGCCAAAGGGGTGTGAAGCATGGTTACTATCCTTATTAGTGTGCAGAAGCATCACTGTAAACAAAAATACGGTTGCAAACAAACTTTAATATGCACTGGTTTACAGGCATAAAAAAAGCGCAGTAAACTGCGCTAATCGGTTGGATTAAACCTTAACACTAGCCAACAAGCGCAAGTAATATACCCGCGGCTACTGCGCTACCTAATACTCCAGCTACGTTTGGCCCCATCGCATGCATAAGTAAAAAGTTATGTGGGTTATTCTCAAGCCCAACTTTATTTACAACACGCGCCGCCATCGGTACTGCCGATACACCCGCAGCACCAATTAAAGGGTTAATAGGTGTTTTAGAAAGCTTGTTAAGGCCTTTAGCCATAAACACACCCGATGCTGTACCAATACCAAAAGCCAGTGCACCGAGTACTAAAATGCCAATAGTTTCTACTGTTAAAAAGTCATCTGCAGCAAGCTTAGAGCCCACTGCCAGCCCTAAAAATATAGTCGTTATATTAATAATTTCGTTTTGGGCACTGTTACTCAACCTATCTACAACCCCCGATTCACGCATTAAATTACCCAAACAAAACATACCTACTAGCGGTATTGCTGCTGGTAAAAACATGGCTGTTGCAGTAAGCACCATAAGTGGAAAAATAATTTTTTCCTTTTTAGATACTTTACGTAGCTCTGGCATTTTAATTTGGCGCTCTTCTGGCGTTGTGAGTGCTCGCATAATGGGTGGCTGAATAATTGGCACAAGTGCCATATATGAATATGCCGCTACTGCTATTGCACCTAGCAAATTAGGAGCAAGCTTTGATGCTAAAAATATCGCCGTTGGGCCATCAGCACCACCAATAATCGCAATAGCCGATGCATCTTGAAGCGTAAACTCAAAACCTGGAATGAAATTAAGTAAAATTGCGCCAAATAAAGTCGCAAAAATACCAAACTGAGCCGCAGCCCCTAGTAATAACATGCGTGGGTTTGCTATTAGCGCACTAAAGTCGGTTAGTGCGCCAACCCCCATAAATATTAATAATGGAAAAATACCGGTATCAATACCCACATAGTAAACTGAGTACAAAAGCCCACTAGGCTCTGATAGCCCTGCAACAGGAATATTAGTTAATATCGCGCCAAAGCCTATTGGCAATAAAAGTAGTGGCTCAAAATTTTTAGAAATAGCTAAAAACAGTAACAAACACCCTACTGCAATCATTACCAAGCCAGGAAACGTAAAGTTAGCAATGCCGGTCGCATGCCAAAGGTTTAAAAGACCTTCCATTAAAGCTACTCCTACGCCATCGCTATAATTGCATCGCCCGTTGCCACAGCATCGCCTTCAGATACTAAGACCTCAGCCACAGTACCTGAGTGCATTGCACGGACCTCGGTTTCCATTTTCATCGCTTCCATAATTACAACCACATCACCTTCGTTTACGGCTTGGCCTGCTTTTACTTTTACCTTAAAAATATTACCAGCCAGTGGCGCGTTTAATGTTTCGCCTGATGCAACCGATGCTGATTGTGGTAAATGCTCGGAATCTTTAAGCACAACCTCTTTAAGCTCACCACCTTGCGCTACAACAACATCGTAAACTTTACCGTCTACTTTCACGCTGTATTGTTCAGCGTTAACACCTTTGTTATCTGCAGGTTTTGTAGCAGGTTTAGACTTTGAATCATCAACACTTGGTACAGCTTCAAAGGCATCGGGGTTGTTACGGTTTTTAATAAATTTAAGACCAACTTGTGGGAATAACGCATAAGTTAGTACATCATCAATTTGCTCATCAGCAAGCGTTAAACCCTGCTCTTGCGCTTCTTTTTGTAGTTCAGCTTCAAGCGATGCAAGCTCTGGGGCTATGTTATCAGCAGGGCGACACGTAATGACCTCTTGACCATCCAGCACTCGCTCTTGCAGCTCTTTGTTCATAGGTGCGGGTGTTAAGCCGTACTCACCTTTTAAAACACCAACAGTTTCTTTGGTAATTGTTTTATAACGCTCACCCGTAAGCACATTTAACACCGCTTGTGTGCCTACAATTTGCGATGTTGGAGTCACAAGCGGAATATAACCTAGGTCTTCACGTACGCGCGGAATTTCAAGTAATACTTCATTTAGCTTATCTGCTGCACCTTGCTCTTTAAGTTGGTTTTCCATGTTGGTTAACATGCCACCTGGCACCTGCGCGAGTAAAATACGGCCATCAACACCTTTAAGGCTTCCCTCAAAGGCCGCATATTTTTTACGTACATCTCTAAAATAAGCCGCTATTTCTTCTAGCTGGTTTAAATCAAGTTCGGTATCGCGAGCTGTGCCCTCAACAATCGCTACAATAGTTTCTGTAGCTGAGTGACCGTAAGTCATACTCATTGAAGAGATAGCGGTATCAAGCATATCAATACCTGCATCTATGGCTTTTTGATATGTCGCTGTACTTAAGCCCGTGGTTGCATGACACTGCATAGCAATAGGGATAGAGACGGTTTCTTTTAACCCTTTAATTAGCTGCTCTGCGTCGTAAGGTTTTAGTAAGCCCGCCATATCTTTAATACAAATAGAGTGACAACCTAAATCTTCTAGCTGTTTAGCAAGGGTTAACCACATATCAAGTGTATGCACTGGGCTTACTGTATAAGAAATAGTCCCTTGCGCGTGAGCACCTACTTTAACCGCTGCTTTAATAGCAGTTTCTAAATTACGAACATCGTTCATGGCATCAAAAATACGAAATACATCTACGCCATTTTTGTGAGCTCGCTCTACAAACTTTTCTACCACGTCATCGGCATAGTGGCGGTAACCCAATAAATTTTGGCCGCGTAACAGCATTTGCTGTTTAGTGTTTGGCATTGCTTTTTTAAGAGCACGAATACGCTCCCACGGATCTTCACCTAAATAACGAATACACGAGTCAAACGTCGCGCCGCCCCACGACTCAATAGACCAATAACCAGCATCATCAAGTTTGCTAGCAATAGGTAGCATGTCATCTAAGCGCATACGGGTTGCAAGTAGTGACTGATGAGCATCGCGTAAAACAAGTTCTGTTAATTTTAATTTAGCCATGTGTGCCTCTTATTTATTATTTGATTTGTACTGAGCAATGGCAGCACTAATAGCAGCGATGTGCTCACTTGGCACACCTTGAGATTTTAAAGATGGTGATTTAATCAGTGTTGCAACTTCAGCCTCGTCAAAACGAGCAACCAAGTTAGACATGAGTGACACAGCACCGATCAAGATTGAAAGAAATACAAACACACCCACCATGCCCGTAAGCATCAAGCTACCTGCGGTTGTGAGTACAGCCCCTATATCCATTTTTCTCCCCTCAAACTATCCAGCGATATAAAAAACCGCTTTATTTAAATAATTATTCACCAAATGATAACAAAACTTTTAACTTTGTCCACCACCTGTCAATTGGTAAAACCAATTAAAATTAAAATAACATATAACCAAAATGGTTAACATAGCTATAATTACCTCGAACGTGTGGCTTTATAGATGTTAAAAATAGCGGTTATAGGCAGTCGTTATATGTTAAAAGTTAAAACCCAGCAAAACTCGCTAATTACATGGCTGTAATAAACGCTTTTAACTTTAAAAATCAAATCAATGTAAATTGGTCTTACCAAAAGTAAGAAAGTTCGCATTTGTAGTAATCATTTACGTTTCACAAAATTTACAATAGTGTGAATAAGTTACATCGTTAAACGTAAAACTTACCTTCTATAGATTTACGCGCTGCACTTAAAAACGCATAAGCAACTGATAATTAATATAAATATATTCTGGCACGCAACTGGCATTATTACTTTCGAACGAATTTAATAACCAAGGAGAAAACAATGTTACGCTGGACAATTACATTTTTAGTTATTGCTTTAATCGCTGCAGTGTTAGGTTTTGGTGGTATCGCAGGTGCCGCAGCTGGTATAGCAAAAATCATATTCTTTATCTTTTTAGTACTTTTAGTGATTTCTTTAGTTTCAGGTGCACTGCGCGGTAAATCGCCCAGGTAGTGGCTAATAGCTTAAAACACTAATCAATTAATATTTACAAGGAATTACATTATGAACTCAACAACTTTAAAAGCAGCACTCGTCGCAATATTTGCAGGTTTATTTATGATGGGCTGTGAAGACAACCACGCAGAAGAAGCCGGTGAGCGTATTGATGAAGCAGTAACTGATGTGCAAAACTCAGTAGAAGATGCCTGTGAAAATGTAAAAGAAGGCGTAAACGCAGAAGAAACTAACTGTTAATCTTCTTAAAAACGTAAAAAGGCGGCTTATTATAAGCCGTTTTTTTGTGCGCTAATAAAAAAGCAGCTTCTAACTCTTATAATGCATAGCCTACATTAACGGGTGTGATTTATACGCTAGCTTGTTAAAATAGCAAAAACCATTACTTAATAGCAATTATGGCACTCACCACCACTTACACACTTGATAAACCCTACTACTATGAATGCTTTGACGAGTCCCACTCATACAATAAAGCAGCAAAGCCAAAATACTTTTTATTGGCATTACTGGTGTGCTTAGGTTTAATTAGTATTTACGCGATGGACGATCACTACCTAGGGTCATTTTTAATAATGCTGGGTGTATTAGAGTGCGTTGCCTTTTATTACCGCAGGCCTTGGTGGGTTACACGCCAAATGCTTAGCCGCGCTTCGGGCTCAACCGTTACCCTTTCGTTTACCGACGAGGCGATTTGCACCAAAAATCATTATAAAAGCCATACTTTCGAATGGGCTAATATCACGCAAATTATTAAAACCAACCGTGGCTATTTAGTGCAACACAATAAGGGTCTGCAATATATTTCCAGCAGTGTATTAACCGATGATATGCGTGATTTTATAAACAAAAAAGCCACTCAGTGAGTGGCTTTTAGTATAGCTAGGTGCATTACTCAGCTAAGTATACGTGTTGATTAAGCATTGCCCGGATTTGGGTTAGACTTTTCAGCTTGTATACGCATGTAAATCTCTTCACGATGCACTGAAACGTCCTTTGGTGCGTTAACACCAATTCGAACTTGATTTCCTTTAACGCCCAATACAGTAACAGTTACTTCGTCACCAATCATCAGGGTTTCACCTACTCTACGAGTTAGTATTAGCATTCTCTTGCTCCCATGTTCCAATAAATTATAAGATTCCGCTTGACCATTTTAATGAAAAATCGATTGAAAAGTAAGTGAAAACTCACAAACTATTCATTTTCTGTTAAAAATTCTGAATGTAACGCTCTTACTGCTAGCTCTAAATACTTTTCGTCAATTAAAACGGATATTTTGATTTCTGACGTCGATACTAAAGCTATATGTATGTTTTCTTGCGTCAAAACATCAAAAAATCGATGCGCTACACCGCTGTGAGACTTCATTCCTATGCCAACAGCCGACACTTTCGCAACGGTTGTATCACTAGAGATGCTATCAGCCTGCAAATTTACCTGCTGCTCAGTAAGTAAATCATGTGTTTGCAAATAGTCATTTGCATGCACAGTAAAAGCATAGTCGATTTTTTCAAAGTTATGATTAACTTGACTAATCATATCTATTTCGATGCCATTTTCCGCAAAAAGTTTCAAAATTTTTGTAAGAGAATGAACACTGTATGGTACGCCATGTACCTTTATCAAGCATTCGTCTCGATTAAACGCAATCCCCGACACAACCTTAGTTGGCATATCGTTCTCCTCAAAACTTATTAGCGTTCCTTCATCGGGCTCAAAACTCGAAAGCACCCGTAACGGCATTTTATGTTTGCCAGCGGCTTCTACAGAGCGAATATGCAATACTTTTGCACCTAAGCTAGCCAACTCTAACATTTCTGCAAAGGTTACATGATGCATTCGCTGTGCATTTGGTTCAATACGAGGATCAGTAGCGTATACGCCATTAACGTCGGTATAGATCTGACATTCGTCGGCTTTTATCGCCGCGGCTATTTCTACTGCAGAGGTATCGGTACCACCACGCCCAAGAGTAGTAATGTTGCCCTCTACATCGCGCCCCTGAAAACCGGCAATAATCGCAATGCGGTTATGCTCAAGCTCGTGCCTTAAACGCGTTGCAGCAACCTCTTCAATGCGAGCTTTACCAAACATATTATCGGTTTGAATATTTACTTGGTCGGCAAGTAAGCTCACAGCAGAGTGGCCACGTTTTACAATAGCCATAGCAAGGAGCGAAATAGAAACCTGCTCACCTGTGCTAATAAGTACGTCTAATTCTCGGCTACTCGGACGAGTATCTATTTGTTTGGCGAGGTTAATTAAGCGGTTGGTTTCGCCCGACATAGCCGAGAGAACCACAACCACTTGATGACCTTGCTGCTTAGTTTTAACAACAAGGTCGGCGACCGCTTCTATTCGCTCAATAGAGCCAACCGAAGTGCCGCCATATTTTTGGACAATGAGTGCCACGTAAGCTTAAACTTTCTCACTTACCCAAGCAGTTACGCTTTCAAGCGCAGCGTTTAGGTTTTCAGGCTGTGACCCACCCGCTTGCGCCATATCAGGGCGACCGCCCCCTTTACCGCCTACTTGGCCTGCCATGTGGTTAACAAGCTCACCGGCTTTAACTTTGCCCGTTAAATCTTTTGTTACACCGGCAATTAGGCTCACTTTTTCGCCGCTGGCAACCCCTAGTGCAATAATGCCAGAGCCAATCTTGTTTTTAAGGTCATCAACCATACCACGAAGCGCTTTAGACTCAGTCCCTTCAACGTTTGCCACAAGTAGCTTAACGCCATTGATCTCTACAATAGTATCAAGTAAAGACGCGCCTGCTGCGCTCGCTAGTTTATCGTTAAGCTGAGCAATTTGCTTTTCAAGGCCTTTTGACTTTTCAAGCAGCGCAGTTACTTTTTCAAGTACTGATGCGCTATCACCTTTAACCAGCGCTGCTACATCATTTAGCTGTTTTTCTTGCTCACTTACAAACGCAACTGCATCTGCACCTGTAACTGCTTCAATACGGCGTACACCTGCTGCTATACCACTTTCAGATACAATTTTGAATAAACCAATATCACCGGCACGCTCTACGTGTGTACCACCACACAGCTCAATTGAGTAATCACCAATGGTGACTACGCGTACTTCATCGTCGTACTTTTCGCCAAACAGCGCCATTGCGCCTTTAGCTTTTGCATCATCGATGGCCATAAGCTCAGTGCTTAGAGCAAAGTTGCGACGAATTTCATCATTAACTACACGCTCAATTTCACGTAGCTCTTCTTTAGTTACCGCTTCAAAGTGCGAGAAGTCAAAACGTAAACGATCAGGCTCAACCAGCGAGCCTTTTTGGGTTACGTGCTCACCTAATAATTGGCGCAGTGCTTCGTGTAAAATATGCGTAGCTGTATGGTTTTTCTTGATGCGTTCACGGCGTGCATCATCAATAGTGGCATCTACTTTATCGTTAACCGCAATGCGCCCTTGTACGCTACCGTGGTGTGCAAACGCATTACCCAGTTTAGTCGTGTTAGTCACGCTAAACTCGCCACCAGCAACAGTAATGGTACCGGTATCACCTGTTTGACCACCAGACTCTGCATAAAATGGCGTATGGTTAAGCACAACAATGCCTTGTTGGCCGTCTTCTAAAATAGAAACCGACTCACCATTTGCAAATACTTCTACGACGGTCGCGCTGTGATGCGTGCTGTCGTAGCCTTTAAACTCAGTGTGTTTTTCTGACTTTAATTGCTCGTTGTAATCAGCACCAAATTTACCCGCTTGCTGCGCCGTTTTGCGCTGTACAGCCATGCACTCTTCAAAACCTGCATGATCAATCGTCATTTGGCGCTCACGAGCTACATCGGCTGTTAAATCCGCAGGAAAGCCGTAGGTGTCGTATAGTTTAAATACTAAATCGCCAGGGATCATGTCGCCTTTAAGTTCGCTTAGGCTCTCTTCTAAAATAGCTAAGCCACGCTCAAGAGTTTTGCCAAATTGCTCTTCTTCAATGCGCAGTACTTTTTCGATAATTTCTTGCTGCTTTGCAAGTTCAGGGTACGCTTGACCCATTTGATCAATAAGCGCTGCAACTAATTTGTAGAAAAACGCGCCTTGAGCGCCTAGCTTGTTACCATGACGTACCGCACGGCGAATAATACGACGCAATACATAACCACGACCTTCGTTAGATGGCATAACACCGTCTGAGATTAAAAATGCACATGAGCGAATATGATCCGCCACTACACGAAGCGATTTATCGTCCATGTCTTGGGCATTAGTTACACTTGCAGCAGCGGCAATTAAGCCTTGGAACAAGTCGATTTCGTAGTTTGAGTGCACGCCTTGTAAAATGGCTGCAATACGCTCAAGGCCCATACCTGTATCAACAGATTGTTTAGGTAATGGCTCCATAGTACCGTCGCTTTGACGGTTGTATTGCATAAATACCAAGTTCCAAATTTCGATAAAGCGGTCGCCATCTTCTTCAGGCGAGCCCGGAGGACCACCCCAAATATGCTCACCGTGATCGTAAAATATTTCAGAACATGGGCCACACGGGCCAGTATCACCCATTGACCAAAAGTTATCTGAGGTAGCAATACGAATAATACGATCTTCGCTTAGGCCAATGTCGTTATGCCAAAAACCAAATGCATCTTCATCGTCGTGGTAAATAGTAACCAGTAGTTTTTCTTGTGGTAATTTAACTACTTCAGTTAAAAACTCCCACGCAAACTTAATAGCGTCTTGTTTAAAGTAATCGCCAAAACTAAAGTTACCTAGCATTTCAAAAAATGTATGGTGACGCGCTGTGTAACCTACGTTTTCTAAATCGTTATGTTTACCACCAGCACGCACACAACGCTGTGCACTTGTAGCACGCGTGTAAGGGCGAGTCTCTGCGCCTAAAAACACATCCTTAAAAGGAACCATACCCGCATTATTAAATAACAACGTGGCATCGTTACCCGGAATAAGTGAAGCCGATTGGACAATTTGGTGCTGTTTGCTGGCAAAAAAGTCTAAAAACTGTTGCCTAAGTTGTGCCGTAGTCATGTGCTGCATGTGAAAATCTCACCTGTATTTACTGTGCTTGCATTGCAAAATCAATTTCATCGTAGCTAAATCCTCGGTACATTAAGTAGCGCACGCGCTTGGCCTTATCTTTATACTCGAGGTTTGCCGGTGTAGTGGAATACTTTTTATTGTACGCTTCCTGCGCAAGCTCAAACCAGTCTATTTCGAGCTCCTCTACTACTCTTTCAAGTAGTGAGCGGTCAATCCCTTTGCCTATGGCTTCGCTTTGAATGCGCTTTAAGCCATGGCCTTTAAAAATGTGTTTTCTAACAAACCCTTCGCAATAGCGCTGCTCGTTAATAAAATTGTGCTCTTCACACCAATTAAGCAGGGTTTCTATAAACTCATCGCTGGCTTCTTTTTGTTGAAGCTTAAAGGTTAACTCACGGCGCGAATACTCTTGGCGCCCAAGTAACCACAGTACATAGTTTTTTAGTTTTTGTTTTAGCTTATCATCCATTAAGCATCAAAACGCCCGCTTTGTTCACTGCTAAGAGGCTTAATGTTACTGTCGTCACTTGGCGGTACAACTGGCATAAAAATAGCCTGATAAGATACAAAAAAGCTAATGTAGCAAATTGGCATTAAAATCAACAGCGGTAAGAACGATAAGAACATAGAAAGCGCCATAAATAACGCACAAATAATGCCAAACACACTGAGAGCAAATAAGTTATGGTAAAAAACCAATAATGAGTTTTTAAGCGCCGTTAAAATACGTTTTTCTTTACTAAAGTATATAAGCGGTACCGCGTAAGCAAATGCCATTAAATACACCGCCATTGCGACGATAAACAGCACAACACTCGCCCCCGAAATACTATTTAAAGTTTGCTCAAGCGCAACATTAGGATCAAGCCCTTCTTGACTCATAATAGCCACAGCGTCAGCAAATAAGCCATTAGCGAGTAACGCCATTAAAATACCCGCACCCATTTGGTAAAGCGCTAAACGTAGTAGCCCTAAACGGTTTCCTTTTGCGCTAAAAGGTTTAAGTATGTCGGCTAGCATAATTTTACCGCCCTGCTGCTTAGTAAGCACCGCTTGGTAAAACCCGGCTGTTAAAAATGGCGTAGCAAGGGCTGCAACCACTTGAAGCAAAGGTAAAAATAACGACAGTATGCCTACTATGCCTATTAATAAATGCATAACTACAAAGGTAAACGGCTGGGTTTTAAAAATATGCCAACCGGCTTTAAACCACTTTAGTCCGGCATCGGCTTTAAAAATTCGTAATTCGTTAGACATACTGGCTCTTAGATTAAACAAAACACGCCAAGTATAACTTGGCGTGAGGGGGGATTAACAGACACTACATGATTAAATAGTTAAGGTTTTTTAATTTTTTTAATATCTAACATATGCGCGCCGTGTTTAATTTTGGTTTCTAGGTACGCTTTGTTACCTGTAAGGCCTGCTTTAATGTGCGCATGGGTGCCAATAACCGTGTCTACTTCAATGCCGGCATCTTTTAGTGCATTAAGCTTTTTAGGGTTATTGGTCATTAATTTAACGTGGTTTAAATTAAGTGCGTTAAGCATTAATACCGCATCCGAAAAATCACGTAAGTCATCGGCAAAGCCTAAGTGATTGTTAGCCTCGTAGGTGTTCATACCTTGTGATTGCAGTACGTAAGCGTCAATTTTATTATATAAACCAATGCCACGGCCTTCTTGGCGCAAATACAATAACACGCCGCCTTGTTCGTGCATCATTTCAATACACTCATTTAGCTGCTCGCCGCAATCGCAACGCGATGAATGAAACACATCACCGGTTAAACATTCAGAGTGCATGCGAATAAGCGGCACAGACTGCTGTGAGTCGGCATTGTTAAATACAAATGCAACGTGTTCTTGGCCGTCTTTTAAGCCACTAAAAGACACTATTTCTGCGGGAATATCACTATTTTTGCCAACATTTAGCTGGGCTCTTGCTCTTACTTGCGCCACGACAAATCCAAATAATTAAATAACTACGACACCATGAGGTGATAATATCACAAACGTTTAAATTTAGATCGTAGTACAACATAATTTATGGCAAATATATGGCGACGGCAGCCACTGTTTTCAATATTTACTCGTAATAAAAGTACAGCCTTGAACAGCGACTGCAATTACCTAAAAAGCAGACAATCAAACTCTGCTTTGCTATTTTAAATTTAACAAAGCAATTGTGTTTTGAGCATATTAATATAAAAGCAAAGCGCGTAGACAATAATGACTACCATTCTCATTTGTGGTATTTTGTTTCTAGATTGAACACTAATAGGGATTGTTATGAAAGCACAACACCTCGCCTTAATGATAGGATTAACCTTAACGGCTTTTTCAGGCCAGAGCAAAGCAAGCCAAATTAGCGATGATAAAGCCGCCTTTTCTGATGCATACCAAAGTTATTTAACGGCTGTAAAAAAAGATGAAAATATAGAGCAAGCCGCTAAACGTGCCTACACGACAGGGCTTACGTTTTATGGTGACAAAAGCGATAACACCGCAAGTCTTGCTATTAATTATGCCAAAGCAATTAGAGCGCCACGCACAATAAGCAGCAAAAAAAACGTAACCGAAATGCGTTACGAGCTGTACTCGCAAGCCTATTCAATACTGGCAAATAACCACGGTAAAAATGCAATAGAAACAATCGATGCCTTAATAGGTAAGGCTGAAAACACCAGCTCGGCCTATCAAGCCGATAACGATTACGACCGTGTAATTGAGATTGCTAAAACACAAAACAACCCTAAATTTGTTGCCGACATGCAGTTTGAAGCAGCCTCGCTGCTAGCCAAAAAATTTGCTCATAAAAAATACCATAAAGCTAAAACACTGCTTAACCAAGCCGATGACTACTACCGTAATAACCTAGACGACAACACCGTAGAGCGCATTAAAGCCGACTTTTTAATGGCGTCTTTTGCTCAAGGTAAGAAAAAATACAATGAAGCCATTGAACGACTAAACCATGTTGTATCGGTATTTGATAACAACTTAAGCTTTGATCACAGCGCTGAGCTTACTGCGCACTCAAA
>NZ_CAWUKC010000041.1:0-32313 GCF_963922945.1 uncultured Pseudoalteromonas sp. | reverse complement strand
TCAACCGCTTTGCTTAAATCTTTATGTAGTTCTTTTTTCTTCATGTTTAAAACACGAATTTTAAGCGTAGAGCTCGTTTCAGAATTCATTACAAGGTGGTGTAAACCACGCCAAGAGCCTTCTAATTTTTGAAACTCGTCGCTGTGCATAACAACACTAAGTTGTTTTGATATTTTTTGATCGATTAACTGAATTGCTTCATTAAACGTCACAGTCATGTTTTTATTCCATTGCACTGTACCTTTTAATGCCTCTTCAGTTAACGTTTTAAGTAACTCTTCTGCACGGCTTGCATCAGTTTGCTTAGTAGCACCAATTGCCTGCTCTAGTAACGATGAGCTTGTCTCAGCTGTTGACTCTAATTCAGTACTTAATTGCTCTGCACTCATTTTTCAGTCTCCTCTAGCTTAAGTTCCTTAGCAATCGAATCTAGGCTTGAAGTATTGCTTAATACTTCTTCTAAAACATTTTCAAGCTCTTCTGAACGGTCAATCTTAGTCATTAAATCACGTAACTTATTACGGGTTTCCATTAATTTACGCAATGGTTCAACTTGATTAACAACTGCTGCAGGTTCAAAATCGTCAATTGAATTAAAGTTAAGGTTAACTTCAAATTCAGAGTCATCATCGCTGAGTGTATTTTCTACAACAAGCTTTAATGAAGGACTCATGCGTTTTAAAACATCGTTAAAGTTTTCACGGTCAATTTGAATAAAGCGTCTGTCTTTTAATGGTTTTAATGCTTCAGTGTTATCACCTGAAAAATCACCCATTACACCTACAACAAACGGTAATTCTTTTTTTACTGCAGTTCCTTCAGTTTCAACATCATAAGTGATGTGAACGCGAGGCTTACGTACTCGTTTTAATTTATCATGGATACTCATAGAGAACTCCTTTTACTTATGTTTCAGTTTCGCTGATCTTAATGCCAGACAACTTAAAGTACCCGGTCCTAGCATCACTATCTGTTATTAACTCGTTTAATAATTCAGGCAGCGATAATTCGCTCCATCGAATCACTTGTTCTATCGTGTATGACATTGGAGAATGCGGTTCGGTTTTTCTAAAAAACGCCGCTATTTCTTTTAATTTATTGATGGCATTTTCACGAGAATTTATTTCTTGGTTGTTTATTTTTTTAGGTGCTGCAACATCAGGTTCGTCCTCATCGTTTTGAGATGAATCATCAGTAGTTTCAATTGCAATTTGAGCATGCTCTGCCGCCGCTAGTTTGTCAGCCGCTAAGTGATTGATTGCTGATAAACTAGTTTCAAGCGCTTGCTTAACATTAGATGTTGGTTGTGGCTGACCGGTTGCGTTATCTAGAGCATCACTGAGTAATGCAAATTCCTCAATGGCATTTTCAATATCACTTTTTAAGTTAACGAAAAACTCTGTACTGGTTTCAGCGGCACTTTTTTCAATCAACTCAAAATCAACGCCGCCCTGACTCAGCTTTTTCTCTTTTTTATCATCACTTAACCTAGAGATATCGTAGCCTTGCTGATATTCCCAAAAGGTAAATGGATCTATGCTGACACTATCAGTTAAGTAGATACTCTTAATTGGAATAATAAGCGTACCTTCGCCTGCAGTTCCGCTTAGCCCCGCTATAGCTGATACTTTATCGGAAAGCTCATCATCCTCATCGAGCGATGGATACAGCGAGTCAAAATAGTTATTTAATAAATAATGAGAAACCTTGAAACCAAACGCCAATCCTTTAAAACCATGAGTGCGACACAGCGCTTCAATAAACCACGCTAAATACTCTATATCTTTACTTTCAGATTTTAGTGCGCTGCTGCATTGTTCTAATAAAGGCAACCAGTCTCGAGCAAGTGAGGAAATGCCTTCTTCGTCTACTAGCGCGTTTCTTTCAGCGGCACGAAGTTGGTTTCTTAAATCTTTTAAGGCGTAATAAGTCGACGTAGGAGAAACATCAGAACGAGGGTCTAAGCCTGCGATTTCAGTTTCAGAAATAGGGGAAATATACTCTTCAAATACAAACATTCCGTCGTCCTAATAATTATCCATAAAACTCCAATAAAGCGGAGCGGATTTCATATTACATTTTTTATATTAAAATACAAGCCTAGTTACAATTGTATTTTAATCAAAACAATTGCAAATAAATAAACAATTAATCTCTAATATAAATATATTAACACTTAAAATTATATAATTAATAGTAAAAAATTATTTAGTAAAAAGTGGAATTGTAGCTTCATCCTGAATTTTGTATGTTTCCGATTTGCTACTAAAATTATCATGTCCATATTTAATTATAATACAAGTAACATTATCCCGTGCTCCTCTTACTAAAGAAGAGTGCATGAGCGCCATACCTGAATCAATAATACTATTAGGTTCCAATGACAAACATATTTCTTCATCAGACAATTCACCTGTTAATCCATCTGAGCAAAGTAAGAAAATATCATTGGTTTTCACCTCGCCTTGGACTACATCTACCTTGACTTCATCGGTAACGCCGACTGCACGAGTAATCACATTCGAAAGAGGATGGGTTTTTGCTTCATCGACTGAAATTACGCCCTCATCTATAAGATCGTTTACCTGACTATGATCTCTAGACACTTGCTGTAATTGGCCGTTTCGTAACATATATGCCCTGCTGTCTCCTACCCACAAAACGTAATATTGATTATCTTTTATAAATAAGGCAGTTACTGTGCTGCCCGCTGTTTTACTTCCTAAATACTGAGCGCTGTATTCATTTAATTGTTGGTTTGCCTCTTCAATAGCGGCAACAATATGAGAAACGCTAAGCGTAGCTAATGTTTTTTCTTCAACTTTTGCCCTAATAACGTCTACAACAAGCTGGCTTGCCACTTCGCCCGCTTCATGCCCGCCCATTCCATCAGCTACTACCCACAAGTTATGGCTATTAATTTCGACATGAGAGTCTTCATTTAATTGCCTAACAGCACCGCGATGAGTTATTGCGTAACTTGTACTTAAATTGCTAATCACTATTTTTTACCTGTGTGTAATTCCATTCCCAATGTTTCCATCGGCCATCTAACATAGCTGCAACTTGATTGACAGGTGGTAGCCCTGAAGTAACAAGCATCATAGGCTTTATATTGCATGAACCGTGTGTCCACCAAACGCTGTAGTCACCATGCTTTTTATACAACAGTGCATGAAGAGCGTCTTTTAAAACATCATTTGATAACTCATCACCAGAGAACTCAAATGCTTCACCCTCTTTATTTTTGTCATTTGAGGGAGAAATACTTAGCTGTTTTTTAGGCTTTGTCAGCGTACTTATTGATTTAGCAACCTCTTTTCTCCATGTAAAAAGGTCGACAGAGCTATCTAACACTTTAAGTACAGTGTCTTCATACTCTAAGGAGAACACGCCCGAATTTAATACTTCTATAGGCGCAACTTCTAATGTACTAGCCACAGTAAATGGGTAATGGCGTCCTACTGCATCCATGCTTGGTAATAGGGTTCCCATTACGCCTTTATTGCCGACAATATTTGGCGATAATGCAAAATGCCATACAGGGCCTGTTAGGTAGTTATCTTGCCAATTGTCACCTAGCTGTTCTTTGCTTACAGCAATCGCTGCTTGCAGCCATTGTTCCCAGTGCTCTGAAAACTCTTTCGAAACACTGTCTTGAACAAAGTCCCCCAAGCTTGGGACTTTGCCAAGGTAGCCTATATTTATAATCGGGTCGGACATGAAAACTTCTCTACACTTTTATTCCAAAATGGATGCCTAATTGATTTTGGCAATAGCTCAACTTTTGCGTTGTTACCCATGAGAGAAAAATGTAACTCTAAATCCTCACGTGTTTTTGCTCTTTTAGCGCTTAGCTCATCAAGCATGCGATAAAGCGACCACTCACCTTGGTAAGTTGTATTTACAGAGCGCCCTCCACTAGGTGGCGTGAATACAACTCGCGTTTTACTTTGTCCACTTGCGCCTGGCCAAACAAAGTTCGTAACTCTTAAGGGTCCATGGCGGTAAATCATTGATTGACCATCAATTTCAATCATTAAGCTCGATGTAGTTTTATCCAACGATAACGGACGTAAGCCAAACTCAATTCTAGGTGTTGCACTCCCACCATCAAAGAACACAGTTTGAATTTGATGCGCTAGTTCAAACATGGCGAGCGTATCTGCGCTTATGCCAATGTCTTTTTCAAACTTCCACGGACTTGAACTCATATCCACACTTGGCGCTACATAGTTAGTGAAGAAGCTATCAATAGTGCCATCAGGTCCAAAGAAGCGTGTAAAGTCTTTCATATTAACTTCTTTTTGCGCATAAGGAGAGAAAGGGTATCGGCCCACAATAGCTGCGTTATACTCACGTAAAACTTGGCTTTTCCAAATCTCGTTTAAGTGTCTGTTAGCGCTATTTTTAGTGATATTACTAGTATCTCTACTTATATCTAATAACCAGCTATTAAATGGGTAAGGTAGATCACGGCTTTGAAACTCAAGTTGGCGAATAAAACTTGGCTTACTTTTCCCACTGATTTGATCTTTAATCGATGACTTTAACTGATCTCCTCTATCAAGCTTAGTGAGATATACATTAAGCTCTCTGAGGTTTTTCTGAATGTTATCTAGTTGCTGAGCATCAATATTTATTACATCTTCAAACGCTTCTTCAACCTGATAACCTGGCAACTTAATATCAAACTTAGGGGCTTCGTCAGGTAGAAAGCGTTTAATTCTGTTCGCTTTAGTTTGCATTGCAATTTCAGCAGCATTAGCGGCAACTTTACCCGCTGCTTTTTGGTTTTCTGACACCGGTAATTTGGTTAACTGCACATTTTTTTGCACAGCCATAATAATGTTTTTAATCGGTGCTTCTGAACCTGCAAGTACATCTGTAATATTGACACCCTCAGCAGGTGAACTGTATTGATTTAGGCTTAAATCGTCGATAAATGACTGCCAAAAGAAGATATAATCCTGAAAATAACGTTGCTCTAATTTCTTTTCAATTTCTTCTTTAGAAATATCATAAGTGCCCGATGCCTCCTCGCCGTATACCCAACTGCTTGCCATCAAGTTACCGAGCATTTTACTTTTCTCAACATTAAAAATGCCGTGAAAACCGTTAAAGGTGTATAAGCCTGGAATACTGCGTGTCAACTCGCCGTTATTTCTGAATGTGAATTTCTGCGCACTCTCAAAACTAATAATGTCTGTTAACCTAAACGGTGGAATACTGCTATCAAGAAAATCAGCTTGCAGACGTTGGTATGCTCTTTCTGCTATTGGTAACTTAGTTAACTCAGCTCTAGCTATACGCACTGCTTGATTATCTATTTTGGTTTGACTAACCCCAAGCTCTAATAAGGCAGCAATGTGGTTCATCAACTGGCCGCGAGTCAACGCATTTTTGTCACCCGGTAGGTTCCTTTCTAGGTATGCATTAAACCAAGCCGAAATATCTTCACTTTCAAAGTACTCTGGTTGGAATAGCATTAAATAGCTCTTTAGCGTTTCGTACAAATAGCTAAGGTGCTCTGGGTGCGCTTCCATTTCTTTAATTAACGTATTGGCAATATAAGGTTCTAAATACGTTTGCAGCGACCTGTTGTAGGCTTGTGTCGATGACTGTTTGATCTCATTAAGCTTATTAAACCCTATTGACTGAGATTCATCGTCATCAACTAACGCAGGATTGTTAGCTGGTAAGTTTCGCAGCGCATTGAGTCTGTCGTTTAATACTAATAAGTTGCTTCTATCAAACGAAGCGGCATCTAGCTCCTGATAAGCTTCAATGGCTTCATCAGTAGCAGCCATTAAATTATTATTCCATGCAAAACTAAAGTACCACGAAATAGAAAAACCAATTACCGCAATACTTGCTAAAGAAATACTACCTACTCTCAGCCATTTGTTTTGCTTATCATGGTGCTTATTAGTGCTTGCTAAGTTTTGTTCAGGAAAAATCACGCCTTCTAAAACGTTTTTGATAAAAAAGCTTTTAGATTGATTGATATAGTTTGAATCTGCTGAGTTTACGTCATTTAAAAAACTGGCGGGCTTACCCTCTTGCGTCGCACTTGTAAGGTACACCCCCCTAAACATTGGCAATTCTTCATAAGCGTTAGGGGTAAAAATTTCTTTTAAAAACGCATCGCCTACACCTTGCAGTACGCGAAGCTGTCTAGGGAATTCGAAAATTTTGGCCCGTATCTCTTCATTACGTTCGTTAATCAATCTTCGATTAAGCATTTCTGTTAGTTTTGAGATTAATGCATGAAACTCTTTATTGAATGCTTCAACTTGAGTGTCCTTATCTAGGTCTAACTCAAAGGTAACACCCCAAACTTGCTCACACTCCTCCTCCGTAAGCTCACCAAAAAACTCTCTAAAGCCTTCAATTAAATCTACCTTAGAAAGAATAACGTAGACCGGAAAAGTCATGCCCAATTGATTTTGAAGCTCTTGTAAGCGTTGCTTAATAGCACGAGCATGTAAATTACGCTCTGTTTTAGTTTGACTCATGAGCTCAGAAATACCCATGCTGATCATTACACCATTAATAGGGCGCAGCGGGCGGTACTTACGTAAAAGTCCTAAAAAGCCTTCCCAGGCGCGCGAGTCATGTTTAGCGTGGCTACTTTGCGTGGTGTATCGTCCTGCAGTATCAATAAGTACGGCCTTATTAGTGAACCACCAATCACAGTTTCGTGTACCACCTACACCGTGGACTAAATCCACCCCTAACTTATCTTTTAATGGGTAGTCTAAGCCTGAATTATTAATAACCGTTGTTTTACCTGCCCCTGGAGGGCCGATCATGATATACCAAGGTAATTGGTATATATTTTTACCTTTAAATAGCTTTACATCTTTTAGTAGGTTAATGGCTTCATTCATACGATTTTTTAACGTGGTGATTTCTTCATTCACCTCGTTGCTATTAGACTCATCACTTTCGATGAGCTCATCAGCCATTTTTTCATCACGTTTACTTTGTTGCGTTAAGCTATAAATTTTGGTGATGGCAAACACTAAAATAACAAACAGAATTGTTAAAAGCCGTGCTGCTACACTCTCTAATGGTATAAAATCAGCAACCGCAATAAGCGGGCCACCAAACCATATTAATAAAGATAATGCTAAAAAGCCGATGATTAACATGGCTGTTTTAGAAGTAAGTACGTAAGTAATTTTTTTTATTTTGTGTGAAATACTCATGTCAGCCCCATTAAAATAATAAATCGATTTCAATTCGTCGGTTTAGTGACCGAGAAGCTGAATCTGAATTGCTGGCGATAGGCTCTGCAGCACCTTTACCTTCAGGCCATAAGCGGCCACTTAGGTTTGTACTTTTAGCCATAGAATTGGCAACTTGCGTTGCACGGGCTAATGAAAGATGCCAATTTGATGGGTATTTATCAGTACGGATAGGCGTATCATCAGTATGTCCAGTAATTAAAATGCGCCCTTTTGTTCCTTCTAGGCTACGTGCTAGCTTTTCTAAAATAGGTTGAATTGACGGTAATAATTTTGCATCACCTTGATTAAATAAGCTTTCACTATTTATTGAAATTCTTATACGGTCTAGGTTCTTCTTTATTGTAACTATCCCCATTTGAATTTCTGTTTGCAGTAATTGCTCTAGAACTAATAGTTGCTTATCTTTTTTATCTACAGATTCGTTTTGCGCTATAGGATGAATAACAGCTAGCTTATCGTTAAGAGAAGTAACGCCATCATTCAGTTTCATGTTTATAAATAAATAAACCATTAACAGCACCAAGCCCAACACTGAAAAAATCACCCAAAGAGGCACTTGATTTCTAAGTTCTACACCAGCGGCAACACGCTGCTGCCAATTAGGCGAAAGCTTATTATTGAGTGGTCCATCTAATTGATTTAAAAGGTGGTACATTTGAGAACGATACTCTTCAATTTTAGTATCACCGCCATTATCTAACCTATACTTACCTTTGAACCCTAAGTTTAAACAGTGATACTGCAGCTCAATAAAATGCTTATGTAGCTCAGGTTGTGCCAATGCATTGTCAAGCAGGGTATAAAAGTATTCTCCACCGAACGTTTCTTTATGAAATGTAGAGAGTAAGCTCTCATCTGCCCATTCCATTGAGCTCCATTTAGAATTTAATACTGATTCATCTAAAATCGCACACAAACAGTAGCGCGAATTGGTAATTACATCTTTAGAGAGTCCTTGATTACGCACTTCAACTTCAAAGCGCTTCACAGCCTCAACACAACGGTGCTTTAAAGCGGCAATATTAGTCATTTCTTTAGCTTGGCTAATCGAAATTACAAGCGAAAAGCAATCGGTTGCCGCTTCTAAAAGTGGGTTTTTAAATATGGAAACTTTAGATGTATTGGCAACGCTACTGGCAACTGGCTCAACAGACATCACTGTTTTATCAGCATCGTTATCAATGTTAGGAGTGTTTGAAGTATCACGCCCTAGTCTACCAGGGCGAGGTTTTATAATGGTTTCATCCATTGAAACTCTTCCTTTAAAAGTTAGGTTCTAATTGCCCAAAGGCTTATTTGTAGCTCAGGGTAATTACCCGATAAGTGGATAGCGATGCCTCCACTTGAGCGAAGTTTTTCCCAATGCTCACCCTGCTTGTTTAATTCAAAGTAATGAAAACCTGCATGGTATGGGATCTGGCGTGGTGCCGTTGGTAAGTTACTAATAGTAATACCTGGAATTTGGTTATTAACTAAGTCTCGTATGGTTTCTACGCTACCAATCTTAATTTGTGAGGGCAGTATTTTACGCAGCTCTTCGTGCGGTACGCTTGCTTTAATTGCTAAAACAAATTGTGCTGAGTTAAGCACCGACTTGTCTTTTAATGCGCCAAACGAAATACCAAACTTGCTTTGTTCTAACTTAATTTCTGTCGCAGTTTGCTCAATAACATGACTTAAAGATTGATATAAGAAATTAACCACTTCAGAAAATACTTTGCCCAAATTATCATGGTCGTACTTAGGCAGCTTCGGTACTCTTTTATTTGCAGTACTAAAAGTAGATAACTCGCCAGCAAGCTCGATAAGACGAGTATAAAGTACATTTGGGTGGAGGTTATTTATATTAAGTAGGTTATCAAAAACAGCATCGTACTTATTCAGGGTTTGCAACATAATAAAGTCAGCAACTGAGGTGCTACCTGCATAACCTTGGCATAAACGCACAGATATACTCTCTGCACGCTGTTTGATCATAGAGCCAATTTCTCTTACTAAACCAAGCAAAGGCTTGCATTGACCCACTTTTAAAGAGGGTGGTATGTATTTAGTGTCAAGCTTAATACTTCCTTCGCTGCTAACTTCAATAATGCGTGCAACAGGCAATAGAATGTACCCAGCATGATCATCAGATGAGAGCACCAATTTGCTATAAATTTTGGCAACTTGAATCACCTCTTGGGATTGAGATCCTAAAGAGTCATCACTCACCGTTAAATCATCAAGCTTATAGCGCGTGACAATATTTTCATCCAGCGCTGAAATATTGATACCACTGCCTTTCAATGCAGGAATAGCAAGGTATACCACTTCATCATACACATCTTTATTAACCACTAATGGTTCAGGTAAAGGGGTTGATTGCGGCATTTCAATTGGGAGCAAATCAGGCATAATAGCGCTTAATGACTCAAGAGCAAACTGCCCTGAACTCAGTAATTGTGTGTCTATACTTATATCAAGTATGCCCCACGGATCAGATAAATTTCCTTTACATAATTGATTAATTAAATTAGAAAAGTGCTTATCTGACTGTTGAAAATGTTGCGGCCTTAAGAACATCCCTTCAGTCCACGCAACACGAGTGTTATCACCCATTTTACAAATCCTTTTTATCGCTCTCTCATGTATGTTGCAATTGCTTCAACATTTACATCTATATCATCATAACCGGTAGGGTCAACCTCAATAACAGCTCTCCACCTTGCTTGATCGATATCTCTATAGGCAACAACAACGCCTACGTAACGGGTATTTCTGTTAAGGCTCATTTTGTATTTTTGCACTGAATTTGGTTGTAATTCTAACTCGTCTTTTTTTAATAAATCTGGGCCCAGTAGTTTTTCAGGCGTTTCGTATAAACTAAAAAAGTCTTGTGTATCAAAAATAGTTCTTGAACTTAGCTCAAATATTTTCATAACAACTGGCGATGGTCTCTCTGATGTATCTGGATTTACATCTTTAGAAACATTAATAATTAAATCAGTTGAAGGCGGCACTATTTTATTTACTGTAGTACACCCAACCGTTAAAAAGAGTAGGCTAATGCTCATTAAAAAGAGCTTAAGTTTAGACATTATTTACTTTCCTTTTTAAAACGTTTCTTGAGTTTTATCATTGTAAGCCTTTAAAAAATCGTCAGACAATGCCATAGCGCCTTTTGCATTTACATCGTGCGCGAGTTCTTCATGAAGGCTTTGATATATTTTCCAACACTTTGCTTCTGACTGGCCTGGAATAATCTTTAATACATTAGAGTTTTCATTTACTTGCTGAGTGATTTGCTGGGGAGAAACTTGCTCTAAAATCCCTTTAAGTACACCATCAGCTCCTGCTAATAAAGCATGTTCGTGCCTACGTGTATCAGTAAAGCTTTCTTTGATCGATTCACGAGACGACAGGAAGCTTGCACTATTTCTTATGAATAAATTCTGAATAACATCATCAATATCAGCAGAAAATTTTATAGGATTATTTTGCTTCGTTTGAAACATGGTTTGATTTAAACGTAATTGATTTTTAACCAATGCTCGTTGTCTTAATGACTCCATCAACTCGTTTAATAATAAATTTAAACTTTGCCCCATTTCAAACCACAACTCTGGTGTATTGAGCGCATTTTGAAGCTCAGCTTTAACTCCTAAACCTTTTAAAAACGCCTCAGATAAAGCGGAATTAGCGCTTGTAGTACTAGTGTGTGTTTGCGTTTGTTTGGTAGGCTGCTTAATGGGTTCTGGTGCTTTTTGAGGTTCAACTTGAACGGGTTTTTCTGCTACCGCAACATCATCAAAATGGCTTTGAGCTGAAGTTGACACATCAGGGTTCATTAAATGCGATAATTCATCCCAATTTTCTGGAATTTGGTTATCAGGCTGTGCCATACCTTCTTCTTTCATTAATACAGAAGGCATTGACTCATCTAGAATAGATTCATTTAAAAATAAGTCACTTGAAGAAAAATTATCTATTGAAGGTTCAGGTGTTCTGTTACTTAATGCAGAATCATCCGTGTTTGGGCGTGTTTCAGTGTATGCTGTTGTAGATTGAGAATCAGCTAATTCGACTTCAATTTGAAAGTCTCCGACAGTAATTACATCACTGTGCGCTAAACGGTGTTTATTACCTTGACCAAGTGCTGACACGCCAAAATTAATAAACGTTCCGTTAGTCGAGGTATCGTATAAGTAAAACGAATCCCCTTCTTTTTCAATACGGCCGTGCCGGCTAGAAATTATTTTTTCAGGATCGGGCAAGTGCCAATCACACGTTTCTGAGCGGCCAAAAATAAGAGAGTGTTTAGTTGTTTTAGAAGCTTCAATTTCAGGCGAGAGTCTATGATAACTAGTTATATTTAGTATCAGTTCCATTTGATAAGTTAGTCCCATAAATCTACATTTTCATTAGGATAAAGTAGAAGAGAAACTATTGTCAACATTGAAATTAATATATAAAAATATACACATATATTTAAATTTGAAGACAATGATAAATCTAATAAACTTAAAAACATGAAATCCAATAATTAAATGACTGTTTGAATGTTCCTTTTTCAGCACACTGCAACAAACTTAATCCCAAACAAAATAAAGTGAAAAATTACCGCTAAATGTACCTTTTACGCCTTTTACAGCGCTTTTAAGCACATTATTTTTTAAGTTTAAAAATAAAAAAATTTTTTGAGTGAGTTAAAACAGGCGACATAATTAATTTTGTATGAAACTTCTACGCCAGAAAGATTGCTAAAGTAATCTTTTTTTGTAAAAATACTGACGTTATCAAAGGGAGAATTGATAAAAATGATAAAAATTCACCTTTGCAATTATTTATATATACACAATAAAAGGATTTATAATGAGCGGTATCAATAACTCTAACGATAAAACTCAGATAGCGTCGCTTGATTCAAATCTAAAAAAACCCCAAGCTAAAAATAAGCTCAATCTAATTGGCAAAAAAATATCTGCTCGTTACTTGGTTGAAGAATTAATTGGCCAAGGTGGTATGTGTTATATCTATCGCGCAAGGGATCTATTCTTAGAAAGTCCAAGTCGCCCTGAAGTATTTGTCGCGATAAAGGTGTTACTCGAAGAGTTTTCACACTCAGAAGAAGCCATTACTCTCCTAAAAGATGAAACCACGAAAACACAACAGCTAGCCCACCCTAATATTGTTAAAGTTTATTCAGCAGGTTCTGATGGCGATCTTCACTATGTAACAATGGAGCTTGTTGAAGGCGAAACACTTGAGCAAATAATAAAAAGAAACAAACCCACAGGTATGGTGTTTAAAAAAGCTAAGGTGATTTTAGAACAGTTAGCGAATGCCCTGATTTACGCGCATGCACGCGGTGTTATCCATAATGATTTAAAGCCATCAAATATTATTTTTGATTCTAACGGCAACTTAAAAGTACTTGATTTTGGTATTGCAAAACATAAAACCATTGAAGATGCTTATGCTGTTCAAAACGAGCAAAATACCGCTGTTGTAGGTGGTTACACTCCCACCTATGCAAGCCCAGAGCAACTTAAAGGAGCTGAAGCTTCAGTTAAAGATGATGTGTTTTCTTACGCATGTATAGCGCTTGAACTATTAAGCAGTAAACACCCGTTTAACCGCGTAGCTGCTGATAAACTTGCAAAAGAGACATCGGCAAAACGCCCTAGTAACTGCCCATTATGGTTGTGGGGTAGTTTAAATAAAGCAATTGCATTAAACGCTTCTGATAGATTAAGCTCACTAGAGCCCATTACTACTAAATTAAACCGTAATTACAAACCAGCTATCGCACTAGTGGCAAGCTTAGTAATTGCTACAGTATTTGCCGGCCAATATTACCTCTCTAACGATCATAATATTAAACAACTCGAAGCCAAGCTAGACAATGCCCAAGCTATAAACCAGCAAGTAAAAACGTGGATGTCATGGAATGGTCCAAGCATACTCGGTAAGCTTTCTGAAATCCCACCGCAATATGAAGTTTTAAAACAAGGCTTACTGCGTGTAAATCAAGAGAGTGTTTTGCAAAGCTTTGATGGCATGGCTAATCAGCTAAACAATAGTGGTGATAAGTTTAAGAACTTCGATGAAACAATAGATGTATACACTCAAGCGCTTGAGTACTACCCCGATTCAGAAAAGCTCTCTGTGCAACTTGAAAGTATTTTAAGAGAAAGACAATCAATTATTTTTGATATTACATCGCGAATCAATTTACTTTTAGAGCAATCTCGTTATAACGAAGTTGATAACAATAGCATTCCTCAGTTAATTATCGATTTACAACAAGTTGATGACACCTATGTCTATGAACCTTCACAGATTCACTTTGATAATTACAAGTTAGCGCTAGATAAAGCCATAGCGGAAGACGACGTTATAGCACAAAAAGCATTACTAAATGTAGGAAAGGCTATTTTTACCAATACTCAAAAAGAAGAGCTGCAATTCGCAGAATTACTTAAAAGAGAATCTGCAATCGATGCGCTAACCTTATACCAAGAAAAAGTAAATAATGGTCAGCAAGCACAATTCCCTACTGCAGATGCTATTGTATTTTATCAGCCACGCTTTAATCGCTATTCAGAGCAGTTGGAAAGCATAGAGCAATACAAAGAGCTATTGGAATTTGAAGAGAAAATAAATGTTGAGTCGGTGGATTTACCGTCAGACTTTTCGCTTTTAGTTTCTTTAAAGCAAGAATTATCTAAACGATACATCACGATGGCGAGCACTTTAATGAAAAGAAAAATGTATCGTACTGCTGAACAACTTGTAGAGCGAAGTGAAGCCATTACTCAATCACTTGATAATGTTTTGTTGTAATTTACTTACAGTAACGCAAAGCGAATGTAGCTTTGCTTTTACAATACAATTTAAAAGTTGATGAACACTTAGTTTTACAGACGAAAGTCAAGGACGACAAGTTAAGCAAAAGCTTGTACTCCTTCATGATATTTCGCAATTTTAATTACTATAATGACTTATGGAGTACCAATGAAAAAAATAACCGCACTTGCAGCATTCCTCATCTTAAGTGGCTGTGCAAACACTTCAAATAAGAATGAAACTGAGCAAAAAGTTGAAGACAATGTTGCCGATGTTCAAGCTGAAGTAGCCGAAGTGGTTGCTCCAATCTCACTTACCGTAATTACGACCCCTAATGACGCCCGCGTGCGTATTATGAATATCAAACCAGTATATCAAGACGCGATTGAACTAAAAGAAGGTGAATACGATATTGAAGTAAGCAAACCAGGCTACCAAACTTACCGCAAATGGGTTGTGGTTGATAAAAAAACCATACTTACAGTAGCGTTAGATGAAGTAGCAAAAACTGAAGCTGCTAACTAAACACCATGTAAAGTTGTATTTATGCCTTTAAATACACATTAATTTAAAGGCATAACTCCCACGTTTTCTGTAAAAAATGTAATAGCCCCTATTACAGTCACATTCCCAAAAATACACAGCCATAACACCACTATAAAACGCCTTTTTTGCGATTTATGTCTCAGCCATTGCTGTGCAATGAGTGCGCCGGGCCATCCGCCAAATAATGATAGTAATTGTAATGTACGCTCACTCGTACGATTTACTTTTTTATGCGCTGATAGTTTTGCTTGTCGTTTATCCCATGCGTACGTTATGAAAGTAATTAGGCTCAGTGCACTTACATAAGCGGGTGCATAAATAGGTATGTAAATAGGCAAGTACTGAGATAGGTACGCGAGCCAAATTACAGCTAAAAAAAGTAATGAGAAGATGATTAATGTTTTCTTTATCAATTAATGTTCGCCTATACTAAACGCTGTTGACCAAAATAATAAGAGCCAAATTATGACATATTTTAAAGCGCTATTTTTAGTATTATGCTTATACACCTTTAATAGCTATGCCGCAGATACACCCACTAACCTTGATAAAGAACTAGCTGTATTTAAGCCTTATTTAGGCACGTGGCAGGCGGATTTTGACGTTCCCGAAGGCGCAAAGCCTTTACAAGATGTTGCCCGCTGGGAGCGCGCTTTGAATGGTAAAGCAATTCACACTACACACTCTATAAACGAGGGCGAGTATGGAGGTGAGTCGATGATTTTTTACGACAGTAAAAAAGACTCTTTGGTGTTTTACTATTTTACAACTGCGGGTTTTTATACAAAGGGGACCATGAAAGTACTCAGCCCCACCCAATTTGTGGCCTATGAAGAAGTAACAGGCAGTAAAGAAGGTATTACCAAAGTACGCTCAACCAGCGAATTAAAAAACGATAAATTTGTCGTCTCAACGTCTTATTTAAAGAAGGGTGAATGGACTAAGCCTGAGCAACGTACTTATACACGCAGCACTAAAGCCGTTAAATTTAAGTAAAAGCTATTCGCCTACAACACAAAAAGGCAGCCTAGGCTGCCTTTGTTAATTATAAAATTGCTATTATTTAGCAAATTTTTTAAATGGTTCGTCTACAGGTGTATCAGCAAGGTGGTTAGTATAGTTGCTCATTACCTTTTGCGATAAACCAACAATAATTTCGAGTAGTTGCTGTTTACCGTAACCTGCTGCAAAAAACTTCTCAATTTGCTCATCGCTAATTACGCCGCGATCGCGTGTCATTGCAAGTGTGGTTTCGCGTAGTGTTTCAAGTTTTGCATCTGCAAGTGGTGTTTTGTTTACTAGAGCATCAACAATATCTTGGTCAACTTTCATTGAAGCAGCAATTGCGCTGTGCGCTGGTACACAGTAATGACACTCATGCTCAACATTAATTGTTTGCCATACAACTGTTAACTCTTCTGCGTTAAACGATGTTTTTTGAAATAAATCATGTAGTACTTGGTAGCCTTTAAGCAGTGTAGGTGCTTCTGCCATTACTGCGTGAAGGTTAGGTAACATGCCAAACGCTGCTACTGAATCAGCCATTAGCGATTTTGATTCTTCAGGTGCGTTGTCTTGAGTATATAACGTAAATTCTGCCATGTTCTGCTCCAATAAATTAATGTGTTTGAGTAACCTGAGTCAGGTTAAGTAACTTCAAGACACATACTATTTGATTTTGAGCGATTGTTCAAGTTAAAATTGAGCATACGTTCAAAATAGTTGAGATCAAGATGGCTAACAAAGTTAAATTTGAACGCGATAACGTGATTCGCGTAGCAAGCCAATTGTTTTGGGAGAAGGGGTTTAACGCCACCTCAACCCGTGATTTACAAGAAGCCATTAACATGCGCCCAGGCAGTATTTATGCGGCGTTTGGCTCTAAAGAAGGGCTATACAGCGAATCTTTAAAAGACTACACAGTACAAATGAAGAGCCAAATTGATGGCTTTTTAGCAAGCTCAGATTCTGTTTTAGGTGGCTTACGTGCGTTTGTTGAAAACGTGATCATTAAAACTAAAGACTGTAGCCCTAGCGCTATTTGTATGTTGGTAAAAGCAAACAGTGAATTTGCAGAAAAAGATGCCTCGTTATACGAGCTAAGCTTAGACCTATCGGCAAAGTTTGAAGCCTACTTAACCACCTTGTTTGCTCAAGCCATTAAAAATAATGAGCTAAGCAGCAACCTTACCGCGCTTGAATACGCGCAGTTTTTTCAGGTGCAATTTACTGGGCTGCGTGGCTATTTTAACCGCCCAGGGGTTGAGCAATTAGCTCAGCCAATGATCAATCAAATGTTTGCCTTGATCAAAAAACTATAACCTTTCGCATTACTCACTACTAAACCGTCTCAACAAAAAAACGGCTAATTCGCATGTATTAGCCGCTTTTTACATTTGCTAGAGTTAAAGCTTAACTTACGTTTTAAGCTTGTTTAGCTCGCTATCTTGCTGTGCGACTAATGCATTAAGCGCTTCGCTACTATCGCCCGCTTGGGTAGATAAATCAGCAAGCTGCGATGCCGCATCGGAAATAAGAGTTAGATTACGGTTTATCTCCTCCGTAACCGAGCTTTGCTCTTCAGCTGCGGTGGCAATATGCGTAATTTGATTGGTAATTTCATCTACTTTTACAACTACGCTGTGCAGTGCTTCAAATGCCACAGAGGTTTCATCTACTGCACTTTCAGCGCGTATAACCCCATTTTCAATAACGGTTGATGCATTACCTACCTCCGACAAGAGGCTATCAATCAGCTGGCTAATATCATCAGTAGATGAACGGGTTTTAGAAGCAAGCGCTCGTACTTCATCAGCAACTACGGCAAAGCCTCGTCCATGCTCACCAGCACGCGCAGCTTCAATAGCAGCATTAAGTGCAAGTAAGTTTGTTTGCTCCGAAATGGTTCTGATCACATCGAGAATTTGTGTAATATCTTTACTGCGCGATGCCACTTTTTCAACGGCTTGGTTAGCTTCTTTTATTTCTTCAGACATGGTTTTAACTTGGCTCATCGCAGAGGATAAGCTCGACTCACTGCTTACTACTAAGCCGTTTATCTCATCCGCTTGTTGAGCTGATTGCTCAGAGGCTCTGGCCACTTCAAGTGCTGTCGCGCTCATTTCGTTCATGGCGGTTACTACACTTTCAATTTCTTGAAATTGCGATTGCACATTATGCTTGGTATCAATGGCAATATGCTGCGCAATTTCGCCTTGCTGCTTAGTTTGCGATGAAACATCTTTTAGCTCTGCAATTAAACCACGAAGCTTAGCTAAAAAGGCATTAAATCCACCTGCAAGGGCAATAAGTTCAGCGTGTGTATCAACATGGAGTGTATGCGTTAAATCACCTTCTGAGCTGGCAAGGTTATCTACACGCTGTTGAATTTGTTCGAGCGGTGCAACCACCGTGCCCACTACTATTTTCATAATAATAAAGGCAATAACCGCAATAACGGCGCCCGTTATTAAAATAACTAAACCAAGCTGATTAGCTGAGTCACTCATGTTTTTAGCTAGGGCATTAGGCCCTTCAAGGGCTAAATTACTTGGCACTTCAATAAGTAAGCTCCACTGAGTGTTAGCCAATTTAATATTAATGGGGTAGTTAACTAAATACTCGCTAGGTGTTTTGAAAAGGCCGTGTTGCCCCTTAAATTTAACCAGCTCACTGTAAGTATTACTACTAACGGCTTCTTTAAATGGGCGCCCTAATTTAGATTTATAGTGGCTACTGCCTACAATTAAACCTATGTCACTTAAAAGTGTTACTTTTGCTTGCCCGTTATAAAGCTCGCGAGAGAGTTTTTCAGTTAACCCTTGAAACGTAGGAAGCGTTAAATCAACGCCCGCTAAGCCAATAAAACGACCCGACTTATTGGTAATAGGTACAGTTAAAGATGTTAGCATCACCGAATCACCAGAAGGTATTTCGTAAAGGTACGGCTCCATAATACATGGTTTTAATGTATCTTTTGCACATAAGTACCAATGTGCTTCTCGAATACCAAATTCATTTAACGAGGTTAAATATTTATCTGCTGCGTTGGCTACTTTTTGCTGTTCTAACCTACCGTTTTGATCTCGAGTGATGTAAACCTCTAACGTGCCATCACCATTAACTGAATGTTTATAGCCTTGTGAAAATTGCGTGTCTTGGCCGTCAAAAGCATTAGGCTCAAATTGTGAGTAAATAGACGACAAAAGCTGATTTTTTTCTAAAATAGAGCGGTTAATGCTCACTACCGTGTCACGATCTAAAGTTTGTGTATTAGCCGCATCACCTAGTAATGCCGCCAAAGAGTTAGGTACACGGTAAGCTTCGTTAATAAACCCAGCTATTTTTTCACCATAAGCGGCCGCATTTGCGTTAAGTTTATACTCAACTTCAGCCACTATATACTCTTCTGATTCCTTTGCGAGCGCTGCGCTATTTGATGACATTTGCCACCATAATACGCCAGACAGAACGAGTACCGTTAAAAATGTACTACCAACGGTTATCCATAATAACTTTTTTGCTAACGAGGTTTCTTGCACTTAAATGACCCTTTAATTAAAACTACGCATACAGTTTAGTAGATCTAAAAAATGAAGCTATTAAAAAAATAAATAAATACAAAACTAATACAAACGTTTAGCTTTTCTTGTTAGCCAAAAATGCTGTCGCAATAGACGCTAAAACAAGTAAAATTACGCTCACCCACAAACACGCTACAAAACCATAAACCTGAAACACCCACCCAGAAAGCACCGTGCCCAGTAAACGCCCCATGGCATTGGCCATATAATAAAAGCCAACATCAAGCGATACACCATCGCTTTTAGCAAAGCTGACAATTAAGTAGCTGTGCACAGAAGAGTTAACCGCAAATACACCGCCAAATATAAGTAAACCTATAATCAAGGTGGCATGCACGGCCACATCAAGTTGCATAAAAAGTGCTAAAACGGCTGTTACAACACTTAGTAGCAATACCCATAAATAGGCCTGTTTAACGGTATCAACACCGGTATTGCTGGTGCCGGTAATACGCGGGGCTTGCGATTGCACGCCGCCGTAGCCAATTACCCAAAGAGCCATAAAGCCACTAACCCACCAAAAGTTCCAGTTAAATTGCTGAGCCAAATAAATAGGTAACGCCACTACAAACCATACATCACGCGCGGCAAACAAGCATAATCGTGCTGCACTGAGTAAGTTTATTGCACGGGATTTAGAAAATAGCTCTTTAAACTTAGGCTTATTTTTAGCCTTGCCCATGTCGCCTTTTAAAAATACAACGCTAATAATCCACGCAATAGTGAGTAATAAAATTAAGGCTTTTAAAGCCCCAACAAAACCTAGTACCGTAAGGAGTAAACCACCTAAAAAGAAGCCAACCCCTTTTAACGCATTTTTTGATCCCGTTAAAATAGCCACCCATTTATAGAGCTGGCCTTGGCCGCTTTCTCCCTCGGGCACTAAATGTTTAATAGCGCTTTTGGCGCTCATTTTATTTAAATCTTTGGCTATGCCGCTAAGCGCTTGCGCCACCATAACATAAGCCACGGTGAGCCATTCACTTGGCGCACATAACATGGCAAGCGCCATTATTTGCAGCGCCAAGCCAAAGTTCATGGTTTTATTAAGGCCTAAATGAGCCCCTAGCCAACCGCCCACTAAATTGGTGATCACACCAAAAATTTCGTAAAACAAAAACAGCATGGCAATGGCCAGTGCACCATACCCTAACTGATGAAAGTGCAACACTACTAACATACGTAGTGCGCCATCGGTTAAGGTAAATGCCCAGTAATTACCGGTAATAATTAAATACTGCTTTATTGCTGTAGGTAAATTAGCAAGTTGCTCAAACATGGTTAACGCCCTTAAAACCTTTAATTTATGGTTAAACTAAGTCGCTTTTAGCAACTTTAAGCATTAGCTCGGCAGTACGATTAGCGTAACCCCATTCGTTATCGTACCAAGCGTATAATTTAAGCTGGGTATTATTTATAACCATGGTAGATAGCGCATCAATAATGCTACTGCGTGGGTCGGTTTTGTAATCAATCGATACAAGCGGTTTTTCTTCGTAACCTAATACACCTGCAAGCTCGTTTTTAGACGCCTGAGCAAACCATTCATTCACCTCAGTTGCAGTTACACCACGCTCAAGCTCAAATACACAGTCGGTAATTGATGCATTAGTTAATGGTACGCGCACGGCATGGCCATTTAACTTTCCTTTTAGCTCAGGGAATATATGCGTAATAGCTGTTGCACTACCCGTTGTGGTAGGTATTAAACTTGTCCCGCACGAACGAGCACGACGTAAGTCTTTATGTGGCGCATCAATAATAGTTTGGGTATTTGTAATATCGTGAATAGTGGTCATTGAGCCGTGCTTAATGCCTACTTTTTCTTGCAGTACTTTTACAATAGGCGCTAAACAGTTAGTTGTACACGAAGCAGCAGTCACAATTTTGTGCTCATCTGGGTTATATAAATCATCGTTAACACCCATAACCACATTTAAAATACCGTCTTCTTTTACCGGAGCGGTTACCACAACGCGCTTAACACCTTGTGCTAAGTATTGATTTAACAGCTCAGTGGTTTTCATTTTACCGCTGGCTTCTATTACTACATCGCAATCAGACCAATCGGTATCGCTAATAGTTTTGTTATTGGTAACGGCAATAGTGTGTTTGCCCACACTAAAGCTATTTTCGTTTGCTGTAACACTTTGGGCTAAGCGCCCGTGCACTGAGTCAAACTCTAATAAGTGGGCATGTGTTTTGGCATCACCTGCAACATCATTTACTTTAATAAATTCTACTTCTGGCCACTCTAATGCCGCGCGCAATGTTAAACGTCCCATACGGCCAAAGCCGTTAATACCTACTTTAATTGTCATAATAAATACCTTTAGTAAAGTTATATCAATTTGCTTAATTAGCAGCAGCTTGCTGCACGCTCTGGGCGATTACCCATTGCATTGAGTCTATTTAAATCGTCGTTATAAAACGCAGAGTTTTCGTTTTTGGTTTGTGTTATTACGCTAATAGCCCACTGTGGCAGGGCTTTATTAATGCTGTAGTACACCCATTGATTTTGCTTTCGGTCGCTCAATAGGCCACATTGCCTAAGCTGTGCTAAATGGCGCGACACTTTAGGTTGGCTAAGTTCAAGCGCAGCAACAAGCTCACACACACATAGCTCTTGCTCATGGCTAATTAATAACATGGCTTTTAAGCGCGTATCGTCGGCTAAGCATTTGTAAAATTGAAGTGGGTTGAATTGTTCCATAGCGTCCTCGTTTAGTTAGTGTGCATACAATAAAACAAAATAATAATATATGGAATAGCGAATATACGATTTTTCGTATATTTGCTTGTAAACGTGAAAACTTTTCTAAATTGCAGCGCACAAAAAAGCCCAGTGGCAAAACCACTGGGCTGTTACAATACTAATTGTTCAGTTAATTAAATAACCGAAAGCTCTACTTCAATGTTACCGCGTGTCGCGTTTGAGTATGGGCATACTTGGTGTGCTTTATTTACCAGCTCTTGCGCTGCTGTTTTATCCATATCACCGAGTGATACAGCTAGTTTTACAGCAATACCAAAACCGCCTTCAATCGCCCCAATAGAAACTTCAGAGTTAATATGTGTATCACTCGGTAGGGCAATTTTTTCGCTACCGGCTACAAATTTTAGTGCGCCAATAAAGCACGCTGCATACCCTGCTGCAAATAATTGCTCTGGGTTTGTGCCTTGTCCGTCGTCGCCACCTAGCCCTTTTGGGGTTGATAGTTTTACATCTAAACGGCCATCGTCAGATTTAGCTACACCTTCACGGCCACCGGTTGCAGTTGCTTTTGCTGTGTAGGCAACATTTTGTAATACATTCATAGTGAACTCCAAAGTTTATCAATTAATTTAGTTTGCATGCAAAATAATAAGGCAGGTAATTAGAGATTGCAAATACTTTGCACGCAAATTAAAATATTTTTTGAGTTTAAGGTATTAACGCACTAGGAGTTGGGTATGTCGTTCGAGCAATTAAAATTAAAAAATCAGCTGTGTCATAGGCTATATATGGCATCAAATAGCATTGCACGCGCTTACCGTGAGCCTTTAGCTGCACTAAACTTAACGTACCCGCAGTATGTGGTAATGATGGCGCTGTGGGAGCAAGACAAAATAACCATCGCACAGCTAATAGATAAAACCGCTATTGATGGCGGCGCTATGACCCAAATACTCAAAAAAATGACCGAAAAGTCTTTGCTGGCTGTTATTAAAGATGAGCACGATAAGCGTAAGCGCCTTATTCAACTTACCCAAAGTGGACAAGCCCTTAAAAACGACGCCGCTGATATTCCAAAAAATATATTATGTAAGTTTGAAAGCGTAGACCCCACACAAGCCAAGCAACTTATGCAGCTGCTCGATTTAGTGGTAGGCGATTTAGCAACTAAAAGTGACGACGAGTTAGCCAACTAACGCGGTTATTTTTTGCTGAATAAACGCCCTAAACGCGGTGATCACTGGGGTCATTTGGCGCCTATCAGCGTACATCATATAAAGCGGTAGCGGATCGCTTTGCCACTGAGGGCATAAATGAACGAGCTGCCCGCTTGCTAAATCATCAATTACATCTAGGTACGATTTGTACGCTATACCCTTGCCTTCTAGCGCCCAGCGCCTCACCATCTCGCCATCGTTAACTATGTGCTGGCAATTTAGCTGCACCTTTTGTACTGCGCCATTTTTATAAAAACGCCACTCTTTAAACACTTCGCCAAAACGCATAAACGTAATGGTGGTGTGCTTCGTTAAGTTAAGTGGGTGTGTAAGCAAGCCATTTTTTGCCATATACTCAGGAGCAGCGACTAAAATACGCGTATTATTTAAAAAAAGTGGCGCTGCAATTAGCTGCGAATCTTTGGGTACACCAAAGCGCAGCGCAATATCAATCGACTGGCTGTAAATGTCGCTTACTTCGTCACTTAAGTGCAGCTTTAGTTTTACATGCGGGTACTTTTTTAAAAACTCATTAAGCCATTCACTGAGTTTATTACGCCCTAAGTCACACGGAGCCGATACCTGTAGCGTACCGGTTACCTCGCCTACTGCAGTGTGTACGGCAGCTACTCCTTGTTGAATAAGCGAAAGGGAATCTTTGGCATAACTTAAAAACTGCTCCCCAGCCACACTTAAGCGTAAGCTGCGGGTAGAGCGAATAAACAGCACATTACCTAAGTCATTTTCTAAGCGTTTTATAGCCGCACTAACCGCCGCTGGCGTTTGTTCGTTTTGCCGTGCCGCTTCAGAAATACTGGCGCAACTGGCAACATCTATAAAAGTTTGAATATCGTTATATGATCGCATATTTTCAATTAAAATTTGAAAGTGCTTTAGTTTTTCATGTCTTTTTCTATTTTTCAACTGAGCTATAGTGCTTATTAAATTAAAAGTACTTAGTTAAAATCATCAGGAACGCATATGAAAGCATTTGGCTATACCAAAAACTCTAAAACACTTACAGCAAGCTCTATACAAGCTATTGAGCTTGATACCCCAACCGCGAGCGGGCACGACCTACTTATTGAAGTAAATGCTATTTCAATAAACCCAGTAGATACAAAAATACGTGCTAATGTAGCGCCAGAACATGGCTACAAAGTACTCGGTTGGGACGGCGTAGGCATTGTAAAAGCCGTTGGCGAGTCGGTATCGTTATTTAATGTCGGGGATCGCGTATTTTATGCCGGCGATTTATCGCGCCAAGGCAGTAATGCGCAATATCAATTAGTTGATGAGCGCATTGTAGGGCATGCGCCTAAAACATTAACCGACGCACAAGCCGCCGCATTGCCGCTAACCAGTATTACCGCCTACGAAATGCTGTTTGACCGCCTGCAAGTGCCTAAAAATAAGCAAAATATTCAGCAATCTATGTTAGTTATCGGCGCCGCAGGTGGCGTTGGCTCTATTTTGGTACAGCTTGCCAAGCAACTTACTGGGCTAAACGTGGTTGGTACTGCGTCACGCGAGCAAAGCGTAACTTGGCTTAAAGAGTTAGGAGCCGATCACGTGCTCGATCATTCTAAAAACTTAAACGAGCAGCGCAAAGAGCTCGGTTTAGCTGAGTTTGATTACGTAATTAGCTTAACCCATACTGACCAATACCAAGACCAAATAGTAGAGTGTATTAAACCCCAAGGTAAATTTGCATTAATAGACGACCCTACATCGTTCGATATTTTAAAATTTAAACGTAAATGTATATCGGTGCATTGGGAGTTTATGTTTACCCGCTCGCTATATACTACTGCCGATATAACTGCGCAGCACACCTTACTTAATGAAATTAGTGAGCTGATAGACTCAGGTACACTTAAAACCACGCTTGGGCAAAATTTAGGCACAATAAACGCCGCTAATTTATATAAAGCGCACCAAATTTTAGAATCGCATACCTCTCGGGGTAAACTTGTTTTAGAAGGGTTTGAAGCATGAACCAGATAAAAAAAATACTTTTAGTTGCAGCATGCAGCACCGCATTTTTAACCAGCAGTGTGTTTGCTAATACCGCTAATCAAAGTGCTGATTTAAAAACAGTCGCCACATTCGACGCGCAACACCCACCGGGTAATATTGCTATTACGCCATCGGGCCGTAAGTTTTTATCGGTACATGGCTTTTACGGCCAAAAACAAAAAGTTATGGAGCTATTAAGCGATGGCACCACCAAGCCTTACCCTAATGAAGAATGGGCATACGCGTATAAAAACGGCAAAGGCTTTTACGATGTACTTGGCATAAATGTATCTGCCGATGGCGTGTTATGGATGCTTGATACATCAGGCCCTGATCATGCTGGGCGTTTAGTTGGTTGGGATACCAATAAAGAGCAGCTGCATAAAATAATTTACTTAGCTAAGCCCACCATTACCGACACCTCGTTTTTAAACGATTTAGTCATCGATAATAAACACGGCGTTGTATACATTGCCGACACCGCACAAGGCAGCCAAGCCGCTATTATTACCGTAAATTTAAAAACAGGTGAGGCGCGCAGAGTCTTACAAAATAGCCCATACACCACAGCCGAAAACATAGACATGGTCATTGAAGGGCGCACCATGAAACTAGGCGGCCAACCAGCACGTTTAGGCGTAAACCCAATCACACTCGACCCAAATGAACAGTGGCTTTACTTTGGCTCCATGTCTGGCACATCGGTTTATCGTGTTGCCACAAGCGATATTAATAATAAAAGCCTGAGCGCAAGCGCCCTTGAAAGTAAAGTAACACGTTACGGCACTAAACCAATTTCCGACGGTATTATTGCTGATGGCGGCGGCAATGTGTATGTAACCGACATTACCAACGGCGCAATTGGCGTAGTAAAACCAAGCGGTAAATACCAAATATTATTTAAAGACGAGCGCTTAAGCTGGCCCGATGGCTTTAGCTATGGCGCCGATCATAAAATATATTTTACCGTCGATGAATTACACCGCTCGCCAGTATTAAATAGTGGCAAAAATGCCAGCCAAGGCAAATTTAGTGTGCTGTCGTTCGACCCACTAGTAAAAGGTAAAGTAGGGCGCTAATTACAGCGTTTAAACCATGGGCCACGCACCTGCTGCGTGGCTTTTTGGTGCAACTTTTAAGCCCTTGGGCCCCAAAGTGGTGCTAAGCGTTTAAAAGTTATTTTTAGGTTTTTAATAAATAGCTGATTTGTATTCATAAAATATTCAATTAACAGTTGGCATAATTCTTCCACAGTACCAATGTGTTCAGTAAAACTTTTAAGGAAAATACCATGGCTAACCTATACCACACCCTTTACCTACTATGGCGTTTAGACATTAGCGTATGGCAGGTAAACGACCCGAGCAATACCCATACTACGTGCGATAAAGAGCGAGTTTACAGCCGATAAACTTCGTATTGATAGGCTTTGCAAGCACAGCCAATGCGTTGTATTGTTAAGTAACTAAAAACAATATAATTGGAACGTGTATGCACGCTTTAGAAGTAAATTTTGATGGCTTAGTTGGCCCTACTCACAACTATGCGGGTTTATCGTATGGTAACGTTGCCTCGTTAAATAATGCGGCAAGTTTTTCAAACCCGCAAGAAGCTGTGTTACAGGGCCTTGAAAAAATGAAAGCCATGCACGACAAAGGCTTAACACAAGGTGTGTTCGCGCCCCACGCACGCCCCGATTTAAACGTACTACGTCGCTTAGGGTTTACCGGCAACGACTCGCAAGTTATTCATAAAGCATTTAAAGCCGACCCTATTTTATTGCGCGCGTGCTATTCGGCCTCTGCAATGTGGACCGCCAATGCCGCTACTGTGTCACCTTCGCCAGACACCCTCGATGGCAAAGTGCATTTTACCTCGGCTAATTTAAACAATAAGTTTCACCGCTCGCTAGAGCCTGCTACCACTACCCGCTTACTAAAAGCCATGTTTAATAACGATAGCTATTTTGCACACCATACGCATTTACCTGATCAGGGCTTTTTTGGCGACGAAGGCGCGGCTAACCATACCCGCCTTTGCGATAGCCACGGCGAGCAAGGCCTAGAAATGTTTGTATTTGGCGCAAGTGCCTTTAACAGCCAGTTACCTAAACCGGCTAAGTTTCCTGCAAGGCAAACACTTGAAGCCTCAGAAGCCATTTGTCGATTACATAACTTAAAAGAATCGAGCCAAATTTTACTGCAGCAAAATCCACATGTTATAGACCAAGGCGTGTTTCATAACGATGTAATTGCAGTAGGTAACGAAAACGTACTACTTTGCCACCAGCAAGCATTTTTAAACCAACAAGATGCCTTGCAAGAAATTCGCGATGCCTACACCGGCAGCAAACAGCTATACATAATTGAAGTACCTACCGATAAAGTAAGTATTAGCGATGCAGTAAGCAGTTACTTATTTAATAGCCAATTAGTAAGCCTAGATGATGGCTCAATGCTATTAGTAGCGCCACAAGAGTGCCAACGTAATAGCGCAGTAAACGCCTATATTGAAGAAATGATTTTAGCCGATAACCCTGTAAACCAAGTGCAGTTTTTTGATCTGCGCCAAAGCATGCAAAATGGCGGCGGCCCTGCCTGCTTACGTTTACGCGTGGCCCTTAACGAGCAAGAACTAGCTGCAGTAAATCCAGCGGTTATTTTAACTGATACTAAATACACCCAGCTTTGTGACTGGGCAAAACGCAACTACCGCGATAGATTAGGCGCAAGCGATTTTGCCGACTCAGCCTTATTAACCGAAAGCTACCAAGCATTGGATGAACTAACCCAACTGCTTAATTTAGGCTCAGTGTACGACTTCCAATTAGAAGGTTAATACTCGTCAGCAAAAAGCTGATACAAAAATAGCGAGCCAAGGCTCGCTATTTTTATTTGTGATTGTGCTAATAGAATTTAAGCGTTTTTATTTACCGCTATTTACCGTTACTGCCGACGCCATTGACTCAGATATATGCAGCGTTCGCTGCGGTAACGGAATGCTCAGCCCCGCACCTTCTATGGCTTCTTTAACGCGCTTATTTAAATCCCACACAGTTTGCCAGTAATCGCCATTTACAGCCCAAGCACGTAATTGAATATTTACTGCGCTTTCGCCTATTGAGGTAACCATTACTTTAGGCGCTGGCTCTGCAAGTAGTCGGCTTTCTGATTCGGCGAGTTCTTTAAGTACATTTAAGCCTACATCAATAGAGTCGGCGTACGAAATCCCCACCACTATATCCATGCGCCTTTTACCATTACGGGTAAAGTTTTTAATGTTGCCGCCCCACACTTTACCGTTAGGGGATGCGATATAAAGGCCATCGGTTGTTTTAAAAATGGTCGTAAATAGGTTTATTTCTTTTACTGTGCCTAGCGTGCCGCTTGCATCTACAAAATCGCCTATTTTAAATGGCCTAAGTATGAGTAGCATAATGCCTGCCGCTATATTACTTAAGGTATTTTTAAGCGCCAAACCTATGGCTAAACCCGCAGCGCCCATTAGCGCTATTAAGCTTGCCGTATTAACGCCAAAAATATCTAAAATAAACAGGCCAGCAATTATGTAAACTAAATACCCGGCAATGCTCGATAACAGCGGCAGAAGTGTTTCGTCTACTTTTTTTAATGGCGACTTAGAGTTTTTAATCGCTTTTTTTACCGAACGCGCAATAAGTGCACTCGCGACTAAAATAGCCAAGGCTAACACCACTTTGTAACCCAAAGTGATGATGGTTTCTGAATGGCTTTGCCAAAACACAATAAGTTTATCTTTCATACATATTCCAAAAAATGGCTGACACTCAGCACAATTTAAAAATGAGCTAAGCTAAATGCGCTAAACCCATAATTTAGCCTTAATGGCTAAAAAACCGCGCGAGTATATAACCATAAATCAGTTATACCTATTGTTTTTGTATTAAATTAAAGCACTAAATAAGAGCTATGTTTCTCTGATGTTCTTATTCAATTTAGGTTAATCGCACACTGTTAGTGTTAGTACAAAAGTTACTGTAAATACTTTTCTCATTTTGAATATGTAAACATAGGAGAAATAATCATGGCGAAAGAAAAAGTAATCCTTATTACAGGTGCCTCAAGTGGCATTGGTGAAGCAACGGCCAAAACACTGGTTAACAACGGTCACAAAGTCATTCTTACCGCCAGAAGTGAAGATAAATTAGCTGAACTAGTTGAGTCATTAGGTGAAGATAACGCACTGAGTGTACCGGCGGATGCCACTGACTTTACCGAACTTGAAAACGTAGTAACAAAAGGGCTTAAAAAATTTGGCCGACTAGATGCCGCATTTGCCAACGCAGGTATGGGCGTTTCAACCGCAGGCACCGAAAAAGGCGACCCCGATGAATGGGCAACCATGATAGACATAAACATTAAAGCCCTGTTGTGGACGGCAAAAGCAACCTTGCCCCATTTACGCCAAAACAAAGGGCACTTTATATTAACCAGCTCAGCCGCTGGCCGTAAGCCAATTAAAGGCTCTATTTACGGTGCAACTAAATGGTTTGCTTACGGGTTTGGGCAAAACTTAGCTGAAGAAATGAGCGAGTGGAATGGCCGCTGTACCACCATAGCCCCTGGCATGGTAAACACCCCATTTTTTGATGAAGCTAAACCCGACAAACTCGACCCACAAGATGTGGCCGACGCCGTACTATTTGCAATAGAAGCAAACCAGCGCAACAACGTGCGCGAGATATATTTAATGCCAACTAATTAACATTGATTGGTTTGAGCTGTCAGGTTTAATGTCAATGGTGTTAAACCTGACGGTTGTTTTTGATAAATACTGGCTGGATAGAATGAAGAATTTAAGATGATATCTTGTTTATTTAGTAATGGTAACGGCACGAGATAACTGTAATTACTGTTTCATCCACGGCATATACCAAACGATTTGTATCATCTATTCTGCGAGACCAGAAGCCTGATAGATTTTCTTTAAGGGGTTCCGGTTTTCCAATCCCATCAAATGGAGAGCGCTTAACATCGACAATTAGCTTATTTATACGTTTCAAGGTTTTCTTATCTTGAGTATGCCAGTAGACATAACTATTCCAAGCTTCATCAGTCCATGATAATAACCTGTTACTCATCAATAAGTTCTCGTGGGGTTGTTTTGCCCGCTTTATACTGCGCAATTGAACGGTTTAAATGTTCAGCGTTCGCTGGAGAGCGAAGTAAATGAACAGTTTCCATAAGGCTGTTGTAGTAATCTAATGACATTACAACCGCATCTTCAGTGTCACGACGAGTGATTACAGTTGTATCTGCATCATTAATTACATTATCCAGAACGGTTTTTAGACTATTTCGGGCTTCGGTAAAAGAGACGATTCTCATTTTGCACCTCACTTGTACATTATATAAGACAAGTTTAGCTGTAAAACTATTACATGTACAGGGTACTGTGCATTACTTTGTTGCGGTAGTAAATTACTTAATAAAGCGCACAGACATGCGGGCTAAAACAAAGGCACTCTATATTAATTAGCCCAGCTGCTGGCCTTAAGCCTATTAAAGGCTCTATTTACGGTGCAACTAAATGGTTTGTTACGGGTTTGGGCAAAACTTAGCTGAGGAAATGAATGAGTGTAATGGCCGCTGTACCACCATAGACCTGGCATGGTAAACACTCCATTTTTTGATGAAGCAAAACCCGACAAACTCGACCCACAAGATGTGGCCGACGCCGAACTATTTGCCATTGAAGCAAAGCAGCGCAACAACGTGCGCGAGATTTATTTAATGCCGACTAATTAACGTTGTTTGGGTTAAGTTTGAGCTGTCAGGTTTAATGCTAATGCGTTAAACCTGATGGTTATTTGTATTTTGAGGTTAGATTTTAATAGCGTAAGGTTGAACACTACATAATTAAAGGTCTGATTAGCTGCGTACTTCTACACGCCAAGGTGGATTAATCCTATTAACACCCGCCCAATATAGCTTAATTTTATGACCTGACGGATCATGCAGTACGGCCTCTCGCCATAAATAACTCTGGTCTGTAGGTTCTTGTATAAATACAAAACCTTTAACTTTTAAAGCCTCAACCAGTTCATCTAATTGTTCATGTTCAAAATATATTACCGTGCCACAATCAAACTCACCTCGATCTAAAGACAATGAGAAAGTTGAATCCCCATCTGGGCATTCAAAGCGAGCATAATGTGGGGTATCTACAATTTGAGTAAAACCTAAGTCGCGATAAAATTTAGTCGAAATTTCCATATCTGTAACTGGTAATGTAATTTGATTTAAGTTCATTGAACTCCCCTGTAAAAATTAAAGGTGGCAAGTATGCCAGTTGTTTAGGCACTGCCATGTAATATTTTGCTTTTTATACAAACAAAAGCCTGAAGCTTAGCCTATCAAAGTGAACACTATAAGTGGTTAATAGTTTAATGGGTTTTATTATGGAACACTCACTACAGTCTGCTCTCCATTGGGATATGACGGCTGCCTACCTGACACCATGAGCGCTGCGATAGTAAAGCGTCTAATCCAATGAGTTACTAAAGCAACGCCACTGTTTTATGGTTAAGGTATACTGTTTAACTGCCTTTTTGTGATATTGGCCCAGCTCAAACACACCAAACCCAAGCTTCTCGATAACACTAATTGATCCCGTATTTTCAGGCTCCACAATCGCAATTATTTCTGGAATACTTAAGTTTGTAAAAGCATATTCTAGAACTGCACAAACAGCTTCAGTGGCATAGACTTTATTCCAATGCTCTCTGCCAAGCCTATATCCTAAATTAACGACTAGCTTATCATTATATGTTTCTTTATTTAGGCCTGAAAAACCAAGCAACTTGTTATTATTTTTATCAATTATTGCCCAAGGCCCGAAGTCATATTCTTCATAGCTTTTTTGACACCATTGGACAAAATTTGATGTTGCGATTTCATCCATAACGCCATTTAAAGAATACAACATAACCTCAGGATCAGATAAAATTAGCGATAAAGGTTTAATATCTTTACTAGTTAATGGACGCAGCAAAAGCCTTTTAGTTTCTAGCAAATTTACTCAACTCCTTTTAATTAAGATGACACCCACTTTATTTAATCTGGCGGCTCACTTAATGCAAAACTTAGGATGGGTGTCTATTTAATTTT